>CAYMAG010000174.1:0-7547 GCA_964388335.1 uncultured Vicinamibacteraceae bacterium | reverse complement strand
TGGTCCTCCGGATTGACGTCACTCACAGGCATCGGTGGTCTCCTTGGGTGTCAGCGCCACCAGCGCGCGGACACGATCCATCTCGGCGTACTCCGTATCGCACGGCGGCTCGTAGGCGTCGCGGAAGGGCGCATCCCATGCCGCCACCAGCGCCCGCGCCACCTCACGGTAGGCGAGGAGGTCAGCGGCGAGACACTGAATCAGCGGCCCCGCCTTCATGCCTGTGATCCGGCCCATCGTCAGCGGGTCCAGGAACGGCTGCGCCGTCAGGAGACGTAACACCTCGTTGCTCACCGGATCGTGCTCACTCACAGGCATGGTCCCTCCCACAGTCGTAGCGCCTTCTCGTGCCACTCCAGCCCACGGAAGGCCAGGGCGAAGAGGTCATGTCGTTCTGCGTTTGAGACGTGGTACAACGAGTCTCGAATCTCCCTGAGACGTGCTGCTGTTAGCGTCACAGTTCTTCCTTTCCGAGCGCGGCGAGCAGCGCATCCGCCGCGAGCACGGCTTCGATCGCCACCTCGGCGCGCGCCACCTCGTCACCGGGCGTCCAGTGATCCGTGTACAGCGCGGCCAGCACCGCCCGCGCGATCTGGTACCGGCGCTGCTCGCGCGTCGTCGGCTGCGACGGCCGCCCTCCTCCCGCCGTCCGTCCCGCCACGTACGCGGCGTTCAGCGCCTCGGCATACGCGGCGGCCTCCGACGCCACATCGAACGCACAGCCGATCGCGGTGTCATCAGGGCCGATCACGCGGTAGGAACGGCCGCCGCTCCCGCCGCACTGCAGGCAGCAGAATTGCGTCTCGACCCAATACGGTTCGCCGCGCGCCAGCTGCGCGGCCTTGGCGGCGGTCAGGGTGTCTGTCATCGGTCGCTTTCCTCCCACGGCGCGAGCGTCACGCCCGTACGCCGTCCTGCCATACCACGCCAAGCGCAAGCGCGGCCCACAGGTCCGCCTTGATGCCGTACAGCGGGCCGGGCTGTGCCTTGCGCCCAATCGCCGCCTCTTTGCCGCCGTAGCGGTCGATGAGGGCTTGCCGAATGTTGCCGTCCTTCGCGCGGGACGTGCCGCAGAGGTGCAGCTTGACCGCACGACGTGGGAGACGATGCGCGAGGCACGGCTGATACTTCGGCTCCTTGTCCTCCCACGCCTCGGCAAAGCGCCCCGCCCAGTACACCGTCTCGAACACCTCGCGCCCGACCGCCATCCCGAACGACTCGATCTGCTCGATGACGAGCACCTCGCCCACCGTGGCGCGCAGTTCGTTGCGGATATCCGCGTTGGGCGCGATCTGCGTCCACCGCACCTCGTCGCCGTCGAGCGAGACCAGGGCGCTGCGCACGGGACCGGGATCGAGCGCGAGGATTTTGCCGCGCACGACGGGCGCCGGCGCGCTCATGGCTCGACGCGCCAAGGCTCTGTAGACCGCGTCGTCGCTCATGACTCGCGCGCCTCCTGCTGCGCGCGCTCGGTCTTCGACTGCGCCAGCCGGCCACAGGTGCACTTCCGCACCGCGGCATGCCGTGCCGTCCCGTCCCGCACGTCGACCCATGTGAGCAGCACGCCGTCAGGCGTCACCGGACACCAGCCCGTGTCCTCGCACTCCCGGCAGCGGTAGAGCAGCACCACTTCGCCAGTCGTCGGGTCACACCACGTCTCGCCGACGGTCATCAGGCCTGGCGTCCGCAGCGTACGCCGACGCTTCAGCGCCTCGATGCGCTGCCGGAGCGTCACCGGCCGCGGCCACGTCGTCTCGGTCTTCGCGAGGTCGGCGCAGGCCCGCTCGACGTCTGCCGGATCGAGGTCAGCGATGGCGCGGACGTAGGCACCGATCGCGCCGGTGTCCGGCCAGCGATAACTGAGCGCGCTGGCCAACTCCCGGACGTGCGGCAGCATGACGCGCTCGCTCATCGTGCTCATGACCGGCCACCCGCGGTCTTTGCCTCGGCGGCAATCTGCGCGTCGAGGTCCCTGAGCACCGCGTCGTACATGGCCTGCTGGCCATCCGTGCGGTTGTCGTAGGCGCCGGCCAGGATGCGGTCGGCGCGCTGGATTGCCGAGAAGAAATCCATCGGCGGCAGGTCCTTCCGCCCGGCGAGGTAGTCGCTCGCCGCGACCCGCTGGACGAACGCTTCGACGCGGTCGAGGCCGAGGCGCTGGGTGAACTCCGCGATGGTGCGCCGGCCCTGCGGCTGGATGTCCGCCCAGGCGGCCGGCGGGGCGTCAGGGAGCGCCGCGACCCACAGCGCGTGGGCTTCCTGCGCCGCCAGCATCACCCGGCCAGGGGGACCGGACGACGACGACGCCCCCGCCTCGACGACTCGCGGGCCGACCGGCTGCCCCACTGCGTCGGACGCCCTGTCGTCGTCGTCCTTTCCTATACTCCTTTCCCTATACTCCTTTCCCTTCCTGTGATCCCCGCTGTGTCCCGAGTGATGCCCTGGTGTTTCCGCGTTGTTTCCCTGTTGCTTCCCCAGTGTGTCCCGAGTGGTGCCATGGCATAACTTAGGTGCTTCCCCGCTGTGTCCCGAGTGATGCCCTGGCGGAGGTGGAATCGTCTCCGGTGTCGCGGCCTCTCGCCCGGTGACGCGCTGGTGTTCCGTGAAGCTGGGGATGGCGATATAGGACGCGCCGTCCACGACATACCGCACGATGAAGCCGGCCTCCGCGAGTGCGGTCAGCATCTTGTGGATGTCGCCGCTGTCGTACGGCAGTAGTTCCACCTTGATGCGCTTTGGACGATCCTCCAGCCGTCCGAAGCGGTCAGCCAGCGTCCAGAGCCCGATGAACAACAGGCGGTGCAGCGCTGAGAGTTCCGCCAGTCGTTCATGCCGGAAGAACTCTGGCTTGATCGTGCGAATCCGGGCCATCAGCGCACCTCCATGAGCGACATCCCCGCTTCGGTTGGTGTCCGACGTCCCTTCCGGCTGTTGCATGACCGGCAGGCCACGGCGAGGTTGTCGACGGTCGTCTCGCCCGTGGGGTCGACATGGTCGAACGTTCCTCCGCGTGGGCCACGCGCGCCGAACCGCACCGCGTGGCCGCAGTAGCCGCAGACATCCCCATCGCGAGCACGGACGATGTCTGCCGTCTCGCGGTAGTTGTGGCGGCGCTTGTCGTCGGCCCATTTAGCTTGCCGGCGTTCGACCTGCGCGCGTGTCTCGGCGTACGCCTGGTAGTCGTCGATGACGTACCCGCCATCGACCGGCTTCCAGAGCGATACCAGGAGTTCGCCGACGACGCGCGCGGCCCGCGGGTGCAGCGTCGGCACCATGGCTGTCGGGATGTAGCCGTCGGTCAAGTGTTCCTTAGACCAGCACAGGCCATGTAGCCACAGCCGCAGCGCGCCGTCGCTGAGCGGTGCGTGCTTTGGGCTAGTCACGATACCTGTGTGGAGGCTGACGCTAGCCATTACACGCTCCTCATTCCGTCATTCATTGTGTGGTACCAGGTGAGCGGGGCGCCGCACTGCCCGCACACGAGCCGCTGGCCTGGCAGTAGGCCGTAGCGGTTCACGCGGGGAGGTGTGGTCGTGGCGCTCACGCTACCCTCCGCGTCTGGCGACGCATGGAGGCCGCGATGATTGGTACCCACTGGTCAGCCATCGCCGCCGCGATCCCCGGGTACGTCCGTGCGCGGTCTATGCTGCGCGTGGCCGATGGTGCGAGGCGGTTCTGTCCACTGTCGGTTTGATTCGCCCGCCAGGTCGCACGAGATGGCCTCGACGCCACGCGCGCGGAGCGCCTCTCGCACCACGCCGGATCGCTCGAAGAGGACGGCCACGCGCAGCACGCTCACGACGCGCCCTCCAGTTCCGCGCCCCGCCGCAGCGGCACCAGCATGAGGAGCCGCAGTTGCGCCGCTTCGTAGCGCTGATACTCCACGCGGGCGTAGCCGCGTGCGCCCATCCAGGCGTCGTACGCCTCACGGTAGGCGATGACGACCTCACGGAGGGCGGTGAGCTGCTGCTCGGCCGCCTCACGCCGCGCGCGCTCCTCGACGAGCTGCGCTTCGAGCAGGCCGAGCGCGCGGCCTTCGACGGTCGGGCATTCGTAGGGCACGGTCATGACGCCCGCACCACCGGCACGCGCTCCTCGTACACGCGCACCCCCGCAATCTTCGCCAGCCCCTTGAGCGACCGCACGACGCCGCGGATCTTCGTCTCGTCGACCGATAGGTACTCCCGCGGCACCAGCGCCGGATCGACCACCTCGAAGCGCCACTCGCTGCGGTAACTGATGCCCTCGGTCTTCGGCACGGCCGGCGGCAACGAGATGGTGGGCGCCGGCATGGCGATCGCCTGCTCGATGACCTGGTCGGCCTCGGCGTGCTGGCCCTGCGCTTCCAGCAGCGCCGCTTCTTCGAGCGCGATCTGTCGGTCGCGCTCCTGCTGTGCGCGGGCAAGGCGCGCTTCTTCGGCGCGCTGCAACTGGCGCTGCTGCGCGTCCCACGCTGCCATCTCGCGGCCAAGGCGTGACACCTCCGCTTCGAGTGGCGCCACGGCCTGCGTGCGCTTACTCGTCAGGCTCCGGTGCAACGCGAACGCCCTGGCGATGTCATCTGCCAGATACTCCGTGATGCGCTTGGCCAGCGTCCGGAGCCCGACCGCGAACTCGCTCGCGCGCGCGTAGGTCGCGGCATCCCGCACCGTGAGCGCCTGCGCCTCGATGATCGACACGGCCGCCTCACGCTTCAGCGCCGAGTCGTCGACCACCGGGAACTGGATCACACTGCCTGCTACTGTCGGCGCGCTCATGCGGCCCGTCCTTTCCGTTGCGCCACGATGGCGCGATAGACCGCGAGCGCGGCCAAAGCAACCTGGGTGTCGCGCGGGTCGGTGTAGACGTCCGCGCGGTAGGTGCCGTCGCGACGCACGGCGATACTGACGCGCATGAGCGGTGAGGATGGCGTCCAGTCGATCCACTCGACCGGCGGCGTCTCGCGCAGCAGCAGCGCATACAACGCGAGCTGATAGCGCGCGGCGACCGCGTCCGGATCGCCGCTCTTCAGATCCGCGACGGCCGGTCGCCCATCCCACCAGCCGATCGCGTCGGTGGTCCCAGCGATCTGATGCGTCGGGGAGTAGAGCCGCACCTCTTGCGCGAGCACGACGAAGCGCGCCTCCGCAAGGAACCGCGCGTACGCCTCCACGTAGCCGCGCTCGGACACGTCGACGCTGTCCCAGTCGAGCGTGCCTTCCGTCAGCAATTGGGCCGCGACGTGTAAACGCACGCCGCGCGCCTGTGCGTTCGCCAGGATGTGCGCCGGGACGCCGCTAAAGTCAATCAAGCCGACAGCGCGCAGGATCGTCGTCACGCTCGGTAATTCCACACCGTCGACGAAGTACTGATGGGACGCCGCGTTGAACGTTAGTCCGCCCATAAGGTACCTCCGTGGATGTGGCCGACGAGCCGGCGCGAGATACCGAATACTGCGGCGATCTCCTTATGCCTCCGCCCAGACGCAGTAAGCGCGCGTATCACCGCCGCCTGCTCGATGGTGAGTTTTGTCGAAGTGCTGCGGCGTTTGTTCACGATCGGTAACACCGCTTCGAGATGGTTAGGGTTTACGCAGTTCCGCACCCGGCACAGATGGTCGATTTCATGACCCGGAGGGATCGGCCCTTTTGCCTTCTCATAGACGACCCGATGCGCCTCACGGGGACCGAAGTACCCGTATCCATTGATCGGATTGACGCGACCGCTCCAGAGCCAACAGCCGGAGGCGTCGACCACGTGCATCTCCATCGGGTTCTTTCGACGACTGGTATGGCTTGGGATGAAACGCCTTGGGTGCCCCTTTACGGCGTTATTGCTCACGTTGGTGTAGGTGGCGATCGGCGTTGGCTGCCCGCACCCGCATGCGCAGAGCCCGGTCCCGATGGCGGCCGCCCGTCGCTCTGGCGACGACGCGTTGCCGTGTCCTTGGCGATAGCGCAGCGGCTTGCCGCGAAAGATGCCCATCTTTGTGTAGGTGCGAACGGCTACATAGGTGAACTGCCCGCACCCGCATGCACAGAGGACGTCCGAGAGTGCTCGGCGCGTCACAGCGACACCTCGTCGAAGTCGAGCCGCGGCAGGGTCTCGGCGTGGAGGATGACGAAGTTCATGCCGCACCGCCCTCGTCGCCGTCATCGCTGCCCGGCTCGCGCCCCTGCGGCGCCGCGCTCTCCTCGACCTCCAGCGCCAGCAGCACCAGCGCCTCGTCCCCGCTGGCGCGCTTCCCGTGCCGGTACGACAACTGGCACACATGGTCCGTGCCGGCGAGCGTCGAGGCTGCGGTGTAGAGCGTCTGGTCGCGCGTGACGAAGACGCCCGCGCTCGTGCGGATCACGTAGTGGGGCGTGCCCTGGTCGACGACGTGCGCCGCTTCGAGGATTGTCCCGACGGCCTGTTGGTCGACCGCGCCGCGCGACGACGGCGATCCGGTGCCAGCAGGCGTTGTCGCAGGAGACGCGGACGTCGGCGCCGGATCGCTGGCAGGGGTCGTCTCGGCGGGAGGCGCGGTAGACGTGCTCGCACCAGCGCCGACGCGCCGTGGCTCAGAGATCATGGGTGCTGGCGACGGGTAATCGCCCGCTTCCTCAACCGTGGTGATGCCCCGCAGCACGTCAGGGTAGGCATCGCGGACGGCGAACCCGCGCGCCCGCGCCATGAGCATGCGCCGCGGATACTCCTGCCACGGCCCCTTCTTACCCGTCAGGCCGGCGCGCTTCGCGTCGGCCCACGAGAAGGTCCGCACCACGGGCGTGCGCCCGCGTCGGGTGATGACGCACTGCGCCACCCACTGATCCACGGTCTCGCCAGAGGGCTCCTCGTCGACGAAGTCGACGCAGTCAGCACGACCGACGATCAGCCCCTTGACCGCGTCCCCATACAAGCTCGGCTTGCCGTTGATGACCGCGATCGATTGCAGCGCCTGGAGTGGCGGAATGCCCAATTCCATCCCAAGCTGCATTGAGATCACGATGTCGGCCGGCTTGCCGCGGTAGGCATCCGGCACGAGCTGACTCTTGCCGATGAACTCCGCAAAGCGCATCGCCTGCTCGAGCGTCGCGAGACGCACGAAGCCAGCGCGCTCGAGATCGGCCGCGGCGGACTCACGCGGGACGAGCGCGGCGCCCGGCCCTGTGCCGTTCGTGGCTGCCATCACGCCACCTCGCTTTCTCGTGCCGACGGCCGCGCCAGCGCCTGGCTGCGCCGCAAGAACGCCTGCTCAATCTGCGCCACAGTGGTCGACGGCGGGAACGACTGCACAAAGTGCAGCGCCCCGGCCTCGGCGCCGAAGCGTGCGGTCATCTCGACGGCGCGCACGCACGCGGTCTCAAGCCGGTGGTCGACGTCGAGCTGATGCACGCGGTCAAGTGGCGCCTCGGGCCACCCGGATCTGGTACGATGTCGCTGTCTACTCATCTTCGCTGGCCCTCCTTGGGCCGTGGCGCCCGGGCTGCTAGTAACAGTCCGGGCGTTGTTGTGTGTGCCGTCTCTCCGGCTGTCACGCCTCGCAGGGGCACGCCCCCTGCCTCTCGCTGGCGTTCTCGGCCTCC
>CAYMAG010000173.1:0-7585 GCA_964388335.1 uncultured Vicinamibacteraceae bacterium | reverse complement strand
CAGCCCGAATGGACCAATATCATCCGGACACCACGATGCTGTCGCGCGTTGCCGATCACATGTACTGGTTGAGCCGCTACCTCGAGCGGGCCGAGCACACCGCCCGGCTGCTCGAGATCAGTCTGCTGCTCTCCGCCGACCGGACTCCCGAGTCTGCCGCACGCCAGGGCGTGCGCATCATGACCGCGCTGCAATCGCTCGACGCCCAACGGACGGGCCAGATGGAGTTCTCGCTGCTCGCGGTCGAACTCGCCGCGGGCAAGCGCGACGACTCGATTCTCGCGTGCGTCGCGGCGGCACGCGAGAACGCCCGTCAGGTACGCGAACAGATCAGCGTGGACATGTGGGAAGAACTCAACCGGCTCTACCTGCGCCTGCTGAACGCGCCGGACGATCCGTCCTGGCAGGAGCAGCCAGAGGACCTCTTCAAGGAAGTGCGGCACTCGGTCTACCTCTTCAAAGGCATGACCAGTTCGACGATGCTGCGGGGCGAAGCCTGGCAGTACATGGAGCTTGGCCGCTTCCTGGAGCGGTCGATCAACACGTCGATGCTGATCGACACGCACCTGCGCGAGTTCGGCCAGGACCTCGATGCGCCAGTCGACCCCGCCGAGTTCGTCGAATGGCTGAGTCTGCTGCGCTGCTGTGCGTCGTTCGAGGCCTATACCCGCTCGCACACGGCGACGATCAAGCCCATGCACGTGCTGCAGTTCCTGATTCTCAACGGTGAGTTCCCGCGGTCGCTGCGTTTCTCGGCCGACCGCATCGACGAGTCGCACCGGGCGTTGGCGCGGCTGGCCGGCCGCACCACACCAGAGCGCATCGAACGGCTCGCCGGACGGTTGCGCTCGTCACTGCAGTATGCGCAGATGGACGAAGTGCTCGGAGGCGGACTGCCGCAGATGCTCGAGAACCTGCGTCGCCAGTGTCGCCAGATTCACCACGGCACCTACCAGAGCTACATCAGCTATCAGGTCGAGGAGCGCACGGCGTAATGCATTTCACCGTCTACCATCTCACGCGGTTCCGTTACGACTCGCACGTCAGCGAGAGCGTCATGGAAGTGCGGATGCAGCCCCGCACCGAAGGCGGCCAGCGGTGCCTGCGGTTCGAACTCTCGACGTCGCCACGGTCACGCGTGTTCGCCTATCAGGACCCGCTCGGCAACGTCGTGCACCACTTCGACATTCCCGCGCGACATCGCGAACTCACCATCACGGCCGAGGCGGTCGTGGAGTTCGTCTCGTCGCTCGACGTGCCAGACGCCCTCCCGATGTCGGCCTGGGATGCGATGGATGCGCCCGCGTTCCAGGACCGCCACGTGGACTACCTGCAGCCGTCGAAGTTCGCCACGCCCACCGATGCCCTGCAGGCGTTCCGCGACGAACTCGGCGTCAATCGCGAAGGCGATCCGCTCACCACGCTCCGCCGGCTCAACGCGCGTCTGTTCGAGGCGTTCGAGTACGTGCCGAAGTCCACGCGTGTCGACTCACCCATCGACGAGGCGCTCGCCGCGCGACAGGGCGTGTGCCAGGACTTCGCGCACGTGATGATCACGCTCGTGCGGGGCCTCGGCATTCCATGTCGCTACGTGAGCGGCTACCTGTTCCACCGGGGCGGCGCGCACGAGCGGTCGGTGGAGAGTGCTTCGCACGCGTGGATCGAAGCGTGGCTGCCCGAACTCGGCTGGGTGGGATTCGATCCGACCAACGACGCGCTGGCCAGCGACCGGCACATTCGCGTGGCGGTGGGCCGGGACTATTCCGACGTGCCGCCGACGCGTGGCGTCTACAAGGGCAAGGCCCGCAGCGAACTGGGCGTGGCCGTCCGCGTGCAGACGACCGACGCGCCGATCCAGCCGGCCGACGTCATGCCCGCGCTCTACTGGACTGCACCGGACGTCGAACTCGACGAACCGCCCGCCGACATCGATCAGGAGCAGGAGCAGCAGCAGCAGTAGGAAGGAAGACAGGAAGGAAGGAAGGAAGAGAGGGACGAAGGAACGAAGGAACGAAGGAAGACAGGAAGGAACCAAGGAAGGAAGGAAGGAACCAAGGAAGGAAGGACGGACGAAAGGACGGACGGCTCACCACACGTCATCCTGTGCGCGCGTTTCGTTGACCTTCTTCCACGTTCACGAACGCCAGCACCGCGGCGCCGACGATGAAGAAGGCGATCACCGAGAGGATGGCCGAACGGCTCGAGCCGGTGATGCCGACGGCCGCGGCGAACGTCAGCGGTCCCAGTATTCCCGCGGCGCGCTCGCTGACCCCGAAGAACCCGAAGAACTGCGACGTCCGGTCGCGCGGAATCATGCTCGCGAAGAGCGAGCGCGACAGCGCCTGACTGCCGCCCTGGACCGTGCCGACCAGAATCGCCAGCAGATAGAAGTGCGCAGCCGACGTCATGTAGTAGCCGAGGACGCTGATGCCGGTGTAGACCCCAAGCGCCAGGAAGATGGCCGGCTTCGTGCCGATCGCGCCAGCCAGGCGTCCGAAGAAGAACGAGCACGGTACACCCACGAACTGCACCAGGAGCAGCGCCGCGATGAGGTGCTCCTGCTGGATGCCGATCTGTGCTCCGTACAGCGATGCCATCCTGATGATCGTGCCAATCCCGTCGTTGTAGATCAGGAACGCCAGCAGCATCAGGAACGCCTGGCGATACCGTCGCAGGTGGCGGAACGTTTCGGCGAGCTGACCGAAGGCCTCGGCCGTCGCCCGCGCGATGGACGTCGTCGCTGCATGAGGCACCTCGGGTTCGCGTACCTGCCTGAACAGCGGCAGTGAGAAGAAGAACCACCACACCGCGACGCTCGCGAAAGCAGCCCGCGTCGCCATGCCCGCATCGGGAAAGCCGAACAACGCCGGCTGCAGGATCCAGGCGAGGTTGATCAGGAGCAGGAGTCCGCCGCCGAGATACCCCACTGCGAAACCTGCCGACGACACCCGGTCCAGCTCGTCATCACGCGCGATGTGCGGCAGCAGCGAGTCGTAGAAGGCGAACGATCCGGTGACCGCCACGTTGCCGATCATGAACAGCCCGAGCGCCAGCGCCCAGTCGCCGTGGCCGATGAATGCCATGCATGCGGTGGCCACCACGCCGACCACCATGAACGTGCCCAGCAGCACCTTCTTCGCCGCGCGGGCGTCGGCGACGGCGCCCAGCACCGGCGCGATGGCCGCGCTCACGGCCAGCGCCAGCGTTGTCGCGATGCTGAAGCGGAAGGCAGCAACGTCGGGGGCGAGGTCCGCTGCTGCCACGCTGTTGTAGTAGATCGGAAAGACCGAGGCGACGATCGTCGTGATGAATGCCGAGTTCGCGAAGTCATAGAGCGCCCACGCCCGAAGCTCTGGACGCCCGAGCCCGACGCGCTCGGCCAGCGACGGACGCGACGTCACCGCAGCAGGCCCCGCCCGAGCAGGAAGCCGGCGATGGCGTCGTTCACGTCGCGCGGCTTCTCCATCATCAGGTAGTGCCCGGCGTTCGGCAGCGCGCGATAGTCGAGCGTCGTGAAGAGCGCGCGCAGTTGCGCCTCGTGCCCGGCCGGCGTGTCCGATGACGTCGCGACGAGCGCGAGCGTCGGCACGTGCAGTTGTCCCGGCGAAAACGGCGGCCCGCCCGTGATCGCGACATCGCTCATGAGTTCCGCGAGTACCTGTGGCGCCGTCGCCTGCATCGTCGCGACGACGGACGCTCGCAATTGCGGCGGGGTGGCGTCGACGAACAGCCCGGGCGCGAGTCCGTCGATGAATGGACGCATGTCGGTGCCGCTGATGCCCCCTGCGAACGTGCTCGCCGCGTCGGTGTCGCCCAGGAACGGCAGCAGCGTGCCATCGATCGAGACCAGCGCCTCGACGCGATCGGGCGCTCGCAGCGCCACGTGCCAGCCGGCGAGTGCGCCGAGACCGTGCCCGACGATGACCGCCCGTGTGACGCCGGCTGACTGCAGCGCGCCGTCGACGGCCTCGGCCAGAGCCGCGACGGTGTGACGACCGCTGCTCACGTCGCTGCGGCCGTGGCCCGGCAGGTCGATGAACAGCGCGCGGCGTCCGGTCGCCAACGGCACCTGCGCACGCCAGTGTTCGGCATGCCCGCCCCACCCGTGCAGGAAGACGAGTGCCGACGCACCGGCACCCTGCGTGAGGTAGTGCACGCGGCCGAGCGGCGTCGGCGCGTACGCCGATTCGCCGAGGGCGCTCGCTTCGGGAACGAGCACCTCATTGGGCGTCACGCCGACCACCGTGAGGCTCGTGGTCGCCCATGCCGTGCGGTCCCGCGACAGCCAGGCGGGGAGTCCGGTCGACGGATCGCCACCGGGCAGGCCGGGATGCACCATCCAGACTTCGGCCGCCGCCAGCGCGTCAGCCTGACTGGGCGGCACCGTGGCGCGCCAGGTCAGTCCCTCGGGCGGCACGTTGACGTGGACCGCCCGCCAGCGTCCGAGGCTCGTCCTGCCTGGCAGTGAGGACGACGTCGGCACGGTCGCCTCAGGAAGGCTGAAGGCGACCGACAGACGCTCGTGCGCGTGCGCGGCAATCGTCACCTCGAGGTCGGCGCCCTGGCTGTGGCGCGTGACCAGCGACGTGACACGTGCGGGAGGCTCACCCGCACTCGATGCGACCTGTCCCTCGAACACGAAGGCGCCCCGCGGATGCCACGGCGCCCGACGCGCGTCCGCGGCGACGGGTTGCCACTGGACGTTCGCCGGGCCGGGTCCGATGTCCACGCCGGGTTCGTTGCCGGCGAGGCGCCAGTACGCGTCGCCCGACACCTTGTTGTCCACGAACGTCGCCGACCGGCGCTGCGGCCGTTCCGTCGTGTATGCCGGCGCGAGCAGCACCATCGCTGCGGTCACGACCACGAGGGACATCAGCACGCTGCCGGCGAGCCCGTGCCGCATGCGCAGGGTGAGGCGTCCGACGAGCACGCCGAGGACGGGCGGCCACAGGAATGCGCCCACCGCCAGGAACAGCAGCGGAAACAGCCACGTCGGCGTCACGAGCGGAAAGCGCGAGAGCACCGGCGCGGCGAAGTTGAGCAGCGCCCAGATATCGGGACCCCAGAGTGTCCACACGATGACCGTCGAAACCGCGGACACTGCGCGCAGGCTGCCAGGTGACGAGAGTCCCAGCGGGAGGAGCAGCGCGGTGATCGCGAGGGGGATCGACACGAGGTACGAGGCCCCCACGGCATAGAGCAGGGCCGCGAGGGCGGCGGCGATCCAGACCGGCAGCGCGGTGATCCACACCGCCGCGGGTGTGCCGAGCGGACGCAGCCGCACCGGCAGGGATGCGGCGAGGCGGCGAATGCCCCACGTCATCGCCACGACCATCATGGTCATGAACAGGAACAGGCGCCACGGGAAGGCGTGCCACGGGTGCAACTCGGCGCGCGCCGTTCGCAGCAGCCACACCGACCCGAGCAGCGCCAGTGTGACGGCGCCTGTCGCGAGCGTCGCCCATGCGAACGTCACGAGGACTGCCGTGATGCCCTGCGCACGCGCGGCCTGGCGGGTGAGCATCAGCCACGCGAACAGGCCGAGCAGCACCGCGGCCACGCCGAGCACCCGCGCCGACAGCGCGCTGATCACGAACGCGCGCCTGTCGAGCACCGAGAAGTACACGGGCTCGCCCTCGTCGCCGTCGAGCGACCCCGCATCGAGCGCCTCGACGATCGAGACGACGTTGTCGCCCGTGCTGGCCAGCGCGGCGGCGCTCACGCGATCCGCCCGGTCACGGTCGGTGTGGTACGCGTGGCTGTCGCCGACCGCGGCGAAGTTGAGACCGAAGATGCCGAGTTCGCGAAACACCGTGACGTCGGTGTCGTTGGGGAGCGCCTTGTAGACCGACAGCATGTACGATCCGCCCCGCGGGCGCGGCGCATTCGCCCACGCACGCAGCGCCGGCCCGGTACCCGGCCCCGTCTCGAACAGGGGGACCGGTCCCGTGGTACCAATCGCCTCGAGGTTGATGTAGGTACGAAGCCGCGCGCGAACCTCGGGATCCTGCACGAGAGCCCGGGCGCCCATGAGGCCGTCCTCTTCGCCGTCGGTCAGCAGCACCATCAGGCTGTAGCGCGGCGATGTGCGCGCGCCGAGGACCCGTGCCGACTCGAGCGCGACCGCGACGCCGAAGGCATCGTCTCCGGCGCCCGGCCCCGCGGTCACGCTGTCGTAGTGCGCCACGACGCCGATCGCGTCACGTTGCTGGCCCTGGCGGATGGCGATGATGTTGGCGACGCGTGTCGTGCGGCCACCCTCGCGCCACAGCGCGTCGGCCTCCTGCACGCGCACGTCGAAGCCGTACAACTGGAGCGTCTCGATGAGGTACGCGCGTGCCTGCCGATTGGCTGCCGAGCCGGCCGGACGACTGCCGATGGCGCCCGCCAATCGCTCGACGTGCGCGCGCGCGTTCTGCGCGTCGAAGCGTCCGCTGCCGGCGCCGCAACCGGCCACGCCGATGAACAGCGCCATCACCCAGGCCACACGCAGAGCAGCCAGCCGAGGCCACGATTGACGACGCCCGCGCGCCCAGTCACCCATGCGGGTGAGAGTAGCAGAACGGCATACGGGCTACGGCCTCAACGGGCTACAGGCTACAGGCTGGCCACGGGCTACAGGCTACGGGCTACAGGCTACGAGGCTTGCCCGCCTTGGGGCGGGAGGTCCCCCGGGCTTGCCCGCCGGAGCGAAGGCGGGTCTGTGGGGCTTGCCCGCCGGAGCCTCGACGAAAGCGCCCACGGGGCTTGCCCGCCGTAGCCTCGGCGTAGGAGGTCCCACGGGGCTTGCCCCGCCGGAGCCTCGACGAAAGCGCCCACGGGGCTTGCCCTCCGTAGCCTTGGCGTAGGAGGGTCCGCGATCCCCGATCCGCGACCTACGTAAGCTTCAGCCGCCCCGTATATATCGCCATGCCGACGACGGCGTCGACGCCCATGGCATCGAGCGCGTCGATCTCGTCCTGCGTCGTGATGCCACCGGCGGCGACGACGCGGCGATCGGTGGCGGCGCGCACGGCCTGCACCGCGTCCATCGGAATGCCGAGCATCAGTCCTTCCGTGTCGACGTGCGTGTAGAGGAACTCGTCGCAGTAGGGTTCGAGCGCCCTGGCAGCCGCTGCGGCGGTGACGTTGGTCGCCTCCTGCCAGCCGCGAATCACGACACGGCCCTGCGAGCTGTCCACGGCGGCGATGACGTGCTCGCGGCCGACCGCCTCGGCGAGCTGCTCCGCGAACTCGAGGTCAATCTCGCCTGACCTGAACAGAGCCGAGCTGACGATGACGTGCGTGGCCCCCAGGCCGAGCACCATCCGCGCACGCTCGATGGTGCGGATGCCGCCGCCCACCCGGCACGCGCGACGCTCGCAGATCTTGCGCATCAACGGCTCGTTCGCGCCCGTCTCCATGGCGGCGTCGAGGTCGATCAGCTGTAGCTTCGGGAACGCGGCGAACCGGGCGAGCCATCCCTCCCAGTCATCGGTCGCGAGCGCGAGACGTTTGCCCTGGACGAGCTGGACGACTTGTCCACCCTTGAGATCGATTGCGGGAATGAGCATGGAAGGAAGGAAGGAAGGAACCAAGGAACAAA
>CAYMAG010000172.1:0-7620 GCA_964388335.1 uncultured Vicinamibacteraceae bacterium | reverse complement strand
CGCCGGTCATGGGGCACATGCTACCCGACACGGCGGCATCTCGAGCCTCAGCGCCTCGATCAGTGCGACTCGCGTGGGACGTCCGCCCCGCTCGCGCCCACCAGGAAGTCGAAGTCGGCGCCCCTGTCCTCGAGGCGATTGCCGGCCACTCGCCGTGGTAGAACTGAACAATGATGTCGACACCGCGTCAGGCTCGGGCAGCGGCCACACGTCGCCTGAAAGTGGGCCAGCGTGTCCGCTTCACACTTGGGGGCCGCACCGTGGAAGGCGTGATCGTCCAAGAGCGTGGTCCCCTGGGCGTGGGCGGCAGGCCTCTCTTCGTCGTGCGCGTGCAGGTCGACTCCTCGGACGATCGCGTGTTCCAGCTTCCATCGGACGACCTGCAGGCTGCGTAGGCGCGATCCAGCACCTCCCGTCTCCTGTGCGATCCGCCCAGACACTCGCTCATGCCGCCCTCGGTCGACTACGATCGCAAAGCACCACGTCAGCGGCCTGATCCGAGCATGGAGCGCACAGCGTGAGTCCGGCGCCCGAACAACTGGCCCGAGCCGCCATCGACGCGGCCCTCGTCGAGGCCGGCTGGGTCATCCAGGACCGACCCGCCATGAACCTGTCCGCCGCGCGCGGCGTGGCGGTCCGCGAGTTCAGGATGGCGCCCGGCCACGGGTTCGCCGACTATTTGCTGTTCGTGGACGGCAAGGCTGTGGGCGTGCTCGAGGCGAAGCCTGCCGGCTACCACCTGAACAACGTGGAACTCCAGGCCGACAAGTACTCCAACGGCCTGCCCGCCGGGCTCAACCCGCCGGTCGACCCGCTGCCGTTCCTCTACCTCAGCACCGGCGTCGAAACGCGCTTCATCAACGGCCTCGATCCCGAGCCGAGGACGCGGGCGATCTCGGCGAACCTGCCGCACATCCACCGTCCGGACACCCTTTCGGAGTGGGTGGGGGTCGAGACGCTGGACGCGTGGGTGAAGCGGCTGCACGGCGAGGGCAGCGGCTTCTACACGGCCGCCGACGACACGCGTCCTTCGTCGCTCCGTGCGCGGCTCAGGACGCTGCCGCCGCTCGCCCGCGGCTCGCTGTATCCGAACCAGATCGAGGCCATCACCAACCTCGAGCACTCGTTCACGCGCAATCGTCCCCGTGCGCTCGTGCAGATGGCCACCGGCTCGGGCAAGACCCTGACGGCCATCGCGGAGATCTATCGCCTCATCAAGTACGGCGGCGCACGCCGCGTGCTCTTCCTCGTGGATCGCACCAACCTCGGTGAACAGGCCCAGCGCGAGTTCGAGGGTTACCGGGCGCCCGACAGCCATCACAAGTTCACCGAGCTGTACAACGTGCAGCGGCTGACGTCGAACACGATCAACAGCTCGAGCAAGGTGGTCATCGCGACCATCCAGCGCGTGTACTCGATGCTGAAGGGTGAGCCCGAGCTGGATCCGTCGCTGGAGGAGGGCTCGCAGTTCGACGGTGGCAGTGCAGCGTTGAGCGAGCCGTGGCCCGTGGTCTACAACGCCGCGTATCCGCCCGAGTTCTTCGACGTGGTGGTGATCGACGAGGTGCACCGGTCGATCTACACGTTGTGGCGCCAGGTGGTCGAGTACTTCGACGCGTTCCTGGTGGGACTCACGGCCACGCCCTCGAAGCAGACCTTCGGGTTCTTCAACAAGAACCTCGTGATGGAGTACGACCACGCGCGCGCCGTGGCCGACGGCGTCAACGTCGACTTCGAGGTCTACACGATCCGGACGAAGATCACGCAGCAGGGTGCGACGGTGCAGGTCGAGGCCGACACGATGCTCGGCTATCGCGACCGCCTGACGCGCGCCATGCGGTGGGAGACGCCGGACGAAGACCTCACGTACGACCCGAACGAGCTGGACCGCCGGGTCGTCGCCAGGGACCAGATCCGCACGATCGTCCGGACGTTCCGCGACAGGCTGTCCACCGAGATATTTCCCGGCCGCCGGGAAGTGCCGAAGACGCTCATCTTCGCCAAGGACGACAGCCACGCCGAAGACATCGTCGAGATCGTGCGCGACGAGTTCGGACGTGGCAACGCGTTCTGCCAGAAGATCACGTACAAGGTCACGGGGGCCGACCCGCGCGACCTGATTCAGGCCTTCCGCAACCAGTACATGCCGCGCATCGCGGTGACCGTGGACATGGTGGCCACCGGCACCGACATCCGGCCCATCGAGATCGTGATGTTCATGCGCGCGGTGAAGAGCCGCGTGCTGTTCGAACAGATGAAGGGCCGCGGCGTGCGCGTAATCGATCCGACGGACCTTCGCGCCGTCAGCGGCGAAGACGCCATCGCCAAGACACACTTCGTCATCGTCGACTGCGTCGGCATCACCGACCACGCGCTGGCGGACACGCAGCCGCTCGACCGCACGCCGACCGTGAGCCTGAAGGCGCTGCTCGAGCACGTGGCGATGGGCGGCACGGATGCGGCCCTGCTGTCGTCGCTCGCGAGCCGGCTGTCGCGTCTCGACAAGCAGTGCGGGCACGACGAGCACGCGCGCGTGCTGGAAGTGTCGGGCGGCGTCCGGCTGGCGGACCTGAGCCGGGCCCTCGTGGACGGCCTCGACCCCGACCGCCAGGTGGAGGAAGCACGCCGCGTCAACGATCTGCCCGCCGAGACGCCGCCCACCGACGCGCAGATCCGGCAGGCCGGTGAGCACCTGCTCAAACACGCCGCCGCACCGCTGGCCACGAATCCCGCGCTCCGCACGCTGCTGGTGGATCTCAAGCGCGAGGTGGAGCAGGTGATCGACGAGGTCTCGCTGGACGAGCTGCTCGAGGCCGGTGCCAGCGAGGGTGCCCGCGAGAAGGCGCGTGCGCTCGTGACGTCGTTCGAGCAGTTCATCGTCGAGCACAAGGACGAGATCGACGCGCTGCGTTTCTTCTACGCGCAGCCGTACTCGAGGCGGCTGTCGTTCGCCGACATCAAGGCGCTGGCCGATGCCATCAAGGCGCCGCCGCGGGCGTGGACGCCCGAGAAGCTGTGGCGCGCGTACGAGACGCTCGAGAAGAGCCGGGTGCGCGGTGCGTCCGGCCGGCGATTGCTCACCGACATCGTGTCGCTCGTACGCTTTGCGACGCACAAAGACGATGAACTCGTGCCGTTCGGCGAGCACGTGCGGGCGCGGTTCGAGGCGTGGATGGCGCAGCAGGAGACACAGGGCCGTGCGTTCACGGACGACCAGCAGCACTGGCTGGAGATGATGCGCGACCACATCGCGACGAGTATCGAGATGGACATGGGCGACTTCGACCTGGCGCCGTTCGCCGAAGAAGGTGGTCTCGGGCGCGCGGCGCAGGTGTTTGGTGAGGACCTGACACGAGTGGTCAACGAGCTGAATGAGGCCCTTGCTGCATGATTTCGCAGTCGACCAGAGTAGGAATGCCCGACGGATGGGCAACCTGCGAGCTTCAGCAGATTGCCGACGTTCAACTCGGAAAGATGCTCGACAAGAAGCGCACCGCTGGCGTGCGCCTTCGATACGTCCGCAACATCAACATCCGTTGGGACCGCATCGACCTTGCGGACCTCTTGGAAATGCCCTTTCTCGAGCATGAACTCGACAGGTTCGGCCTCGCACCTGGCGACGTTCTGGTCTGTGAAGGCGGAGAACCGGGGCGAGCTGCCGTCTGGACGATCGACGAACCCTCGATCAAGTATCAAAAGGCACTTCATCGGGTTCGCATGCACGACGGAGTGTTGCCACGCTGGCTGGTTCTTCACCTCTTTTTTGATGCCCATCGCGGGGTGCTCGAGCGGCACTTCACCGGAACCACGATCAGGCACTTTCCCCGCGAAGCCATTCAGCAGTACGTCTTGAGGATCGCCCCTGCCGCCGAGCAGCATCGCGTGGTCGACGCGGTCGATTCCTACTTCACGCGACTCGACGTTGCGGTAGCGACGCTGGAGCGGGTGCAGCGTAATCTGCAGCGCTACCGCGCCTCGGTGCTGAAGGCCGCGGTCGAGGGCCGGCTCGTGCCGACCGAAGCCGAACTCGCCCGCGTCGAAGGCCGCACCTACGAGCCCGCGGCCGTGGTGCTCGAGCGGATTCTTGCCGAGCGCCGTCGCCGCTGGGAGGAGGCCGAACTCGCGAAGCTCGCGGCCAACGGAGATGCGCCCAAGGACGACAGGTGGAAGGCCAAGTACGTCCAGCCCCTGGTGCCGGACGTGTCCGTCTTGCCCGATCTACCCGAAGGCTGGTGCTGGACACGGATTGGCACGGCGGGTCGTGTGCAGCTGGGACGCCAGCGCTCCCCGGCGCACCACACCGGTACCCACATGAGGCCGTACCTTCGCGTTGCGAATGTCTTCGAAGACCGAATCGACGTCAGCGACGTGATGACCATGAACTTCACCGAGAAGGAGTTCGAAACATACCGGCTGGAGTTTGGTGACATCCTTCTGAACGAAGGCCAGAGCCCGCATCTTGTCGGAAGGCCTGCGATGTACCGGGACGAGCTGCCTGGTGCGTGCTTCACCAACTCGCTGGTCAGATTCCAGGCGACAGAAGGTGTCGACCGCCGCTTCGCTCTGATCGTGTTTCTTGCCCAGTTGCACACACGTCGGTACATGCGAATCGCTCAAATCACGACCAATATCGCGCACCTCGGCGCAGGCCGATTCGCGGAGATCGAGTTCCCCCTGCCACCCCAGAGTGAACAGGCTCGAATCGCCGATGAGGTCGAGCGAGTGATGAGTACGGTAGAGGCCACGATGGCAACCGTGGCATTCAATCTGGCCAGGCTGAATCGGTGCCGGCAGTCCATTCTCGGCTGGGCTTTCGAGGGCCGTCTGGTAGACCAGGGTCCGTCCGACGAGCCCGCATCGGCTCTCCTCACACGCATCCGCGCCGAACGCCATGCGCGAACGGCCGAGGCAGGTCGCCGCCGCCGCCGTGGCTCGACGGCACTGCGGGCACGCCGCCGTAAGGAACAGGAGAACGCATGAAGGTGCGGTACGACGCGGCTGTCGACTCGTTGACCGTCGTGTTTCGCGATGTGCAGGTTGCCGAGAGCAACGAGCCGACGCCCGGCGTCATCCTCGACTACGACGCGGTGGGCAACCTCGTCTCGGTGGAGATCCTCGACGCGTCTCAGCGCGTCGAGGACCCGCACACCGTGACCCTGATCGCATGAAGACGTCGGGTTCGTCACCCACCAGCCGGAGGCTCCACCGGATCCTCCGGTGAGTCATCCGGCAGTGCGGGCGCTCCCCCCTCCGCAACGGCAGGGCGCTCGCCGGGTGCAGCGTCAGCGGGAGGTGCCAGCGTGAAGTCCTCGGGAGTGGGCCCGATGTTGGCGACCTGAAATATCGGGCCCTTCGTGTACAGGTAGGCGGGCTCGGTCACCTTGATCAGGTGCGCCACTTTCCCGTAGTCGGCGTCCCACGCCTGGAGTTCACTGGCGTGCTGGTCGAGCGCCGTGGCGGCGTGTATGGCGTCAGCCGGCTTGAGCCCGTTTTCCCTTGCCAGACGAGCGGCTTTCAGCGCCAGCGCTTCGTGTACCTGAATCTTTTTCAGGAACGGCCAGCGGAACATGCCTTCGAGCTTCGCGACCTGCTCCGGTGTGAGTGGCACGGTGTGCTTGATCGCGCGCGGACGGATCACCTCCACGATCGTGTACATCGACGTGCAGATCTCGATGTGTCCGGCCTGGGCATTTCGAAGCAGTGCCTCGCAGATCCGCCGGCGCTCCTGTTCCTCCGGCGCGAGGAAACACAGGAATACACTCGTGTCCCAGTAGAGCCTCTCGGCGCTACCGCCCATCCCTCAGATGCTCCAGGTACTCGCGCAGAGTGAACGATTCACCCGGTGGGGCAGGCAAGAGCCCGGAGACCTCGTCAATCGAGGGGAGTCGGGAGGGATCGTCATATTCGTTCAGGTCATGCACGCGAACGTGGACGGGCTCGCCGCGCACATTGAACGCGACGTCGCCTTCAACGAGCACACGCTTCCGAAGCAGTTCCTTGACCTTCGGTTCAAGGACATCAGGGTAGCGGCAACGCACCGCCCGGTTGGAGTTCTCGTCCCAGACGCGGATCTCGTTGTCCGAGTGAACGGCGATGGTATCGAGTTTTCCGAGGATGGAACCCGCGGACCTGGTCGCACTGCCGATCACGGTATGGATGCCGGCGAGCGTGGCCGGGGAAATCGATACGCTGTCAACATCCGTGTAAACCATCATGGCCCCGATGCGCCTGGAGCGGGCAGCCAGTTTCTGAATCTTCTCGATGGCCGCGTCCGGAATGTGTGGAGGGCGCTCCCCCGCAGCCAGCTTCGGGACGCCCTGCAACAGTGCGTCGCGGACCTGCGCCGACGTGTCGCGCCGGCCGATGCGGCCAGTGGAGCGGTCGCGCCTGGCGACCGGCTCGGCCTTCAGGCCAAGGACGGGCGGGCTCTGGTTCTCGAGGACGTCGACACGCCAGCGGACGGCGCCGCGCGGGTCGTCGGCGGCAGCCGCATCGAGGTCGGCCAGCAGTCCGGCAATCCGCTGGAAGGCGTACTGGAGGTCAGCAAGCAGGGGATGATGCTGCTCTCCAACACGAAAGTACAACGTGTCTCCAGCCATCGCGTCTCTGCTTCTCGTCCTGTGATCGTAACCACCTCGGCGCGGCCCCGCAACCTGGCGGCTCGGGAAGTCTATCCTGTTCTGAAGTGAGCGGGCGACGAGGCAGCCACTCGAAGTGCCCACTCCCGCACTTCCGCCGGTGCGGATATGCTGTGACGCCCAGGCGTCGATGGGTGCGCGGGGAACCACTCACAGTCCTCAGCGCTCGAGGCCGACATCGTGCGGCCTGTTCGACCCCGCCGAGATCGCCCTATGCCCGACCCGTCACAATCGCGTAACCCGGAACCGTCCCCAGCATCCTCGACCTCCCGCCCGGACGCCGCCAGCCGGATCGTCTCGAAGCTCTGGTCCTACTGCCACGTCCTGCGAGACGATGGGCTGTCGTATCAGGACTACCTGGAGCAGCTCACATTCCTGCTGTTCCTGAAGATGTCCGACGAGCGCGCCAGGCTCACGGGTGAGGAGGAGCCCATCCCCGAGGGCTATCGCTGGGCCGACCTGTCCGCGCCGCACATGGAGGGCGTGGAACTCGAGCAGCACTACCGCGACACGCTGCGCGAACTCGGTCTGCAGGGCGGCATGCTCGGCCTCATCTTCGAGAAGGCGCAGAACAAGATTCAGGATCCGGCCAAGCTGCGTCAGCTCGTCGTCGAGCTGATCGGCAAGGAGAACTGGTCGGCGATGTCTGCCGACGTGAAGGGCGACGCCTACGAGGGCCTGCTCGAGCGCAACGCACAGGACGTGAAGGGCGGCGCCGGGCAGTACTTCACGCCGCGCGTCCTGATCGACGCCATCGTGGATTGCGTGCAGCCCAAGCCTGGCGAGATCATCGCGGACCCCGCCTGCGGCACGGGCGGGTTCCTGCTGTCGGCCCACGAGTACGTCAAGAGCCACTTCGAACTGGACCGCGACCAGAAGCGACATCTGCGCTTCGAGGCGCTGCGCGGCATCGAGCTGGTGCCCAACGTCGCTCGCCTGTGCGGCATGAACCTGTATCTGCACGGCATCGGTCCAGACGGCA
>CAYMAG010000171.1:0-7728 GCA_964388335.1 uncultured Vicinamibacteraceae bacterium | reverse complement strand
TCGCATCGAACCGGGTGTCGCGCATCACCCGCTCGGCCCATGGACTCGGCACGCCGCCGAAGAAGTTGTCCACGTTGGCGATGACCACGCGCGGCCGCAGATCGTACCGCTGGACGATCGCGAGGGGAAACTCGTGCTGCTCGAGGTGCCCGAACCCCAGCGCGAAGGGCCGCAGCCCGCGCGGCAGGAAGTACTGACGCAGGACGTTGCCACGCAGCGCGAACATCAGCCGCGAGTTCCCCATGAGCAGGACGTCCGCCCTGCGCATGGCGTCCAGCGACGCGGCATCGGTCCCGTGATAGAGGACGTGATGATCCACGTGGCCGCCCCGCGCATGGGCCAGATAGTGGTCCGGCGGCTGGTCGTCGGACGTGACGATGTCCATCAGATACGCGGCGGCTGCCGTCTGCTTCCAGCCCGCCCAGCCCGCGAGGACGCAGGCCGTGAACGCCACCAGCGACGCCAGTGCCAGGCGCCACGCCCGCTGATGGCGGCTCGCGTACGACGCCAGCCCGTGCGGCGTCCGGTCAGAACTGGGAGGCGTCCGGTCAGAACTGGAAGTAGATGAAGGCATTGCTGTTGCCGTAAGACGCGAGGATGCCGTAGACGAGGACGCCGGTCAGCACGGCCCGCCCCATCGGCGCCAGCGGACCCACGATCCCGCGCGCGACGGCCAGCGCCCACAGGTGTCCGATGGCCACCGGCAGCAGAAACATCGACCCCATCCACATCTCGGGCGTCGGACGCGCCCACTCGAAGGCCACGACGTTCGCCAGAAACTGCGTGGCGCCTGCGAAGGAACTGCTGCGGAAGAACACCCAGGTGACGAGCACCGTCACCTGGACGACGACGGCCCACGCCCAGCGCACGAAGAACGGCCGCTGCTCGAGCCCGACGTGCAGCCCGAGCGCCCGCTCGACGGCCAGCGCCCCGCCGTGCAGCGCGCCCCACGCGACGAACGTCCACGCCGCGCCGTGCCAGAGCCCGCCGAGCAGCATGACGGCCATCAGGTTGGCGTACGTCCGCAGCGGCGACACCCGATTGCCGCCCAGCGGGATGTACAGGTAGTCGCGCAGCCAGCGCGACAGCGTCATGTGCCAGCGCTCCCAGAAGTTCTTGAACGAGCCGGCGATGTAGGGCTGGTTGAAGTTCACCGGCAGCTGGTACCCCAGCACGTACGCGATGCCGCGGGCGATCTGCGAGTACCCGGCGAAGTCGCAGAAAATCTGGCCGCTGAACATCAGGGCCAGCCAGACGAGCACCACGCTGTTGGCGCCCGGCTCGTACGCCGCATCCCAGTACTTGTCCACGAGCGGCCCGATGTTGTCGGCGCAGACCATCTTGAGGAAGTACCCTTCGACCATCAGCGCGACACCCATGCTGACCGACGCCCAGCGCACACGCCGCACCCGCGGCATCTGCGGCAGGAACTCGGACGCCCGCACGATGGGGCCCGCGACGAGTTGCGGGAAGAAGCTGATGAACAGCAGGAACCGCCAGAACGAGTCCACCGGCGCAAACCGGCCGCGATAGACGTCGATGGTGTAGCTCATCGACTGGAACGTGTAGAAGCTGATGCCGATCGGCAGCAGCAACCGCCAGGACGGCGCCTGCCAGTCGAGGCCGGCGGCGCCAGCGAAGCTCTGCAGATTCTCGAGGAAGAAGCCGAAGTACTTGAAGACGGCCAGCAGTCCGAGGTTGGTGACGAGCGACAGCGCGAGCAGCTGTTTGCGGACGCCGGGCGACCGCCCGGGGTGCGCAATGGCCCGCGCCGCCACGTAGTCGATGACGGTGCTCACGACGAGCACCCACAGGTAAATCGGGATGTGCCAGACGTAGAACACCAGGCTGGCGACGAGCAGCACCAGGCCGTACACGGGCTCGACCTTGCGGCGGCCGACAGTCAGCCGCGCGGCGACGACAATGGCCAGAAGCCCAAGAAACGCGAAGGAAACGAAGTTCAAGCGATGGACAACCCCTCAGACGACCGCTTACGATTGCACGTGCACCTCGTGATGGCAACTGTGCCTCGTGTACTCGTGTGTCTACTCGCCGCCCTGGTGCTCGGCCAGCCCCAGCCCGCCGGCGCGCAGACGCCACCGGCCGAGTTCCGCGCGGTGTGGGTCGACGCGTTCAACACCCGCCTGGCCAGCCCCGACGACGTGGCACTGGTGCTGAGCCGCGCGACGGCTCTGCAGGCCAATGCATTGTTCGTGCAGGTGCGCCGACGCGGCGACGCGTGGTATCTCGACAGTGGCGAGCCGTTGGCCGATGGCCTGTCCCCGGGCTTCGATCCCCTCGCCGAGGTGGTCAATCAGGCACGCGGCCGCGGTCTGCAGGTGCATGCGTTCCTCACGCTGGGTCCAGTCTGGAATCAGACCACCGCTCCGACGGCGCCCGACCACGTCTTCAACACGCACGGCCTCGGATCGGGCGGAGCGCCTGGCGGACGCGCCAACTGGCTGACGCGCACGCAGGCCCCCGATGGGGCCGGCACGTCGTACGACGGCTACCGCTTCGGCAACGACTTCTGGCTGGATCCCGCGCATCCAGACGTGGCCGCCCACCTCACCGACGTCGTCGTCCGACTGGCGACGCGCTACCCCGTGGACGGCATCCATCTGGACCGCGTGCAGTATCCCGAGGTGCCGGGCGCGTCGGGTGCCATGAGCATCAGCGTCGGCTACAACCCCACCGCCGTGGCCCGCTACAACGCCCGGTACGACGCCGTCGGGCTGCCGGCGCCCAACGACGGCCGCTTCAGCGCGTGGCGGCGCGAACAGGTGACCAACCTGCTGCAGAGGCTGTACGTGAGCCTGCTGGCGGTTCGACCGTCGCTCGTCGTGTCGGTGGCGGTCTCGGCCAGCGGTCCCGCGCCAGGGGATTTCTCTGGGGCTGAGCCCTACTGGCGGGTGTTCCAGGACTGGCAGGCATGGCTCGCGACGGGCGCCGTCGATCTCGTGGTGCCGCAGATCTTCAGGGCCGCGCACACCTCCCCGGGAGCCGAAGAGTTTGCCGGATGGACGACGTGGGCACGAGTGTCACAGGGCCGGCGCGGCGTGGTCGTGGGCCTCGGCGCGTACCTGAACTCCGTCGAGGGCACGGTCCGCCAGGCGCGCGCAGTGCTGGACGCCGGTCCGCCGGCACTCGCAGGCGTGGCGCTCTTCTCGGTCGCCGCCAACAACGCGCCCGTCGTGAGCAATCCGCTCTCGGTACCAGCCGGACGCGACACCCCGCATCGGGCGATCGAAGACCTCGCATTCGGATTGCGTTTCGGCCGCACGACCAGCGGCCTCGCCGTCGACCCGTCGCTCACGGGCCCGTTCGCCGTCGTCGCCGACGTGCCGGTCCTCTCGTGGAAGCGCGAAGAAGGACACATCCTGGGGCTGCTGGTCGACGCGCGGGGCAACCCCGTGGACGGCGTGCCGCTGTCGTTGACGCGCGACGGCGTGACGTCGCAGGCGTCGGCGGTCAGCGACGGCACCGGCGTGTTCGCGCTGCCGGCCCTCGCGCCCGGTGCGTGGCGCGTGGTTGCCGAGGTGAACGGCGCGACCTACACCAGCGCGTGCGAGGTGGACGTGACGGCGGAAGGTGTCGCCCGCGTGACGGTAGCGCTCGCGGCGAGCCGCCTGGAGTGCCGCTGAGGCTTGGAAGCTGGGGGTCAGGTCTGAAGTGGCTGCGTTGGGTGCCAGGTCTCACGCCCACAGCCAGGCGGCACCTCGTACCCCGCTCGAGTCTCCGAACGTCGCCGGCACGAACCGCGTATCCACCCGATCCGAGAACACCCAGCGTCCCCAGAGCGCCGGCACCTGCTCGTACAGGCGCGCCGCGTTCGACACGCCGCCCCCGGCCACGATGACGTCGGGATCGAGGACGTTGATGATGGACGCCAGCGCGCGCGCCAGTCGATCCTCGTACCGGTGCCAGGCTTGTTGCGCCTGCGTATCGCCCTTCGCCGCCCACTCGAGCAGCTGGGCGGGCGTTGCCTCACGCCCCGTCAGTCGAAGGAACTCGCGCGACATCGACGGCCCCGACAGGTGGGTCTCGAGGCATCCCGTCCGTCCGCAGTAGCAGGCTTCGCCGGGCCACTCCCCCGCCTGCGGCCAGGGCAGCATGTTGTGTCCCCATTCGCCGCTGACGGCGTTGGCCCCGATCAGCACGCTGCCACGCACCACGACGCCTCCGCCCACGCCCGTCCCCAGGATGACGCCGAAGACGATGGACGCGCCGGCCGCGGCGCCATCCGTGGCTTCCGACAGCGCGAGGCAATTGGCGTCGTTGGCGAATCTCACGGGGCGGTCGAGCGTACGCTGCAGGTCGTCGGCGAAGGGCTGGCCGTTCAGCCACGTGGAGTTCGCGTTCTTGACGAGCCCGGTGGCCGGCGAGATCGCCCCGGGCATGCCCACTCCCACCGTGCAGGTTGCGCCGACCTGCGTCTCGGCCCGGCGAACGAGAGCCGCAATGGCGGCGACTGTCCCCTCGTAGTCGTGGCGCGGCGTCGGCACCCTCTCCCGATGCCGCTCGTGTCCTTGGTCGTCCAGCACGAGGACCTCAATCTTGGTGCCGCCGAGGTCGATACCGATGCGCATGGGCCGGAAAGATAGCAGGAAGGGAGGAGGGAAGGAACGAAGGAGGGAAGGAGGGAAGGAATGAAGGAACACAGGAGCGAAGGAGGGAAGGAGCGAAGGAAGGCAGGAACGAAGGAAGACAGGAGGGGAGGAACACACCACGCGCTCGATCTCCGCATCCGCGAGTTGTTCGCAGGCCTGCCAGTACAGCTCGGTCGCATCCCGGAACTGCCGGCCCGTCTCGATCTGGCGGCAGACGTGTCCGCCTGGTCCGCGGCGATGAGGCGGGTTTTCGTGGTCCCCGCCACCGCGCGGGTGAGGCTGAAATAGGGGCCGTGCCGGGCCTCGGGACGGTCCGCGCAGGAGCGCCCCGGCCGACTGCACTTCACGGTCCGTTCGGTGTGGGAGCCTCGGCGCATGGGGATCGGATCGGCGAGCTGTGTGGTGAGACGAGCCCGAATCGCGCTCCTTCGTCCCTTCTGTCCTTCGTTCCTTCCCTCCTTCGTTCCTCCCGTCCTTCCCTCCTTCGCTCCTTCTGTCCTTCCCTCCTTCGTTCCTCCCCTCCTTCCTTCCTTCCTTCGTTCCTGTCTTCCTTCGTTCCTTCCCTCCTTCCCTCCTTCCCTCCTTCCTTCCTTCCTGTACATTGGTCGCGTGGTGACGGTTCGACCCCGCGTGACGGCGGCGCAGACGTGGCTCCATCGCCACGAGACGACGATCTGGTGGCTGCACAGCGTGTGGGCGCTGGGGTTCGGCGTCGGCGTGATGTGGCTGGGGTCGCGCAATTTCACGTACCTGCGTGTGGCAATCGTCCACGTGGCCTTCATCTGGATCACCAGTTTCGCGCTGCCGTGGGTCGCGCACAGCCCGTGGCTCTCGTCGGCCTGGCGCGGACGCGTGGGCTTCGCCATCAACTACTTCAACAAGAACTTCTACCAGCAGATTCTCTTCTTCATGCTGCCGATCTACGCGCTCAGCACCACGCCGGACAGCCTCAACGTCATCGGCCTGGGCGTGCTGGGCGCCTGCGCGGTGCTGTCGACGCTCGACGTGATCTACGATCGACACCTGTCACCGCGCCGGCTGCTCACCGCGGGGTTCTTCGCCTGCACGGTGCTCGGAGGCGTTGCCGCTGCCTTACCGATTCTGTGGGGCGTGCCGCCCGGGACGGCGCTGCGCGTGGCCGGCGCCGCCGCGGCCGTCGGTGTGCTCACGCTGCTCCTCACGGAGCGGAAGTCCGACTGGCAGCGCAGCTGGTTCGCCGGCGGCGTCATGCTGCTCGCCCTTGCGATGCTGGCGGAATACGGGCGCGTCCTCATCCCGCCGGCACCCCTGCGCGTCGCCGCCAGTGCGTTCGGCCCCGACCTCGACCGGTCACGCCTCGCCCTGGGGACGAAGTTCGACACCCTGCCCACCGGGTACCAGGGACCGGTGTACGTCCTCACGTCCATCTACGCGCCCCTCGGCCTGCACGACCGCGTGCGGCACGTCTGGTACGTGGACGGCGCCAGGATCTGGGCGTCGCGCTGGTACGACGTGGACGGCGGACGTGAGGAGGGCTATCGCTTGTGGACGGGCCGCGGTACGCTTCCGCTCACGCCCACGTCGCGCATCCACGTCGACGTGGAGACGGAGGGCGGACAGCTCATCGGCCGCGCGCGACTTCGCCCGTCCTGACCACGATCCTGGGCTTCCTGTCCCGCGCTTCCTGTCCTATCCTTCTATCCTTCTATCCTTCGTTCCTTCGTTCCTTCATTCCTCCTGTCCTTCGTTCCTCCTGTCCTTCCCTCCTTCGTTCCTTCCCTCCTTCGTTCCTTCCCTCCTTCGTTCCTTCCCTCCTTCGTTCCTCCCTTCCTTCGTTCCTCCCTTCCTTCGTTCCTCCCATGCCTCGCTATCGCCTCCTCCTCGAGTACAACGGCACCCGGTACTCCGGCTGGCAGGCGCAGAAGAATGCGCGTACCGTCCAGGGCGAGCTGATCCGCGCGGCACGCGAGGTCACGCGGCGTGAGAAGCTGGAGTTGTACGGCGCGGGGCGGACCGATGCGGGCGTGCACGCGCTGGGCCAGGTGGCGCACCTGGACGTGGCGTCGAACCTGCCGGCGGCGGTCCTGCGCGACCGCATGAACGACACCTTGCCGTCCGACATCAACGTGCGCGACGTGCGGGTGGCGTCCCACCGCTTCCATGCGCGGCACGACGCGGTGGCCCGACGGTATCTCTACCAGATCAGCCGGCGGCGGACGGCGTTCGCCAAGCCCTACGTCTGGTGGGTCCGAGAGCGCCTCGACCTCGGGGCGATGCGCGCGGCGGCCGCCGAGTTCGTGGGAATGCACGATTTCGAGGCCTTCTCGGACGATGAGGCGAGCGAGAAGTCCACGAAGGTGCAGGTGGACGGCGTGACCATCGACGAGAAAGGCGCCCTGCTGCTCGTACGCGTGACGGGCTCGCACTTCCTCTGGCGGATGGTGCGGCGGCTCGTGGGCGTCCTCGTGGCGGTGGGAACCGGCAGCCTGCGTCCGGAGGACATGCCGGCGTTGCTGCGCGGCACCGGGGAATTGCCGGCCCGTCTCACGGCCCCCGGGGCGGGCCTGTTCCTCGAGGCCGTGCTGTACCCCGGCGAATCGTTCGACGCGGCAGCGGACGGAATCGTGCGGATCCCGTAAGGTGGAGGAGAAGGGACGAAGCCGCCGCGGACGAAGTCTCTGACACGGCACATGTCGGCGGCGGCCGCAGACCAGCCATGACCATCATCTTCGACGGCGATTGCCTCTTCTGCCAGCGTTCTGTGCGGTTCATCCACCGCCACGACACGTCCAACCGCTTTCGCTTCGCCAGCCGCCAGAGTGCAGCCGGCGAGCGCCTGCTCGGTGACGCCCGCGTGGGTCTGGCACCGAACTCGATGGTGCTGATCGACGAAGAGGGGGTCTGGCTGCGCTCGGATGCGGTCCTGCGCATTGCGGGGCACCTCGGGGCTCCCTGGTCGTTCGCGCGGGTCGGCCTGTGGATTCCGCGCAGCCTGCGTGATGCGGTGTACCGCGTCGTGGCGGTGATCCGCCACCGCCTGTCGGGCTACCTCCCGGCGTGCGACCTTCCTGACGCGGCGCTCCGGGCGAAGATCCTGGAGTAGGAAGATCCTGGAGTAGGATGTGCCGACCGGGCGGGT
>CAYMAG010000170.1:3953-7865 GCA_964388335.1 uncultured Vicinamibacteraceae bacterium | reverse complement strand
CGAACACCATGTTGCCCTGCGGCCGGTCGTAGAAGATGCCCCAGCCGCCGCGCAGAATCGTGACGGCCTCGCCGGTGAAGTCGTACACGAAGCCGAACCGCGGTGACACCTGGAAGGTGCTGCCGTCCTGCAGTTCGTCGTTGATGCCCTGGCCCGCCTGGAAGGCGCCGTTGAAGCGTTGCGACCCCGGCGTCAGTCGCCCGATGAAGCGCGCGTCCACGGTGTTGCCAGGGGAGGGGGTCACCCCGGCGGCCAGCAGTGCCGGGTCGATCGCGCGGCGGTCGGCGCCGGCGCACGGCGAGGCGCCGATGCACACCGGCGTGTAGAGCTTGGCCGCGTTGTTCGCATCGAAGCGATCGGGCAGGAAGTTCGACGCCTGCAGCGTCGTGTCCCACTGCGGCGTCAGGTAATAGAAGCGCACGCCGTAGTCGAGCGTCAGCTTGCGGTTGGCGCGCCAGTTGTCCTGCACGTAGAACTCGTAGTTCTGGTATCGCCACTCGGGCAGCGCGAACTTGTTGGCCTGCGTGAAGGTGTTGAACACGCCGGTTGCCGCATTGGCATACCCGTGCCCCGTGTCGAACGGGTTGTTGGCGTCGTCGGCGAAGTTGATGTCGCCGTTGAACGCCGCGAAGATGCTTTGCGGCTTGTAGCTGTGCTGGAAGTAGACGCCGGCCTTCGCGTTGTGGCCACCCATCACCTTGGTCACGTTGGCGACCACGTCGTGGGTGATGTTCTCGTTGGTGAACGGGCCGCGGTCGGTCTGGTACTGGCCGGCGTTGCCGGTGCGGCCGCCGCGGAAGCGGAAGAACGGCACGTAGTCGGCCTGCTGCGCTTCGGGGAAGAGCAGCGGCAGCCCTTGCGTGCCGGCGTTCGCGTTGCGCAGGGTGTCGAGCTGCAGGTCGTAGTTCAGCGAGTTGCTGGCGCGGCCCCAGCTCACTTCCAGCGTCGTCGTATCGTTGAGGATGCCCGTCGCCGACAGCATGTAGTTGGCGCCCGGGAGGGTATGGAGCACAGGCATCGGCAACTGGTCGCTGCCGTTGCCCGCCCACGTCGTACCGTACGCCTGGAGCTGGTTGAACGTCGTCTTCATGTAGCGGCCGGTCACGCGCCAGTTGTTGGTAGCCTGGTAGTCCATACGCAGCAGATCCTCGCGCCGCGGGTTGGCGGTGGGCTCCTGGCTCGTGAAGTTGAGGCCGTCGCCTGCGCCGGTCAGGTTGGCCGCCGGGTAGATGTTGAGGATCGCCAGCCCGGGGCTGTACAGGCGATCGGCGGGGACTCGGCCGAGCACGCCGCCGTCCTGGAAGCAGCCACGCGTGTCATTCGCGGTGCAGGGCAGCCCGGTCGTGAAGTCGCGAATGTAGGGGAAGAGATTGCCGCTGGCGTCCACACTTTGTGAGAAGTCGCCCTGCCGTTCGAGCGCCGTCGGCACGCGCGTCTGCCGCTCGCCGGCCGGGTCGGTGCGGCGTTGGTGCTCCTGGCTGAAGAAGAAGAACAGTTTGCGCTTGTCCTCGTTGAAGCCCGGGAAGAACACCGGGCCGCCGATGGTGAAGCCCTGGTCGTTGCGGGAGGTCTTGGCCTTGGGAATCTCGGGCGTCACGCGCTTGTTGATCCAGCTGTTCGCGTTCCACTCGGAGCGCCGTCCATACCAGTAGCCCGACCCGCGGAAGTCGCGCGACCCACTCTTGGTCACCACCTGAATCTGCGCGCCGGTGGCACGGCCGTACTCGGCCGCATACGAGTTGGTCAGCACCTTGAACTCGGCCACCGCGTCGATGTTGGTCGTCGCCATGTTGCCGCCGTTGTCGCCTGTGTCGAGGTTGGCAACGCCGTCAATCGTCACGTTGTTCGAGTTCGGCCGCATGCCGTTGACGGTGAACCCGCTGGCCGACCCGATTTCCGCACCGGCATTGCCCTGAGGCACGGCGCCCGGCACGAGCGCCGTGAAGTTGAACAGCGCGCGGCCGTTGTTGGCGATGTTGGTGAGCGCGGTGTTTTCGAGCGTGAACGATCGTTCACCGCTGGTCGTCTGCAGCTCGCTCACGCGGCTCGTGACGGTCACTTCCTCGCTCATGTCGCCGACCTCCATCGCCAGGGCCCCGGTCGACAGGCGGTCGTTGGCGTTCACCACGACGTTGGTGCGCTGCAGCGTCTTGAAGCCCTGCAAGGCAGCTTCGAGCGAGTAAGCGTCGGGCCGGACGATCGCAAACGTGAAGCGGCCCTCTCCGTCGCTCACGGCGGTCAGCACGGTGCCCTGCGTGCGGCTGGTGAGCGTCACGACGACGCCGGGCAGCGCGCCGCCCTGCTGGTCCTGCACACTGCCGGTCACCGACGCGGTGGTCGTTTGCGCGGACGTGTCGGCCGCAAGGCCAAGAGTGACGAGACACGCCAGTGCGAGGCGCACGCACTGGCGGACCCTTCGGCTGAAGGACATGGGACCTCCCCTTCGCATCGGCGACGATGCTGCGAGTTTGACTCAAAGTGGGACTAATCGCCGCGAATCTAGCGAGAGTGCGGTAACCGTGTCAAGCGGAAAGTGCGACGGCCGTGCGACGGCAGAGTGTCGAGGGAAAGTGTCGAGGGGAAGTGTGGAGGGGAAGTGTGGAGGAAAAGCGTCGAGTTCGTCAGCGCGGACGCCACTCGCGCACCAGGGCGAGAGCCACCGGGTGCGTGGGGTTGCGCTGCAGCAGCCGCTCGAGGACGCGCAGGCCGTCGGCCGTGCGCCCGGCGCTGAGGTGCAGCCTCGCCAGCGTCACGTACGCGTTCTCGAACTGTGGCGCGCGGGCGAGCAGGTCGTCGAGCAGCGTGACGGCGGCGTCGGCCTGTCCCCGCGCGACGAGAACGAGCGCGAGGTTGTTGGCGGCGTCGCCGTAGTCGGCACGCCGTGTGAGTGCTTCGCGGAAGTAGCGTTCGGCGTTGGTCAGGTCGCCACTGCGGCCGAGCAGGAGGCCGAGGTTGTTGAGCGCTTCGGGGAAGTCGGGCTGGAGGGCGAGTGCACGCTCGTACAGCGGACGCGCCTCCTGGTCACGGCCCGTCAGCAGCAGCGCGTAGCCGAGGTTGTTGAGCGCGTCGGGATAGTCGGGCGTCGTGGCCAGTGCGAGGCGGAAGCGCGCGATCGCGCCGTCGATGTCACCCGCCTGCGCGAGCAGCGCGCCGAGATCGTTGTGCGCCTCGGCCAGCGTCGCATCGAGGGCCAGCGCACGCTCGTACGCGGCACGCGCACGGTCGGTCTCGCCCGTCGTCGCGAGCAGCGTCCCGAGGCGGTACAGCGTGGAGGCGCTCGGGTTCGACTGCGCCGCGCGATCGAAGGCCGCGATCGCCGCCCTGTCGAGCCCCTCATCGAGCAGCTCGCGGCCGAAGGGCAGGAAATTGCGCGGGGACAGCTCGAGGTGGAACCGCCCCGCGAACGGCAGCGCGCGGGCGAGACGGTCGTCCGGCGGCACGTCGATGACGCGCGCGTCGCGCACGACGCGGTCGGTGTCGAGGCGCTGGCGGTAGGCGCGGACGATCTGGCCCCGTGCGTCGAGGAGCAGGGCGGTGGGCAGCGGCAGCGGCTGCCGGTTCATGAAGAGGTGGCGGTGGACGATCGCCCACGTGAGCGCGTGCTCGCGCGTGGCGTGGATGACGGGGACCGTGGACGGCGCCGCACGGCGGACTTCCTCTGCGCGCTCCTCTTCGTCGAGTGCGATCGTCAGGACGTTCACGCCGGCGGCCTGAAGCGCCGGCATGTCGCGGGCCAGCGTCTCGAGCGCGTCCCGTCCGCCACCCGCCGCCGTGTCCCAGAAGAGCAGCAGCGCCGGCGAGGCCTGCAGCGCCGCGCGTGAGCGAAGGGTGCCGCCGAGGTCGGGCTGCGTGAAGTCGGGCGCCGGGAACGGCTCGTACAGCCACGTGGCGTCGGGCGCCAGGCGGGGCGCG
>CAYMAG010000170.1:0-3853 GCA_964388335.1 uncultured Vicinamibacteraceae bacterium | reverse complement strand
TCGAGCCCCACCGCGCCCGACACCTCGTCGAACCCGCCGCGACCGTCGTTGCGCAGGAACACGTTCCTTTGATGGCTGGCGATCGAGTCGTGGATCAGCCGCAGGTTGATCGCCCGCCACGCATCGTCGTAGGGCGAGCCTTTGACGCGGGTGAGCGGAGAGCGCGCGACGATCTGCCGCCAGAAGAAGCTGTCGAGATCGATGGCGCCGTCCCTGCGGGTCAGCATGCCGTTGGTGATGTAGAGGTCCTGCCAGCCGTCGCTGTCGAAATCGATCGCATCGGACGCCCAGGCCCAGCGCCCCATCGCGGTGCCCGTGTCCATCGTGCGGTCGTCGAAGGTGCCGTCCCCGCGGTTGCGGAACAGCGAGTTGCCCCTGGCGTGTCGCCGGTACAGACCGCGCACGTCGGCCGGAGCGTCTGGCATGAACGACGCGGACGCGGTGACGCGCTGGCCCGACGCGCTCCACATGTTGCCCGTGTAGATGTCGAGCAGACCGTCGTTGTCGTAGTCGAAGAAGGCGGCGCTCATGCCGGCGGCATGGTCGAGCACGCCTGCCCGCTCGGCCTCGTCGGCGAAGCGCACGATGCCGGTGCCGTCCTGTCGCCCGAGGTTGCGATACAGGTTGTTGGTGCCGAAGTCGTTGGCGACCAGCAGGTCGGGCCAGCCATCGCCGTCGTAGTCGGCCCAGGTCGCGGCGAAGTGATAGCGGTCGTTGCCCTCGCCGAGGCCGGTCTCCCGCGTGACGTCGATGAACCGGCCGGTGCCGTCGTTGCGAAACAGGTGTCCGGGCGGACCGTTGCGCGCATCGTGGTACGGCATGGGTGTGCCGGCCTTGTCTTCCCCCGCCCCGAAGAAGTACGAGTAGACGCACAGGTACACGTCGAGGAAGCCGTCGCGATCGAAGTCGGCCATCGCGATGCCGGTGAGCACGCCCTGCAGCGGCTGCGCGAAGCCGAAGGCGCGATCGACCTGCGTGAAGCGCCCTGTGCCGTCGTTGGCGAAGACCAGCGGCTGAAGGCTCGTGGCGACCACGAGATCCTGGTCGCCGTCGTTGTCCACGTCGGCGAAGAGCGTGTGCGCGGTGTCGTCGAGCAGGCCCAGGCCCGAGCGTTCGGTGATGTCCTCGAACGAGCCGTCGCCGCGGGCGCGGAACAGCAGGTTGGGCAGGCCGGACGGCTGCGCCACGTACAGGTCGTCGAGGCCATCGCCGTCGGCGTCGCCGACCGACACGCCGTGATGGCCGTTCGAGTCGCGCGTCAGCACCGCGTCGAGCGTCGCTGACCAGTCGTCGAGGCCCAGCGTCAACTGCTGCGCGAACGACGGATTCCCGCCCAGGGCGTCGGCCGTGACTTCAGAGAAGATGGGGGTCCTGGCGCGGCTCGTCACGTGCGATCCGGCGGACCACTCCACGACACGCCAGGTCGATCCGTCGGGCAGCCACACCAGGCGCCACGTGCCCACGTGTGCCTCGCGCCACGACGTGGTGCCCTCGCCGACCAGCTCGAACCGGACGTCGGTGCGCACGCGGTCGGTGTCAGGCACGGCGTCGATCGCCGTGATCTGGAACTCGGCGACGGCGACGCGTTGCATCGAGCTTACGAGTCGAGTCAGTTCGTCCTGGAAGGCGCGTGGGTCGAGTGCGAGGTCGGGGGCCGCCGCGGGAGTGGCGGGCAACGCGCGCCTCACGACGAGTGCCGCATCGCCGTCTGCGTCGCCCGACCCCGACGATCCCTCCGTCACGAGCCGGCTGCCGCGAAACGGCGGAGCGAAGAGTCCCGGCACGCCAGACGTCAGGGCCGGGCGTGACGGCCCTTGCCGAAGCCAGGCGCCGAACGCGGCGAGGCGCGCCTCCAGCGCGAGCGCCGTCGCTTCGAGCACGAACCCGTCACGGTCGGGCTCGAGGTGCTCGAGGAACGGTGCCAGGGTCTCGGGCGTGGTCAGGGGAGGGCGGAAGGTACGTCGGGGATCCTGCTGTTGCTGTATTGCGGCGTCCGGGAACGTCGCGCCTCCGCCCAGCGCGAGCGCCACCGTGGCCACGGCGAGGAGGGTGCACCGCGTCGCGCCGCGCTCCCGGACACGGCTCATCGGTCAGCCTCTGCGTCCGTCACGCGCGCGTCGGGCGACAACACCAGCGCATGGTAGCGATCGACCGGCAGGGCGCGCCAGCGCCACCGCGCGCCGCCGGGCATGCGCACCTCGACCGACACCGGGTCCCGGTGCCCGCCCAGCCCGAACAGTACCCGCAGGTCGCTCTGCGACAGGTAGCTCCCGCCCGACCGTACCTCGCGCACCTGCGTGCGTCCGCCCGCCTCGACCCGTACCGTCGCGCCGATGGCGAAGCGGTTGCCCTCGGGCGCGGTGACGCGTATGCCCACCCAGTGATGCCCGGTCTGCTGCCGGTTCTCGAGCACGGTGGGGATGTCGTCCATGTTGCTGATCACGACATCCGGATCGCCGTCGTTGTCGAGGTCGCCGATCGCCAGTCCACGGCTCACCTTCGCGATCTGCAGGCCGTCGCCCGCGGTCGCCGAGACGTCGCGGAACTGCGTCCCTGTGTTCAGCAGGAGCTGATTGGTCTGCCCGAAGGTCTCACCGAGTTGGGGATAGTCGCCGATGTCGGCGAAGATGTGGCCGTTGGCGATGAAGAGGTCGTTGAGGCCGTCGAGGTCGGCATCGATGAAGGCCACGCCCCAGCCCATGCGCGCGAACGTGGGCGCCGCGAGCCCTGCCGTGACGGTCGCGTCCTCGAAGAGTTCGCCGTCGAGGTTGCGGTACAGCGTGTTGCGATCGTGCGCGAAGGCCGTCAGGACGACGTCCATCCGGCCGTCGCCGTCGGCGTCTCCCGCGTCTGCGCCCATGCCGGCCTGCGCCCGCGCCTCGGCGTTCACCGCGACGCCGGCGATGAGTCCCACGCTGTCGAAGTGGCCGTCGCCGCGGTTGCGATACAGGAAGTTGGGGTTCGAGTCGTTGGCCACGAACAGGTCCACGTGGCCGTCGCCGTCGACGTCGGTGGTCACGACGGCGAAGCCGTAGGCGCGTGCCGGGTCGCCGAGCCCTCGCTCTCGCGACACCTCCCGAAAGCGGCCGCCGCCGAGGTTCTCGAAGAAGAGGTCCGACTCACCAGGCAGCCCCGCAGGACCGACCATGATCTTCGGGCCGTTCCGCCACGTGAGCGTTCGCTGCGCCGTCAGGAGGTCGTCCCACGTGGTCTGCACGTAGCGCGCGACGTACAGGTCGAGGTCGCCGTCGCCGTCCGCGTCGAAGAACGCGCAGCCCGTGCTCCATCCGCCCGCCGCGACCCCGGCCTGCGCGGCAGCCTCCTCGAACGTGCCGTCGCCCCGGTTGCGGAAGAGGAAGTTCGGGCCCCAGTTCGTGACGTACAGGTCGAGCAGGCCATCTCCATCGGCATCGCCCGCGCAGACACCGCTTCCCCACGCGGCGGCATCGACGCCGGCCGCCGCCGAGACATCCTCGAACTTCCATCCGCCGAGGTTTCGGTAGAGGGCGTTCCGGTGGTGGATGCGCTCGCGCGACGGTGTCAGCTGCGCGGCCGTCACCACGTAGATGTCCAGCCAGCCGTCGTTGTCGTAGTCGAGGAGCGCGATGCCATTGCCGGCCGACTCGAGGATGTGATCCTTCGTCGGACCGCCCGCCCAGGTGCGCGTGGGCAACTGCACGCGCTCGTCGAAGGTCACGGGCGAGGGTGAGGCATCGGCGGGGGAACCGCCGGCGGCAGCGCCTGGCGGGCCGGGGGCCGGACCCATGGCGGAGGCGTGTCCGCCGACGGCGGGCTCCTTCGCGCGGGTCTGGCTGTAGCTGCCCTGGAACGTGAGGCCCAGGGCGATCTCGCC
>CAYMAG010000169.1:5461-7871 GCA_964388335.1 uncultured Vicinamibacteraceae bacterium | reverse complement strand
CAGTTGCTGGGGCCGGCGGCGACACCCGGCGGTGACGCACGGCTGACACAGTGGATGCTCGACGCCCTCCACGGCGCCGCGCCGGACGTCGCGGAACGGCAGACCGCCATCCGCGAACTGGCGGCGCTCGCAGGTCACCGCGAAGCCCTGCTCGCGCAGGCGCGCTCCTCCGACGACTTCCGCACCGGCGCGGGACCGGCGTTTCACGCCTGGGTCGCTGCGCGGGGCAGCGTGCTCTCGCGCGGCTGGTGTGCCATCGCTGCTGCGCTCGTCCCTGCAGCGTCAGTGCTGGTGTTCACCGCGGACCGCGCCGGCTATCGCGTCGCCGGTGGCTGGGTGCTCGTCGTGCTGGCGGCGTGGCTTCTGCGGTTCGTGGCGAGACGTCCCGTGGCACGGGCCTTCGCGGGCTCGGACGCGCTCTCGGGCGAGATTCGCCGGTACGTCGCGATGTTCGAGCGGTGGGAACAGCTGCCCGTCCACAGCCCCGCGCTCGCCTCACGACAGGCGCGGCTGACGACCGGCCACACGTCAGCCGCACGTGCGCTGGCCTCGCTCGGACGCCTCATCGATCTCGCGGACCTGCGCTGGTCGCACCTGCCGCACGCGTTCGTCCACTCGTTGACCGCGTGGGACGTCCACATCGCCTGCGCGCTCGAGCGCTGGAACGTCCGGCACGGCGCACACGTGCAGGTCTGGTTCGACGCGCTGACCGACCTCGACGCGCTCGCCACCGTGGCCAGCCTCGCGCACGACGAGCCCGCCTGGACGTATCCGACGATCGACGTCGCGGCCAGCGGACTGACGGCACGCGGCCTCGGACATCCGCTCATCGCGTCCGCGACGCGCGTGGGCAACGACCTGACGATAGGCCCGCCCGGCCACGTCCTCGTGATTACCGGCTCGAACATGTCGGGCAAGAGCACGCTGCTGCGGGGGGCGGGGCTCAACATCACGCTTGCGCAGCTCGGCGCGCCAGTCTGCGCCGACGCCATGACGCTGCCTTCGGTGCGACTCGAGACGAGCATCCGGATTGCCGACTCGCTCGCGCAAGGTGTGTCGTACTTCATGGCCGCCCTGCTGCGGCTGAAGACCATCGTCGAAGCTGCGGATCGTGCGTGGCGGCCCGGTGAGGCGCGCGTCCTGTACCTGCTCGACGAGGTCCTGCAGGGCACGAACAGCGAAGAGCGACAGGTCGCGATCCGGCACATCGTGCGGCACCTCGCGCAGTCTCCCGCCATCGGGGCACTGACGACGCACGACCTGCACCTGGTGGAGGCGCCGGAGTTCCGCGCGCACGCGCAACACGTCCACTTCACCGAGCACCTGGAGGAGCGGCCGGACGGCCCCGTCATGACGTTCGACTACCTGTTGCGGCCGGGCCCGGCGCAGTCACGCAACGCGCTTGCGCTGGTGCGGATGGTGGGCCTCGGCGATGCGTCCCTGATGACAGCGCGACCACGGTCGGACTACGATGCGCCGACGAAGGACTGATGCCGACCATGATGAGCAAGCGTGAATTCCTGTTGAGCGCGACGGGGGTGGCTGCGGCCACGGCCGGCGCAACGGTGCTGGGCATGGAGACTGGGACGCAGGCGGCGCGGGGCGGGGCAGGCGGGGCGGGGGAAGAGCCGTTGCTCGGACAGGGCGCGTTCCGCTATCGCGTGCTGCGCGGCTGGGGACATCTCGATCGCGCGCAGGTGCCCGTCGAAGACTGCCACGCGATCACCGAGGATCGCGCCGGCCGAATCGTCCTCCTGACCAACGACACGCGCAACAACATCATCGTCTACACGAAGGCCGGCGAGTTCGTGTCGAAGCGCGAAGAGCGCTTCCCGAAGGCGCACGCGCTCGAGTTCCGCGATGACGGATCGGGCGACGAGTTGCTGTGGATCACCGACACGGGCGGGGTCATCTCGCTGTGCGCCCCGGATGGACGCGAACTGAAGCGCATCACGCCGGAGGCCGTCGCGTCCAGATATCCCGACATCACGAAGTACAGTCCGACGAACGTGGCGGTCATGCCCGATGGCGACTTCTTCGTGAGCGACGGCTACGGGTCGCACTACATCCACCACTTCGATCCGCGGTGGACGTACGTGAAGACGTTCGGCGGGGCGGGGGAGTCGGCGTCGAATCTACGGCAGCCGCACGCTGTGTATCTCGACCAGCGCCGCGGACGTCTCGAGCTGCTGGTGTGCGACCGCGCGAATCAGAAGCTGAAGTGGTTCAACCCGGCGGGGGAGTTGCTGCGGGAGGTAGCCGTGCCGGGGTCACAACCGAGCAACGTGGTGCCGATGGCGAACAACCACCTGGCGATTGCCAGCCTGAACGGGATGATCCTGATTCTGGACGGGACGGACCGCGTGGTGTCGGCGGTGGGAGGCGAGGCGCCGCAGTACGAGGGGGACAC
>CAYMAG010000169.1:4087-5361 GCA_964388335.1 uncultured Vicinamibacteraceae bacterium | reverse complement strand
TCAGACCTGACCCCCCAAAAAATCAGCCCGCCTTCACAATCGGCGTCACCGTCACCTGGCGGAAGTACACCTTCCCGTGGTCGCCCTGCAACACGATCGGCCCCGGCGCCTCTTCGTTCGCGTCCAGCGCGCCACCCGTGATCGCCTGAATCTGCGCGTTGTCGTGCACGCGCTTCCCGTTCAGCGTCACCGTCACCCGGTTGCCCACGATGATCGCTTCCATCGTCTGCCATTCGGTCGACGGCCTGCTGGCGTTCACCAGCGGCTTCTCCCACGCGTAGATCGCCATGTGCAGGTGCTCTTCCGGATCCTTGCCCAGGTCGTCCACGATCTGCAGCTCGTACCGCCCGCGCAGGTAGATGCCGCTGTTGCTGCCCGTGCCGATCTTGTACTCCGCCTGAATCTTGAAGTCCTTGAAGGTCTGCTTCGAGATGAGGTTGTTGGCCTTGGCCTCGGTGCCCATGACGCCGTCGGCGAACGTCCAGCCGGCCGGACGGTCGGGATGCTGCAGGCGCCACGCGTCGAGCGTCCTGCCGTCCACGAGTTCCACCGGCGTGCCGTACGTGTGCGCGCCGTTGGCATTGGCCGGCGCCCACGTCGGCGGCCGCACGCCCACCCAGTTCAGCGTCCGCTCACCGAGCGTGACAGACCCTGCCAGCTTGCCGCCCTGCAGCGTGGCCCGGTGTGTCTGGCCGGGCCGGTTGGCCGTGCCCGCGGTCGTGAACTCGAGGGTGCCGTTCTCGACCTTGACTGCTCCCAGCTTCACGGGACTGCCGCCGCGGTTGAGGAACCTACCCGTGAGCTGGCCGTTCTCCTGCGTCACCTCGAGCCAGAACACGGCGTTGCTGTCGTTGCCCGTGCCCGTGAGATTCCAGCGTCCGAGAAAAGCCTGCGTGTCGGTGGCCACTTGGGCTGCGCCGGTCAGAACCAGCGTCGCAGTGATGCAGAGGGAGGCGAGAATGCGCATGACGCATCATAGCGGAACCATGGCGGGGAGGAGGCAGCCTTTCCTGCAGAATCCCCGTGTACTGTTCAGCATGCCGCACACGTGACCACGCCGCTCGCGCGTTCGACCACCACGGCCGTCGAGTCGGTCTGCTGATTGCCCCAGGCAAGAGAAATCCACGAACAGGCAAGATCCTCACACGTCCTCGGAGTACCGTTGTCGCGTGCGGAAGAGACCGCAGTTGGTGCCCGGGCACGTTCGGCACCGGGTGACTCGGCTGCCCGAGGAGAGTCGATGCAGAAGCACGAACGCGCCAGGGCCATCGGCC
>CAYMAG010000169.1:0-3987 GCA_964388335.1 uncultured Vicinamibacteraceae bacterium | reverse complement strand
GCCCTGCTTGCACCGGGTTCCGCCGAGGCTCAGGCACTCGGCATCTCGCGAGGCGCCAGCCGCGACGTCCGGCAGGCTCCGGCGGAGAACTTCACCGGCGTGGCCCGCGTGGACATGCTCTTCGATGCGCTCCATTCGTCGAATGCCACCGGCGGGGCGGTGACGTTCGAGCCCGGCGCCCGCACCACCTGGCACGCGCATCCAGGCGGTCAGACCCTGATCGTGACGGCCGGCACCGGCCGGGTGCAGCGGTGGGGCGATGCGGTCCAGGAGATCCGCGCCGGGGACGTGGTGAGGATCCCGCCCGGCGAGAAGCACTGGCACGGGGCGTCGCCGCAGACATCGATGACGCACATCGCCATCACCGAGCCGCGCGGGGGCACGAGCGTGCTGTGGATGGAGCCGGTGACCGAGCAGCAGTACAACGCTCCGCCGGCCAGTGAACCGCCCACGACTCCCGCGCCCCCTGCACAACAGGCAGTTGGAGAGCGTCCGTCCGCGCAGCCGTCGAGCCGACCCTCCGGTGACCTTCAGCAGAGGCTCGCGCCCGGTCTCGCCATCCTCACGGACGATGTGCTGTATGGGGACGTGTGGAGGCGGCCGGAGTTGTCTCCGCGCGACCGGAGTCTGGTCACCATCTCCGTCCTGATTGCGACGGGCAAGACGATGCAGCTTGCCGGCCACCTGGCGAGGGGACTCGAGAACGGCCTCCAGCCGCGCGAGACGTCCGGCGTGCTGGCGCACCTCGCCATCTACTGCGGATGGCCGAGCGCCGTGTCGGCGCTCCAGGTGTACGAGCAGGTCTATGCCGCGCGCAAGGTGGACACGGCCGCACTGCGCGCCGCGGCACCGAGCCTCCCGATGCCGTCGTCCACTGCGGGGCAGCCACCCGCGCTCGACGAGTCCGTCGCGGCGGTTGCTCCGAAGTTCGCGCAGCTGACCGCCGACGTCGTGTTCGGTGACCTCTGGCATCGGTCGGATCTGGCGCCGCGCGATCGAAGCCTCGTCACGATCGCCGCACTCGCCGCGTCAGGCGACGACGGGCAGCTCGAGTTCTATCTGGGTCGTGCGCTCGAGATCGGGCTGACGCGCGCCCAGGTGGCCGAGGCCGTGACGCATCTCGGCTTCTACGCCGGCTGGAGCAAGGCGACCGCGGCGATGGCCGCCCTTGCGAGAGTGCCGCAGTGACGTCGCCTGGCAACCGTTCGCGCGTGGCGCTGCGGCGTGCGCGCCCGGAACCGCAGCTCGTGAGGCTGCGGCGGCGGCGACTTCGACAAGGACGCTCGATGACGCGCACCCGATGGCCGTCACTGGTGCTGCTCGTGCTTGCCTCGATGTTCATCGGCGCGTGCGCGCCACGGAGCCGCGACGCGCTCGTGATTGATCGACAGGGCAGTTTCGCGGTCGGCGGTACGGTCGTCACGAGCCCCGGCGTGTTCGACCCGACGGCGCAGGCCCCCGCCGGGCAGCCGCCGTCGCCGGCCGGCCAGACGCTGCACGGCGATCACGCCTATGTCTTCTACCAGGTGCCCGTGAACGCCCGGCGACTGCCGCTCGTCATGTGGCACGGCATCGGCCAGTTCTCGAAGACGTGGGAAACGACGCCCGATGGTCGCGAGGGGTACCAGAACATCTTCCTGCGACGCGGGTTCGCGGTCTACCTGGTGGACCAGCCGCGGCGTGGGCGCGCGGCGCGCAGCACGGTCGACGGCACAATCGCTGCGACACCCGATGAGCAGAGCTGGTTCGCCACGTTCCGGCTCGGCGTGTGGCCCGAGTTCTTCCCGGGCGTGCAGTTCTCCCGTGACCCGGAGGCACTGAACCAGTACTTCCGACAGATGGTGCCGAACGTCGGGCCGATCGACCCGGAGGTGAACGCCAGCGCCATCGCCGCGCTGTTCGACAAGATCGGCCAGGGCATTCTCGTCACCCACTCGCACAGCGGCGGCATGGGGTGGCGCACTGCCATCAAGAGGGAGAACGTCCGTGCGATCGTCTCCTACGAGCCTGGCAGCGGATTCGTGTTCCCCGAGAACGAGGTGCCACCGCCGATCCCGAGTTCCGGCGGCACGCTGGCGGCCCTCGGCATTCCCGAAGCGGAGTTCCTCGCGCTGACGAGGATTCCCATCGTCATCTACTACGGCGACTTCATCCCGGAGACACCGATTCCGAACGGTGGCCAGGACGGCTGGCGCGCGCGACTCGAGATGGCGCGCTTGTGGCGCGACGCCGTCAACGAGCGGGGCGGCGATGTCACCGTGGTGCACCTGCCAGAGGTCGGCATCCGTGGGAACACGCACTTTCCCTTCTCCGATCTGAACAATGTGCAGGTGGCCGACGTGATGGCCGGCTGGTTGGAGGAGAAGGGCCTCGACAGGTAGTCGAGCACGCGTCAGTACTGAATCGCCACGCCGCCGGGAAAGTCGGCGCGAATGCGGGCACGCACGACCTGTGTGTCGTTGGTGACGTAGAGATGGCGGCCAGGCCCGAATGCACAGTTGGAGACCCGGCCCGGGATTGGCGCAAAGCCGATGTGCTCGCCCTTCGGCGAGAACACGTAGATGCCGCCGCGACCGCTGCACCAGAGGTTGCCGGCCGCGTCGGCCTTCATGCCGTCACCACGGGCACCGCCCACACTGTCGCTGGCCACGAACGTCCGCTGACTCGCCGCCATGCCCGACGCATCGAGATCGATGGCCACCCATCCTGATTCGTCCGTCACGTAGAGCGTGCGGTTGTCAGGCGACAACGCGATGCCGTTCGGGAAGAGCGTGTCGGCGATCAGATGCACCTGGTCGTCCGGGGTGATGCGGAACACGCCTGTGTAGCTCAACTCACGAAGCGGCGACTTCTGGACTCCGGCCAGCCCGTAGGGCGGATCCGTCAGGTAGACATCCCCGTTGCGCGCCAGCACCAGATCGTTCGGGCTGTTGAAGCGTTTGCCCTGGTAGGCGTCTGCGACCGTCGTCCGCTGACGCGTGGCGAGGTCCAGCCGCACGATGGCGCGGTTGCCACTGTCGGCCAGCAGCAATCCGCCGCGGCCCACGGCCAGACCGTTGGAGCCGGCCTCGCGCAGCGACGAGGGAATGGGGAATCCCTGATAGCCGGATGGGGCGAGAAAGGCCGCGGTCCGTTTGCCGTCCCAGCTGTAGATCGCGTTGCCGGGCACGTCGGAGAACAGCAGGTATCCCCCCTCGCCGCCCACCCAGACCGGGCCCTCGGTCCAGACGTAGCCAGAGGAGATGACGTCGACGCCTCCTTCCAGCGGATTGGCGATGCCTGGGAAGTGCACCGGTGCGGCCGGCCCCTGAGCCGCCGACGTGCGTATCATGTGCCCGGCTCCCGCCACGACGGATGCGCCTGCCGTGCGCAGGAATGCGCGTCGATCTGCCTGCATCTCTCTATCTCCCAGGGGATGTCTGTCAGGAGAGCTTCTCGCGTATCCGGTCCCAATGGTCCCGGCGCCATCGCTCTTCGGTTCTCGGAATGAGTTCCTTCGGGACGCCGCGGTGGGTGAGGATCAACTCCGTGCCCGTGTCCACGCGACGCAGCGTGAATGCAGCCATCGAGAAGACGCCCTCGGGATAGTCACGCTCACGCCACGCGCGCACGACGCGCTTCGATGGGGCGAGATCCACGACGACGCCCGAACCCTCGCCCATCCTGAAGCGTTGGCCCACCTTGTCGGTCGCGCGTACGAGGTGCCTGTAGACATCGGCCGGCTCGGCCCGGAATTTCACCTTCTGCTTGATGGTCTTGCACATGCGGTGCATTCTCCCATTTCGACGATTCACCGACGTCACACGCACGAGCAGCGTGGACGGAGGGGACGGAGCGAACGGGTGCACAACGAAGGCACAGAGCAGCAGAGTGCCACGCCCACGCCCACGGTGACCAGGTCCTTTCGAGTCCAGCGATACCCCTTGGCGAGCCGCCCGAGGTCCTCCATGAACCTTGGGCAGGCGCGGAGGGAAACCTCAAACGGCA
>CAYMAG010000168.1:0-7958 GCA_964388335.1 uncultured Vicinamibacteraceae bacterium | reverse complement strand
GATTTCACACAGAGAAGCTGAGCAACAGAGCACTCCGCTTCTCCGCTGCTTCGTTGTGCACCCGTTTCCTCCGTCTGCTCTGTTTCCTCGCGCCTGCCGCATCATCGGTGGAGGAGGGACAGACGGCACGGAGGCAACGGATTTCACACAGAGAAGCTGAGCAACAGAGCACTCCGCTTCTCCGCTGCTTCGTTTGTGCGCCCGTTTCCTCCGTCTGCTCTGCACACCGAGGCGCAGAGCAGCAGACGACCAAGCTCTGCTATTCTCACTGTTCACGTGCAGCATCCAGACGGGCCACGGAGGCGCCCCCATGCCACAGCGTGTCAGAACGCGCCGGGATGTTCTCAGAGACTGCCTCGCCACCGGCGTCCTCCTCGTGCCGGTGGGCTGGGGTGAGCGGGACGTGTTGCATGCGTGGCTCGACGCCGAAGCACAGCATCAGCCGACCCCTCACGTCGAGATGGGCCCCTTCTACAAACGCCGGGCGCCGGACACGACGAAGCTGCGCCTGCCGGGCGACCCCGGCATGCCCCTCGCCGTGGGCGGACGCGTCATCACCGTGCACGGCGAGCCGGTGCAGGGTGCCACGCTCGAGGTGTGGCAGGCGAACGACGAGGGCCTGTACGACCTCGAGGGCTATCGCTACCGTGCCGCGATCGCGCCGCCTGCCTCTGGCGTGTATGCGTTCGAGTCGACGATGCCCGGGCACTATCCCGCGCGGGTGGCGCGTCACGTCCACTACTTCGTGACCGCACCCGGCTTCAAGCCGCTGTCCACGCAGTTGTACTTCTCGACGGATGAAGCGTTCGAGGGCGACGTCGACCGCAACTACACGAAAGACCCGCTGATCACGTCGCGTGCGCTCGTGCGGCCCGTCACGGTCAGGGGGACACCGGCAGCACCGCTGGCCTCGGTCGAGTTCGAGCTGGTGCTGGAAAAGGCGTGAGGGGCATGCGACGCGCATCGGCCGGTGTCTTCTCCATGGCCGCGATCGGACTGATCGTTGCCTGCAGTTCCGCCCGGGAGACCTCGACGTCGAGCAGCCGACCGGCGACGCCCGCGAGCGCGACGCTGCCGGCCGCCATTACCAGCCTGACGGCCATCAACGGGACGTCGTCGGTCGTGGCGGGTCTTGCCGATGGACGCATCGCGGTCTGGACGGCTGCGGACGAACCCGTTCTGCTGAGGCCTCACGCCTCCCGGATACTGGCCGTCGGCTCCTCGCTGGACGGGATGGAGTGCCTGAGCCTCGCCATCGACGGCTCACTCGCTCGGACGCGACTCGAGGCGGGGGCCGCACCGACCTTGCAGCAGCTCGATCTGGGCACGGCGCCGACGCGGGCGGCGGCCTTCTCGTCCGACGGCATGCTGCTCGCCACCGGTGGCGAGTTCGGCGACGTCCGCGTCTTCGACACGACGTCCGGTGCGCTGCGCCAGACGCTGCGCGCACATCGGACCGAGATGCAGGCGTTGGCGATCCGGCCCGGCTCCACCGTTGTCGCGAGTGCGAGCGCCGAGGCTGACCTTCGCCTCTGGGACGGCGTGACCGGACGGGAACTCACGTCCCTCGACACCGACCTGTCGCTTTTCGCGCTGGGCTTCAGTCCGCGCGACGGAACGCTCGCGTCTGGCGGCGTCGACCGTCGCGTCACGCTGCGCGACGCGGCGACGTACGCCTCCGTCGGCACGTTCGACCTGCAGGCACCGGCCCTGGTCGCCTCGCTCGCGTGGTCGCCCGATGGCCAGTGGCTCGCTGTTGGCGATGTGGACGATGCGACGCTGGCGAAGGGAGGGCTGCGCGTCGTCAGTGCGCGTACCCGGGAGGAGATGGCGAGTCTCGATACGGGTGGTCAGCCACCGTGGGCGCTGACGTTCGTCGGCGACGGCAGCGTGCTCGTCGGCGTGATCGGGCAGGACCTGCGCGCGTGGGCACTGCCTGCCGCACGCTGACGTCCGGTGAAGCGCGTATGCGTATCTGGATACCGCACCAGCCTTCTCCTGCCGGGAGGTCGGGAGCGATGTGTCCGTTCGTCGTAAGCTGACGGCCATGACCGCCCCCGTGAGTCCCGTGACCCGCCTCGCCGTACTGCCTCTGGTCGCCGCGTTCCTCGCGGTCGCTCAGGCGCCGGCCGCCCGGGCGCAGGAGCAGACGCCGCACATCGCACATGGCGCACCTCCGCCCGCACCCCCGACCGGCGAGCGGGCTGCCGGCGAATTGCCGCAGGCCGTGCGCGAGCCCATCGCGCTGATGAGCAAGGCGCTCGGCACGTTCACGCGTCCGATCTCCTCCTCGAACGCGGAAGCACAGGCCTTCTTCGACCAGGGGTTCCAGATGATGTTCGCGTTCGCGAAAATCGACGCGATCCGGTCGTTCCGCGCGTCGTGGACGCGCGACCCCGACTGCGCCATCTGTCATTGGGGCGAGGCATGGGCCTGGGGCTCGTATCTGAACCAGAAGATGGAGGCCGAGGACGCGCCGTTCGCGTTCACGGCGATTCAGCGGGCCATCGCGTTGAAGGACAAGGCCAGTGACGTCGAGCGCGGCTACATCGACGCCATGTCGGTCCGGTACGTCCGGCAGTTCGACCCCGTGAAGCGGCGCGAACAGGATGAGGCGTACGCCGAGGCGATGCGCAAGCTTTCGCTTCAGTATCCGTCCGACCTGGAGGCGGCCACGCTGTACGCCGATGCGCTGTTCCTGCTCGAGCCGCGCCGTGGGCTCCGCGACATCGACGCCCCGAACGTCAAACGCCTGCACGGTGTCCTCGAGGGCGTCCTCGCCCGAGACCCCAGACATCCGGGCGCGTGTCATCTGTACGTGCACGCCACCGAGTCCACTGTCCGGCCGGAGAAGGCCGAGGCGTGCGCCGAGTACCTCGGACAGTCGATCCCCGGCGCCAGCCACATCAACCACATGCCCTCGCACACCTGGAACGAGGTGGGACGGTGGGGCGACTCGGTGCGGGCCAACATCGAGGCGTGGCACTCGGATCTGAAGGCTGCCATCGGCGAGGGCTTTGCGATCTACCCCGAGCACAACCTGCACATGCTGCTGTATGCCGCGTCCATGGACGGCCAGGGCGCCATCGCGATGCAGGCCGGCAAAGACTTCGCCAGGCTGACGACCAACACGATGTACCAGGTCCTCACGCTGGTGCGCTTCGGACGGTTCGACGAGGTGCTCGAGATTCGCCGTCGGCCCGAGCGTGCCGTTCCTGGTGCGTTGTGGGACTTCGCCCAGGGCTATGCCCATCTGCGCACCGGGCAGGCCGACATGGCGAAGGTGTACCTGGCGCGCGTGCAGAAGGTCGCCGGCACCCCGAAGCTGGAGTACCGGGAGCATCCCGCCAGTCGCCTGGTGGGCCTGGTGGCCGCGCTGCTCGAAGGCGAGATTCTGCGCGAGGAGAAGCAGTTCGATGCCGCCATCGTCGCCTTCGAGAAGGCCGTGGCGCTCGACGACGAACTGGAGTACGACGAGCCGGAGCCACTGCCGTTCCCGGCGCGGCACTGGCTCGGTGCCGCGCTCATCGAGGCGGGACGTCACGCCGACGCCGAGCGCGTGTACCGCGACGACCTGACGCAGCACCCGCTCAACGGCTGGTCGCTCCTGGGACTGCAGCAGGCGCTCACGGCCCAGGGCAGGAACGAACCCGACGTGGACGCGGATCTCGCAAAGAGCCGGGCCCGCGCGGATACCTGGATTCGATCGTCACGGTTCTGATCCGCTCAAGCGATCAGCCCGGGTGAGGTATGGTGAAAGGCGCTGGCCACTGCAGAAGAGTCGTCACGTCGAAAGGGGGCCGAGTGCCTTTGCTCCGAATCTCGTTGGCGTGCGCGCTCGTCGTGGCAACGCCGATGCTCGGTGCCGCTCAGATCGTGACCGGTCCTGCGGGCCAGCGCGGGGCGCCTCGCGGTGTGCCCGGCATGACGCTCGAGACCGACGTCTTCAAGAACCGGCCGACCTTCCGCGCAGGCGTGACGCGCGTCGAGGTGAGCGTGCGCGTCGTGGACGCCGACGGCAGGCCTGTACGTGGCCTGGTCCAGAGCGACTTCGAGGTCCTCCAGGACGGCCGTCCGCAGACGATCGCCTCGTTCGTGCCGTATTCGTTCACTCCAGGCATGCTGGAGGTCGATCCGCTATCAGCCTCGTCTGCACGCTCGCCCGGCGCATTCGCCGCAGCCACGGCACCCGTGTCCAACGCGTGGACATCGGAGTCGCGCGTCTTTGCCATCCTCATCGACGACCTGCACATCGACGCGCGCCACACCTCGCGTGCGCGGCAGATCGCGCGCCATTTCGTGGAGCAGCTCGACCCCTCCGACCTGTTGCTCGTCGGACTGACGAGCGGCCAGGTGACGACGGGGTCCTTCTCCCGTGATCGCCGGCGGGCGCTGGCGCTGATCGACGAGGCGTCGGGACAGCGGCTGCCCGACCCGACCATGGAGATGCTGCGCATGGGGAAGCAGTCCTACTTCGTGGGGGCAGGACAGCCCAATCCTGCGCTCCTGGGCTCGCAGCAGCAGCGGGTGATGCAGCTCGATCAGGCGTACGAGGCCATCGCGCATGTGGCCGCGTCGGTCGCCCACTTGCCGGCCCGTCGCAAGACGCTGCTGTTCATCAGTGAAGGATCGCCCGTGGGCGCCGGCTCGGGGCTCGGCGGCAGCGGCAGCGCACACAACGCCCAGCAGCAGGCCGTGGCGGCGGCGACGATGGCCGATCTGGCCGTGTACCCGATCAATCCGATCGGGATCGACACGCCGACCGACCGGCTCATCGAGGTGCGCGTTCGCCAGGTCGACGACCAGGGGGCGCCGGTTGCCCATGAGGACCTCACCAACATCCTCGCGCAGCACCGGCAGGCGAAGATCCAGTTGCGCGATGTCGCCGACCTTACGGGGGGCGTATCACTCATCGACACCAACGACCTGGAGGGCGCGGTCGATCGCATGATCCGCGACGCGAGCGACCACTACCTCCTCAGCTACGAGCCGGACCAGCCCATCAAGGACGGTCGGATGCGTAAGCTGCAGGTGAAGGTATCGCGTCCCGGTGTCCGGGTGCTGGCACGCCACGGGTACATGGCGCCGGGTGTGTGGAGCACCCGCGACGTGCGTACGCCGTCCGGGGTGTCTCCGGCGTTGCAGGGGCTGCTGTCGGATATCGTGCCGGCCGATGGCCTCGGGATACGCGCCCAGGTGGTGCCGCTCGTGCAGCGGAAGGGCAAGACGCTGCTGGCGGTGATCGCGGAAGTGGACGGCGCGGCGCTGGCCGCAAGCGTCGACCGCGGGCGGATTGCCGTGGAGCAGGGGTTGTTCACGCTCGACGACAAGGGCAAGACGTCGAATGCCACGCGCCGGCAGATGAACATTCGCGTGAACGACCAGCAGCTCACCGTACTGAGCGCGAGCGCGCTGCGGACGGTGTGGGCCATCGAGCTGGCACCTGGAGAGCATCAGCTCCGGCTGGCGGCCGTCGACGAGCAGACGGGCCGCGGCGGGTCGCTTTATCTCGATCTGCGCGTGGACGCAGCGCAGCCACCACAGGGCATCGCGGTGGCCTCACGCGCGCTGTCGATGGTGCCCACAGCGTTCATGGATCGCGACATCGCGCGGTTGTTGCCGGCGCCGCCGACGGCGATGCGGCTGTTCCCACCGGACGACACGCTGCAGGTCACGGTCTCAGGCGTCGTCGCGGGAGGCGAGTTGCAGGTGCAGGACGAGGTCGGCATCGTGCAGTGGCAGGCACAGATTGCCGGCGACGTCGACGCGCTCGCCCACGTCGACGTGCCGCTGGCGGCGCTACCGGCGGGCTGGCACCGGATGGTCGTGAAAGGCACAGGGGGCGCGGATCAGGCCATCGTGTTCGCCGTCGTCCACCGCAGCCCCTCGAGCCAACCATAGGGAAGACAGAGGACGAGAGGACTGAGGGAGGGGGCTGGTGGTGTTGCGCAAGAACACGAACGACGACGCGAGTTTCGTGTGCCAGAACGCGCGCGCAAGCCGTAACACCGTCCAGGTGCCGCAATGATCAGACCGACCCCGCGCCCCGTGACTCGTCGAATCACGCCTGCGGCACCGCCGCTGCAGGTGGGGGGCCAGCCGGCACGCAGCGTCCTGCCGATGCGCCGGCGCGCATTCCTGGGCAGCCTGCTGGCCGGGGGCGCCGTGGCGGCCGTCGGCTGCGGCACGCCAACCAACGCGGGCCCGAGCGCGGCAGACGGCGTGTCGCTGCTCGACGTCCGCGACGGTGAGGACATCTTCGCGTACATCCGTCGCGTCCGTGGCGGCTTCGACCACGACCTGTACAAGGCGATCATCGGCGCGGCGAACGAGTACAAGGAGGGCGACGAAGCGCTGGGCATTCACGCGAGCGACGAGCGCTCGCGCGCCACCGCCCGGCGGTTGCTCGGCAACACCGCGATCGGCGCTCTCAGGGCCCACCCGATCCACGAGGACGCGGTCTTCGATCTGATCGAGCGCGTCGTCGATGCAGACGGCGCGGCCAGGCTCGAGCCGTGGACCATGAACGAACTCGCGCGCTACCTGCTCGCGGAGGACGAGCCGGCGATCAAGCAGATGATGACGGGCCTGCCGAGCGACATCATCGGCTGCGTCGTCAAGCTGATGAGCAACGACGAGCTGATCGCGGTCGGGAAGAAGGTGTTCAACCCGCTGCCCGGATCGAGCATCGGCGGCCGGGGCTACATGGGCGCCCGCCTCCAGCCCAACTCGCCGACCGACAACACCGACGACATCATCTGGCAGGTGTTCTGCGGCTGGGCGTACGCCGTTGGCGACGTGGTGCTCGGGAACAACCCGGTGTCGGGTGCAGTCGAGAGCGTCACGGCGATCGAGCTGGCACTGAAGGACGTGATCGTCACCTTCGGGCTCGACGACACGATTCCGCACTGCGTCCTCGCGCACATCGACGCGCAGGCGCAGGCCGAGCAGCAGGTGCCAGGCTCGACGACGTTGTGGTTCCAGAGCCTCGGCTCGACCGTCGACGCCAACGCGACCTTCGACGTCAGCGTCGAGAAGATGGTCGCTTACGCGAAGCAGCGCGCGGGCAGGTACGGGCTCTACTTCGAGACGGGGCAGGGCGCAGACGCGACCAATGGCCACGGCGCCGGCTTCGACATGGTCGTGCACGAGTCGCGCAAGTACGGGTTCGCCCGGGCGCTCAGGCACATCGTTGCGGAGGCGCAGGCGACCGCCGGCGCTGCTGTCGCGCCGTGGGTCCACGTGAACGACGTGGCCGGGTTCATCGGGCCGGAAGTCTTCCGCACCCGTGAGCAGCTGGTCCGCTGCTGTCTCGAGGACACGGTGATGGGCAAGCTGCATGGCCTGCCGATCGGCCTCGACATCTGCTCGACGCTGCACATGGAGATCGACCTCGACGACCTGCACTGGTGCATCGACCAGATCATGCCGGCGAACCCCGCCTATCTGATGGCCCTGCCGACGAAGAACGACCCGATGCTTTCGTATCTGACCACCGCCATTCAGGACCACGTCCGTGTCCGCGAGCGGTTCGGCTACAAGGTCGACGATAGGATGTGGGCGTTCTTCCAGCGTCTGGGAGTCATCGACGCCAACGGCACGCCGACCGGGCACTTCGGCGATCCGATCTGGGTGTACCTGCAGTACCGGCGGGCCAAAGGCGACAGGCGGACCGACGCCGCGATCGTTGCTGAAGGCGAAACCAGGATCGCCGAGTGTGAGGCCCGTGGGGTGTTCATCGCGCGTGGTCACGGCGAGAACATCTGGGACCTCGACCCGGTGCTCGATCGCAAGGTCCGCGCGCTCTACGAGGATGCGAAGCTATCGATCCGGGCGGACCTGCCGTCCAACTTCGCCAGCACCGTGCCGGCCGGGCTCCCGATCGCGACGAGGTCGAGCAGCCGTGACGACTACATCCTGCACCCGCCGACCGGTGAATCGCTCAGCGACTCGGCTGT
>CAYMAG010000167.1:0-8200 GCA_964388335.1 uncultured Vicinamibacteraceae bacterium | reverse complement strand
GCCGGCGCCTTCACCCCACGACCTGATCAGTTCCGCGACGAGCGACCACTGCAGGCGGCTGGTGTCCTGGAACTCGTCCACGAGGACGTGCTGATAGCGCGACTCCAGCCTGAATCGGCTGCGCGAGAACTCGTCCATCTGGTGGAGCAGCGCCACGGCCCGGGCGAGCACCTCCGAGAAATCGAGGGCATCGTGCAGGACGAGCGTCTCGCGATACCGGCGGAGCGTCAGGCGAAAGATGCGGTAGATGCCACGCGCCAGCAGCACGTTCAGGCCGGCGTCGAAGCGCGCGATGGCCGCGAGCACCGTCTCGCCGAAAGCCGGCAGCAGCGCCACGTGCGCGGTGAACGCCTGCACCGAGGGAAAGTCGCGCTTCAGCGCGACCGCACGCTTGCGCAGGTCGCCGTCCTTCGTCAGTGCCCATCCCGCCACGCCGTCGATGGCTGCGCGCACGTCCGCCGGGGACAGGCGCTCGTCGCTGACGAGACGCTCCAGGTCACGGCGGCAGAGTTCGAACCCGGGATGGCCGGCCGGCCCGGAGTCGACGATCGCCGCGAGTCCGCCCGGGATGGACATGAGGCCCCGGCGCAGCACGTCGCGAGCCTGCGCTGCAATCACGGCTTCGGATCGCATCTCCCGCACCCGCGGCAGCAGGTAGGTGCGAAGGGCGGCGGGGGCCACGAAGCGGCGCTCGAGCAGCGCGCGCAGCCCCTGCGCGAGACGTCCGAGCGACAGATGGGCGAAGGCCAGCCGGATCGACTCGTGACGCGTGGCCATGCGCCGGCTCTCGCGCAGCGCGGCATCCACCGCCATCTCCACGAGGCGGGCAATCTCCGTTTCGTCGGCGAGGCTGAAGCCGGGGTCGAGACCCGCCTCCAGCGGAAACTCACGCAACAGGGCGAAGCAGAAGGCATCGATGGTCGAGACGGCGATGTCCTGCGCGCGGTCGCGCAGCGACTGCCACCTGGCCGGCGAGCGCGCGGCGAGATCCGTCAGGATGCGCTCACGCATTTCGGCGGCCGCCTTGCGGGTGAAGGTGATCGCCAGGATGTGCGACGGATCGACGCCGGCGTCGAGCAGCGCCAGGTAGCGATCGACGAGGACGCGGGTCTTGCCCGTGCCCGCCGACGCCTCGAGCACGACGTGGTGCGCCGGGTCGGTGGCCCACGTGCGAAACACCTGATCGACGGGCTCGCGCTCAGTCGTCACCGACGTAGTCCTTGCGGCAGACGTTGCCGAAGTCGCAGAACCGGCACCGGAAGATCTGCGCGGGCCGCACCGGAAACACGCCGGCCTCGATGCCGGCGACGGCCTGCCCGAAGAGACTCGCGGCACGACGTGCTTCGTCCGCGGTGCGTACCGCGGCAGCCCACGGCGCCACGTCCCGGAGAGCGACGTACCCGCTGGGAGCCACCGTCGACAGCACGCCGCGCGCGGCATCGCGCTCGACGAGTGCCAGGGCATACACGGCGGGCTGAAGCCCGGCCGGCTGCGGTCGACGCCCACTCTTGTAGTCGATCACCCGGATGCCGCCGTCCGCCGTGCGATCGACGCGGTCCACGCGACCGCGGATGGCCACCTGTCGCGACGCGCCGTCCTCCGCGCCATCCTCCGCGCCGACATCAGGCACCGTCACGAGACCCTCGAGGTCGAACTCCAGGTCGCGCGACACGACGTCACCGAACGATGCAACGTCGGCGCGCAGCACCTTCTCGAGCAGCCCCGTCGCGACGGCCGATCCGAACAGCCGGAGGCGCTCGAGCGGACGGTCAGCTGCCGGCAGGAGTGCCAGCGCCCGCTCGGCGACCTCGCCGAACAGGGCCCGCGCCTCGGGCAGGTCGTCGGGCCCGATCGCCATGCGGCCGCGCGCCTGCCATGCCGCGAAGCACGCGTTGAGCACGTCGTGCACGAAGATGCCCGCGTCGCGCGATGGCAGTCCGGCTTCGTCTTCGGGCTCTTCGCTGAGCCGCAGCACGCTGGCCGCGAAGTACTGGAAGGGGCATTGCAGATAGCGCTCCACGGCCGTCACGCCGTACCGGCCACCGGGTATCGGCTCGGTCTGCCCTGCGCGTGGCCGACTTGCCGCGCGGCCCATGCGCCACGCCAGCCACGCGGCGGCGTCAGGACGTCCGTCCCAGGCCCGGACCGGTACGGCCGCTGCCAGCAGTGCCCCCTCAGGTCCGACGATCAACTCGCGCTCGGCGTCGGGCACCGCCCGGTGGCGCGCCGGTCCGAACGACACCAGCTCATCGAGCAGCGACGATGGCCGGACGACGGCGTCCTGTTCGAGTTCGGGAACCGACACGCCCACCGCCTCGGTGGGCAACTCGAGCAGGTCGGCAAACGCCGCGCGGATGCTCGCGGCGCGCTCGCGTTCATCGGGCCAGTCGAGACGCGCCAGCAGGAAGCCCGGGTAGAAGATGTTGCGCGCGGACGGTTCCGGCCACTCGCCGTCGACGAGGCCGACGAGGCGCAGTCGCTCGAACACGCCGAAACGCGCGGCGTTCGCGTCCAGCACCTGCACGCCGTGCCCATCGCGTCGAGGTGCGAACGTGCGGCCCTCGATCCACCGCCGCAGCAGCGCCACGGCCTCACGCGTCCGCACCGGCCGGGGGTCGTGCGCGTGCAGCGCGTCGCGCAGGGTGCCGAGCACCTCGCGGACCGCGGCTTGCACGCGCCGGCCCCGGCTCGCGGTCTCATCGTGCCCTTCGATCGGCCTCGCGTGCGCGTCCAGCACCGCGCCGAGACGATCGAGATGGTCTGCGGCAGGAGCCTCCTGCCGCAAGGGTTCCAGCGTCCCCAGCAACGGCAGCACGACGTCGGCAACCCTCAGCGCATCCGGCAGGTCCGTGCGGTGGCCGGCAGTGCGGCCTCTGCGCCACGCAGCCACCAGCTCGGACAGGCGATCCGGCGATCCGAGGTAGCGGTCGCGTGCGAGCAGCCGGTCGAACGCCGACACGGCAGCGCCTGTCAACTCGTGGCCGGTGGGATGGACGAACCGGAAATGGCGGTGCCTGAGCAGGGCCACCAGCGTCGCGCGCGTGTGGTCTGCGAGCAGGCTGTCGAGCAGCACGTCGAGCGCCGCGGCCCGGGGCTCGGCCGCCAGCGGCAGTGTTTCGCTGGTCTCGTACGGGATGCCCGACGCCGTGAGTACCTGTTGGGCGAGGTAAAGATAGGGCAGCGGTCGCCGGTAGACGAGCGCCGTCGTGGCCACATCGGCATCGCGGTCGGCCTTGACTCGTCTCGCGAAGGCGAGCACCTCCTCTTCGCGATCGCGACACGTGAACCAGCGAGCACCTCCGGACGGCGTCTCGAGCGCCGCGGTGCCCGGACGCAACGCCTCGATCCGCACAGGCAGCGCGTCGGGCCAGCGCGCGCGCAGCCGGCGGACGAGGCCGGCCTGGGCCTCGCGCTCCGTGCACACGATGTCCAGGCGGGTCAGTGGAAGGCGCGTCAGGAGATCGAGATCGGCGGGCCAGAGTCCATCGGCGTCGGCCTGGTGGTCGCCGACGGCCACGATCAGGTGACGGACGGGGACGGCGTTCCCGGCAAGCAGCATGGCCTGCTGGATCGCGGTGTCGTCCAACGCGCCGCTGCCGGCGAGACGAACTCCGTAGTCGGCGAATGCCGCGAGCAGGAACCGTGTCTGGGCAAGCAGGCGGGCTGCGCCGCGGTCCGTGGCCGCCTCGGCCTCGAGGTCGGGCAGCAGTTGCGCCGCGGCCTCGTCCAGATCGTGACCGAGTCGCCGAAGGTCGTCGTGGAAGCGCACCATCTCGGCCACCAGGCCCGGACGAATGAGGAACGGCGCGGCGACGGAGCCTGCGGCCACGGTGCGTGCGGCGGCGCCCATCAGCACTTCACGGGCAATGGCCGACACGCGGGGCCGTGCGTCCCCCGATGCCGCGTGCAGCAGGTCGTACCAGCCGTCGCGCGTCACGGCGCGGGGCACGACGAGCACCGCGGCGTCGCGCGGAACCGCGCGGGGCAGTCCAAGCGCGTCCGCGAGGGCGTCCGGCGTCACCCAGCCCTCCATGAGTACCCGGCGCTCGAGGGTGCGGCGGAACTGCTCGGCGGCGTGATGGCTCGGGACGATGAGCGCGCGCGACGTACTGCTGTCGGCCTCGTCCGGCCGGCACAGGGCGACGAGCACGCGTTGCCACGCGTCGAGGTCGGCGGTCTGGATCAGGCGGATGACACGGCTCATGGGCGCGAGGCGCCCCGGGCCGGCTCGCCGGGCTGCGGTGGCCGGGTGAGTTGCGTCAGGTCGGTGCGGATGCGGTCGAACATCATCAGCGCGCCGGCCGCGGCCGCCGATGCCTCCCACGCTTTCGCGAGGTCACCCGAGAGTGTCGCGATGCGTCGCGTGCGGGCAGCGCTGGCCGTCATCTGAAGGGCTGACGCGAACAAGGCGTGGGTGGCCGCGGCCTCGTCCGGCGCGTGCATGCCCCTCACCTGAACCGCCACCCCCGCGAGCGTGGCCTCCACGCGGTCGAGTTCGGTGAGCGCGGGTCCGGCCAGCGTCCGGATGTCGTCGAGCGCCCGCGCCATGGGCGAGAAGCGCTGCAGTGCATCGGTGGCGGCGCCTGCATATGCCTCGAGCACCGGCTTTCGCTGCTGCCAGCGGTCGAGAGCGAGGCGGAACGTGCGGGCCTGCTCGAGCGTGACGTCGAGATGTGCCAGCAAGGCCGTCATCTCGGCGGGCCGTCGCCGCCCGAGGCGTTCGTCGCGCGCGACGAGGTCTGCGCGCAGGGCCAGCATGGCCCGGACGTCCGCCGTCACGGCGTAGGCAGCGGCCCGCTGCACCATACGGTCGCGCAGCGCCGTGTACGCACGCGTCGTCTTGCGCTCATCGTCCAGCAGACGCCGGGCCTCGCGCCTGGTCTGACTCGCCCACCCGCGACTCCACGGGCCGCCGTGCTCGAGCAGGCCGAGCACGTGTCCGACCAACAGGACGCGCTCGCCCGGATCGGCGAGGTGCCTGGCCAACCCGAGGGCCTGCGTCACGACGTCGCGCAACGTGGGCGGGGGCTGCAGGGGCGGAGAGGCGACTACCGGAGGGCTGCTGGTCGCGAGCGTCAGCGTGAAGTGCTGCTGCCCCGCCGCCGCGCGCAGACCGGCCAGGACATCGTCCAGCACCGCGAGCGAGGCCTCGGCGTCGCGCTGGCGATAGCCGAAGTGCTCGCGCGGCCAATCCGCCAGTCGGCCACGGGCGCGTTCGACGAGCGCGATGCGCACCAGCGGATCGGGTGTGGACGACACCGCGTCGAGCGTACGCGCCACTTCCTGCGTGAACGCCACGTAATCGCGCTCGGCGGTCGATGCCGTGTACTGCGCCAGACGGACGGTGCTGGTGTACGCGTCGGTACGCGCCCAGTCGACGCGGCTCTCCGCAATCGACACCGTCTGCACCGGCGGGGCCGCAACTGCCGAGGCCGCGACGTCGCCGACGGGTATGGACGCCACGACCTGACCGTTCACCCTGGTGAACTCGCCGTAGGTGCTCACTTCACTGCCGTCGACGAAGAACAGGCGGAAGATCGGCGCGACCAGCGCCTGATCCTGCGCCGCGGCATTCGCCGCACACACGGCCAGCAGCACGCCCGACAGATACCAGACCAGACCCTTCACGACGCGATCTTGCGCCGCTTCCCCGGCATTGTCGAGCCGCGCCGCTCGATCGTGTCGATCGACCGGTCCTCGATCGCCGACTGGCCCGCCCGGCCGCGCTCCATCGCCTCTCGTGCCGATGCGCAGCCGGCGGCCTGTGGAAAAGCTGCGGACGCGTCGTGGAAATCGTGTGCACACCATTCAGGAGCCCGGCGAAATGCCCCGTCGCTGAACCGTTTCGGGTGCGCGTCGCACCTGTGCACGCCGATTCGTGTCTGGCTTCGCTTGCGCTGCGCTGCACGATCACTAGAATGCAGGTCGCTCTGTCACCGGACATCGCAACGTCCACAGCCTCGGGTGGGGCGAACGTGAGCCAAGCCGTGCAACGATTCGAACAGCACATCAACGGCCGGACCTACCACATCGAAGTGGCGTGTGTGCACCAGCAACGCTGGCGTGCGCATGTGATCAACGAGTTCGGAGCGCCGACCGCCCTGATGCCGTTCTACGATGCGACACCAGACAGCGCGGCCCAGCGCCTGTTCGACTGGCTGGTGCGCCTGCACGGTGCCGCCAATGCGTCCACAGCCACCTAGCCCCAGCCTCTCCGTACTCATCCTCGCCATCCTCGCCGTTTGCGCACCGTTCTGGACATCGCGGGCGCTCGCGCAGAGTCAGACGTCTGGCGTGTTGCGACCCGCGGAAGTCGCTCCGTCGGACGCGAGCCTGCCGCTGGTGCGCCTCGTGGCAACCGGGGGCACCATCAGCAATCGCCGTGGCGGACGTCTCACCGCCGAGGAGTTGATCGCTCAGGAACCGCAGATTGCGCGGTACGTGCGCGCCGAGTTCGAGCAGTTCGCCAACACCTCGAGTTCGTCGATGACGCTGGCCCAGTGGCTCGACCTGTCGCGCCGCGTCAACACGCTGTTCCGAGACGATGCGACGCTCGCGGGCATCGTCGTCACGAGCGGGACGGACACGCTCGAAGAACTCGCCTACTTCCTGCATCTGACGGTGCGCGACGAGCGGCCCGTCGTCGTGACGGGCGCGATGCGGACGCCGAGCGCGGTCGCTCCGGACGGCGCGGCCAACCTGCTGGCGGCTTTCCGCGTGGCCGCTGACCCCACCGCACGCGGACGCGGCACCCTCATCGTGCTGAACGACGAGATCAACTCGGCGCGTGACGTGACCAAGACCGACGCCCTGCGGCTGCACACGTTCGTGTCGCGCTCCGGTGGCGTCCTGGGCGTCGTGGACAGTGACCGTGTCGTGTTCCGTCGCCACATCGACGGCCGGCACACGGCACGCTCGGAATTCGACGTGTTCGCGATCACGGAGTTGCCGCGCGTGGACGTCCTGCTCGTGTATCAGGGCGCGTCTGGTGATCTGATCCGAGCGGCAGTGGACCTGGGCGCGGAGGGCCTGGTGATCGCCTCGGCCGGGGCCGGCGCGATGAGCGGTACGCAGCCCGAGGGCATCGCCCATGCGCTCGCGAAGGGCCGCACCGTGGTCATGACGACACGCGCGGGCGCGGGACGCATTCAGCCGCGCGCGGGTGCCGCACCTCGCGAGGCGGCCGCGGCGTCAGCGGGCGCGCGCATCGCCGGCGAGGATCACACCCCGGTCAAGGCGCGCGTCCTGCTGATGCTTGCGCTCGCGACGACACGCGATGCAGCCGAACTGCAGCGGATGTTCAGCGAGTACTGACCCCTCGACTCGCTTCGCTCGCTCAGGGCAGCCCCGCGGCTCCGCGTTCCCATGTCTCAGGGCGTGCCCCCTCGACGCTTCCGGCCGAGGTGCACGACCAGAGGGACGATCGTCGCCGCAGCGATGCCGGCCCACAGGTGCATCGGCATCGCGAGCTGGGGAAACGCGTCGGGCGTCGTGCTGCCATCGGGCATCACGGGCGCGAGCGGCGCAATCATCGTCGCGGCAGCGACGGCGAGCGTCCCGATGACGTAGAGCGGCGTCGCGATGACGAGCGCGCGCGACAGCAGCAGGTAGATGCCGGCGGCGAGCAGGACGGAGGCAGCCGTCGCGCCGACGATCTCTTCGGGACCGATGACAGGCGGACGGGGCAACCCGGTCATGCGCGTGAACGCGGCGTGCCACCAGAGGTTGCCGGCCACCGCCACGGCGGCGGCCAGCGCCCCTCCCCAGGCATACCGCCAGACCGACGGCGGGTCGATCGGTCCCGCGGTCACGGCAACGGGGTACCGAGTGCGTTGGTCCCCACGATGAACGTCTGGCCATTCGCGTTGCGATACATCGCGCGCTCCACCACCAGTTGCAGCGGCGCACCGACCGACTCGATCAGCACGCCGGCACGACCCTCCGCTGGCAGCCCGGCCTCCGCGAGCAGCTCCGCCAGCGGATAGGTCCGGCGTGACGTTGCGGCCACGTCCTTCGTCAGTGTTGCCCTACCGCCACCTTCCAGCAGCAGGCTTATCTGGATCTCGCCGGCGGTGTCGCCGGTGTTGGCCACCAGCACGTACGTCTGCCAGTTCAACGGCCCGCCGGCCTCTCCCTCGCCGAGCACCCAGCGCGGCGACGTCCGCGATGTGGCGGGCGAGTTGTGCGCCTCGTACCAGGT
>CAYMAG010000166.1:0-8245 GCA_964388335.1 uncultured Vicinamibacteraceae bacterium | reverse complement strand
CGCACCTGCACCTCGCAGCGCTCGGGGTCGATGCCGGTGGCGCCGTCGCGGTAGCCGGCGTCACGCAGCACGCCGGCGACGATGGGCACGGCGCGTTCACGCACCTGCCGGAACACGTCGGGATCGCGAGTCTTGAACTCGCCGGCCACCACCACGCACTGGTCGGCCAGCAGGGTCTCGCAGGCCACGCGGGCGGCGGGCTCCAGGCGAAGAAACTCGTCGAGCACCGCATCGGAGATGCGGTCGGCGAGCTTGTCGGGGTGGCCTTCGGAGACGGACTCCGACGAGAACAGGCCATTTCGGACGGACATGGTTCAACTCCTCTTTAGCCGCATTCGACGACGTGTCGGGGGCGGCAATCCGGATCAAATCCCCCCGGTCCTTCGCCGCGACGGCGGGCGGACCAGCCCGTAAGCACTCAGCGCAGCAACATCAAGCGCGGCATGGCATCGGCGTCGCTCCAGACGATGGCGTTCTGTCTCAGGGACCGGCCCAGCGTCTTGGCGGCTTCCAGCTTCAATCCGAAGACAAGGTAGCTCGCCTCGCCGAGCCACTCGTTGGATGGGTGCTGGCCGATACCTTCGATGTGGGCGAGGCTGCGGCGGGCGAGTTCCAGCCCGAGATCGGCGTGGCGCTGCGCGTTGGACGCGGCGCCGACGTCCTCGCTGAACGGGTTGCAGGCCGTGAGGTAGGCGCTGCAGTCCGTCCGGAAACGCTTGTGCGCTGCGGCGAGGGCCGTACTGTGTTCGTCCACTCGCAGGGTGAACGGCTCCGCGCCGTTGACCTGGTAGTGGGTCTCGCGGTAGGCCTGGATGAGGCCGGCGTCGATGACTGAATCGGGAAACAAAAAAAGCCCTCCAGTACTGAAGGGCCGACGCTATTGCCCGCTTGGTTGCTCCCGAAGGAGCCGCATCCGCTTTCGCGTTCCACCTTGCCCGGGTAGGCAGGTTGGCATGGGCGTCGGCCCAATTCCGAATGTGACGCAATTGTAGCTCGGCCTCCCCGCCGGCTGCACCCAACCAGTCGTCGATCTACCAGTTCAGCTTCATCTGATGACACCGCGGCAGGAGAGCGCGATTGGGGGTCGACCGTAGCCTCAATCTATCAGAGTTGTTATCATGAAGATACGGTTGGAGGGGATTGTGCCTGTAGGGCGGACGCTCTGTGCTCACGACTAGATCGAACTTGGTGCCGACGATGCTGAAGGGTGTTCCTCCTTCCCAGGTGGAACGGCTCGCGTTTATCGAGGCCCGCTTGTTCTTCCTGGGGGAGTTGCGGAGGGCGGATCTCGCGAAGCGGTTCTCCCAGGCCTCGATCCAAGCGAGCCGCGACTTGGCGCTCTACAAGGAACTGGCCCCGGAGAACTTGGTTTATGACTTTCAGGCGAAGACGTACCTGCCGGGAGAGAAGTTCAGGCTGATCTTCAGCCGTACGCCTGAGCGCGTGATGTACTGGCTGAAGTCAGGCCTGGGTGATGGGCTGCCGCACCCGCAGGGCTTGCCGACGGCAGAGGTCGAGAGCCTCGGCCTGCCGAAGCTGGCTGAGTTGGCGGTGGTGACGCGGGCGATCTATCGCAAGCAGGTCCTGGAGGTGACGTACGTGTCGTTGAGCAGCGGAAGAACGGACAGACAGATCGTGCCGCACGCGCTCGTGGACAACGGGCAGCGCTGGCACGTTCGCGCCTACGACCGCGCCAACGCGCGCTTTTCCGACTTCGTGATCACGCGCATGGCCAAGGTCACCGTGCTGACCGACCTCGACGCGGCCAGCCACGAGCAGGCGGACGCGGACGAGCAGTGGAACCGGACCGTGAGTCTGAAGCTGATTCCCCATCCAAGGCTCGCACACACGAGCGCCGTCGAGGCCGACTACGGGATGCGCTCCGGAGCGCTCACGGTCAAGTGCCGGGCGGCCGTTGCCGGCTATGCGCTGCGGCGCTGGGGAGTGGATTGCTCGCCCGCCCACCTGCTCGACGACGGCCAGTGTCAACTGTGCTTGGTCAATGCCGAAGTTCTCGAAGGCGTTGACAGCGCCACCTTGGCGCCTGGGTACGTCTCGAATCTGAATGGGCGAGACTAGCTTCAAATGACAACCGCCATGTCTGGTCTCGTTCCACGCGTCGGCATGTTCGCTACCGTGCGCAATCGTCGTGGCGTCACGACTGGCGTCGAGCCGTTTGATGGTCCAGCCGGGCGGCTGCACTTGGTCAACGTCGAGTACAAGGACGACCAGTTCCCGCGCGATGAGAAGCTCGTCTGGGAACTCGAGCCCGGGGGCCGGCTCCTCGAACCGACGGCGCTTCCCAAAGTGACGACGGGCGACCCGATGCCGGTCGAAGACTTCGACGCGTTGCTCAGGGCCACGCGCTGGTCGGCCGCGATGCCCTTCCTCGACCCCGACGGGTCGGGCCCGCTCGAGCGGCTGCCCATCTCCAGTCCCTTTCACGGCGCCGTACAGGTCGAGGACTTCCAGCTGGTACCGCTGCTGAAGGCCCTGCGGATGCCGCGCGTCAACCTGCTGCTCGCCGACGACGTGGGCCTCGGCAAGACCATCGAGGCCGGACTGATCCTCAGCGAGCTGCTGCTGCGGCGTCGCGTGCAGCGCGTCCTGATCCTCACGCCGGCATCGCTGCGCTTGCAGTGGCGCGACGAGATGTGGGACAAGTTCTCGCTCCCCTTCGACCTCGTCGACAGGGAGGAGACCCACGCGCTGCGCCGGCGCCTGGGCATGGACGCGAACCCCTGGCGCTCCTTCAGCCGGATCATCGCGTCGTACCACTACCTGCGGCAGGAAGACGTCCTCGAGCAGTTCATTGCCGCGTGCCGCACGCCGGAGGGCTCGCCGCACCTGCCGTGGGACCTGCTCATCGTGGACGAGTGCCACAACCTGATGCCGTCGACCTTTGGCGACGACAGTGACCTCTGCCGCATGCTGCGCCTCCTGGCGCCTCAGTTCGAGCACCGGCTCTTTCTCAGCGCCACGCCGCACAACGGCCACACCCGCTGCTTCACGGGCCTGCTGGAGATCCTCGACCCGGTCCGTTTCAGCCAGTCGGACCAGCTCCGGCCGGCCGAGCGTGAGCGCGTGCAGCAGGTCGTGATCCGTCGACTGAAGCGCGAGATCAACGCGCGCAGCAACCCCCCCAAGTTCTGCACGAGGCTCGCGCCGCATGCGCTGGTCCTCAGCCTCGCACCTCAGGAGGTGGCGCTCGGGGCCGCGTTCGACGCTTTTCGGAAGGCGATCTACGGGCTGATCGCCAGCCAGCGAGGCACGCGACGCCGCTCCGGAAGTTTCGCGGTGGAGATTCTCGGCAAGCGGCTGCTGTCGTGTCCGGTGGCATTTGCCGACTCGTGGCGGCGCTGCAAGGAAGGCCTGGCCGAAGATCGTGCGGCCAGCGAGTCGGACGTGCAGGCCGTGCGCCGCAGCGTCGAGAGCGAGACGGGCGACGACCGAGAGACGCACTCCCGGGTCGCCACGGCCGCCAACGTCGTCGGCGCGTGGCTGAAGGGCGTAGCGGGAGAACTCAAGGACGAGATCGCAGCCATCGACGACGCAGTCTCTGCCCTGGGCCTCGACGGTGGCGCGGGCGACCTCACCCAGGTCGACCCCGTTGCCGACTCGCGCTACACGGCTCTCGTGGCGCTGGTCGAGAAGCTGCTGCGCAGAAATGGTGAGTGGCGCGACGACGAACGCCTGGTCGTATTCACCGAGTACAAGACCACGCTCGACTACCTCGTTCGACGCTTGCAGGCGAAGTACGGTACCGAGCGCATCCTGACGCTGTTCGGAGGCATGGACGACGTAGAACGTGGCGACGTGAAGCGCTGGTTCAACGATCCCCTGCACCCGGTCCGCGTCCTGGTTGCGACCGACGCCGCGGCCGAGGGCTTGAACCTGCAGCGCACGGCGCGCTATCTGCTCCACTTCGACTGCCCCTGGAACCCCTCGCGCATCGAGCAGCGCAACGGGCGCATCGACCGCCACGGCCAGGCGAGAGACGTCACTGTCCACCACTTCGTCACGGATCAGGACCAGGACCTCGCCTTCCTCGCGCACGTCATCCACAAGGCGGACGAGATCCGTGAGGACCTCGGCTCAGCCAACGAGATCTTCGACGAAGCCGCTCACCGCCGCCTCGTGAACGGCGAGAACGCACAGGCCGTGCGCGCTGACCTCGACCGCCGGGTCGCGCAGGTGCGCGGTAGCGTGCGCATCGAGGCGGACGCCACTGTCGACACGGGCAGCGAAGGCCGCGCGGCCGACGCGCAGCTCAAGGCGCTGGCGGCCGAGATCGACCTCGACGCCGACGCGCTGCGCGACACGCTCGAGGCCGCCATGGCCGTGCGAGGTGGCAGGCCGCAGCTCGAGTGCTCCGACGAGGCCCGGACCTGCAAGTTGCTGAACCCAGGCCTGCCGGGCTGGGGCGAGGTCGTCGACGAGTCGCTTCGCCGGCCGTTGAGAGGCGGCGCGCTCGGTCCCGTGTCGCGCCTGGCCTTCAGCGCCGAACCCTTCCTCGACGACGTCGGCGGTCGGCTCGTCTTCTCGCCGCGGCCCGACGTGCTGCTGGCCCACCTGTCGCACCCGATGTTGCAGCACGCGGTGTCGACGCTGACCCGCCGCAGGTTCCCGGGCACCGGCGAAGAGGTGTCCCGGTGGACCGTCCGCCTGGCGCCTCTGCCCCCGGGTACCGACGCGCTCGTGCTGCTCAGCGTCGAAGAACTCGCGGTCAACGACCTGCGTGAGACGTTTCACCACTGGGTCCGCACTCTCGTGTTCCCGGTCGTCAGTGGCCGGCTGGGCAAGCCTCTCGCTCACCGGGCTGCGGCGCAATTGCGCGAAGGCCGCCCGACGGGGAACTCCGCGCACCACGAAGCGGGGCGTGCCGTCGTCGACGACGTTGAACCGGATCTGAAGGCGTTCGTCGCTGCGCACGCCGAGCACCTGACCCAGGCGCTGCGACAGCAACTGGCAGTCTCCGGCGTCGAGGCGCGCAAGCAGGAGGAAGAGCGCTACCGCAGCCGCCAAGGCGAGGTGTCCACCCTGATCGCGGAGAACACGCTGGCCAAACTGGAGCGGGAGATCGAGCAGCTGAAGGGCCAGCGGGCGCAGGGGCTGCTCTTCGACGAGGAGCAGAAGCTCGACGAGATCGACCGCTCCATCGACGAGAAGCGCGCCGAGATCGAGCGCCGAACCCGCCACTACGAAGAGGTGCGGGCCCAGCTGGAACGCGAGCGCGACCGCATCCTGCGCCACCTGCTGCCCAGGCGCTACGCCACGTCGACGCCGGCCCAGGTGTTCCCGGTGACGATCGAGGTTCGCCTGCCCGGAGGTGTGCGATGAACGGCTCACCGCTCGCGGGCTGGGAACGCCTCCGCCACGGCGGCCTGCTGCTGGACGCGCAGCGCCTGCAGGCCGTCGCCGCACAACTGCAGCCGTCGCCCCTGGCGCCGTACCACGAGCAGGAGCTGCGCCGGACCGCCTCGGCCACGCTCGCGGGTGCCGGCGACGCCGCGTCGTTCGTGACCTTCGTCCTCGAGAAGGTGTGCGGCTTCGGCCCGGGCTCCGGCACCTGGCTGCGGGGCTCCAACGTTGGCGCCGAGTGGTCCCGGCGTGCGCTGACGGGCGAGTCCGTGAAGCCCCGCCAGCTTTGGCGCGGCGAGCAAGGCGCCGTGCTGCCCGTGTTCGTCGACGACGAGAAGCAGATCGGCGTAGGCCGCGGCCGGCGCGCCGCCAGCCAGGTGGTCCAGTGGCTGCGCGCGGGCAGCGAGCGGCTGGCGATCCTCACCAACGGCCGGCAGTGGCGCCTCGTCTTCGCCGGGCTGGACTTCGACGCCTGGTGCGAGTGGGACGTCGACCTCTGGTTCGAGGAGGGCGAGCTGTCGCCCCAGGTCGCCGCCCTGCGCACACTGGTCTCGCCACGGGCCTGGACGCCGCCCGCGCCCGAGCAACCGGCGCCGCTGCTGGGCGCCGTGCTGGATAGCCGCAAAGGCCAGGCCGAGCTCTCCGCGGCCCTGGGCGAACGGGTGCGCGAAGCCGTGGAGATGCTCGTGCAGGCGCACGGCGAGGTGCTGCGCGAGCGCTGCGCCGACGTGGCCCCGGCCGACATTTACCGCGCCGCCGTGCGCGTCGTGATGCGAGTGGTGGTCATTCTGTTCGCCGAGTCGCGTGACCTGCTGCCGCGCGACAACGCGCTGTACCACGCCGCCTACGGCGTCGGTGGGCTGATCGAGGAGCTCGAGAAGGTCGCGGCGCGAGGGGGCAACCGGCTGGCCCGCTCGTGGGGCGCGTGGCCGCGCCTGCTGGCGCTGTTCCGCCTGGTGCACCAGGGCAGCCACCACCCCGCGCTGCTGGTGCCGGCCTACGGTGGCGAACTGTTCGCGCCCGCCGACCCCGCGGCCACCGACGGCTTGTCGAAGGCGCTCACGGTGTTCGAGACAGCCGCCTTCGACACGAGCCGCAGCGTCTTCCCCGACCGCGAAGTGCACCGCGTCCTCGAACGCGTGAGCCGCACCCGCGCCAGGCTCCGGCAGGGCCGCAGCAGCACGTGGGTGACGACGCCGGTCGACTTTTCGGACCTCTCCAGCGAGTACATCGGCATCCTCTACGAGGGCCTGCTGGACTTCGAGCTCAAGACCGCTCCCGGTGGTGACCCCGTCGTGTTTCTCGCCGTCGGCGATCAGCCGGCGCTGCCGCTGTCCCGGCTCGAAGGCATGGACGACCGTTCGCTGACCACGCTGCTCGAGAAGATGAAGGACACCAGTGCGGCGGGCGAGGGCGAGCAGGAGGCCGAAGAGTCCGAGGACGGCGCCGAGAGTGGCGAAGGCGGCGACGAGGCCGAGACGCCGGACGGCGAGGACGTCGAGGTTGACGGCCTGGAGGGCGACGTCGAAGTGGCCGCGGAGGACGCCGCCGCCACTGCTGACGTGGACACCACTGACCACCGACACGTCACGCGCACGCGGGCCGAGGACTGGGCCCGCCGCGCCGTCGAGGTGGGGCGTCTGACGCCACGCCCGCGGGGCACCCTCACGCCCGAGAAACGCCGTGCCTACGACGACGCGGTGTCTCACAAGGCCCGGCAGTTGGTGGTGCGCGTGGTTCTGCCTGGTGAGTGGTACCTCGTGCGCTGGGGGGGCACGCGCAAGGGCTCGGGCACCTTCTACACGCGCCCCGGCCTGGCCGTGCCCACCGTTCAGCGCACGCTGCGGCCGCTCGCGTACGTGCCGCCGACCAAGGGCGACGGCACGCCCGACGCCGACGCGCCGGCACGCGACTGGTCTCCGAAGCGCCCCGAGGAGATCCTGGCCCTGAAGGTGTGTGACCCCGCTTGCGGGTCGGGCACCTTCCCGGTCGCCGCGCTGCGCTACCTCACCGAGGCCCTCTACGCGTCAGTGCACCACCACGGCCGGGTCGCCGACCGCGGCGACCGCTCGGTGGTGAGCCTGCTCGGCCCGCGCACCGCTGACGGTGGCGACGTCGAGACCCTCGGTCAGGAGCTCGTGCCTTGCCGCCCGGACGACCCCAGCTTCGAGGCGCGGCTGAAGGCCGTGCTGAAGAGGTACGTGGTGGAGCGCTGCATCTACGGTGTGGACCTCGACCCGCTCGCCGTCGAGCTCTGCCGGCTGTCGCTGTGGATCGAGACGATGGACCGCACGCTGCCGTTCTCGTTCCTGGACCACAAGGTCAAGTGCGGCAACTCGCTGGTCGGCGCGTGGTTCGACCAGTTCCTTCACTACCCGGTGATGGCCTGGAAGAACCGCGAAGGCGGCGATAAGAGCCACTCCAACGGCGTCCACTTCCAGAAGGACGCGCGCGGCAACGCGTACAAGGCGTTCCTCACCGAGAAGGTCACGCCCGACCTGCGGCGCCTTCTCGAGGGCCGCACGCTCTTCTCGGAAGACCTGCTGGGGCGGGCGACCGCCGTGCACGACGACGCGCTGGCCGCACTCTCGCGCCTGCACGACCTGCCCGTTCACGACAGCGCCGAGCGCTCGCGCCTGTATCGCGAGGAGCTCGTCGGTTCGCCGGCGCACCAGTCGCTAAAGGCGGCACTGGACCTGTGGTGCGCGTGCTGGTTCTGGCCCGCCGACGAACTGGAACACGCGCCGCTGCCCACGACGCTCGCCAACCCGACGCCGGCGACACGCGCCGTCGCGGCGCGCATTGCTACGGACTACCGCTTCTTCCACTGGGAGCTCGAGTTTCCGGACGTGTTCCGTGACCGCGGCTCAGGCTTCGACACCGT
>CAYMAG010000165.1:0-8353 GCA_964388335.1 uncultured Vicinamibacteraceae bacterium | reverse complement strand
GTTGGTCGCGTTGTTGCCCCAGTAGGAGCCGACCTCGGTTGCGTCGTTGAAGTTGGTGACCTCCTGGCCCAGAGCCGACAGACGATCCGGAAGCCCCACCGCCCGCTCAAGCTGCGACACACGCGACCCCAGCGTGTCCAACGTCCGCGTGACCATGCCTTCCCAGTCGGTCCCGTCATCATCGCCAAGCGCAACACCGACCGCGACACCAGCCTCCGTCACCGACACAGCCACCTGATTGATGTAGGCAGGCAACTCGTCCTCGCCGACCACCACGGTCACCAGCGCGCCCAGAATGTTCGTCACCCCAAGCTCCGCCACGAGCCCCTCAGCAGGGACCACCGTGAACGCGCCCGCCGCAGCGTTCTCCTGCAGCGTGTTCAGCGCCTGCACCTGAAGCTCGACGATGTCCGACGACGAGCCAGGGATAAACGACTCGCGCCGGCGCCCGTAGGCCGCGTCCGCAGACGTGTCGGTCGCAGCGGCTATAGCGCGGCTCTCACCGGTCGACGCGACGATCGCCTGCGTGATCTGCGGCGAACCCGAACCGAACGACACCTGCCGCAACTGATCGTTCGCGATGTCGAACCGCCAGTCCGCCGACAGGTCCAGGCCCACAGAGGTCTGGAACACCAGGTCGTCACCGATCTGCGCGATGCGGAACATCAGCGCGGAGCCCGCGAAAAGCTCCCGGCCGAGAGCGTCCAGCTTGGTGAAGTTCGCCTCCGCCTGCCGCGTCTCACCACGCCCGCCGTTCGCGCCCATCACAATCCGCTCGCGGAACGTGCCCGTCTTCCGTCCGGCAGGGGCGCCTGGGCCGATGTTCGCGTTGACGTAGGCGTGCAGGACGGTCTCGGCCTTACCGGAGCGCACGTTGGCGACAGCGGCCTGTGTGGAAGGGTCCGCGTTCGACGGCTGCGGATACGCGACGGAGTCGGCCACGAGACCCGTGTCCGTGTCGCCCGTGAACGTCCACACACCGTCTGGGTCGTCCGGGTCCGCGTTGCACGTCGCGTAGTCGACGAGCCCCGACATGAGCACGTCATCACCGACCGTCACGATGACCCCAGCGCCCGGCTCACGCAGCGCAACACACTCCGCGTACAGCTCCCCGTCGACCGAAGTGGGCAGCACCAGCTGCCACGCGCCCGCCGCGTTCTTCCGCGGGGCGAAGAGGGCGCCCGCCAGGAACCGCGGGTCGATCTGCCCGACACGCACCAGGTCACGGTCACGAACCTCGACGATCAGATCCTCGACCTGCATCAGTGGACCAGCTTCCGGAGAGGGTTGAACCAGCCAGCGATCGCCGCGCCCAGCCCCGCCTCTTCGAGCATCGCGACCCCTGACGCGACACCCTCCGCCGCCACCGGGAACTTCGGCGCCGGGCCGAGCGCGGAGTAGCGGTTCGCGCCCGTCTGGTCGACGACGCGCCAGCCCGTCGGGGTGCGACGGATCTCAATCCACTCGTCCGGTTCGAGCACGTCGACCACGGTGAATCCGCGCCCGTCGAGCGAGACCGCCGCAGGCCCCCCAGGGCCGGTGATCCGCCACGACACCGGTGCGGGCTCGTCACCGGGGTTCTCGACCTGGAGCTCACCGATCGCGACCGACGACATGACCTGCAGCTTCGCGAGCTCCGGCAGGAGCCCGACCGCGTCCTCCACGGACTGCGACACGACGAACCCGACCGGCTCGTCACGCACCCAGAACGGGTGCGGCGCCTCGAACTCGATCGACCACTCGGTGAGGTTGTCGCCCCACTCCCGGTACGTGTCCTCACCGCCGCCCACACGCACGAATCCCAGCCGGTAAGTGCCGTCGTCCGGGATTGAAGCGACCAACTGCGGGCTGCGGCGCGCGCTGATGTGACGCGCGAGCGTGCGCAGGTTCGCGTCGACCTCGCTGCGCGAGCCCCCCGAAACCTCGATCGCGAGCGTGCCCCCACGCACGCCGACGCGCGTGCCCCGGACGGTGCCGCCACCGCCGGCCGAGGGCTCGATGTCGACGAGCTCCACCGGCAGGCCGAGACCGGACGTGCCCAGCATGAGCCGGAACGGACCGGAGACCCCCGGGGTCGACACGAGCGGCAGAATGCCCGCGCTCGACTGAATACTGAACTCGACGTCCGCCACCGTCTACCGCCTTGTCTGGGATCGAAGCTCGAGGCGCCGCGCCGCGCGCAACGCCTGCACGCCCAGCGGCTCACCCTGCTGCGGCAGCGCATGCATATGCAGATGCACGTCACCCTCACGCGCGGCGGCCGACGAATCGCCGTACGCCGCCCCAGGACCGCGCGTCGCGACCGACACCCTGCCCATGCGTGTACCGCGCACCACAGGGCCACCACCGGCCAGCAGCGCCCCACTCAGCACCGCCCTGCGGATACGCTCCACATTCGCGTGCCCGCCCGCCATAACCACCTCCCGCGCAGTCCACATGTGCTCACCGTTCGACGCGAGGATCGGAACCGAATCGGACAACGCCGACCCCGGGCCGATGATCGGGCCACCGAACGCCTTCTTCGGAACCGTCACCGACGTACCCGTCTTCAGCGCCCCAGTGATCTCCCGGATGATCCGAGTCGTCTCCGCCTCGAGCTTCTTCTGAATGTCGAGTGCGGCCTTCTCCGTGGCCTTGACGTTCGCCTCGGCCTTCACGACCTGCGCCTCCGCCTTCTCGATCAGCTTCGAGTAGTTCGCGTCCGACACCGTCGTGCCGGCCGCTGCCGACGCGGCGTCGATGGCTGCGTAGCTGGAGTTGATCGATGCAAGCTCGCCCGCCGTCGCCGTCAGCAGCACGTCGACGATCGGCTCACCGTTCGTGACCCCGAGCGACGCAATCTCCGCCAACAGGGCCGGGCTGAGCCCCTTCTTCGCAAGCTTCGAGAGCTTGTCAGCGAACCGCTTCATGCTCGCGGCCGTGGCGGCCATGCTCGACGCGATCGACGCCGCCGTAGCAGGCGTGGACACTTCCTCCGTCACCTCCCGTGACGTGCTCAGCGTGATCCCACCGACCGTCTGAGACTCGTTCACCGTGCTTGTCTTCGTGGTCACGGTCGGCTGACCCAGCTGCCCCACCTGGAACAGCCCGCGCACCGCGGACGCGATACTCGACGCCATCTGCGCCGCCTTGTCCTTCAACCCCTGCAGCACGTCGGCCGCCTTCGCCAGCGCAGTCTGGGCGAGGTTCGTCTTCTCCGTCGCAGCGTCCTGCGCCTTCGCGAGCTTCAGGAACGCGCCCTCACTCTTCAACGCCGACGCACGCAGCTTCTCACCAGCCTTCCCGCCCACCGCGGACGCGATGTCGAACAGCTTGTCGACGAGGGACAGCCCATCCGCCTTCTGCGGCTCACTACGACGCATCGCAGTCGCCCAGTCCGTCTGGACGTCACGCATCGACTCCTTCGCGGAGTTGAGCGCCGACGTCGCCGACTTCACCGCCGAGTCCGCCGACGACAGCTTCGACTTCGCGTCGGACAGTGCCTTGCTCGCCTTCTGACGGGCCTCCGTCGCCGCTTCCTTCGCAGCCTTCGAGTCGCCCTTCTTCGCCACCTTCTCAGCGGCACGCGCCCGGTCGTCGGCGGCCTTCGCAGCCTGATACACCTGCTGAGCCAGGCGCTGCTTGTCCTGCGCGATCGACAGCGTGTTCGCGAGACCCGTGATGCCACCGTTCGCGAACGACGCCACACCACCCAGACGCTCGACCGCCTGCGACGCGATCTTCTTGTTCCGTTCCCGCGCAGACGGGCGCCCCGAAATGTACGCCTCCCAGATCGTCTCCGGCTCAGCGAACTTGTGGATGCCACCAGGCCGGCCAGCGTAGATACCGGACGGGAACCCGCCGTACATGAACGCCTGCACACGCCCAGCAGCGATCAGGTTGCCGTCCGCGCTCGGCAGCATGCCCCCAGCCGCGGACCCCGCCTGCGCATGAATCTTCACGGTCCGGGTCGTGGTCAGGCTGTTCAGCCAGTACTCGACGTCCGCGAACGAGTTGTCGTCCTTCTTGACCTTCACCTGCCCCTCAGGCAGGTCCTCGATCTTGACCCCAAGGACGCTGAGCGACTCCATGACGCTCGGCAGGTCCTTCGCGTCGACCTCGAACTCCTTGTCCGGGGTGTCCCGAATCTGCCGTGCAAGGTCAAGGAGTCGGAGCTTCTCCGCGTCGACCGTGCCGTTGTCGGTGAGCGCGTACGCCGTGACCTCAGGCGTTTCGAGCATCGCCGCCACGAGGTCGTCGATCTTCTCCTCGGCGACACCAGCCTCGCGCGCCGCGTCCGCGAGCGTCCCCGCATACTTCGCGTGAATCTCGCGCGCCTTCTCCACCGAGACGGTACCCTCGCCGCGCGCGTCAGCGGCCTCCTGCTCGGCCAACATCGCGTCGAGGTAATCGTCGCGAAGACCCATGATCTGGTCACGCAGACGCGACCCTGCCTCCGTCTGCGTGTCGATCTGCCCGTTCGCGAGGACCAGCGAGTCGCCCAGCTTCTTGCCGGTATCGTCAGCCACGCTGAACGCGTCCGCCAGCGACCGGGTCCGGTCGTTGAGGTCCTGCTCCAGATCAGCCTGAGTCTTCGTGCCGCCGTTGAGTTCGTCGAGGGCCTGCTTCAGCGCGCCCAACCGCTCCGTCGCGTCACGCGTGACGTCACGCGCGATTTCAAGGGCCGCGTTCATCCGAGCGTTCGACCGCTCAGTCTCCGTCATCGCCGCAGCAGCCTCACGCTGCTTCCGGTTGAACTCGACCTGGATCTCCGCCGCGAGCTCGATCGCCTCACGTTCCTCCACGACACTGTCGCGCAGAAGATTCGCGGCATGCGCGGAATCGGTGAGTACCTCCCGCATCCCACCGCGACCGTCAGCGCCGGCCGTCTTGATCTTCTCCGTCTCCGCGCCGTACTTCTCCAGCGAAGCGATGAGCGCCTCGTAGGCGGGACCACCGTCACGGACCGTCTCAGCGACCAACCCGGACGACGTGCCGAACTGCAGCAGCGCCTTCTCAGCACCACCGATCTCCGACACCCAGTCCTTCGCGCGCGTGATCGCGGTCGGCGAGAAGATGTTCGAGTCGACCTCGGCGAACGCCTGCACGCTCTCCCGCACCTTGTCGGCCGTCGCCGCGGTGGTCTCACCGGCCTCGGTGAGCGTGTTGCGGTACTCGACCACCCGCTCACGGGCCTTCGCGACCTGCTCAGCCTGCGCCGCGAACATCGCGACCAGGCCACCGATAGCCGCCGCCAGCGCGACAACCGCCAGCGCGGGCGCGTTCGCGATGAACACCGCCTTCAGAGCCCCGCCGAGACCCCGCGTCGCCTTCGCAGCGACACCGAGAGCGCCCGTGAACGCGCCGGTCTTGCCTTCCATCGCGCCCAGCGCAGCCTGCACCTTCGCGGAGTCCGACAGCGCGCGGAACGCGTCCGGCACACGGCCGAGCGTTTCCATCAGACGGTCCATCACCGGGACCAGTGGCCCCGACGCGGACTCCAACGCCACGAACGCCACCACACCGGCCAGCACAGGCGCCGGGAGGTTCGCGACCGCCTGCACGAACGGGGTGAGCACACCAGTCCCAGCGCGCACCAGTTCGATGACGACCGGCAGCACCGAGTTCAACCCGGACGAGAGGACCAGCGCCAGTTCACCCGCGACAGGCACCAGCGGGGCGAACGCGCCAACAAGCTCGCCCAACGCCGAACGAAGCTCAGGGGACGCCGCCGCGAGGCCGACGATGATCGCCGGGAGCGGGCCGATCGCCTTCACGAACGGGCCGATCACCGGCAGAGCGCCACCGACCAGCGACACCAGCCCGCCAGCGAGCGCACCGATCGCCGGCGCGTTCTCAGCGGCGACGTTGAGGAAGTTCTCGAGCTTCTTCGAGTCCCACGCCTTGATCGTGACGCGTGCACGGTCCAGGAACGCGGTGAACGTCGCGAAGCTCGGCATCAGCCGGTTCTGGAACATCTGCACGATCGGCTGAGCGTGGGTCAGCACCGCGCGGAGCACGTCCGCGACCTGGTTGCCCCACGTGATCGCCAGGCCGCCGCCCTGCTGGCTGATGAACGGCTCAGCGAGGGCAGAACCGATCTCACGGTTCGCGGCCTTGATGCGGTCGACCGTGCCCGTCCATGTGGCCTTCACACCAGCTGCAGCGCCACCATAAGTGGCGGCCATGCCAGCGGCGAGAGCGTCGAGCGCCTGCCCCGCGTCGAGGGTGCCGGCGCTGACCTGGGCACGGATCTCCGCACCCGTCTTGCCCATCTGTGCGCCGATGAGCCCTGCAGCGTCGACACCGCGGCCAGCGAACTGCAGCAGGTCCTGACCGGTGATCTTCGACGCCGCGCTGATCTGCGACATGATCAGCGTCAGTTCGGAGATCTGCTGGTTCGACCCGCCCGTCGCGGCCACCGCATCCTGGATCGACTGCAGGTACGGGATGACTTTCTTCGCCTCGATGCCGAAGCCGAGCATCTGCTGCTGCGCCTGCAGGAACACGGCCTTGCTGAACGGGCTGTTGCGGGCGAAGGCGTCCATCTTCGCCATCTGGTCGTTCGCCGCCTCGGTGCCGCCGAGGATCGTCTTCAGCGCCGCCCGCGACGTCTGCTGCAGGGTGTTGTACGCCCCGCCGGCCTTCACCAGCGACGTCAGGTACGCGGTGCCCGCGACTGACGCGCCAGCGACGCCCACCGCGACCGCCGCGAACGCTGCCTTCGCCGCGTCGCCGGCCGACTTGCCGACACGTCCCGTCTGCTCGAACGTGCGCTGCGCGCGAGCGTTGTCCTGCTCGAACTGCGGCAGCCCGTCCATGCGGATGCTGGCCACCAAGTCGCCTGCGGAGAAGCTCACGGTTGCCTCCTTCTGAGGGGCGAGGTACCGTCAACGACGGCTTGGCCGGGCGCGGCTCGGCATGGCAGGCTCGCCCCTTACTTCTTCGGGGCGAGGGCTTGCGACAGGCGCGCGTCAGGGCGCACCAGCAGCCCACGGACACGGTGAATCACCGACCGCCACGGCCGCTCCCAGAACTCAGGGAGCGCGTCGTCGAGACCGTAGAACTCGTGCAGGTCAGGGCCGACGAGGTCGTCCCAGCGGGTCAGAGCAGTGCGCCACAGGTCGTCGTACGAGACGGAGTGCTCACCGCCACGCTTCCCGGCCTGGGCTACAGGTCGGGGCTGGTAGAGCTCTCGCCACCATCGGGGGTAGTCGTATCGAGGGAACCGGCCGTACTCGTCCGGCTCTCCAACTCCGAACTGAGCGATGTCGCGAACAGTGAGAGAGCGTCCCAGAGGCCCACGGCCTTCAGGAGCTCCTCGCGTGCTTTTGGGATGCCGTCCCGCAGCAGCGTGTTCACGGACTCGATGCCGCCGCCCTGCACGTTCCAGAAGAACGCGGCGTTCACGACCTGCTCCTGCTCCGCCCACCGCAGATCATCGATCCGGGTGAACACGTCCTCGCCGAGCGAGAGCAGCGCAACATTGCGTGCCTGGCCGAGAGCAGCTTCGCCCTCCACCTGGCCCAGATAGATGCCCAGATACTCGCTGAGCAGTTCGGCGCCGGCCTGAGCGTTGATCGGGGGGACGAGGAACGACAACGCGTCGTCCCCGCCCCCCACGATGAGCTCCAACTGGCGCCCCTTCTCCCGTGCAGTGATCACGGAGGGGTCTCCTTGTCTGTTGGTGCGGCTGGGTTAGGACGTCACGGCGCCCGGGTTCGGGATCTTCACGCGGTCACCCTGGCCGGTGAGCTCGAACTGGAAGAACTCCAGGTCGTCGTTGCCGGTGTTCACACGCGACCAGTTGACGGCCGCGGTGCCCTGGTAGGCGAGCGACGGGCTCGTCGCGTGGTAGTACCGGTACCCGATGACGTTGTCCGCGCCGACCGAGTCGGCAGCGTTGATGAGCAGGAGAAGCTCGGGCTGGAACTCGCCCGACTCGTCCTTCACACCCTTCACCTGGACCTGCAGGGCGAAGTCCTCACCGGTCTTCGACTGCGCGGTCTGGCCCTTGTTCGCGTAGGTCGTGCCGTCCTTGAACTTCGGGGAAGGGTTCGGGGTGAGGCCCGTGATGTCGGGCACGTTCAGCCAGGACGGGGTGATCACGGTCGGGTCATCGGTGATGTCCCAGATCCACTCGAACGAGTTACCCGTGGCGCCCGTGGTGGGGCTGATGTCGTCGAAATTGGTCATGGTTCTCCTTCGGGAGCGGTGGCCCTGGGCAGGGCCGCGATTGGGGTTGGGGTGCGCTGCGCCGCCGGGGCGCTGCGTGGTTTCAGGTGGACCTCGCCCGGAGGCCCGAGAACGTGAAGTTCTGGGAGAACAGCCAGCGGCCGTTCTGGTCGGGGCCGAGGGGGCCGCGCGACTGCTG
>CAYMAG010000164.1:6600-8370 GCA_964388335.1 uncultured Vicinamibacteraceae bacterium | reverse complement strand
TCTGCCACGCAGCCGACGTGCGGATGACGTACGTACCGCCGCGCTCGAACCGCGATGTGGGGCCGTGGGCCACCGACATGGGCACGACGCCGTCGCGAGCCGCAAGGGTGGACGTGGCGGCTTCCGTCTCGATGTCGGTTGACTCCTCCGCGGCAGGCGTCTCGATGGGCAGAACCGCAGCCGCCGCGGCCCCGGACTCCATCTCTGCCGGCAGTGTCACCGCCGGCATGGCGTCGCGGGCCGTGACGGGCACGTACTGCTGCCGCGCCCTGACCTGCACGCCTGGTCGCGAGACCCTCACCCCGATACGCCGCGTCGTGGGGTGAACTTTCCCCGAGCCGACGTCCGGCTGGACGTACGCGAGGCGGTAGTACTGGCGGCTGTCCTGGAGGATGCGTGGGATGTCCTTGTCCAGCTCGTTGGTATCGACGGTGAGGATGCCACCGGTATAGCTTGCGAGCCGGCCGAGGCTGCCGAAGCGTCGGGCGGCCAGGGCTGCCGCCACGCTCTCCGCGGTTACGGCCGGAAGCTCATTGCCCAGAGCAGAGAATGACGACGTCAGCCCCCGCTCGTCGGTCGCACGCGGGTCTCTCGCTTGCCTCGATACGCCACCAACTCCACCGACGGTCAGCCCTCGCGGGTCGATCGCGTAGACCGCGGCGTTGGCCAGGGACGTTTCCCTGAGCATCGCCATGTAGGCGTCGCGCACCTCGGCGTACTGGTCACCCTCCGGGCCTTCCGGGAAGACGCTGTGTCCCTCGCTCACGAGGACAACGGCGCGCCGTTCGTTCGAACCGTCCCGCTGCAGCACGGTCGACACATTGCGCAGTACGTCGAACGTAATACGTGCGTTGACCTCGAGTTCGATCTTCGCCTGCGTCCGCGACCGCTCGCCGCGCACACGCCGCACGAGCGATTCGGACAGGCCGCGGTCGGTCGAGAGCTGTTGCACCAGCTCTGTCGAGCCCGTGTTGACGATGGCCAGTCGGTCGCGAGGGTCGAGCGCCCTGATGAAGGCCAGCGCGAAGTCGCGGGCCGCGGTCGTCTGTTCCGGAGCGATGTGCCGATCGTCGAGTACCAGTACGAAGTCGCGTCGCTGTGACGGCCCTTCTACCGTCGTCAGGTCCACGAACTCGAACGCGACGAGCGGCTGGGGACGGCCCTCGTCGAGCACTTCGACTTCATCGGCGGTGAGGTCGGTGACCGGAACACCTCCACTGGTGACGATCGCCGACACTTCCACGAGCGTGGTGCCTGTTCGAAACGTCGGCTGCTGTGCAGCCGCCGCGAACCCGCCGAGGACGACCGCAGAACCCAGCGCAACAACGTACGGGATATGCAAAGCGCTTCGCTTCATGAGCCCTCACCGGCCATCAGCTATGCGATACGGACATGGATCCCAACTCGCGCTCCTGGACTGCACGTCCTCCCGACGAAGCACTGTCATGCGTGCGCTGCCCCGAACGATCACGGTAACCACCGTACATCAGGGTGACTCGTCGTCGAAGCGCCCTCGACCAGAAGTTGGCGCCTGGGCGCCAAGGTGAGATGGTGGCGCGCGGTGCGCGTGTCCGCGCCCAGGGTGCTGGAGCGCCGATCCGCAGGGGGTACGCGCCGCGCCGCCAGGGCACCGGTCGCCCGGGAGATGAAGCGCTGACGCGTCGGGTCGGAACTACCTGCCGATGGGGCGGCGTGGGGCAGCTGTGTGGAAGCGGTCCAAGGAGTGCGTAAGCGATTGGCGTTCGCTTCCGACGCGCTCCAGGACGTCGA
>CAYMAG010000164.1:915-6500 GCA_964388335.1 uncultured Vicinamibacteraceae bacterium | reverse complement strand
TGTGGCAAGATTCTTCCTCGACGCCGCCCGACCGAAAGACACGGCTCGCTTTCCGTCCGAGAACCCGCCGATGACCTCACAGCGTTCGCTGCTCGCTGCGCTGCTCTGCCTCTCGATCGGCGCCGACGCTCAGGCCGGCCAAGGTGCGCTTCCGGATGGAGCGCAGGCTGCGCGATCGTCCGTCCGGACGACACCGCATCTCGAACAGCGGCTCGAGGAGGCACGCGTGCTCATCGCAGGCGACGCAGCCTCGCGAGAAGCCGCACTGCCGCTGCTCACCAGCGTGATAGACGATGCCCGCGCCGCACCGCAGCCGATGGTCGGAGCCGAAGCCCTGCTGACCCGCGGCGAGTTGCGCCTGAACCTCGGCCGCGACGAGCCGGCAGCCCTCGACGACCTCGAACGCGCCGTGACGCTCTTCACCCAGCACGAGGCTCTCGGCCGGGCCGCGCGCGCCTCGACGCTGGCGGGCATGGTCCTGCGACGCCTGGGTCGCCTCGACGACGCGGACGCCGCGCACCGTCGAGCGCTCGCCTGGTACGAGCAGGTCGGCGACCGCGCGGGGCTCGGCGCCGTGTACCACAACCTGGGCGCGCTGCTCTTCAGCCGGTCGCGCCTCGACGAGGCCGAAGCGCACTACACGACATCCATCAGGATTCGGCGTGAGATCGGTGAGACGGCGGCGACCGCCGGCACGCTGAACAACCTCGCGACGGTCTACGGTGAACGCGGGGACCTCGACAAGGCCATCGCGTCGCACCTCGACGCGCGGGAGGTCGCGCTGGCGTCCGGCAGCAGGTTCGACCTGGCCTACGCCACGCTCGGACTGGGATCGCAGTCGTACGTCCTCGGCGAATGGCAGCAGGCCATGGAGTACCTCGTCGAGGCGGCGGCCCATTTCGACGCGCTCGGCGACCGATCCGGGCTCGCCTTCGCGCAGCACACGCTCGGCGTGGTGTACCTCACGCTTGGGCATGACACCGACGCGGTGACCGTGCTGGAAGCGGTGGTGCCGCTGCGCACGCACGACCCGGCACGCCTCGGCACGACACTGCAGAGCCTGGCCAACGCGTACCGCGCCGGCGGTGACGCCGACAAGGCCCGCGCCGCGCTTCTGCGCGCGCTCGAGCTGAAGCGCCAGGCATCCGACCTCTGCGGCGAAGCCGCCACGCTGCGAAGCCTCGCCGCGCTCGAGTTGCCGCTCGGACGGCACGAGGAAGCACTTCGACACGCCACCGCTGCCCGCCCCATCGCCGAACGGGCGAACGTACCTGACGGCGTCGCGCTGACGCTGGCGCTGATGAGCCGCGCCACCGGATCGCGTCCGGATGCGGCGCTGGCTGCCGACCTGCATCGCGCCGCGACGTCCGCCGAGACTCGCCGCGCCCCGCGCACCGAAGCGGTGCTCCGGGCCGAGTTGGCACGCGTCGCGCTGAACGAGGGCAATCTCGAGTCGGCGCGCGAGCACGTCGCCGTGGCGACATCGAGGGTCGAGCGGTTGCGGGCGGGCGTCGCCAGCCTCGATCTGCGAGCCACCTACCTCGCGAGCCAGACCGACCTGCTCGACCTGGAAGTGGAGATCCTGTTGCGCAGCCACGCGCGAGCGCCCGATGCCGGCCACGATCGTGCCGCGTTTCTGGCAGCGGAGCGTGCTCGTGGACGCCGCCTGCTGGATGCACTCGGCGACGCCGCACTACCGCATGCCGGCGACAGTCCGACACGTGCACGGGAACTCGCGCTCGAGCGAGACGTGAGCGTTGCCGCCATCGCATTGGAGCGCGGCGCGAGAGGCCCGGCCGCCGAGATGCCGCGGCTGCAGGCCGACCTCGATGCCCGCCTGCTCGCCCTGCGCCAGTTCAGGGCCGACGCCCGCGCGCAACTGCCGTGGCGCCGCGAGACGCCACCGCCGGATCTCGCGCGCCTGCAGCGCGACCTGCCCGCCGACACGACGGTGCTGTCGTATTGGCTCGGCAGCGCGCGCGCCGCTGTCTGGGCCGTGACGCCTTCGGCCGTCACGCTCGTCGAACTCGGCCCGGCTGATGCGGTCCGGGACGCCGTGCGCGACGTGTACCCAACGCTGGCCGACGGCACGGGGACGGGCGTCGCGACACTGCAGCGCGCCGCCGCCCTGCTCCTCCATCCGGTCGATGCGCACCTGACGACACGCCGCATCGCCGTCGTCGTCGACGGCACGCTCGAGTACGTCCCGTTCGCCGCGCTCCCCATGGCTGCCGGCGCCGCACCGCTGGCGAGCCGCCACGAGATCCTGCGCCTCCCGACAGCCACCGGCTGGGACGCCTCTCCGAGGCGTCCGCCCACCTCCCTGCAACATTCGCTCACCGATTCGAATCGTCCGCCCACGTCCGCACCAGCGCCGCGCGTGGTCGTCGTGGCCGATCCGGTGTTCTCGGCGACAGACGGACGCGTGTCGCCGGCGGCCGACACGCAGGTCGACACGACTGACGCGAGCGCGATGCGCGCCCCGGCACACGCCGCCACGGGCCAGCGGTCGACGTTCCTCACCACCACGCCGGCCCGATTGCCCTTCAGCCGCGTCGAAGCCGACGCGATCGCCGTGCTGGCGCCCGGGGCCACGGTGCTCACCGACTTCGAGGCCAGCAAGGCTCGTGTGTCGTCGTTGCCGCTCGCCGACGTCGACGTCCTGCACCTGGCGACACACGCCGACCAGCACACGATGCGCGCGGACCTGTCCGGTGTCGTGCTCTCGCTCGTCGACGCGCACGGCCAGGCCGTCGACGGCCGCATGCGCCTCCACGAGATCGTCAGCCTGCCGCTCGACGGACAGACCGTCGTGCTCAGCGCCTGCCAGACGATGATCGGTCCCGACCTGCGAGGCGACGGACTGCAGGGCCTGGCGCGCGGGTTCCTGCAGGCGGGCGCCGGAGCCGTGGTCGCGAGCCTCTGGAACGTGGATGACCGTGCGACCATGGTGCTGATGCGGCATTTCTACGAGGCCCTGATACGCGACGGCTCACCGCCGGCCGAGGCGCTGGCACGCGCGCAGCGGGCCATGCAGGCCGATGCGCGCTGGCACGCCCCTCAGTACTGGGCCGGCTTCGTCGTCCTGGGCCTCCCCGGATGACGGAACCCGGGTTGCGGGCCGATGAGCCCCTGACACACCTGCTGCACCGGCTCGGGCCGACGCCGGACGAAGCAGGCGAGACCTACGAAGGCCTGCGGCGGCTGCTGCAGCGGTTCTTCGAGGTGCGTGGCCGTCACGACGCCGAGTCGCTGGCTGACGACGTCCTCGATCGGCTGGCGCGGCGGCTCGCGGACGGCACCGACATCGCCGACGTCCCGGCGTACGCGCGCGGCGTGGCCAGGCTCGTGCTGCTCGAAGCGTATCGCCGGCCCGTCGCTGCCCCGCTCGACGACGAGCCGGTGGCCGTGGAGGCTCCACACCCGCCGACTGACGACGCGACGGTCGCGTGTCTCGATCGCTGTCTCGAACGGCTCGAGCCCGAGACGCGGCGGCAGGTGATCGACTATTACACGGCGGAGGGTCGAGGACGCATCGACGGCCGGAAGCGGATCGCCGCCCGGCTCGGCGTGAGCGCGACGGCGCTCCGCCTCCGGATGCTGCGCGCGCGGCTGTCGCTCGAGCGCTGTGTCGGCGGTTGTCTCGCCCGCGGCGCGCATCGAAACACCCGGCCCTCCGGGAGCACTTCCTGATGACGGACGAACGCCGCGTGTCCCACGTCCCACCAGATGCCGAGCGGCTGGAACGCTACGTCCTGGGCCTGCTCGACGAGGGTGGCCTGGAAGAGATCGAGTCGCGTGCGTTCAGCGAGCCCGGCCTCGCGACGGCCATCGACGAGGTCGAGACGGAGTTGGTGGACGCGTACGCGGCCGGAACGCTGGCCTGGGAGCGACGCGAGGCGTTCGCGCGCGCGCTGGCTGCACGTCCGCGCCTGCGGGCGCGTGTCGATGTGGCGCGGCGCCTGGCCACGCATCGTGCGCCAGACGCTTCCCGAAGCGTCTGGTGGCTGCCGCTCCTCGCGACGGCCGCAGTGCTCGTGCTCGCCGGTATGTGGCTCATGCGCGAGACCTCGCCGGAGCCGTCGGCGGACGCGCCGCAGCACGCGGAGCAGCAACCCGTGGAGCCCGAACCGGAACTGGAGCTGTTGCCGTTGCCGACACCCGGGTCCGACGCGGTGACCGGGCCGCCGCCAGATGCGTCAGCGTCTCCTGACGCGACTCGGCGCCCGCGCACGACGTTCGCGATGGTACTGCCCTCGGGGACCACACGCGCCGCGGCCGCGACCGACGTGCCGGTGCCCGCGTCCGCCACGCACGTGCTGCTGCGTATGCCCGTGGCCGAGGGCGACGATTTCCCCTCCTATCGCCTGCGCCTCGTCACGCCCTCGGGGGCGACGGTCGAAGAGCGCGTCGCGAACGTGCTCGCGCGCGATCGCATGCTCCCGATCGTCGTCGGCCGCTCCGTGCTGCCCGACGGCCCCTACGACGTCGTCCTCGACGGCCTCGGCGCGAACGGCGTCGCAGAACCCCTGGCCTTCATCCAGATCCTCGTCGTCACACGGATCAGGTAGCCCCGCCTCGACGAGGCGGGAGAGGTCGTTGGCGACGGAGCCCGCGCCTCGCCGAGGCGCGGGCTACCTGGCCCATGGAGAGGTTCGACGATGGCGGATGTCTGTAACTGAAACACATCGTCCCCTCCCCTCACTCTCGGACAGACGGTTCTCTGCTTCCGGAGTGATCCCATGCCTCGCGTCTGGCTGTCCGCCCTCACCTGCGTCGCCTTCGTCGTCATCGCGACCCCGGCCCACGCCCTCGAGTGCACCTGGAGCGGCACCGGCGAGTGGACACATGTCGCGCGCTGGTCGTGCGGCGTCGTCCCCGATGGCGACGACCACGCGATCATCTCCGGCGGGAGCCTGACCGTGGCCGCCGCGCAGGTGGTGGGGAGCGTGACCCTCAGCGGTGGAGGTGACCTGAACACGTCGGGCGGCAGCCTGACCCTCTCGGGCACCTTCAACTGGACCGCCGGTACCATCCGCGGCACCGCGCCGCACGCCGTGGTCCTGGCCGCCTCGGCCACCGGCACCCGCACCGGCGGCAACCTCACCACCGGCGGGCGGCTCGTGAACCAGGGCACCTTCACCCACGCCGGTGTGCTCGGCGGCGGCGGCGGCCTCTACGAGAACCAGGCGACAGGGACCTTCATCCTCGCAGGGGGCAACAACAGCGATCCGATCCTCAACACCGGCATCGTCCGCAAGACCACCGCCGACCCGATGACCTCCGCCCGCCTCGAGACCACCGCGCCCGGCCAGCTTCAGGTGCAGGCCGGCATGCTGACGCTCCAGGGCGGCAACAACATCCTCGGCGGCGCCACCACCATCAGCGCCGGCGCCACGCTCCGCATCACGGGCACCACCACACACCCCGCCGGTTCCTCCATCGGCGGCGCAGGCACCCTGGACACGGCCGGTGGGCAGCAGATCATCACCGGCGCGGTCACGTGGTCGATAGTCGCGTTCACGCTGGCCGGTGGAGGTGACCTGAACACGTCGGGCGGCAGCCTGACCCTCTCGGGCACCTTC
>CAYMAG010000164.1:0-815 GCA_964388335.1 uncultured Vicinamibacteraceae bacterium | reverse complement strand
CCACGCTCCGCATCACGGGCACCACCACACACCCCGCCGGTTCCTCCATCGGCGGTACTGGTATATTCGACGTCGGCGGCGGCGTGTTGACCGTGCTCGCGACGTACGCGCATCCGGGCGAGACGCGTATCAGCGGCGGTGGCCAGGCCAATTTTCAGAACGCCGCGTCGGTGACGTTTGCTGCGCTGACGCAGACGGGCGGTACGCTGAACCTCCAGCGGCCGGCCGCGACCATTACGGGCCCGTTCACGCGCACCGGCGGCACGCTCCAGGTCACCGGCAACACGCTCACGTTCGCCGGGACCGGCGTGCAAGCAGTCACCTTCGGCGCGCCCACCGCGTTCGTCAACGTCGTCGTCTCGGCGAACACCATCCTCACCGACACGAACTCAACAGCCACCCCCACCGTGTCGGGCACGCTCACCAACCTCGGCGTCATCCGAGCGGTTCGCACCATGACCCCCGGCGCGCAGGGGTTTGGCCTCACCGGCACGACCCTTACCGTCGCCACCCTGGGGTCGCTCACCAGCCTGCAGGTCGACCGCCGCGACGTCACGCACCCGCAGGCCGGCCCCGACCAGGTGCCCGGCCGCTTCTGGACCGTGACGCCGACCGGCGCGGGGTACGCCTTGAGCGTCACGCTGCCGCACGCCATCGCGGACCACGCGATCACTTCGGCGTGCCGGTTCACGGGCAGCGCCTGGGACTGCGCCCGCACCTCGTCCGCGCCAGGCCTGGTCACCCGCGCGAACGTGACAACGCTCTCGGACTGGGCCGTCGGCACCGGCGCGGTCGAGTCCTACTCCATCACCGGC
>CAYMAG010000163.1:0-8604 GCA_964388335.1 uncultured Vicinamibacteraceae bacterium | reverse complement strand
ATGTTGTTCATGACTTCCGCTCCTTCCTCTTCGAACGGTTCTTCTCGACTTCGGCCTTCAGTGCGGCCAGATGAGCATCGAAGCGCCGGTCCGCCTTGTCGATCAGCTGCCGGTAGAAGCGCTTCTGGCTGCCTCCGGACTTGTCGCCGCCGCACAGGATGATGGCCTTACGGGCCAAGTCGAAGGCGAACGCGAATCGCCAAACACGGTCGGCCGCATCGAACCGCAACTCCTTCATGTTCGCGTGGCGTGAACCCGCCAGCGTATTGACGCGCGGCCGCCCCATCTGGGGCCCGAAGACCTTCAGCAGATCGATATGCGCATAGAACTCGTCCTGCACCTCTTGGTCGAGCGCCTCGAACTCTGGCACGAACTGGCTGTGGAAGGTGACGTCCCAAGCCATGCGATGACTATGAACCGGGATACATATGGAGTCAAGCCCATGTTTTCGGTATTCAATTGCGCCGACTTCTGCAGCGCGCCAAGGAGGTCGGCGTACGGGACCCTTGGCACGAACGCCGCTCTCGTTGTGCTCCCTCGCCCCGGTGATGCCCTCGCCATGAAGGACAACGGCTATCCGGTCGAGTCCGCGTCCGAGGGATACGGCCTCAAGTCTGATGAAGTCGACCTGAAGCTGAGCGAGCCGAGGCTCAGCGGGTTGGAAAGGGTGTTCTTCAACGCGGCTTGGCAAGCGCTCCGGCGAAGGTTGTCCACCGAAGCCGCGAGCGCAGCGAGCGCTTGGCGAAGGTGGACTGACAGACCACGCTCCAGCGTGGCGCTCTCCCCGAAGCGAGCACTCTACAGGCGAAGGTTGATGGCCTTGCGCACCTGGTCGAAAGCGAACGCGAATCGCCACACGCCGTCGGCCGCATCGATGGCCCTGCCGCGCTCAGACGGCGTTCCTACCTGTCGCCCGGCGTCATCGACTCCTTGGCGGCGTCGCGCCGCGCGCGCTCTTCGGTGATCAGCGTGTAGGCGATGTAGTACTTGTAGATGTTGCTGACGTAGTTGACCGTCTCCCGGCCGATCCGTGCAGATGCGATCTGCTCGACGTTGCCGAACCAGACGTTGGGGTCGAGCCCGCGCGCCTCGGCCTCCTTCCGCAGCTGGCGAATCCGTCCCGGCCCCGCGTTGTAGGCCGCGAAGGCGAACAGGCCCCGGTTCAGGGCGTCCATCGGCTCGTCCTTGAAGTACTGATCCACCATGAACCGCATGTACTTCACCCCCGCATGGATGTTGGCGTCGATCTTCGTGATGTCGCCGACCTTCATCTCCCTGCCGGTGGCCGGCATGACCTGCATCACGCCGATGGCGCCGACCCGGCTTCTCGAACTGTGGTCGAGCTGCGACTCCTGGTATCCCTGCGCCATCATCAGCAGGTAGTCGGCCTGGTACTCGTCGCTGTACTTCCTGAAAATCTCGGTCAGCGCAACGAACTTCTTCCGCTCGGCCTCCGAGGCGGCGTTCGTCACGAACGTCGTGCTCACGAGGTAGCGCTTTTCGATCATGTTGCCGAAAGCCGTGCCGAGGCCGTGCTTTGCCAGAAACTCGTCGAGTTCGGCCTTGAGGCGAGGGTTGCCCTTGCGGATGGGCACGGCGAAGCTGGCGCCGGTCCGGAGCGTGACCGTGTCGTGGACCGTGATGGCCGGCAGCACCTGCGTCCAGAACTCGGCCAGGTAATCGTGAACGACCACGGTCGGGATGAGGCCTGCGTTGACCATCTCGAGCAGGTCGTCGTCTTCGAGATTCCCGGGGGCTTCCCGGATGGCGACCGGCGGCTTGCCCTTCGCCTTCAGCTGCTCGTTCAGCGCGACGAGGCTCGCGTAGAAGTTGCTGTCCCTGCGCGCGTAGACGTCCTGTCCGGACAGATCGTCGACCGAGGCAATCGCCGGGGCCCCAGGCCCGGTCACGACCACTTCGGAGACGTTCGTGCGCGTGGGGATGGTGAAGTCCACGAGCGCCTGCAGTTCCGGCCTGACGGTGACCTGGGCGACCACGAGGTCGACCCTGCCGTCGATGAGTGCGGACGCGAGAGCGTCGCGCGGCATCGCCATGAAGACGACGTTGACCTTCGCGCTGCCCGTCTTCAGCTTCTTGTTCAGCTGATCCTCGAAGGCCTTCCCCAACTCGTAGGCCGCGCCGCGCTGCTCGCCGTGGTCCACGAAGTAGAACGAACGGTTGTAGGTGACCCCTACGCGGATCAGCCGCCGTTCCACCATCTCGTCGAGGTCGCCTGTGAACGGCGCGGAGATCACGGAGCGCACGGCGTCCGGCAGTCCAGTCTCGTACTCGGCCGGCGGCAAGGGAGTGTCCGCATCGCCCCACGGTGCACTGGATCTCGATGTGTTGCCGCCGCACGCGCCGGCGGCGCTCGCCAGTCCGATAATCGCGATCGCTGCCAGCCGGGTCCGGGACGCGCGTGATGTGAGTGCCATCAACATAACCACCTTCCGGAGTCGCCGAGTGCTGCCGTCTGGTGAACCACGCTACCCAGAACTATAAGCGACCTTCAGGGGACGTGCGGTGCCATGGGAATCAGCGGTCATCGCATCGCTCACCGGCCCGGTGTGGGGCGTGGGACCCACGCGGTCTGCCACGCGAACGAGTACGAGGTGAAGTTGGCACCGAACCGGATGACGGCGCCCCTGCTCGCCGCGATTTTGATCGAGTGCCGCTGACCGACCGGCAAGGCGAATGTACCGCCGATGCGCACGTTGTTCTGCAGGTCGGTGGGTGCGGCACCCTCGACGGTCGTGCGTCCTCCCACGTAATACGTCACGTTGACCGCCGCCCACAACTGTCGCTGGAAGTTGTAGCTGAGATGAGCCTGCGTGCTGCCCATCGGTGTCTGCGTCTTGCGCAGCGTGCCCGGATAGGACTCGTGGTTGGCCGTGAAGAGCCAGACACCCGCGTAGGCGTCGAGCAGCCAGCGCTGCCCAATCGGTTGCGACACGGCCAGTTCCGGCCTGAAGGCCCAGCGGTTCGTGCCGAGGTTGATCAACTTGTCCGGAAAGTACTCGCCCGTGGGTGCCGCCACGTTCAGGCTCATGCCGAGGATGGTCCGGCGTGGCGCCTTCGCAATCTCGACCACGGAAAGGGCGGGCGCGCCGCGCACGAGCCAGGAGAGCCGCATCCGCATGTCCGAGAGACCCGCGCGCTGCACGGCTGCGCCCTCGCCGAATACCTTCCCGGAGACCTCCGCCGAGGAGAACGGCAACAGGGCGAATGCCTGCGCCGTCCGGCCAAACAAGCCGAAGGAGCGCCCGACACCCACGGACGGCGTCACGACGGTGGCCTGGATGTCGGTGACGGGCAGCGTGGGATCCGTCACGACCTCGCCGCTCGAGAGGCCTACTCCCCCCACCAGGAACGTGGCGTTCACCGGGACGTGGACATAGGCCCGCGGATCGAGGTCCTGCCCCGGCGCGGGCGACGCGAGCACCAGGCACAGTCCTGCCCCTGCGCAATACAGGCGCCACGCGCGCAACATCAGTGGTCCTTCTTGAATTCCGCCTTCACGGCTCCAGCCTTGACCGCGCGACCCATCGTGCCTCCGGCATCCGAGGGCATTGGGTGCCCGCGACTGCAGGCCGCGGCCAGGCGCGCGAGTTCCGATGGTCATTCGGCTTCGGCCGGATCGACGGATGGCCCCTCGAGTCAGACCTTGTCGGGTACCACGTAGGGCGGGCGGTACACCCGCGTCAGCAGCGCATCGGCCTCGGGATCGTTCGAGAACCGCTCGTACTCGCTCATGAACCTCAGCGACCGTCCGACGCGGTACGAGATGTTGGCGAGGTGGCACAGCGAGGTCGAGAGGTGCCCCTCGTGGATGTCGCCGCGCAGGGTCGCGTCCTTGCCCGAGCGCACCGCGTCGAGGAAGTTGGCCCAGTGGCTGCCCTCACGCTCGCCGTCCGTCGATTTCGCGAAGGGCTCGCGTTCGCGCCGCCGGAACGCTTTCCAGGTGCTGCCGCTGATCTCCAGCCACCCGTCTTCACCGAAGAACAGGTTGCCGACTTCCTGTCCCTGACTGCCCTCGTGGTTGGTGTAGCGGCCGCGGGTTTCCATCTCGAGCAGTGTGCCGTCGGCATACGTGTACGTGGCCGTCTGCGTATTCGGCGTTTCCTGCGACGTCCGGTCGTGTCCGTACGCTTCGACGTCGCCGTACACGCGTCTGCCCGGCGTCGGTTCCCCCCGGTCGTCCTTCCGCAGTCCGTAGATGCCGCCGGCCGAGTACACCGACACGGGATGCTCGTTCTTCGCGAGTCCCCAGCGTGCGATGTCGAGCTGGTGCGGACCGGTGTTGCCCGTGTCGCCGTTGCCCGTGTCCCAGTACCAGTGCCAGTTGTAGTGTCCGCGCTTCTCGTTGTACGGCCGCCACGGCGCCGGTCCGAGCCATCGGTCGTAGTGGAGTTCGGCGGGCGGCTCGCTGTCCCTGGCCATGCCGTACGAGTCGCGCGCCTTGAAGCAGAGCGCACGGGCCATGTACAGCTCGCCGATGTTGCCGGCGTGGAGGAAGTCGATGGCCTCGCGCACATTGCGTGACGAGCGGTTGTTCAAGCCGACCTGCATGCGCACGTCGTAGCGGCGCTGGGCCTCGATCATCTTGCGGCCCTCCCAGATGTTGTGGGAGGCGGGCTTCTCGACGTACACGTGCTTGCCGGCCTGACAGGCCAGGACCGTGGCCAACGCATGCCAGTGGTTGGGCGTCACGATCGACACGGCGTCAATCGCCTCGTCCTCGAGCACCCGGTGCAGGTCCCACACCGTGGTCGGCGTCGCACCGGATTTCTCCTGCACGAGGCGCAGGGCAGGTGCGAAGAGCCGCTCGTCCGTGTCACACAACGTGCGCACCTCCACGTTGTGGCTGTCCTTCAGCGCACACCAGCTGTTCAGGTGGACGGTGCCCTGGTTGCGGAGGCCGATGACGGCCACGCCGATGCGGTCGTTGGCGCCCTGAATGGCCGCGTACGACTTCGCGCTCATGCCCATGGTGCCAATCGTGAGGCCCGCGGTGCCGATCAGGCCCTGCTTGATGAAATGTCGTCGGTCGCTGGTGTGCATGGTCGCATTCCGGGGGAAGGGCCGGGACGTCTCGTGGGACGCGGCAAGTATAGAGCAGTCTGCTTTTCACTTTGACGCCGCCTCGGATGCCGCCACAATGAGCGGGGACTGCGGCTGCTGCGCATCGGGCCCGGGGCTGGGTTGACGTCTCACGGCGGGCGCGAGGGACCGGGCGACGTCGCAGCGTTTCCAATCGTCCGACATGATGCCGCAGAGCCTGGTCAGAACGAATCGCGCACCGTCGGCCGGGAGTCGGGTCGCGCGGTCGTGAATGCGCTGGTGAGAGCCGACTGGCCGCCAGCGTCGTGGGCGTGGCGCCTGCCGCTGCTCCTGGTCGCCGGGCTCTATGCCGCCGGGCCTCTCGGGGCCGCCCTCACCGCAGCCACGGTGCCGTGGTGGATCGTCGCCAGCCTGCTGGCGCTGCTCGTGCTGGCCACCGCCGCGCCCACGCTGGCGTCGGCGGTGCTGCTCGGCCTGGTCCCGCTGCTGCCCATCCTGCCGCGTCTCGTTGACGGCACCCCGGCGGCCATTGTCCACCTCGTCGTCCTGACCCAGGCCATTCCTGTACTCGTCAGGTTCGCGCTGCGGCCCGCACCGTCCCCGGCGTCACCCGTCTTCGTCCTCGGCTGGGGGCTCTTCCTGCTCGTGGCCGCGGTATCGCTGGGCGTCGATCTGACGCCCGACCGGCTGCGTGGGGCGGCAGTGGACGAGGTCTGGCGCGACCTCTCCTTCCAGGTGCCCTCGTACATCTTCGCCACGCGGGCGATGTCGGAAGTCAGCGCGCTGCCGCACCTTCTGACCCTGGCCGACGGCCTGCTCTGCGCTCTGGTCGTCCACGCCACCGTGACGCGGGAGCGACGACACCGCGTGCTGGCGGTTGCCGCGACGACAGCCGTCCTGACCGCCATCCTCGGTTTCGTGCAGGCGCGCACCGGCATCGGCCTGCAGTCCGCCTGGCAGGCGTTCGACCCCGGCATCGTCCGCATCAACGCGACCTTCGAGGATCCGAACTCGCTCGCGGCGTACTACGCGCTGGTTGGCCCGATCGCGCTGGGCCTCGCGCTCGGTTCGACCGGCGCGCGGCGCTGGCTCTGGAGTGCCTCCTTCGCGGCGGTGGCGCTGGCGATGATCATGACTGCGGGTCGTGCGGGACTGGTGTCGCTCGCGGTCGCCATCGGCCTGCTCGTGTGGCTCGGCTTCTCGCGTGGTCTCGACGTCCACGAGCCGTGGCGTGTGGTTCGCGAGCACGGACGCAACGTCGCGCGCGGCGTGCTGCTGGCCGCAGCCGGCGCCGTCCTGCTCCTGGTCGTGGTGGGCACGACGCTCAACGTCGGCCACGCGCAGCAGACGTCCCACCTGCATACCTGGCTGTACACGTTCAACCTGCGCCAACCGGTGGACGCGATTGCCAAGGGACGGCTGGCGGTCTGGCGCGTCAACGCCGCCATGGTGCGCGACGCGCCGCTGACGGGGATAGGCCTCGGGATGAGCGCCAGCGAGTTCGAGCGCTATCGCGAAGCGCTTGGACTGGAGTCACTGCCGCCGGATGCGCGCCTGTCGGCCCACAACACGTTCCTGCTGGTCGCAAGCGACCTCGGTCTGCTGGGGCTGGCCGCCTGGTCGCTGATGCTGCTGACCGTCGTCCACGGCATCAGGGCGCCCGGCAACCTGGCGGCGCGCGACCTGCGCGCCTGGCCGACGCTCGGCCTTGTCGCCGGCCTCGGCGGCCTCGTCCTCACCATGATGACCGGCGACCGCATCCTGCTCGGCGAGGACATCGTCGTCGGCACGGCATGCGCGGCCCTGGCGTGCGTCGGCGCGACGCCCCTGCCCCGACGCGTGCGCTTTGCCATGGCGTTGCTGGCGATTGTTGTCGTCGTGAGCTGGCCGGTGCGCGGCGTCATGCGTGGGGCGGCGGACGCGGACGCGCTTCCGCTCCCACGGGGCCTCCACGCGCCGCAGCTTGGCGAGGGCGGCGAGATCCATCGGTGGACCAGCGGCTATGCGGTGATCTTCCTGCCGCACGATGTCCGCAGGCTGGTGCTGCCGGTGTACAACGTGACACCGTACCCGCAGCGCCTTCGCGTGTACCTGGACGGCCGGCTGGCCGAAGAGCGCGTGCTGCCGCATGGCCCGCGCACGGAACTCTCCTACGAGGTGCCCCCCACTCAGCGGCGCCGCCGCTGGCGCCGTCTGACCATCGAGGTGTCTCCGGCGTGGCGGCCTCCAGAAGATCCGCGCGTGCTCGGCGTGCTCCTCGGCGAGTGGCGCATCGAGCGGCCGCCGGGCACCGGGACACGCGATGACTGACGCGCGGTCTCGGTCGGTACCCACTCGACACCTGCTGCTGGCTGCACTGGCCTACGTCACCCTCGCGCTCCTGTGGTGGTGGCCGCTGCCCCTGCGGGCTGCCACCGCCACGCTGGCCCACCCGTTCGGCGATCCCCTCCTCAACATGTGGACACTCGCCTGGGGCGCCGACCGCCTGCCCCATGGCCTGTCCGGCTTCTGGACGGGCCTGTTCTTCTATCCCTATGCCGACACGGTCGCCTACTCCGAGCACCTGCTCGGCATCAGCGTGTTCACGGCGCCGGTTCAGTGGCTCAGCGGCAATGCGGTCCTGGCATTCAACATCGCGATGATGGCGTCGACGCTGCTCGCGGGTCTGGGCATGTTCCTGCTGGCTCGCGAACTGACAGGGCGATCCAGCGCGGCGTTTCTCGCGGGCGTTGCCTTTGCCTGCGTGCCCTATCGCGTGCCCCAGGTCTATCACCTGCAGGTGCTCATGGCGGGCTGGATGCCGATCGCTCTGTACGGCCTGCATCGCTACTTCGCCGGCCGGCGTCCGTCTGCGCTCTTCGTCTTCGCGGCGGCCTTCGTGCTGCAGGCGTGCTCGAACGGCTACTTCCTGTACTTCACGGCCATCCCCGCGGCGGCCGTCGTACTCCACGGTCTCGCGCGCTCGCCGTACGAGGTCAGGTACCACCTCCGAAGGCTGGCGCTGGCAAGCCTCGGAATCCTGGCGCTGCTGGCGCCGGTCGCACTCGCCTACGTCCGCGCGCGAGGCGAACAGGGATTGGTCCGATCTGCCGGTGATCTCGCGCTGTATTCCCCGCCCCTCGAAGCGTACGGCCAGGTTGCGCCGAGCCTGCTGGGGTGGGGACAGGTCCTGTCCATCGGCCGTCAGGAGTTCGAGCTGTTTCCGGGCCTCACGATCGTATTGCTCGCCTGCGCGGCCATGGCGGCCGACATCGTGCGGCGCGGACGACCGTCCTCCACCGGCGACGCCAGCGAAGGCCTGACGCGTTCGCAGGCGACGCGGCTCTACGCCCTCATCACCGTGCTTGCCGTGGTGCTGTCCCTCGGCCCTTACCCGTCGGCGTTCGGCTGGCATTTACCGGTACCCGGGCCGTACGCCTGGCTCCTGGCCACGGTCCCTGGCATGGACGGACTTCGAGTGCCGGCTCGGCTGGCCACCGTCGTGTACCTCGGGCTCGCCGTCCTCGGAGCGATCGGCCTCGTGGTCCTCACCCGCCGATGGCG
>CAYMAG010000162.1:0-8845 GCA_964388335.1 uncultured Vicinamibacteraceae bacterium | reverse complement strand
ATCATCAACTTCGTCTGGTGGATCGGCATCGGCCACGCCGGCACGCTGATCTCGGCGATTCTGCTGCTGTTCCGCCAGCACTGGCGCATGTCCATCGCGCGCGCGGCCGAAGCCATGACGGTCTTCGCCGTGGCCTGTGCGGCCATCTTCCCGATCTTCCACACCGGCCGTCCCTGGCTCGCCGCGTACTGGCTGTTCCCGTACCCGAACACCATGGCCCTGTGGCCGAACTTCCGCAGCCCGCTCATCTGGGACGTCTTCGCGGTGTCGACCTACGCGACCGTGTCCATCGTGTTCTGGTACGTCGGCATGATTCCCGACCTCGCGACCATGCGTGACCGGGCGAAGTCGCTGACCGCGCGTCGGCTGTACGGACTCTTCGCGATGGGCTGGCGCGGCTCGGCGGTGCATTGGCAGCGCTACGAAATGGCCGTGCTGCTGCTGGCGGGCCTCAGCACGCCGCTGGTCCTCTCGGTGCACACGGTGGTCAGCTTCGACTTCGCGGTGTCGCTCATTCCCGGCTGGCACGCCACCATCTTCCCGCCCTACTTCGTCGCGGGCGCCATCTACGCCGGATTCGCGATGGTGCTCACGCTGGTGCTGCCGATGCGCGCCATCTACGGCCTGCACGACTTCATCACCGAGCGCCACGTCGACAACATGGCGAAGGTCACCCTCGCCACCGGCTTGATCGTGTTCTACGGCTACTGCATGGAGGCGTTCTTCGGCTGGTACAGCGCGAACCAGTTCGAGCAGTACATGATTCTGAACCGCATGACGGGCCCTTACGCGCTGCAGTACTGGGCGCTGATCTGCTGCAACGGCGTCGTGCCGCAGCTGCTCTGGTTCCGGAAGGTCCGCCGGTCCGTCCTGCCGCTGTTTGCCATCTGCATGGCGGTCAACGTGGGCATGTGGCTCGAGCGCTTCATCATCGTCGTCACGTCGCTGCACCGTGACTTCATTCCAGGGTCGTGGGGCATGTACTACCCGACGTTCTGGGACTGGGCCACCTTCGTGGGCACGATAGGCCTGTTCCTGACGCTCTTCTATCTCTTCATGCGCGTGCTGCCGATCATCGCGATCTTCGAAATGCGGACGCTCACGCCCGCCGCGCACGCCAAGGGAGACGGTCACCACCATGGCTGAGACCACGCCGCCGCCGGTCCTCTACGGGCTGCTGGCCGAGTTCAACGACGCGACGGAACTCACGCGTGCGGCGGTCGCCGTGCATGCCGAGGGCTACCGCAAGATCGACGCGTTCACGCCGACGCCCGTCCACGGCCTCGCCGAAGCGATGGGCTACGACGACCGCTGGGTGCAGAAGTTCACCTTCGTGGGCGGTGTGCTGGGCCTGGTCCTCGGGTTCGCGCTCTGCTACTGGACGTCGGTCATCGACTACCCGCTCAACATCGGCGGACGTCCGTTGAACAGCTGGCCGGCCTTCGCGATTCCGACCTTCGAGACGACGATTCTGCTCGCGGCGCTGTCCACCGTGGGCGGCATGCTGGCACTCAACGGTCTGCCGCAGCCGTACCATCCGCTGTTCAACGTGCAGGCCTTCCGCGAGCGGGCCAGCAGCACCGGCTTCTTCCTGTGCGTGGAAGCCGGCGACGAGAAGTTCGATCGCCAGGCGACGTCGCAGTTCCTGCACGGGCTGGGCGCATCGGCGGTCAGTGAGGTCGAACCGTGACGACAGGGACGCACATCACCGCCGCGGGCGCCCGCCCCGGCATACCGCGTCGAACGATCGCGGCGGTCCTGCTGCTGTCGAGTGCCCTGGTCGCGGGGTGCCGGCAGGACATGCACGACACCCCCCGCTACGAGGCGTTCGAAGCGAGCGACTTCTTCGCGGACAAGCGCGCCATGCGGCCGTTCGTCGAGGGCACGGTGGCGCGCGGCATGCTGCGCGACAACGATCTCTTCTACACGGCCACCTCAGAGGACGGCGAGTTGACGACGTCGCTGCCGCCAGAGGTGGTGGTCGACACGGCCCTCCTCGAGCGTGGACAGCAGCGCTTCGACATCTACTGCGCGCCCTGCCACTCACAGCTCGGCGACGGCAACGGGATGGTGGTGCAGCGCGGCTTCAAGCGGCCGGCCTCGCTCCACGACCAGCGCCTGCGTGACGAGCGGGTCGGGTATTTCTTCGACGTGATCACCAACGGCTTCGGCCAGATGCCGAACTACGCCGCACAGATCGCGCCGGCCGATCGCTGGGCCGTCGTCGCGTACATCCGCGCGCTCCAGCTGAGCCAGGGCGCTACGCTCGACGACGTGCCGGCCGATGAACGCCGTGCACTCGAGAGCGGCGTCGCGCCGGCGGCCGGTGGGGCGTCACAGGAGGGAGGGGCGACTCATGACTGAGCCGACCATCAAGGCTGAAGACTTCCCGGTGCCGCCGCAGATCGAGTCGCTCCAGCGCCTCGCCCTCGGCGTCGGAGGGCTGGGCCTGATCGCCACGGCTGTCGGCTTCATCACCGATGCCGACCAGTTCTACCGGTCCTATCTGCTGGCGTACATCTTCCTGCTCGGCATTCCGCTCGGCAGCCTCGCGCTGCTCATGGTGCACCACCTGACCGGCGGCGGATGGGGCCTCGTGATTCGCCGGACGCTCGAAGCCGCGGCGCGCACGATGCCGCTCATGGCCCTGCTGTTCGTGCCGGTCATCTTCGGCATGCACTCGCTCTACGAGTGGACGCACGCCGATGTCGTGGCGAACGACCCGATCGTCGCGCAGAAGGCGATTTACCTGAACGAGTCGGGCTTCATCATCCGGGCGGTCGTCTACTTCGCGATCTGGTCGTTCTTCGCCCTCTCGCTCGCGCGACTGTCGGCGAAGCAGGAGGGCGAGGACGTCCACTTCTCCCGCTTCGAGAACCTGGCCGGGCCCGGCCTGCTCATCTACGCGCTGACGCTGACGTTCGCGTCGGTGGACTGGGTGATGTCGCTCGACCCGCACTGGTTCTCGACGCTGTTCGGGCTCTGGATCATGGTGGGCCAGGCGTTGACCGCGTTGTCGTTCACCATTGCGATCGCGTTCCTCGTCAGTCGCGACGGGCGGATGGCCGGGGTCATCACCAGCAAGAAGTTCCACGACTACGGCACGCTGCTGTTCGCGTTCATCATGCTGTGGGCGTACCTGTCGTACTCGCAGTTCCTGATCATCTGGTCGGCCAACCTGCCCGAAGAGATTCCGTACTACCTTCAGCGGCTCGGCGGCGGCTGGAGCGTCGTCACGATGGTCGTCATCCTCGGCCACTTCGTGCTGCCCTGGACGATCCTCCTGTTCAGGCCGACGAAGGAGGCGTCGCAGCGTCTCGTGGCCGTGGCGATCTTCATGCTGGTCATGCGCTACGTCGACGTGTACTGGCTGATTGCGCCGTGGGTCAATCACGGGACCTTCGGCATCCACTGGCTCGACATCACCGCGGTGCTGGGCCTGGTCGGACTGTGGGTGGGGCTCTTCTGCCGCAACCTCCGGTCGCGCGCCCTCCTGCCCGTCGGTGACCCCTATCTCGCGGAGGCGCTTGCCGATGGCCACTGATCACGGGCACGACCCGCACACGCACGGACCGATCAACCACGAGACGACGGACATCGATCTCGACGGTGTCGGGAAGATCACCCTCGGCTTCGTGCTCTTCATGGCGCTCGTCGTCGGCGCGATGTACGCCACCTTCCAGTTGTTCAGCGGCCGCGACGCCGCGGGACAGCGGGCCGTCGGGCCGATGGTGGAGCAGACCGACGGTTCGCGGCCGGCCATGACGAGCGCGCCGAACGCCATGGAGTCGATGGGGCGCGTGCCCGCCGGTCCGAAGCTGCTCACCAACGAGCCGATGGCCCTGCAGGAGTACAAGGACGGACAGGCGTCACGCCTCAACAGCTACGGATGGGTGGACCGGGCCGCGAGCGTGGTGCACCTGCCGATCACGCGCGCCATCGAGCTGACGGTCGAGCGTGGGTTGCCTGTCGCGTCCGAGCCCGAATCCGCACCCATGGTGGAGGCCGCCGCGTCCCCCGCCGCGCAGACACCGGCGCCGAATCCCTGACGAGAGTCTGACCGTGAGCCTGATGCGTCCTGTGTTCGCCGTGTTCCTGACGACCCTGCTGGTCGTGGCGGGTGCGGTGCGCCCGGCGCACGCGCAGACGGTCATCTCCGTCGAACCGGGCACGCCCGTGGACGTCCGCCCGCAGGGTCTGGACGGCGTCTCGTTCGAGCAGCGGCTGGGCACGCAGGTGCCCGCTGACCTTGCGTTCACCGACGAGACCGGTGCGGCCATCCGTCTCGGCGCCTACTTCGGCCCGCGGCCCGTCATTCTGGCGCTCGTGTACTACGAGTGCCCGATGCTGTGCACGCAGGTGCTGTCGGGCCTGACCAGCGGACTGAAGGGGCTGGCGTTCGATGCGGGTACGCAGTTCGACGTGGTCGTCGTCAGCATCGACCCCGGGGAAGGCCCGGGGCTCGCGGCGGCCAAGAAGGCGACCTACGTGGACCGCTACGGCCGTCCGGAGACGGCGTCGGCCTGGCACTTCCTGACGGGACGGAAGGCCGAGATCGACCGCCTGGCCGCGACGGTCGGCTTCTCGTATTCGTACGACGAGAAGACGGACCAGTACGCGCACGCCGCGGGCATCACGGTGCTCACGCCGGACGGGACGATCGCGCGCTACTTCTACGGCATCGACTTCGCGCCACGCGACCTGCGTCTCGGCATCGTCGAGGCCACCGACCGCAAGATCGCCACGCCGATCGACAGCGTGCTGCTGTACTGCTTTCACTACGATCCGTCCACGGGCAAGTACGGCCTGATGGCACTGAACATCGTCCGCGCCGCCGGCATCCTGTTCCTGTTGGGGATGGTGTCGTTCTGGGTGGTCCTGCGACGTCAAGAGCGTCGCCACGCGTTCGCGCTCGCCGCCGAGGCCGGCGCGAACGCTTCACACAAGGCGTAAGCACTGGCTATGGGTGGCTCCTTCAACTTGTTCCCGGCGCAGGCTTCCACGATGGCGGGACGCGTGGACAACCTGTACTTCTTCATGCTCGCCGTGACGGCCTTCTTCTCGGTCCTCATCGCCATCCTCGTGGTGGTGCTGGCCTTGAAGTACCGGCGCAGGCATGCCGACGAAGTGGGCGCCAACATCCACGGCAGCACGGCGCTCGAGGTCGTATGGACGGCGATTCCGCTCATCATCGCGCTCGTGATGTTCGTGTGGGGCACGAGCGTGTACTTCGCGCTCGCCAAGCCGCCGAGCGACGCGATGGAGGTGTACGTCATCGGCAAGCGCTGGATGTGGAAGGCGCAGCACCTGACCGGCCAGCGCGAGATCAACGAGCTGCACGTCCCCGTGGGCCAGCCCATCAAGGTGCTGATCGCATCGGAAGACGTGATCCACAGCTACTACATTCCGGCGTTCCGCGTGAAGATGGACGCCGTTCCCGGGAAGACCACGTCGCTCTGGTTCGAGGCGACCGCCCCCGGCGAGTATCAGCTGTTCTGTGCCGAGTACTGCGGCACGAAGCACTCGGGCATGATCGGCAGAATCGTCGCGATGGAGCCGCGCGAGTTCCAGGCGTGGCTTGCGTCCGGCGGCGTCTCGCAGCAGGCGTCCCTGCCGGAGTCCGGCGCTCAGCTCTTCGAGCAACTCGGGTGCGTGACGTGTCATCGTGACGAGTCGGGCAGCCGGGGGCCTGCGCTGTCCGGCCTGTTCGGCAAGCCGGTCCAGCTCGCGAACGGCGAGACCGTGGCCGCGGACGAAGCCTACCTGCGCGAGTCGATTCTCAATCCGACGGCGCGGATGGTGGCGGGCTACCCCCCGCTGATGCCCACCTACCAGGGACAGGTCAGCGAAGAGGCCCTCGCGGCGTTGATCGCCTACATCAAGTCACTCAGTGCAGCAGACGCGTCCGCCGCGGTTCTGCCGCAGCCGGGCGCAGTCGCGCAGAGCGATTAGGGGTTACACGGCCATGCATGACGTTCGAACGACCGGTTACGACACCCCGACAGGCGCGCCGGAGATGCCGGCGACGCACTATCTGAACGCGACGCACGGCGCCGCGTCGTGGTTCCTCACGAAGGACCACAAGCGCATCGCGCTGCTGTACCTGTTCGGCGTGTCGTTCTTCTTCCTGCTCGGTGGCGTCTTCGCGATGCTCATCCGCCTCGAGCTGCTGACCCCGGGTGGCGACCTGATGACCGCGGAGACCTACAACAAGGTCTTCACCGCACACGGCGTCATCATGGTGTTCTTCTTCCTGATTCCGTCGATCCCCGCCATCATGGGCAACTTCCTGATCCCGATCATGATCGGAGCCAAGGATCTGGCCTTTCCGCGGATCAATCTGGCGAGCTGGTACATCTACATGATCGGCGGCCTGTTCGGCGTCGCGGCCATCGCCTCCGGCGGCGTCGACACCGGATGGACGTTCTACACGCCGTACTCCACGGCGGCATCCAACTCGCACGTGGTGCTGACCGGCCTCGGCGCGTTCATCGCCGGATTCTCGTCGATCTTCACCGGCCTGAACTTCATCGTCACGGTTCACACGATGCGCGCGCCCGGCATGACGTGGGACCGCATGCCCCTCTTCGTGTGGGCGCACTACGCCGCCAGCCTCATCATGATGCTCGGCACCCCCGTCGTCGCCGTGACGCTCATGATGGTCGTCCTCGAGCGCGCACTCGGGCTCGGCTTCTTCGATCCCGAGCTGGGGGGCGATCCGGTCCTGTACCAGCACCTGTTCTGGTTCTACTCGCACCCGGCCGTCTACATCATGGTGCTGCCCGGGATGGGCGTGATCAGCGAGCTGATCTCGGCGTTCTCGCGCAAGCCCATCTTCGGCTACAAGATGGTCGCGATGGCGAGCCTCGGCATCGCGCTCGTCGGCTTCCTGGTGTGGGGCCACCACATGTACACGAGCAGCCAGTCGGTGCTGGCCGCGATGATCTTCTCGATCCTGAGCTACCTGGTGGCCATCCCGTCGGCCATCAAGGTGTTCAACTGGTCGTCCACGTTGTATCGGGGATCCGTCCTGCTCGCCTCGCCGATGCTCTACGCGCTGGGGTTCATCGGGCTGTTCACGATCGGCGGGCTGACGGGCCTGTTCCTCGCGGCCATCGGCCTCGACATCCACGTGCACGACACCTACTTCGTGGTCGCACACTTCCACTACGTCATGGTGGGAGGCACGCTGCTGGCCTATCTCGGCGGCCTGCACTTCTGGTGGCCGAAGATGACGGGGCGAATGTACTCGGAGCCGTGGGCCAAGGTCTCGGCAGTCATCGTGTTCGTGGGCTTCAACCTGACGTTCTTCCCGCAGTTCCTGCTCGGCTACATGGGCATGCCGCGCCGGTACCACGCCTATCCGTCCGAGGAGGCGTCGTGGCAGGTTCTCAACATCCTGTCGTCGGCCGGCGCGTCGATTCTGGCCATCGGTTTCATTCTGCCGCTGATCTACCTGAGCTACTCGTTCGCGCGCGGGCCGGTTGCCGGGTCGAACCCCTGGGGCGCGTACGGCCTCGAGTGGGACACCACGTCGCCGCCTCCGACAACGAACTTCGAGGTCACGCCGATCGTGACCAAGCCGGCGTACGCGTACGCCCCCGAGGAGCACTAAGTGTCTGTTGACGTCGCGACGCACGATCCGGCGCACGCCCATCACCCGGCGCTGCAGCACCATTTCGACACGCTCGAGCAGCAGCAGAACGCCTCTACGCTCGGCATGTGGATGTTCCTGCTCACCGAGGTCCTGTTCTTCGGCGGCCTGTTCATGGCCTACATCCTGTACCGCTGGATGTACGGCGGGGCGTTCTCGGCGGCCAGTCACGAGCTGAGCATCACGTTGGGAGCCGGCAACACCGTCGTCCTGATCGGGAGTTCGCTGACAATGGCGCTGGCGGTGCGGGCCGCGCAGACCAGCCAGCGCAAGGCGACGGCGTTCTTCCTGCTGGCCACACTGGTGCTCGGGTCGATCTTCCTCGGCGTGAAGGTGGTGGAGTACTCGGACAAGTTCGCGCACCACCTGGTGCCGGGCACCCATTTCCAGTTCCACGACGCCGCGCTGAAGAACGGCGCCGAGATCTACTTCTCGCTGTATTTCGCGATGACCGGCCTGCACGCCACGCACATGATCATCGGTGCGGCTGTCATGCTTCCGATCATCGCCTCGGCGTGGAAGGGCAAGTACGACGCCCACTACTACACCCCGGTCGAGTTGTTCGGACTCTACTGGCACTTCGTCGATATCGTCTGGATCTTCCTTTTTCCGCTGCTCTATCTGATCCACTGACGCGTCGCGTCGGGCATCCGCGAGGAACCGCATGTCTGGTCACGTTGCTCCGAAGTCGATGTACTACACCATCTTCGCCGCGTTGATGGTGCTCACCCTGCTGACGGTGGTCGTCGCACGTCTCGACCTCGGCCCGCTCAATCTGCCCCTGGCGCTCGCGATCGCCGTTGGCAAGGCGATGCTCGTGATCCTGTTCTTCATGCACGTGAAGTACTCGACCAGGCTCGTGCAGGTGACCGCGTTCACCGGCTTCCTGTTCCTCGGAATCCTGATCGCCCTGACGATGGCCGATTACCTGGGCCGGGGCATGCTCGGCGTCGCGGGTAAGTGAGGGAGGGACGGCTCTCCCCGCCTTCGCCCTCACGGGCTTCGGCGTGGCTGCCGCCCGGCGAACGTGGAGGTCACGGAGATCACGGAGGGAACGGGTAGACACAGAGGAGCGGAGAAACAGAGAAACAGAGAGACAGAGAGACTGTACATACGTCGGGGTCAGGTCTCAGATTGCACGCGCGAGGTGCCAGGTCTGCTGAGTCGTTGCTCTCACATCTGCCAGACCGA
>CAYMAG010000161.1:0-9019 GCA_964388335.1 uncultured Vicinamibacteraceae bacterium | reverse complement strand
CCTGATGACGGAGAAATATGCGCACCTGCGACCGGAGCAGGCGCAGGCGGCCGTCGAGTTGCTGGTGTGCGGTGGGAGGGAATAAGGGCCGAAGCGTGCGGGAGACGCTGGTGCAGCGGATGAACCGGCTGGCCGCGTATCTCGACACACCCCGGCAGCCCAAGCAGAAGCGTGCGATCGCGGACTTCGCGGTGTGCTTCGATCGCTGGCGCGATGAGGCGCTGTGCGACCAGCGCGCGCATCAACTGGCCCGGACGCACGTGGCGCGACGATTTCGGCGCGCCTGGTGGGCGGCCATCGTCGCCCGAGTGCGGGAGAGTGATCCGAGCCTCTCGCCACCAGACGCCATCAGCCTGGCGCGCCAGCTCCTGGCCAGGCGGGGCCGTCGGGTGTCGCTCGAGCAGTTGCGGCGGGCGGTTCGGGATCATCCCCACGCGGACCCCTTCATGTCGGTGCCCTTCCTGGGGGTGCGGTCGGTGATCTACACGATCACGACGCTGGCCCAGGACTTCGACCTGGTCCCGGAGATCGGCACGGCCTGGTTCGGCGTCTTCGCAAACGCCCTCACCAAGGCGCCCGCGCGTCTGCCCGCCCGGCCACATCGACGGCCAAGGGGGCGTCCTGCACGGGTAAGCAAAAATTGACGCGATTCGTGCGCAGCAAGCCTTGCTGACCGCGACGTCCGGCTTGCACACTCTCTGCACACACGGGAGACCCTTTCGCATGCAGAGAACCCCCACCGTACACACGGCGCCAGCCTCGACGGCGGACGTTGCCCCCACCGCCATGGTGGAACAGGACGCCGCTCGGTACATCGGTTTCAGCCGCGAGTTCCTGCGCCAGGCGCGCATCGCAGGCCGACGCGAGCACCGCACGCCGGGGCCCCCGTTCGTGAAGGTGGGGCGCGCCGTGCGCTATCTCGTGGTGGATCTCGATTCGTGGCTGCTCCAGCACCGACGCGACCCCAGGTGATGCGATGACCGGCCACGACGCGCACGACTGACACGCGAAGGCCGCCGGCTCCGGGGCGAGGAGCGCGACGGCCGGCCACCTGACCCCGCGGGAGGGGGTCTCTGATGACACCGACCACCGTACCACGCAGCATCCGGCGCGACGTCGCGGACGCCGCGCTCGGTCACGCGCTCGACGCGCTACGCGACGCGCGAGAGGAGCGGGACACCTGGCGCGACATCGCGCTCCAGGCGCTCGACGACCGGGTGGCGCTGGAGGCCATCCGCGGCGGACAACTCGACTACGATCGGACGCAGCCGCGGTATCTGCGGCTGCGCGCGCAGTACCGGGCCGCGCGACAGCCGACACGGAGCGTGGCGGCGTGACGCAGGCCGCCCGTCTCCCGCCTGTTGTGCCGCCGCCCTCGGCCGATGCCGACTGCCCGCGCGAGTTCGAACGCTTTGGCGAGGGGCACTACTGTCTCGCGCTCGACGCGCTCGGCCTCAGTTTCGAGATCGACCGGCTTCGTCGAGACCGCGCCGAACTCATTGGCGAGCTGACGGTGCGCTGCACCCTGGCGGGCGCGCGGACGGTCGACGGCGTGCTGTCGGTCGCGGACATGAATCTGTCGAGCGTCCGTGCCCGGCAAGACCGCGGCCGCTATCTCGGGACGCGCGCGCACGCGCCCGACATTGACTGGACCGGCCTCCTCGAGGAACTGGCGCAGCGGGTGCTCACCGCTGAACGGCAGGGACATCCGTCCGTCTCGCTGCGCGACATGCCGAGACCAGTGCCCGACACGACCTGGAGCGTTCGCGGGTTTCCTGTGCTGGCCCGGCATCCGATGTGCGTCTTTGGGGATGGCGGCGCCGCGAAGTCCTACTTCGCGCTCTTCTGCGCTGGCGAACTCGCGCGGGCGGGGCATCGTGTGGGGCTCTTCGATTGGGAATTGGCCGGTGAGGACCACCGGGAACGGCTCGAAGCGCTCTACGGCGCCGACATGCCCGACGTGCGCTACGTGCGCTGTGACCGCCCCCTGGCGCACCTGGTGGATCGCGTGCGTCGCGTCGTCCGGGACGATCGCCTCGACTACGCCATCTTTGACAGCGTCGCCTTCGCGTGCGACGGCCCGCCGGAGGCCGCGGAGGTGGCCGGCCGCTACTTCGCGGCGGTCCGTACGCTCGGCGCCATCGGCACGCTGCACGTGGCGCACGTGGCGAAAGGCCAGGAAGGCAGCACGGCCCACGAGCACCGGCCCTTCGGCTCCGCGTTCTGGCACAACGGTGCCCGCGCCATCTGGTTCGCGAAGCTCTCCGACTCCACCGCCGACGGCAGCACCATCACCGTGGGCTTCTTCAATCGGAAGGCGAACCTCGGCCGCGTGCAGGCGCCGCTTGGCTTCGAGGTGACCTTCAGTGACACCCGGACGACCTTCACCCGCGTAGACCTGGCGGACGTCCCGGACCTGGCCGCCCGACTCACGCTGACCCAGCGTCTCCGCACCGTCCTCCGGGCCGGGACGGCGACGCGCGACGCCCTGGCCGAGGAGTTTGCCGACGAGAAGCCGGAGACCCTGAAACGCACCATCAACCGCGCTATCCAGAAGGGCTTACTGGTGGAGTTTCCTGGCGCAGGTGGGGAGATGCGGATCGGCATTCGCAGCAAGGAGGCGCCATGACGCCGCACGCCCCCGGGACAGGTGTCCCGGGACAGGTAGGACACCTGTCCCGCTCGGGCGTCCACGCCCCCGGGACAGGTGTCCCGAAAGTGTCCCGATCTGTCCCGGGACGGGGGTCTGAAACAGTGGGACGAGCGGGGGAGAGAGAGCGTAAGCTCTCTCCCCGCGTGTCCCGGTTCGGCGAAACAGCGGCGGGACGGTGTCCCGCTGTGTGTCCCGACGGAAGGCGGGCATGACCACCACGCCCGTCCCCGACCGTGACCGCCTCGTCTCGCTGCGGGACGTCCTCGAGCGCGCCCTCAGGGCCATCGACGCCGAACTCGACGAAACACGCCCGCCGACGCCCCCGCCGGAACCGATCCCAACCCCCGCCGAAGACATCGCGCCGATCCGTGGCGGGAGGCACCATCCCGCACCCGCTCCGGCCGTCCGGGGGAATATTCGCGAATGATGACCACGCCTTGCCACCCCTGCCGCGCGCCATCCCTGGAGACACCCATGCCGAAACTCACCGACATCTTCCCGTCTCGATTCCTCAAGCCTGACGACCTGGCCGACGGGGCCGGCGGCTACCGTCGCGTCACGGTCACGATCCGCGAGGTGGTCCTCGAGGACGTCGGCAGCGAACGCAAGGCGGTGGTGTACTTCCGCGGGAAGGACAAAGGGCTCGTCCTGAATCGGACCAACGCCGACGAGCTGCAGGCGGTGTGTGGCAGCGACGACACGGACGACTGGGCCGGCGTGTCGGTCGCGCTCGGTGTCGAACGCGTGCCCTTTCAGGGCAAGCGCGTGCCGGCCCTGCGCGTGCAGCGGCCGGCCGTGCGCCGCGACGACCACCCCCCGGTGCCCGGCCCCTGACGATCAGGACGCCGCGCCCATGCCCTGCGGAGGAGAGAGACCCCATGCCGAACCCCCTGACCCCTGACGACCGCCTGGCGCTTGCGCAGCAGTTGCGCGACGACGTGGACAGGCTCACCCCGGTGCTCTTCCACGTCGCCGTGGTGGCCGAGGTACTGCCCGAGGCCAAAGCCTCGGCGGCCATCGCCGCGGCCGCGCAACTCGCCCTGGCCACGGCGGAGGCCGTGCCCTGGTACGCGCCGCGGCTCGCGGAGGCGTTCGTGGCGGCCGCGCAGGCCCTACGGCCGACGCTGGTGGTCGTCGACCTTGCCCGGCACGACGGCCCGACGCACTGAGGCGTGCGACACTCGGAAAGGATTCGCTGACATGTCTGCCTCCCTTCGTCCCCCGCTCGAGCATCGCGGCCTCGCGCAGGCCCCGCGCGTCGACACGTCCGGTCGGCTGCCCGCCCTCGTCGGCTACGCGATTCGCTTCGACGCCCCCAGCGCGCCGCTCGGTACCCCGCCGTTCATCGAAGTGGTGCGGCGCGAGGCCCTGGCGCGCCTGCACGAACGGCGCGATGTCAAGGCGCTCGTCGCGCATGACCCGTCGCGCGTCGTCGGCAGCTCGAAGGCGGGCACGCTCGCGCTCGCCGTCGATGCGAGCGGGCTCCGCTTCCGCCTCGATCCGCCCGACAGCCCGATCGGGCACGACCTCGTGGAAGCGGTGCGCCGGGGCGACCTGGACGGCGTCAGCATCGGCTTCGTGGTCCGCGCCGGCGGGGAGACCTGGCAGCGCGCGGCGCGGCCGCCGGTGCGCGAGCTGCGCGACGTCGACGTGTTCGAACTCTCGTTCGTCTCCTGGCCCGCGTATGAGGCGGCCGGGGTGGCGATTGAACAGCGTGCCCTCGACGAGGCGCGCGCCATCATCGCTGCGGGCCGCCAGGCCGACCGCTACCAGCAGCTGCGGCAGCTGCAACGCCGCGTCGCGGACGCGGTCGGACAGCCCTCGCTGACGCCACCCGTCGCCGCCGTCGTGAACCCGTTCGCGCAACAGGCCAGCGACCTCCTGGCAGACGCGCGCGCCCTGGTCGCGCAGGTGCTGGCCGACGGTCGCGCCCTGAGCCCGGCCGACGACGCCGCGCTGGCGGCGCTGCTGGCGCGGATTCGGGCCGCCATCGCGGCCAGCAGCGACTTCACGAATGCCGCGCAGACCGTCAAGGGGTTCGTGGCCCACGGGGCGGCGGTGGCGCGAGATCCGCGCGGGGCGGGCCTGCCGTAGCGGGCGCCCCACGCATAAACCCGACCACCCCCGCGGGTGGGAGGCGACACGCGACGACACGCGGCCCCGAGGGGCCGTCAGGATCGCTCGTCAGGATCGCCACCTCGCGCACGGCGTGGTCACACGCTTGGAAGGGATGACACACCCATGAGAGTCAATCCTCACGCCGAGACGGCGACACGAAAACTCCGCGCCGCGGAAGCGATCCTGACCGCGGCCAGTGCCGAGACACGCGACCTCACACCCGACGAGCAGCGGTCGTACGATGATCTGCTCGCGCAGGCCGACGCCGAGGCGAAGCGGGCCGCGACCTATCGATCGATCGATGAGGTCCTCGCGTTGTACCCCGTCGCGCCCCCGCGCGTCGCCGGCCGTCAGAAGCCGGTCATGACGGACCCCCGCGCGGCCGGTGAGACGCGCGCGCTGGTGCCGTCGTGGGCGGAATACCGCGACGGGCAAGCCACCACGCCCGAGGCCGATGGCGGCTACCTCGTGCCGGTGCCCATCGCCGAGGTGATCGAGCGGCTGCGGCCGCGCTCGGTGTTCCTGGCCGCGGCGCCGGCCGTCTTCGAAATGACGAGCGCCACGCTCTCGATCCCGAAGATCGGGACCGGCATCGTCGCCGACTGGTACCTCGAGAACGCAGAGATCGACGAGTCGAAGATCGTATTCGACCGCGTGCTCCTCACGGCGCGCAAGCTGGCCGGGATCGGCCTGGCCAGTAACGAATGGCTGGCCGATGCCGCGCCGACGGCGGGCCGCGACGTGGTCGAGCAGAACCTACTCAACGAGCTGGGGACGGCGCTCGATTTCGCCGCCTTCAACGGCGATGGGCTCGACGGGATGCCGACCGGCCTGCTGCACGTCCCGGGCGTGACAAAGACCCCGATCGGTGGGCCACTGACGCTGGACGCCGTGGCTGACAGTCTGAGCCGCGTCGAAGTGGCGAACGCCGTGCCCAGCGCGATCTTCATGCACCCCGCGGCGTACGCCGCCCTGCGCACCGAGCGGGAGAGCGGCAGCACGACGGGCAAGTATCAGCTCACCGCCGATCCGAGTGCGGCGGCGCCGCGCACGGTGTGGGGCGTGCCGGTGTTCCTCTCGACGCACCTGGGGACGAACGTCGTCGTCGCGGATATGTCGTCTGTCGTCTTTGGCATCCGGGAGAACATTTCGCTGTTCTATGACCCGTACAGCCGCGCGAAGAAGGATCAGGTGCTGATCCGCGCCACCGCTCGCGCGGATCTCGCGCCGTTGCACGATGCCGGCGTGGACGTGTTGACCGGCGTCGCGATCGACGACGAGGCGCCGGCGCCAGGCGACACGGGCACCACGCCCGCTCCCGCGCGCGGGCGGGCGCGGCCTGCCGCGCCGCAGACGACCTGAGGCGGCGCTACCAGCCTGTTGCCTGGTCCCGTGCTGAGCCACACGCGGGATCAGGCAGCGCAGAGGGGCGCCAGGTCGGGACGGGACGCTTGCACGTCCGCCTCGTCTCTTCGGCTCGGCCTGGTGGCCCCTCACCCCCTGCCGTGGGCACGGTCGCCACGGTGGTCGCTGTCACCACGGTGGTCACTGTCGCCACGGCGCCGACGCCGGCGCGCGGGCGGAGGACGACGGGGAGGGGGCTTCCAATCTCTGGCGACATGTCGGCTGAGGACCGCCACAGGTAGTCCTGCGTGCGCCCGCTGAATTACAGAATCCGGAGCAGACCCCATGCCGACCCACTCGCCCCGGCCGACGGCCGGCCGGAAACGCACGGTGCCACGCCCTGACGCGGTGGTGCTGGTCGCGGCGCCGCGCACGCTCACGCCCGCGGAGCGGGCGATCTGGCGACGGATCGCGCCTTCTGCGTGCACCATCGGGACGCTGACCCCGGAGACGTCCGAGGGGTTCGTGTTGCTCTGCCAGACGCTGGCGGCCCGCGACGAGGCCAAGCGGGCGATCGACGCGGCTGGCCTCCTCATCGACGGCGCCGTCAACCCGCTCTGCGTGCACTACCGGCAGCTCGGGCAGCGTGCCGAGTCCCTGATGGCGAAGTACTGCCTGGCGGCGCCGGGCCGCCCGGTGACGCGGCCCGCGGCCACGCCCGTCTCACCGTGGGCCGGCAGGCTCCCGGGCCGCACCGGGCCGCCCGCGGACGTCCTGGCCGACGTGGCGGCGGCGCACGCGGCCGGTGCGGCCAGTGACGAAGATGTGCTGCACGCACTCCTCCGCGTGCAGTGACGCGCTGACAGGGCACGAGCGACACTGCGCCACGGAAGGCCGCCAGCAGGTCCGCGGGCTCCCGTGTTGCCATCTGGCAACGCTCTCCTGTCTCCGCGTTGCTCTGTGGCAACGTGCCTGTCGAGCAGGGACGTTCTCTCCCACAGCACCAGGATGTTCGTTTGTGCTGTGCGGCAGAACAGGATGTGCGCCGAGGCATTGCCGTGGCAATGCCTGAACGCACACGCCGTTGCCTTGGCAACGGCCACGGCTGTTCGTGACCGTCGTGACGGGCCCGGCGGTCATGTCCTGTCGCTTGGACATGCCAGCGCGATCAGCCGCTTGACGCTGAGAGATCAAAGTAGGGGCGCCCCTACTTTGATTGTGATTCGCGCTGCGTGAACCTCGTGACGGCGTCGGCACGAGGTCGGCCCCTCCCGCAAAGCGATTCACGACGCGCGCCAGATCCGCGATGCGGAAGCCGTCGCGCCAGGCATCGTGGATCGCACGGTCGATGCAGCCATCGAGCGCGACGCGTCGGAGACTGCACCCCTATTGCACCCCCAGCGTAGGTACTCCTGCTCTCACACTGCGGACCTGCGTCGATAAGTGCTTGTCTGTGTGGCGGTTGAGTGGTGCGCACTACTGGATTCGAACCAGTGACCCCCGCCGTGTGAAGGCCAAATTTGCTGCACCTCCCGTGCACCGCCAGACACAGAAACACCCGGTATTTGTTGGGTAGAATGCCCCTGCATGAGTGGCCCATTGTGTACTGCTGTGTATGCTTGTACACTCGACCTGCACCCCTATTGCACCCCCGGGCGTGCACCCCCCTGTCGGACCGGGGCGTGGATTCAGCCGGAGTCGGGCATGCAGGCCACCATCAACGCCACCCTCGTCAAGACCCTGACCGCCCAGCCGTTGGCGGCCGACCGGGACATCCGCGACACGAAGTTGCGTGGCTTTGTCCTGCGCTGGCGGCGCTCGGGCGTGCATACCTACCGCGCACAGGTCGGCCGCGGTCAGTGGGTGACGATCGGCACGACCGACAAGCTCACGCCGGCGCAGGCCCGTGACGAGGCCCAGAATATCCTCGCGGCCGCGACGCTTGGCGCCGACCCGGTGGAGGAGCGGCGCGCCAAGCGGCAGGCGCATGATCTCGCCGGCTTCCTGACCGCTGTCTACGAGCCGTGGGCGACGGCGCATCTCACGACGGGCGTGGAGACCATTGCGCGCCTCAAGGCCACCTTCGCCGACCTGCTCGACGTGAAGCTCAGCGCGCTCTCGGCGTGGCACCTGGAACGGTGGCGCACCAATCGACGGAAGGCCGGCGTCCGTCCCTCTACCATCAATCGCGATCTCAACGATCTCCGGGCGCTGCTGTCGCGCGCCGTGCAGTGGAAGCACGTCAAGGTGCACCCGCTGGGCGACGTGAAGCCGGAGCGGATCGATCGGCGGGCCAACGTCCGGTTCCTGTCGGCGGCTGAAGAGGCGCGCCTGCTGGCCGCGCTCGACGCCCGGGACACGCGCCTGCGCGACGCCCGGGCCTCGGCCAACGCCTGGCGCCTCACGCGCGGCTACGCGCTCTTGCCGGCCGTCGGCGTGTACGCGGATCATCTGTCGCCTCTCGTCCGGCTCGCTTTGCACACCGGGCTCCGGCGCGGCGAATTGTTCGCCCTGCGCTGGACGGACGTCGATCTCGGGCGTGCCCGGCTCACCGTGCGCGGGACCACGGCGAAGAGCGGCCAGACGCGCCACGTCCCGCTGAACACCGACGCCGTGGGCGTGCTGGCGAGCTGGGGCGTGCGGACGGACGGGCTTGTCTTCCCGTCGTGGAACGACGTCGGCGACGAAGTGCCGCTCACCGATGTGAAGACGGCTTGGCTCGCAGTGGTGAAGGCCGCGACGGTGCCCAACTTCCGGTTCCACGACTTGCGGCACACCTTCGCGAGCAAGTTGGTGCAGGCCAGTGTCGACCTCGCGGTCGTGCGCGAGCTCCTCGGCCACAGCACGATCCTGATGACGGAGAAATATGCGCACCTGCGACCGGAGCAGGCGCAGGCGGCCGTC
>CAYMAG010000160.1:1885-9100 GCA_964388335.1 uncultured Vicinamibacteraceae bacterium | reverse complement strand
TGTCGGTCATCACGTCGCGGGCGCTGCCTGACGTGCGTGACGGCCTCAAGCCGGTGCAGCGCCGCATCCTCTACACGATGTGGCAGCAGAACCTGACGGCCGACGTGAAGCACCGCAAGTGCGCCAAGGTCGTCGGCGACGTGATGGGCAACTACCATCCGCACGGCGACTCGGCGCTCTACGAGACGCTCGTCCGGATGGCCCAGCCGTTCTCGCTGCGCTATCCGCTGATCGACGGCTCGGGCAACTTCGGGTCGCTCGACGGTGATGGCGCGGCTGCGATGCGGTACACGGAGTGTCGTCTCGCCCGCCTCAGCGACGAGCTGTTGGAGGAACTCGACCAGGACACCGTCGCGTTCCGGCCGAACTACGACGGCACGCGCACCGAGCCCGTCGTGCTGCCCGCGCGGATCCCCAACCTGCTGGTCAACGGCGCGATGGGCATCGCCGTCGGCATGGCCACCAACATTCCGCCGCATCATCTCGGCGAGGTGTGCACGGCCCTCTTGCGGCTCATCGACAACCCCGAGCTGACGACGCCCCAGTTGTGCCGCTACATCAAGGGGCCAGACTTTCCCACGGGCGGAGAGATCCTGAACTCGCCCGACGAGTTGAAGGAGATCTACCGGACGGGCAGCGGGTCGGTTCGCCTGCGCGGCACGTGGACGGCTGGCGAGGTGTCGCGCGCCAGCAAGCTGATCCACATCACGTCCATCCCCTACACGGTCGACAAGTCGGAACTCGTCACGCGCATCGCCGACATCGTGCTGTCGCGCAAGCTGCCGCCGCTGCTCGACGTGCGCGACGTGAGCACCGACGACATCCGCATCGAGCTGGAGTTGAAGCGCGACGCCGACGAGAAGCTCGTGATGGCGTACCTCTACAAGCACACGCCGCTGCAGCAGAACGTCAACGTCAACCTCACGTGCCTGATTCCCACCGAGCAGGAGGACATCGGCCGGCCCGAGCGCCTCGACCTCAAGGCCATGCTCTGGCACTTCCTCCACTTCAGGCTGGACGTCGTCACGCGTCGCCTCGAGCACGAGCGGCGTGCGCTCGACCGCCGCATCCACATCCTCGAGGGCTTCGAAAAGGTCTTCGACGCGCTCGACGAAATCATCGCCATCATCCGCGCGTCCGATGGCAAGGCCGATTCGGCGACGAAGATCATGGCGCGGTTCGGCCTCGACGCCGACCAGGTCGACGCGATCCTCGAACTCAAGATCTACCGGCTCGCGCGGCTCGAGATTCTCGTCGTGCAGCGCGAACTCGCCGACAAGCGCGACCGGCGCCGCGAGATTGTCGGCCTGCTGGACGACGAGCCGGGGCGCTGGCGCGTGGTGCGCGACGAAGTCGCCGAGGTGCAGACCGTGTACTCCGACACCAGGGCCGACCGGCGGCGCACGCGGCTGTCGAGCGACGAGGACGAGGTCACGTACGACCCCGATGCGTTCATCGTGGACGAGGACAACGTCGTCATCGTGACGCGTGACGGCTGGGTGAAGCGGCAGAAGGAGGTCAAGGATCTCTCCACCACGCGGCTGCGGGAGGGGGACGCGGTGCTCACGGCGGTCACGGGCAGCACCCGCGCGCCGATCGTCTTCTTCACGACCACCGGCACCGCCTACACGTCGCGTGTCATCGACATACCAGCAACCACCGGGTACGGCGAGCCGATTCAGCGCTTCTTCAAGTTCCGCGACGGCGAGCGCATCGTCTCTGTCCACTGCCTCGACCCGCGCACGACACCGGCACTCGCCATGCCCGACGACGGCAGCGCGCCGCCGACGCACGCGCTGGCGGTGACGAGCGATGGCTACGCGTTGCGGTTCGGCCTGGCGCCGTATGCGGAGGTCAGCACGCGGGCGGGCCGCAGGTACGCGCGGCCGTCCGACGGTGTGGACGTGGTGAACGTGCTGGTGGTGAACGGCACGGAGACGATCATCGCGGCCACGCGTCAGGCGCGGGCGATGTTGTGTCCGGTGAGTGAGGTCAACCTGCTGGGCGGTCCTGGCAAGGGTGTCATCCTCATCAAGATCGACCCGGCGGCCGACCGGGTGCTGGGCGTGATTGCGTCGAAGGGCGATCGCGACCTGATGACCGTCGAGACCAGCCGCGGGGCGGAACAGACGATCAGTACGGCGAAGTACGAGGTCACGTCGCGCGGGGGCAAGGGCCGGGAGCTGCTGCAGCGAGGGACGTTCACGCGGGTGAGGTAGGGTCAGGCAAGATGTGACCCATGCGCAGACTCCTGATCGTCCTCGCCCTCACCACCGCCTGCACGTCCGGCACCGACGCGCCCGACGTCACCACGGGGTGGCGCGCCGGTGCGGCCAGCCGCAGCGTGCTCCCGACCGTGGGCGGCTCGCACGCCTACGCCGACCCCGGCGTCATGCCGCTCGACATCGACGCCACGTCCCCCGGCCTGTTCGTCGACACCTTCGACCAGGGGCCGATACAGGTCGGCAACGGCAACCCCGATGCGCATTGGGTGCGTGACGATCTGCGCGTCCGCACGCTCGCCCTCCAGCGCGCCGGCGACCCGCGCATCGTGGTGGTTGTGACCACCGACCTCTACATGATGTTCGCGCCCGACGTCATGGAACTGCGCCTCCGTGTCCACGCCGCGCTGCCGGACGTGGTCCGCGACCACGTGCTGGTGCTCGTTGCGGCCACACACAACCATCACGGCCCCGACACCGCGTTCCACGTGAACCCCGCGTGGTACGACCTGATGCTCGACCAGACGCGCGACGCCGTCCGCGACGCGGTCGACCGGCTCGAACCCGCCACGCTGCGGGCCGCGGAAGGCACGCACTACTTCGGCGCCAGTGACCTCAGCGGTATCCGCGTCTACGACCCGACGCTGGGCGTGCTGCAGGCCCGCGCGCCGGACGGCCGCGTCATCGCCACTCTCGTCCAATGGGCCAATCACCCCGAAAGCACGCTCAACTGGAGTCCGCCGCGCGCGCACATCGCGGAACACTGCGTTACGCTTGGCTGGTCGGGCGCGCAGTGCGATGCCAGGGGACGCTACTTCACGGCCGACTTCCCAGGCGCGCTCGCTCGCACGCTCGGTCCGCGCCTCGGCGGTGAGGTGCTCTACGTCAACGGCGCGATCGGCGCCATGGCCTCCCCGCTCGGCGTTCCCGTGTGGGAGGTGGACGAACGCGCCCCGGTGGGCAACGGCTACACGCCGCCCGACCTCGCCCGTCCCCCCGGCGGCGAGGGGACGGACTTCGCGGTCCGGAACTTCCGCAAGGCCTTCCTCATCGGCGACCAGCTCGGACGCGCCGCGGAAGCGCTCCTGAGCGACGCGACACCGCTGGCCCCCACACGCTTCGATGCGCGCACCGAGCCGTTCGTCACGCGGATGTCGAACATCGGGTTCCGCAAACTGGCCGTCGTCGACACGGCCACAGGCCGGGCCCGCCTCGGCTTCATGCCGGGCCCGCTCTACACCTGCGCGGACGGACCTTCTCCCTCGCGCGAGGCGTGTACGGACGATGGGAAGGCGACCGAGGAGGATCCGGTCGTGGGTGTCATTCGCAGGGGAACGCATACGGAGAGCGCGGTCACCCTGCTCGAGGTCGGTGACCTGTCGCTGCTGTTTCTGCCCGGCGAGGTCCCCGGCGAACTGGTCATCGGCCTCCCGGCCGAGGTGAAGACGCATCCGGAGCGCTGGCAGGACGAGGCGCCCGCGCGCCACGTGTCCCCGGCCGCCCTCGAGATACCCGGGTACGTGAAGCGCCTGATGCCAGGGCGCCTCCGCTGGGTCGCGGGACTCGGCAACGACGAACTGGGCTACATCCTGCCGCTGGCCAACTACCGCGTGAAGTGCGTGGCCGATCAGATCGTGGAGCCAGGGGCCTGCGCGAAGCTGCAGGCCGCGGGCGTCATCGAGTTCGTGGACGGCGTGGCGGGGTCGACGTGCAAGGCGATCGCGGATCGGGGATCGGGAAACGCGGATCGGGGATCGGGAAACGCCGCAGATCGCGGATCGGGGATCGCGGATCGGGAAGCGGGACACGCGGATCGGGGGGCGGGACACGCGGATCGGGGAGCGCGGATCGGGGGGCGGGCTGCCGTGGAGACTGGCCCTGGTGGTGCCCCGCACGAAGCCGTCGTGGCGTCCTGCCGGTACGGCCAGGTCCTGGGCCAGGCGGCCGGGCACTACGAAGAGACGAACTCCGTGGGGTGGGATGCCGCGCAGGACATGTTCGACGCCGTCGCGCGGCTCACGGGCTCACGCGACACCACCCAGGTGAACCCGGAGTTCGCCGGGCACTGGCACCAGCACCCCGGACAGTAACCCGTCGGCGGGACCAGCGGGTGCCTGCCGCACCGCGCCAATCGCGACCCGGTACGCGCTACCCGCTGGCTCCTACGCGCTCACCGACTTGGTGTGGAAACCGGCCGTCTCGAGCGCGGCGGTGATCGACTCCATCAAGGCCGGCGCCTCCGCAGGCAACTCGGCGGCGTGCTGCCTGATCAGCCGCCGCATCGTGTAGGCGCGGAAGCGAATGGCTTCCATGTGGAAGGCGCGGACGGCACGTTCGAGGTGCCCGCCGAGTTCCACGAGTTCCGGGACGACACCCTGTTGTGGCGCGGATTGCAGGACGCCGACGAGGCGACCGACTTCGGCAGCGGCGAGTTCACGAGGGGAAGGCGAGTCAGCCATGACAGACAGGGATTGTACGCCGGCACGGGGCACCCTGGCATCCCTGTTTTGCCTGCGCCCCGAGCGTTATCGCCTCGTGGTCTGTGATACAAAGTAGGAATCATCGCAAATTGCAACTTCAAACTTGCAAAGCAAGCGCATCCGCTCCCATACTTCTGCGGTGTTCGACCGGCCCTTGCTGGTCCAGGTGCCAACCGCTCCGGTCTGTGAACGACCGGCCCTTCTCACGAGGACCCCACCACTATGAGTTCCGCTGCGTCGCGTGAAGCGATTCGTGCCATCCGGGACTGGGCCGTCACCGAAGCCCGCCAGACCCGCCCTGTGTTCAAGGTCGCCGAGGCCTTCGGCCGTCTGGTCTTCAATGACGTCGTGCAGCGCGTCAAGCTGCCCCGCAACGTCTACAAGGCTCTCCGCCGCACCATTACCCGCGGAGAATCCCTCGACCCGTCCGTCGCCGATGCCGTCGCCGTCGCCGTCAAGGACTGGGCCATCGAGCACGGCGCCTCGCACTACACGCACTGGTTCCAGCCCCTCACCGGCATCACCGCCGAGAAGCACGACGCCTTCCTCTCGCCCACGCCCGAAGGCAAGGCCGTCACCGAGTTCAGCGGCAAGGAACTGGTCAAGGGCGAGCCCGACGCCTCGTCGTTCCCGTCCGGCGGCATGCGCTCCACGTTCGAGGCCCGCGGCTACACCGCCTGGGACCCGACCAGCCCGCCCTGGCTCTACCAGTCGGCCTCCGGCACGACGCTGGTCATCCCGAGCGCCTTCATCAGCTGGACCGGCGAGTCGCTGGACAAGAAGACGCCGCTCCTCCGGTCGATCGAAGCACTCTCGAAGCAGGCCGTGCGCATCCTCAAGGTCTTCGGCTCGGACGCCTGCCGCGTGTCGACCACGTGCGGACCCGAGCAGGAGTACTTCCTCATCGACCGCTACTTCTACCTCTCGCGCCCCGACCTCGTCGGCGCGGGCCGCACGCTCTTCGGCGCGCGCCCGCCCAAGGGCCAGGAGATGGAAGACCAGTACTTCGGGTCCATCCCCGAGCGCGTCCTCGCGTGCATGCGTGAGGTCGAAGACGAACTCTACGCCGTGGGCGTGCCCATCAAGACGCGGCACAACGAGGTCGCTCCGAGCCAGTACGAGATCGCGCCGATCTTCGAGCAGGCCAACGTCGCCACCGACCACCAGATGATGACGATGGAGACGCTCAAGCGCGTCGCCCCGCGTCACGGACTGGCGTGCCTGCTGCACGAGAAGCCCTTCGCGGGCGTCAACGGCTCGGGCAAGCACGTCAACTGGAGCATCAGCGACGACCAGGGCAACAACCTGTTGAACCCGGGCGACACGCCGCACGACAACATCCAGTTCCTGGTGTTCTGCTCGGCCGTCCTGCGCGCGGTCAACCGCTGGCAGGGGCTGCTCCGCATGAGCGTGGCGAGCGCCGGCAACGACCATCGCCTGGGCGCCAACGAAGCGCCGCCCGCCATCATCTCGGTGTTCCTCGGCCACCAGTTGACCGAGATCTTCAACCAGATCGAGAAGGGCGCCGCACGCAACAGCTCGCACGGCGGTCTGCTCGAGACGGGCGTCGAGGCCCTGCCGAAGCTGCCGCGGGACGCGGGCGACCGCAACCGCACGAGCCCGTTCGCCTTCACCGGCAACAAGTTCGAATTCCGCGCGGTCTCGTCCAACCAGAGCATCGCCTTCCCGAACATCGTCCTGAACGTGGCGGTGGCCGAGTCGCTCGACTACATCGCGACCGACCTCGAGAAGGCGATCGCGAAGGGTGCGACGCTCGAGGACGCCGTCGGCAAGCTGCTCGTGAAGCTGATCAAGGAGAACAAGCGGATCATCTTCAATGGCAACGGCTACTCGGACGAGTGGCAGAAGGAAGCGGCCGAGCGCGGTCTGCTCAACATGCGCAACACGGTGGACGCGCTGCCGGCGCTGGTCACCAAGGAAGCCGTGCAGCTGTTCGAAACCTACAAGGTGCTCAACACGCGCGAGATTCACGCCCGCTTCGAGGTCAACGTCGAAGCCTACGTGAAGACCATCAACATCGAAGCGCAGACGATGGTGCTCATCGCCAACCGGTACATCCTGCCGGCGTCGCTGCGCTACCTGGCCGATGTCGGTGGCGCGGTCGCCAACGCGAAGGCAGGCGGCGTTCCGAGCAAGGAAGGCAGGAAGCTCCTGACGCAGGTCAGCGGGCTGGTCGACGCCTTCAAGGTGAAGACCGACGCGCTGTCGAAGGTGCTCGCGCACGAGAACGGCGGGCCGATCGAGAAGCACGCCAGGTACATGCGCGACAAGGTCGTGCCCGCCATGGCGGCCGTCCGCGAGACCGGCGACGCGCTGGAGATGGTGGTGCCCTCCGACATGTGGCCGCTGCCGACCTACCGCGAGATGCTGTTCATCAAGTAACGTCAGGCCGCAGACTACAGGCTCACGGCCTGCCAGGCGCCCGGAGGGTTCACCCCTTCGGGCGCTTTTTCTTTTTCTTCTCCCCCTCCCTTCCGCTATCCTTCCTTCGT
>CAYMAG010000160.1:0-1785 GCA_964388335.1 uncultured Vicinamibacteraceae bacterium | reverse complement strand
AACTCCTTCGTCCCTTCCCTCCTTCCTCCCCGTTCATGTCCTACACCGCCAAAGACATCACCGTCCTCGAAGGCCTCGAACCCGTCCGCAAGCGGCCGGGCATGTACATCGGCGGCGTCGGTTCCGCCGGCCTGCATCACCTGGTCTGGGAGATTCTCGACAACGCGATCGACGAAGCGATGAACGGCCACGCCAGCCAGCTCGGCGTCACGCTGCACGCGGACGGCTCGTCCATCACCGTCACCGACGATGGCCGCGGCATCCCGGTGGACAGGCATCCGAAGACCGGCAAGTCGGCGATGGAGGTCATCTTCACGGTGCTGCACGCCGGCGGCAAGTTCGAGCAGGGCAACTACAAGACGGCGGGCGGGCTCCATGGTGTCGGCGCCAGCGTCGTCAACGCGCTGTCGAAGGAGCTGGTCGCGAGCGTGAAGCGCGACGGCCACCACTGGGAGCAGAAGTTCGTGCAGGGCGTACCTCAGGGGCCACCGGTGAAGCTGGGGCCCGCGCGGGGTACGGGCACGTCGGTGTGGTTCCGGCCGGACGCGACCATCTTTCCGCGGATCGAGTTCGACCCCGAGGTCATCGCGGCCCGCCTCGAGGTGGCGAGCTATCTGCACCGCGGTCTGAAGATCGCGTTCGACAACCAGGTGGCCGGGCAGAAGGTCACCTACGCGCACGAGCACGGGCTGGCGGATTACCTGACGCGCATCACGCAGGAGCGCGCCGCACGGCCGGTGCACGACGCGCCGTTCGTGCTCTCGAAAGACAATGGCCTGCGCATCGATCTCGTGCTGCAGTGGACCGAGTCGACCGACGAGCACCTGCGCAGCTACGTCAACGGCATCCCGACCGGGTCGGGCGGGACGCACGAGAACGGGCTGCGCGCCGGGCTCGGCAAGGCGGTGCGCAACTACATCGAGACCCACAGCCTGGCGCCTCGCGGCGTCACACTCACGGCGGAAGACATCCGCGAGGGGCTGATCGGCGTCCTCAGCCTCTTCATCGCCGAACCACAGTTCCAGGGCCAGACGAAGGATCGCCTGAACAACCAGGAAATGACGTCCGCCGTGGATGGCATCGTCCGTCCGGCGCTCGAACACTGGCTGAACCAGAACGTCAGCGTGGCCGAGGCCATCGTCGGCCGCATCATCCTTGCCGCCCGCGCACGCGAGGCGAGCCGTGCCGCGCAGCAGGAAGTGACGCGCAAGTCGGCGACGCAGCACCGCCTGACGCTGCCGGGCAAGCTGGCCGACTGCACGACCACCAACCGCGCCCAGAGCGAGTTGTTCGTCGTCGAAGGCGATTCGGCCGGCGGGTCGGCCAAGCAGGGCCGCGACAGAACGCGTCAGGCAATCCTTCCGCTTCGCGGGAAGGTGCTCAACACCGAGAACGCCTCGACGGCGAAGGTGCTCGAGAACAAGGAACTGGCCGACCTGGTGACGGCCATCGGCTGCGGCGTCGGCAGGCAGTTCGACATCTCGCGCCTGCGCTATGGCAAGGTGATCCTGCTGGCCGATGCCGACTCGGACGGCCATCACATCTCGACGCTGCTGCTGACGTTCGTCTACCGGCACATGCCGCAGCTCATCTCGAGCGGCCGGGTGTTCCTGGCCCAGCCGCCGCTCTACCGCATCGACATCGGCAAGGAGACGTTCTGGGCGCAGGACGATGCGCAGCGTGACGCAATCGTGGCGAAGCACAGGACCCGGTCGCAGCCCGAGATCACGCGCTTCAAGGGCCTCGGCGAAATGATGCCGCGCGTGCTGTGGGACACGACCCTGA
>CAYMAG010000159.1:7277-9135 GCA_964388335.1 uncultured Vicinamibacteraceae bacterium | reverse complement strand
CCGCGGGATATCGTCGACCGCCACACCCCGACTGTCATCGAAGTCTCCACAGACCTCTGCGACGAATGCGGATCAGCCACCGCCGCGAAATCCTACGTCTTCGCCCTCCTCCCATCCGGCCGCACATGGTCCGGGTGCGGGCACCACGGCGGTGAAGCACTCCCCGGCCTCCGCGCGATCGGCGCACACATCGTCGACCTGCGAGAAACCATCCCGAAGTGAGGATCCTGACCGGTCTCACCCTCGGCACCGTACTCGGGGTCACCGCGAGCATCCTGACCCGCCGATATGTCGGCGCGTTCCTATGGTGGCTGTTCACTGCGGACGTGAGGAGTCCCCGATGACCTGCGACGTGTGTGGGGCGAAGATCATTCCCGGTGTCGTGTGCTGCGACCTCGCGATGGCCGAGCTCGACGAAGAGAACATCGAGCGCGGTATCGACTGATGGCCGACCCGAAGTACGGTGCCGCCCACCAGAAGCTCAGAGCCGAATGGAAGACAAGAGTCGACGCCGGCGGAGTCCACTGCCACCACCTCCCTGCCTGCCTCGAACCAGACACCCGCATCCACCCCGGCTCACGATGGGACCTCGGCCACCGCGACGACGACCCCACCCTGTACACCGGACCCGAACACCCACGATGCAACCGCGGCACCACCCGCATCTGGAAGGCGAGAGCACAGCAGACCGCCGACTACCAATGGTTCACCTAACCCCACGGGAGCCGGGCTCGGGACGACGAAGCCCCCCGATTTCTTTAGAGGCCGGCGACCATTCAAGACCCGCGAGCCCGTCGAATCTCTCCCCGAGGGTTTCCCACTTGGCAGGGAGGGCGCACGCATGGCCCGATCGCAGGCTCAGGTGAGGGTCGTCGGTGATGTGTCTCCTGCGGGATCTCGCGGTGGGCGGGCGTATTCGGAGGCGTTCAAGAGGGATGCTGTCGAGAAGGCGCGGGCTGCGAAGTCTGTTTCGCAGGTGTCAAGGGCGCTGGGGGTGTCTCGGCCGACGTTGTCGAAGTGGATGCGGGACGCGGCGCCTCCTCCGTTGTCGTTGTTGGAGGCGGTGCAGTCGGGTGACCGGAAGGCGTACCTGGTCGCGATGCGCGATGAGCTTGCGACGAAGATTGCTGCGGGGATGGCGCCGCGGGATCTGCCGCCGAATGTGCGTCTGTTGAACGAGACGATGCGCGAGCTGGAGGAGATCGAGACGCGCGAGTCGGAGGAGTCTGCGGATGCCGCGAACGCGCCTGACGAGGAGTGGAACGACGACGACATCTAGGTCGGTCGCTCGGCGGGTGCCGCCTGCCGTGAGGCCGCGTCGGAAGCTGTCTGAGGTGGCGAAGCATCTGGTGCTGCCGTCTGGGATTGTGGCGACGGGGTATCCGGCGGTTGCGGCGCAGTGCGGGAAGATGGGCGTCAAGCACGACGATTGGCAGCAGGGTCTGGGTCGGGCGATGCTCGGCAAGCGTGAGAACGGGCTGTACGCGGCCGGCATCGGCGGCGTGATCATTTCGATCTGTCGTCAGGTGGGGAAGACGTTCACGATCGGGACGATCGTGTTCGCGTTGTGCATCTTGTTCCCGGGGCTCAAGGTGCTGTGGACCGCGCATCATGCGGCGACGTCGGACGAGACGTTCGAGGCGCTCGCGGCGCTCGCGCGGCGTACTCGCATCGCACCGTATGTGCGGCAGGTGCGGGGTGGTAACGGCAAGCAGCGGATCGTGTTCACGAACGGGTCGCGGATCATGTTCGGCGCCCGTGAGCATGGGTTCGGTCGTGGTATCCCCGGGGTGTCGATTGTGGTGTTCGATGAGGCGCAGATCCTGAAGTCGAAGGCGCTGAACGACATGGTGCCGGC
>CAYMAG010000159.1:0-7177 GCA_964388335.1 uncultured Vicinamibacteraceae bacterium | reverse complement strand
TACCCGCACCGGACCCCCGATGAGGCGATCGACCGGTTGCGTGAGCAGCTCGACGACGAGGAATCGTTCCTCCGCGAGGGGATGGGGATCTGGGACGAGGACACGGACGGCACGGGCGCGATCGACGCTGCATCGTGGAAGAACCATCGCGGCCCGCTGGTCGCGCCGACGAGCGGTGTGGTGCTCGTCGCGGACACGTCGGTCGACAGGAAGCTGACCGCGCTCATAGCGGTCGGCGCGGGTGAGGACGGCATCCCCCAGGTGCGGGTGGTCCGGTCGGCCGCGGCGTCGATGTGGGCGCCGGCGCTGATCGTGCGGGTCTGCCGGGAGCATCCAGAGGTCGTGGCTGTCGTGATCGACGACAAGAAGTCGACGGAGCCGATTGCTGAGGCCACGGTCGAAGCGCTTGACGAGGCCGGGCTGACGGTCGACCTGGTGCGCACGTCGTTCCCGGACATGGCTGAGGCGTGCTCGTTCACGTTCGACCTGATCCACGAAGGCACCATGCGGCACAACGGGGACGCAGAGCTTGACGCTGCTGTGCGCAGTGCGGTGAAAGACGAGCGGGAGGGCGCGTTCACGTGGTCAAGGAAGAAGGCGGGCGCGGTGATCGTGCCTCTCGTGGCGATGTCCCTCGGAATGTGGGAGTGGAGTCGCCGGGTGTCGTCGTCGTACGACGTGCTGGATTCCGTGCTGTGAGGGGCTGCCGATGAAGTCACTCCTGACGACCATCCTTGACCTGGTCGGTGCTGTGCTGATTGTCGCGGCGCTCGCGGTCCTCGCGGCCGAGCTCGAGGTCACGGGTCTTGTTCGTGGTCTTGTGGTCGCGGGAGTGGGACTGCTGGTCGTGTCGTGGCTCGCGGACGGTGCACCGATGCCGACACGGAAGGGACGCTCATGAGCTTCTTCCGTCGCACTGAGACCAGGTCCGCAGGTGACGACTCGTGGGAGTCGTTCGGCGGGTCAGGGTCAGCGGGCAAAGCAACCGGCCTGGTCCCGTTCTTCGCGTCGATCCGCCACATTGTTGACTTCATGTCGACGCTCCCTGTGGACTCGTACCGGCAGGACGGTGAGAGGCGGACCACAGCGCCGTTGCCGCAGCTCCTGAAGCGTTTGAACGATCCCGGTGACGTTGGCGTCGGGACGTGGATCGGGCAGTGGGCTTACGGGATCACGGTCCACGGGAACGCGGTCGGCTGGGTCGTCGACGTCGACGGGTTCGGGTATCCGTCAGCGGCACGGTGGCTTTCGCGTGCGGACTGGTCGTTCGACGACCACTCGAAGCAGTGGTATGTCGGCGGGCAGCCCGTGGCCTCGTCGCGGATCATCCACTCCCCGTGGATCGTCCCTACCGGGAAGACCCTGGGCATGTCCCCCCTGGAGCACTTCCAGGCGTTCTGGAACGCGGGGCTTTCCGTCCAGGAGTACGCCGATGTGTCACGCGGCGGTGGCATCCCGCCTGCACATCTGAAGAACGTCGCGAAGAAGCTCGACGTGGTCGAGTCGGAGACGGTGCAGAAGCGTGCGGTGCGGTCGTTCGCGTCGGGAGAGCCGTTCGTCACAGGCAACGACTGGGACCTGAAGATCGAGACCATCCCACCGAACCAGGCAATGTTTCTGGAGACGCTGCAGCTGACCGCGAATCAGACCGCGGCGATCTTCGGCATAGACGCGCGTGAGATCGGGGGGTCGGCTACAGAGTCGCTGACGTACGCGACGGACGAGTCCCGGGCGTTGAACCGGGCGAACAACCTTCGCCCGTACTTGGTGCGGTTTGAGTCCCTGGTTTCTCGGCTGATGCCCGAACGACAGTTCGTGAGACTCAACGTCGACGCCACGTTCCGTACGGACATGAAGACCCGGATCGAGGTTGAGGGTGCGCAGATCAAGGATGGGCGGCTGTCCGTCAACGAGGTCCGGGCGCTCGAGGACCGTCCACCCGTCCCCGGTGGGGACTTCCACAACGTGCCCGCGCCTAAGGCGGAGCCGACAATGAGAGGAGACGCATCGTGACTGATGCAGAACGGCGCTTCACGTCGGTTCCGGTCGAGATCCGGGCCGCTGCGGACAAGCGCACCATCGGCGGGTATGCGGCCAAATTCGACCGCATGTCGCAGAATCTCGGGGGATTCGTGGAGCGGATCGCTCCCGGGTTCTTCAACAAGTCCCGGGGGGACGGCTGGCCGGGTGTCCTGGCCCGCTACAACCACGACGACAACATGGTCCTCGGCACGATCGGCGGCGGCACTCTGCGCTTGTCGGTCGACGAGATCGGGCTTGAGTACGACGTCGACCTGCCGCAGGCGCGCGGCGACGTGTACGAGCTGGTCGGCCGCGGCGACGTGCGGCAGTCGTCGTTCGCGTTCATCGCCTACGAGGACGATTGGGCTACCTCCGATCAGGGGTTCCCGATGCGGACGCTGATCTCGGGACGGTTGATGGATGTCGCCCCGGTGAACACTCCGGCTTACGAGGACACTAGCGTCGGTGCTCGGTCGGTCGACGCGGCCCTCGAATCGCTTGCGAGAAAGTTCGACGCTGACCTGGCGGAGGTGCGAACGCTGGCCGCGAGTGACGAGCTGACGAAGTTCTTCAAGCGCACGGACGGCGGCACGGTCGAAGCGAAACGTTCCGCGCAGGCTGCGCTCGCGAAGGCGCTCAGCCTCCAGTAACCACCGTCGACAACGGGCAGGGCGACCCCACCCGTCGAGACGGTCAGCAGTACCAAGCAATCCGGCAGGGCGACCCCCACCGGGAATCACATCAACAGATTCCCGGAAAGGGGAAAGCATCATGTCCACGTCTATTGCAGACACCCTGATGGAGCGGCGAGCCGCTCTCATCACCCAAGCTCAGGAGCTCGCCCAGAAGGGCGTGGCCGAGGGCCGCGACCTGTCCGCTGACGAGGCCCAGAAGTTCGACGGCATGATCGCGGAGGCTGAGTCGCTCGGCAAGCGTGCCGCGGAGATCGCCGAGGGCGAGAAGCGGGGCCGTGAACTCGAAGAGTCGTTCCGTCAGAACACCGGTCGCGAGATGGAGAACCGCGACCAGGGCGACTCGGCGTTCGGAAAGTGGATGCGGGAGGCGCGGGTCGGTGACGCATTCGACATCGCGCCCGTGCATGGCGCCGAACGTCGCGCGCTGAAGGCCATCACAGAGAAGCGGGCCATGTCCGCATCCGGTGGCATCGGCGCTGACGGGGTGTACGGCTCCCTGTGGGAGTACGCCATCGCGGCATCCCAGCTCCTGCAGGCTGGTGTGCAGATCATCAACACGTCGGACGGCAACACGCTGCCGTTCCCCGTCGCGACGGTCCACGCAACAGGTGCTACCGCAGCGGCGAACGCACCGCTGACTGCGTCGGACCCGACCATCACGACCGTGAACAACACGGTCGTGAAGGACCAGTGGATCACCTACGTCCCCAGCGAGCTGCTCCAGGACGCCACGTTCGACCTCGAGGGGTACCTGGCCCGCGCGGCCGGTCGCGAGTTGGCTCGCCGTGTCGCGGCACGTGCGACGACCGCGTACATCGCCGGGTTCACCGTGTCCGGTGCTGTCGGCCCCGCGTCGGCGGCAGGCACCCTCGGCCCGCAGAACGATGTCGGCGCAGGCTCCGATGTGCTGGTGGACCTGTTCCACTCGGTGCTTCCCGAGTACCGGTCGTCGGCCGCGTGGACGATGGCCGACCCGACTGCGGCTCTGATCCGCAAGCTCAAGACGAGCACCGGCGAGCCCGTGTGGCAGCCGGCGCTCACCGCGGGCGACCCGGACCTGATCCTCGGGAAGTCGGTCTACATCGACCCGTTCCTCGCGTCCCCGGCGACGGGCGCGAAGGTGACGTTCTTCGGTGACTGGGCGGCGCTCGTCATCCGCATCGCGGGTGGCATGAGGTTCGAGCGGTCCGCGGAGTACGCGTTCGGGAACGACCAGATCGCTTTCCGCGGCATCGTCCGCTCCGGCGCGACGGTCCTCGACCCGAACGCGGTGAAGTACCTGCAGCTCGCCGCCACGTAGGAGCCAGATGAAAGCGGAGGCCGTCCCATGTGTCACAGTTCTGTTCTCACGTGGGCGGCCTCCGCTTTCACGTCTGACATGGTCGCCGGGAAGTCGGTGGTCGAGGTCGGCTCGTATGACGTCAATGGGACCGTACGTCCCATCGTCGAAGCGCTCGGCCCGGCGTCGTATCTGGGGGTCGACCAGTCGGCGGGACCAGGCGTGGACCTTGTCGCGGATGTCGCCACCGTGCCAGTGCTATACCCTGACGGGTTCGGTCTGGTCATCTCCACGGAGATGCTTGAGCATGTCGACGACTGGAAGGCGGCTGTTGACGCGCTCGTGCAGCTCGTTGCGAAGAGCGGCACCGTCGCCCTCACCACCAGGTCGCCAGGGTTCCCCTACCACCCCTATCCGGTTGACAACTGGCGGTACCCCGTCGACATGATGCGCGACATCCTCCAGGCATATGGGCTGAAGATCGTGCATTGCGTCACGGACCCGGAAGCGCCGGGAGTGTTCGCGGTCGCCACAAAACCTGCGCGGTGGCATAGCCGCAGCATCGAGGTCCTCGACCTGTTCGAGGTGCCGGGCGTATGAAGGTGTTCGCGTACGAAGATGGCACCGGATGCGGCTACTACCGAATCCGGTTGCCGTACAAGCACATGCAGGCAAACGGCGTCGACGTGCGGCACGCGCGCCGCGGTGACCCTGACGAGGACACCACCATTGTCGTCGGGCAGCGTATCGGCGCCCCCGGATTTCAGCTGCACTGGTTGAAGCTCTGGCGCAGGCACAAGCTCGTCTGGGAGACCGACGACGACCTGTGGACCGTCGACCCGACGAACACTCGCGCCGCCCGAATCTTCACGGAGGGAATGCTCCGGGCGTTGGAGGACGTCGCACGGGTAGCGCACATGGTGACGGTTACCAGCGAACCGCTTGCGGAGACGATGCGCCGGTTCAACGACAACGTCGTCGTGATCCCCAACCACATCGACGCGACACTTCTCGACCGGGACCGTCCGCGCCGCGACCGGTTGACTGTCGGGTGGGCCGGCGGTGACTCGCATCATCGTGACCTGAAGATGGTTGCCCCGCATCTGCGTCGATTCTTCGACAGGAACCCTCACGTCGACCTGCACACGATCGGTTGGGGCAGCCAGAACCCTCCCGAAGCATTCCCGAAGCATCTGCGTGAGCATGTGCACCCTAACCCGCTGCACACCATGAAGGTCCCGTACCGGCATTCGGGGTGGTCGGAGCAGGTGGAGGACTACTACACGAAGATCGACTTCGACATCGGACTCGCCCCCCTGATCCCCTCAGTGTTCAACCGGTCGAAGTCCGCGATCAAAGCCCTTGAATATGCCGCGTTGGGCATCCCGGTCGTCGCATCCGACGAGGGCCCGTACCGGGAGTTCGTCATCGACGGGGTGACGGGGTTCCTGATCAAACGGGATCACGAGTGGCAGTCCCGCCTCCGGGACCTCGTGGACGACGAAGCCATGCGCCTGGAAATGGGCGCCGCAGCGAAGGAGCACGCGCGGTCATGGGCGATTCAGGACGGCTGGAAACTGTGGGCGGACGCGTACCAAACCATCGTGTGACCATCCTGACGAACGTGTGCCGAGCGCTTGGCGTCGAGACACGTCCCGCGGTGTACCCCGACGTCGAGACCCGCCCTGGGCGACCCGAGTTCGAGGAGGACGCCGATGGCACTGACGACAGAGGCTGACGTCGCCGCGATGCTCCGGTGGGGCGAACCGGAGCGCTCGAAGTTCGAGTCGCAGCTGCCGCTGTACATCGCCGCTGCATCGCAGGTTGTCGAGGACGAAGCCGGACCGTTCGAGCCACGCACCATCCAGCACATCGCGGACGGTGGCCCATCCGTTGCCCTCCCGCACCGGGTGAACGAGGTCGTGTCGGTGCAGCTCGCGACGCCCGCCGGGTTCGAGGTCGAGGACGGCTACGTCGTCCCCTCGGCCGGGTTCGGCGACACCAGCGGGTGGACGGTCAACAAGAACGCCGGCATCGTCTACGGTCCCTTCCCACGGGGCCGTCAGAACGTGCGAGTCGAGTTCACGACGGGGTACGCCCCGGTCCCGGAAGCGGTGACGTTGGCGGCGACGATGGTGGCCGTCGACATGTGGGCGATCGCTTCTCAGCGTGCCCCCGGTCTGGACGATCAGGTCGACCCGGGGTACCTGATTCCGAAGACGGTGCGGAGCCTGCTGGCGCCGTTCAAGAGCAAGCAGATGCCGGGGTTCGCATGAGCGCTTACCAGCTTCTCGCTGACGCGGTCGAGGGTGTGTTGCCCGAGGGGTGGCGGCTCGTCGGCTACGAGCCGATCGCGGACGTTCCCGACGTTACGTCGGTGACGTTGAAGATCCGCACGGTGACCCGTCTCCCGGCGGCACCGGTCGGCGCCTATCAGGTCGACTGGATTCTCACCGTCACGTCCCCGTACCCGTCGCGGGAGACCGCCGACCCTGCACTGTTCGACGACCTGCTCGACTTCCTCGGCGCGCTCGACGACATCGGCCCGTGGCTGGGGTGGGTCGAGGCGACGAAGACCGTAGGCGACGACCTGGAGCGTCTCGCGTACGACATCACCGTAAGAACCCACACATCGAAGGGGGCCTAGTCATGGCCGAGATCTCTGTTCAGCCGTTCATCCTCCGCGACTGCCTGTTCAAGGTGGAGTCGGACAACTACGAGGCGCACGTCTCGCAGGTGCAGTTCGACCCGACGTCGAGCGTGGTCCGGTTCAAGGGCCTCACGCCCTCGTCGAATCATGCGTTCTCGTCCGCTGCGGAGTGGTCGGCGGCGCTCGCGTACGCGCAGGACTGGGCGACCGAAGACAGCCTGTCGAGGTACCTCCACGAGCACGAGGGCGAGTCGATCGACGTCGAGTTCGCACCGATCAACGGTGGCCCGACTGTCACGGCGACGCTGATCGTCACCCCGGGGTCGATCGGTGGCCCGGTTGACCAGGTCGCGGTCGCGAACGTCACTCTCGGGTCGACGAAGCCGGTGATCGGTGCGGCTGTGTCGAACCTCCCGACCGGTGCGGCGCCTGGCGCGCCTGGTGCGTTCGAGCCCGGCACAGCGACCGTGCCGAAGACCCTGGCGAAGCTGGTCGCCCTGGGCGCTCTCGGTGAGACGACCGCGTGGACCG
>CAYMAG010000158.1:0-9280 GCA_964388335.1 uncultured Vicinamibacteraceae bacterium | reverse complement strand
TCGAGCAGCGGGCGCAGCGTCCCGGCCTCGATCGCCAGCCGCACCTTGTCGGTGCCCGTCAGCCGATCGAGCGAACCGCTCCACGTGAACTCCTCGGGATGCTGCCGCCGGATTTCGTCGACGACGAGCAGCGCGGTGCGCACGGGACGATACGCCTGGCGGTCCGTGACGACGAAGCGGATGCCCGGGAAGGTCAGCCCCGGAAACTTCAGCGCGGTCTTCTCCACCGTCAGCGTGACCGCCTCGAGGCGGACACCTGGCAGGCCCATCGCGTTGACCGCACGCACCACGTCCTCGGCGCGCAGCCACGGCGCGCCGGCCTGTTCGAAGGGCCGTTCCGTCCCGCGGCCCTCCGACAGGTTCGTGCCCTCGAAGTACACCGTGCCCGGGTAGTTCGTCACGGCCGCGAGCGAGCGCAGGTTCGGCGAGGGGTTGACCCACGGCAGCCCCGTCTCGTCGAACCACTGCGAACGCCGCCAGTTCGCCGTCTTCACCACGAGGAGGTCGGCGCCGATGCCGTGCTGCCGATTGAACAGCGTCGCCAGCTCGCCGACCGTCATCCCGTGCCGCGCGGGAATGGGGTACATCCCGACGAACGACGCGAACGCCGGATCCAGCCGCGCGCCCTCCACGATCTCGCCACCGATCGGGTTTGGCCGATCGAGGACCACGAACGGAATGCCCTTGGTCGCCGCCGCCTTCATCGACAGCGCCATGGTCGAGACATACGTCCACGTGCGCCCGCCGACCTCCTGCAGGTCGTACACGAGCACGTCCACGTCCTTCAGCATCTCTGGTGATGGGCCGCGGTCCTCGGCCAGGTAGAGCGAGTACACCGGCACGCCGGTCTTCTCGTCGACCTCGTCCTTCACCTTCACGCCCGGCGCGATGGTGCCCCGGATGCCGTGCTCGGGCGCCATCAGCGCGACGAGCGTCAGGTCGGGGTGCTGCGCGATGAGGTCGATGTCAGGGGTCCGCGCGCGGTCGATGCCGGTGTGGTTGGTGATGAGTCCGACCCGCTTGCCGCGCAGGCGCGCCGGCAGTTCGGCAAGGAACACCTCGATGCCGGGACGCACGGACCCGGTGGGCGCGGGGGCAGGCGCCTGCACTGGTCCGGCCATCCGGGCGAACGGGGCCTGGATACCGGCGGCGAGCAACAGGGCGATGAGAAACGTGGGCATCGGTCGTCGAGTCTCCAGCGGCACCACATTGATGGTACCGACATGCGCATCGTACGCGAGACGGGCCGGGAGCGAGCTGTGCGTCGGCGCCGAGCGGTTGCGCGTTGACAGGCGCCGATTGACACGCCAGTGATTGCCGTTGACACTTCACCGCTCCGGCTCGCAAGATGAGTCCGCCTTCCCACTGCACCCCTCCCGTGGCTGAAGGCACGCAGGAGAGATCCGTGCCCACCACCATCCGGAACTACGACGGCAGCATCGTCGCGGCGCCGCTGCAGATCGTGCGCCCCGAGTCGGTCGACGCACTGCAGCAGATTCTCAGGGATCGGGACCAGTTCCCGGGCCCCGTCCGCGCCATGGGCAACTTCCATTCACTGACGCCGTGCGCGGCGTCCACCGGCACGATGGTGGACATGCGCGGCCTGAACAAGGTGGTGGCGCTCGACGCGCAGGCCATGACGTTCACGGCCCAGGCGGGCATGGAGATGATCGAGGCAGCCCGCGTGCTGCGCGCGGCGAAGCTGCAGTTCATGCTGAACATCGAGATCGGCAACCTGACGCTCGGGTCGGCCGCGTGCTGCCAGACGAAGGACAGCCTGGATGCGGTCGAGTTCGGCCAGGTCAACTCGTACGTCACCGGCGTGAAATGGGTCACTCCGGCGGGCGACCTGGAAGAGGCGTCCGCCGAGACACATCCCGAGCTGCTGCCGTTCATCCGCGCCAGCTACGGGCTCGCCGGCATCGTGTACGAAGTGACGTTCAAGGTGAAGCCGCTCGAGATCGTCCGCTTCGACTACGACCTCCGCCCGGTCAGGGAGCTGACCCAGGACCACATCGCCAGCGTCATCGCGTCGAACCAGGGCCTGGTGTGCTGGACCATCGACGACACGGTGGTGATCCAGACGCGCAACCAGGCGGCCGAACTCCGCCACGAGTGGCTCGCCGAGTCGCGGCGCTTCGGCTGGAACTTCCTCGGCGCGTTCGCCGGCCGCGTCGCCGGCCGGCTGTCGACGGGATCGGAGGTCCTGGACGACCTGGCGTTCGACATCGAGCTGGGTTTCTATCGGCTGTTCAGCAAGCTCGGGGGATTCACGCTGCACGACCCCGACAAGATGATCGACTACTCGAAGACGCCGCGCGTGGCGAGGTACGCGTTCACCTTCTGGGCGTTTCCAGCCGACCGGTGGGTCGAGAACATCCAGGGGTACGTGCAGTTCCGCGACGACTACTACAAGGCCCACGGCTTCCGCTGCAACCTGCCGTGCGGGGCCTACTTCGTCAGGCGCGACCAGAGTTCGCTGCTGTCGTACACCCATGACGGCGATGTGTTCTCGATCGATCCCATCCACGCGCCCGGCGAGCGCGACAAGGAGGCATGGGCGGCCTTCCTGCGTGCGTTCAACGAGTGGGCCCACGCGCGCGGCGGCATCCCTCTGTTGAACCAGAGCCCGTTCGTGACGCGCGAACACGTCACCGCCGCCTACGGCGACCGCTGGACGCAGTTGTGCACGTGGCTCCGCACGGTCGACCCTGACAGGCGCATGGTGAACGAGTTCTTCGCGGCGCTCATGTAGCTGGAGGGTCGCCCACCGGCAGGCCGCCGACGCGCGACGCCGACAGGCGCCGGCATTGTCGCGTCAGTGCCGGCGTGCCGGCAGCCGACACGTCCCGCCCCGTCCCGCCACGCTTCGCCCGCTGCAGCAGCACGACGCCCCTTCGAGGCCCACTTCGAGATCCCTTCGAGACTTCAAAGAGATTCCTCGGCGAACTCTCTGCTGCGCCAAAGGACGCGGCGACCTCCGACCGTCTATCACCGACCCACGGCCGCAACGTGCGGCCGGGGAGGGCACCATGGGTCGGAACATCGTGGTCGGATTGGCGCTCGTCGGGCTGCTGGACGCGCCGGCAGCCACCTCTGTGGTGAACGATGACGAGCGGACGCATCCTGCCGTGCGCGCGGCGCTGCGCGACGTGGTGTCGATGCAGGAGGCCGGCATCGAATCCGTGCTGCGCCTGCGGCGACGCCCGGCGCCCCCGCCGGACGTGCGGGCCCGCATCGTGGCGCTGCTGCCGCAGGAGGGCACGGTGTCGCCGGACGCCCGCCAGGCGCGCAAGCTGGCCGCGCTCCAGCCGCTGCTGGCACTGCACGGACGGGACCTGGACCTCGAGGTGCGGCTCTTCACCGTCGGCGGTGCCGCGTGGGCCGGCCTGCACGCCCGCAGCGTGCTCCTCGTCTCGCAGGAGGCCCTCGACATTCTCGACGTCCATGAGTTCGTGGCCCTGGCGGCGCACGAACTCGGACACGACATCGTCTGGGACGAGTACGAGGCTGCCCGCAGGGCCGGCGACACGCGGCGGCTGCAGGCACTCGAACTGCACTGCGACGGGCTCGCCATCCTCGCGCTCGAACGGCTGGGCGCGAACGCGGCGCTGCTCGTCTCGGCGGCAAGCAAGCTGGCGGTGCACAACGACCGCATCGGGTGGACCCCGGACACCACGCGCTACGTGCCGCTCGACCAGCGCCTGCGGTTCATCCACACGGTCGCGAAGCGACGTGCACAACCCATCGCGCCGTCTGCCGGCGCAGTCGCACGCGCCGGAACACGCCCGTGACCCGCCTTCGCCAGAGGCTTCGGCGCGGCTAGCCCACGGCTAGCCTTCGGCTAGCCTCGTAGCGCGTAGAAGCCTGAAGCCTGTAGCCCGTGGCCCGTACAGACCCGCTACTTCGGCAACGCGTACGCCACCAGCCCCGTCGGGCCGGCGTGCGGCGTCGGGACGGCGTTCGGACCGGTCGGCTGTGTGGATGCCGCATGCACGAGCAGATACTGGCGGCCGTCCTGCTCGTACATCGACGGCCCGCCGCTCGTGGGGCCACCCAGCGGGAACGTCGCCAGCTCGTTGCCGTTGTCCGTGTCGTAGACGTGCACCTTGCGGTCGGCCGCGGTCGCGAACACGAGCCCCGAGCCGGTGACGATGAGTCCGCCCTTCACGGTCATCGCCGAGCCGGTGCCGGTGATGCCCCTGGCCAGGAGCCGCAGGTCGTCACCGAGGCCCTTCTGCCAGGCAATGGTGCCGGTGTTCAGGTCGTAGGCGGTGAGCGTCGTGTATGGCGGCTTGATGATCGTGGGATAGAGACCGAACCCGTCCGTCACGGGGTACCCCTCACGCACGACCTCCGGCGGTGCCCCCGCCCTGGCAGGACGCGTCTCGCCGGGCTTCAGCAGGCGGATGATCGTCGGCACGTTGAAGCCGATCACGTACACCCGCCCATTGGTCGGGTTGGTCGCGGTGCTGCCCCAGTTCGAGCCGCCCTGGTTGCCCGGCATGTGGATGACGTCTTCGAAGCCGATGGGTGTGAAGGGCCCCTCGTTACGCGCCTTCAGGATGCGTTGCCGGAACCGCTCCCGCTCCTCGGGCGTGAGCAGGTGCTCGTCGAGATCGTCCACCGTGAACGACTGCCGCGAGAAGGGCTCCGGCTTCGTCGGGAACGGCTGCGTGGGCGACAGCTTCTCGCCTGGCACCTGCGTGCCCTGCGGCACCGGCCGCTCCTCGATGGGCCAGATCGGTTGTCCGGTGGCCCGGTCGAACACATACAGGTACCCCGTCTTGCCGGCCTGGGCGACGACATCGCGACGCTGCCCGTCGTGGACGACGGTGGTCAACTGCGGCGCCGAGTTGTTGTCCACGTCCCAGATGTCGTGGTGCACGGTCTGGAAGTGCCAGATCCGGCGTCCCGTGCGCGCGTCGAGCGCCAGGAGGCTGTCGGAGAAGAGGTTGTCGCCGAGCCGATAGCCGCCGTAGAAGTTGTACTTGCCGCTGCCTGTCGGCACATAGACGATGCCGCGCTCGGCATCGACGGACGACTCGGCCCAGTTGTTCGCCCCGCCCACGGTGGCACGCGCGTTCTCGGGCCACGTCTCCGCACCGAGTTCGCCCGCCCGCGGAATGGTGCGGAACGACCACGCGAGCGTCCCGGTGCGCACATCGTAGGCGCGGATGTCTCCCGGCGCCGACGCGTACTCGCGATTGGTCGCGGAACCGAGGATGATGAGGTGCTCGAAGACGCGTCCCGGCAGGCGGCTCTGCTGCTCCACCGTCGCCGGATCGCGATCGAGGCCCTCACGCAGGTCCACGTGGCCGTTCACGCCGAACGACGTGATGCGCGTGCCCGTCTGCGCGTCGACGGCCTGCAGCATGTTCCGCGTGCTGAACAGCAGGCGACGGTCGGAGCCGTCGGCGCTCTCCCAGTAGTTCATCCCCCGGACGGCGAAGGCGTCGATGCCTCCGAGCGCCCAGATCTCCCTGCCCGTCGACGCGTCCAGCGCCACGATGGCGTTGCCACGGGCACGGGTGTAGACCACGCCGCGCACCACGAGCGGGTTGAAGTCGGTATCGCCGTCGGGATACGTCCACGCGACCTGCAGCCGACCGACGTTGGTCTTGTCGATCTGCGTCGCGGCGACGAACCTCGAACTGTCGGGACCGCCAGCGTAGTCGCGCCACTCGCGGGGAGACTGGCCCGAGGGCACGCCCGCCATTCCGGCCAGCACGGCACCGGCCACGACCACCCCACCCGCGCGAGCCCATCGCCGTAACGCGGGCCTTGCCTGCACGTCGTTCATCGACACTCGATCTCCTGTGGTGCAGGTCCTCACCAGCCCATGGTCTTCGACGCCGTGAAGTCGCGGTTCTTCACCGAGACCTTGACCTGCTCGAACTCGTGCACGGCGTCGATCAGGTGGTTCGAGAACCGGTTGAAGGCGATCTCGCCCTTGTAGGCCGCGCCACGGAACGGGTTGCCCATCACGCCCGAGTCGGTGAACTCGTCGTGCTCGAAGGGCATGTTGAAGTACTGGTAGCCCTGGAACTCGAGGTCGGGCATCCCGTCGCTCTTCTTCCACTGCTTCGTCATGTACGCCGGCGCGTGGGCGCGGTCCATCACGGCACGGTCCATGCGCACGAGATCGGGGTTGTGGCAGAGGCACTGCGACGTCTCGAGTTCGCCCGCGTGCCAGCCCGGCGTCTCTTCGGTCGGGCCTTCGAGCACGTCCTTGATCATGCCGAGGTAGCGTTCGGCGTAGGGCTTGTAGTACGCCACGAGCGCGCCGGTTTCGTTGCGCAGCTTGCGGAGCACGGGGTCGACGACCTTGACGTTCGACCCGTGGCCGTTGACGAAGATGACGCGATTGAAGCCGTGGTGGATCAGGCTGCGCCCGATGTCGTAGATGAGGTTGAGGTACGTCTCGACGCGCAGCGTGATGGTGCCGGCGCCCATGCCGGGCGCCTTCATGTGCTGCGGGCTGTAGCCGAGCCACAGCGTCGGCGTGTACAGGATGCCCGCCTTCTCACCGGCGCGCCTGGCGACTTCGAGCGACGTGATGGTGTCGCAGTAGAGCGGCAGGTGGGCGCCGTGCTGTTCGAGCGAGGCTTTGGGCACGAGGATCGTGTCGCTGTACTTCAGGTACTCGCGGACGTCGACGGGTGAGAGGTCGCCCAGGCAATACGAGGGCAGCTCGAGTTTGTCGAGCGTCTTGCGGCGCGGCGCGTGGGCTTCGTCCTGGTAGGCCGGCTTGACGTGGTGCTCGGCGCCGCTGGCGCGCTGGCTCGGGTCGTACGGTATGACACCGGGCGCTCCTGAGGACGAGCCGGTGGCGCCACCGCCGCCGTAGTTGTCCACGTCTGCCTCTGCAGCCACGGGCGACACGGGCCTGGTGGACCTGGGTCGGGTGGTGGTCTTGGTCTTCTTTTTCGCCATGGGCACAGGATACATGGGGTCAGGTCTGAAGTGGTCCGGCTGAGGGTCTGACGCCACAGCGAGCCACTTCAGACCAGGCGCCATTCAGCTACCCGACGACGGGCGTCGGCGTGGTGAGCGCCGCGAGCACTTCCTCGTAGAGGTACTTCGCGCCCTCCACGCCGTTCAGCGGACCCTGCTCGTACTCCAGCGCGAACGCGCCGCGGAAGCCGGCCGCGAGCATGATGCGCGTCGACCGCTGCACGTCGTTCTTGTCGCCCCAGCGGTCCCAGTACTTGGCATGGGCCGTCGTGTGTGCGTACGGGGCCAGCGCCTTGAGCCCGTTGAACAGCATGTGCTCGTGTTCCCAGTTCCCGAAGTCGGGCGACGCCTCGCAGTACGGATGGTTCACTTCGTCGATGATCGTCCGGATGCAGAGCGGATCGGCCGCGAGCCCCCAGTGATTCTCGATGGTGACCTTGATGCCGAGGTTGCCGCCGAAATCCGCCATCTCCTTGTGCGACTCGATCGCCGCCTCGAGCAGGGGGACGAGATCGATGTTGCGCGGATAGCCATCCCCGGGCCCGCGGGCAATGGCCTCGGGCCGCACGCTTGGACCGAGCGCCTGCGGCGAGTTCATGCGCATCGACTTCACGCCGAGCACCGCACACGCCTCGAGCCAGCGCTTGGCCATCGCGACGCCGGTCTTGCGCTTCTCGTCTTCCTCGGGCGACCCGTACGCGGCCAGGTTCGTCGGCGCGTTGTTCGAGATGTGGTGCACCTTCGTGCCGGTCTTGACGGTGATGTTCGCCAGCGTGTCGAGCCACTTGCGGCCCGACGGGCTCATCGGGTCGAAGCCGCGCCGCTGTCCGTCGACGGTGAAGTACATCGTGTCGTCGGTCACGTCGCCGAACAGCCCGGAGAACAGGTCCATCTTCGTCACGCCGGGAAACGTGTCCTTCGTGAACTGCGGGAAATCGAGCATCGTGATTTCGCCGTAGGTCTTCTTCATCTCGTCGGCGTTGGGCAGGTTGGCCCGCGCGGCGCGCGCGGCCTCGGCGACCTCGAGCGCGCGTTTCGCGTTGGGGTTCTCGGCCAGCGCCGCCTGCTCTGCCGCGGCGGCCGCCGCCCGTCCGCCCCCGCCAGCGCCGCCACCCGGGGCCGGAGCGCCCGCGGGACGGGGCCGCTGCTTGAACAGCGGACGAATGGGGTAGGTATTCGCTGCGATGCGGTCGAACGCCGCCTTCTGCGCGGCCTCCTGCGCCAGCGCCGCCTCGCGTGGGGTCAGCAGGACGGCGGCGGCGGTCACGCCCGCGCCCGCGGTCTTGAAGAAGCTGCGTCGGTCCAACGCGCTGGTGTGCTGGTGGTCTGCGCTCACGGTGTGTGCTCCTCGGGGAAAGGCGCGCGCCCAGGAACGGGCGACGCCTGCGTACTCGTACTCGACACTACGACGGGACGGCCCCTGCCGTGACGTCTTCCGCCGCGCACGGCGGCGAACCCACGGCAGGACTGCAGCCGGAAGGCCGAAATGATACCGTGCGTCGACGCGGACAGCGAAGCCGCGCAGGGACAGCACGATGTTTCGACGACAGACGGAAGGTTCGGTGGTGTGCGGCGGCTGCGGGACGCTGGTGGGCGTCCGCGACGAGCGCTGCCTGAACTGCGGCCGGAGGAATCCCGGACTCTGGGGCTTCGCGCCCGCACTGCGCCGCCTGGGCAACGATCTCGGCTTCGTCAGCATCGTCACGGGCGTATGCGCCGCGCTGTACGTGCTGTCGCTGCTCGTGTCCGGTGAGCAGATCGGCATGGGCGGGCTGTTCTCGCTGCTCTCGCCGAACGGCGCGAGCCTCTTCCTTTTCGGGGCCAGCGGGGCGGTGCCGGTGTTCGGCGCGGGACGCTGGTGGACGGTGCTGAGCGCCGGCTGGCTGCACGGCAGCCTGCTGCACATCGTCTTCAACATGATGTGGGTGCGCCAGCTCGCACCAGCCACGGCCGACATCTACGGACCGAGCCGTACGGTCATCCTCTACACGGTCGCCGCCGTGTGCGGCTTCGCGCTCAGCTCGCTCGCCGGCGCCTACCTCAACTGGATGCCGCTGCCGATGCTGCGGGGTGCCCACTTCACGGTTGGCGCGTCCGCGCCCATCTTCGGTCTGCTCGGCGCGCTCGTGTACTACGGACGCCGCAGCGGCAGCAGCGCCATCCGCAGCCAGGCGATCGGGTACGCCCTCATGCTCGGGATGTTCGGGTTCATCATGCCCGGCATCGACAACTACGCGCACGCGGGCGGGTTCGTCGGCGGCTACGTCGCCGGACGACTGCTCGACCCGCTCACGCCGGAGCGGCTCGACCACATGGTGGCCGC
>CAYMAG010000157.1:3836-9320 GCA_964388335.1 uncultured Vicinamibacteraceae bacterium | reverse complement strand
GCCCGGCGCGTGCGCTCGTGGTCCTGCAAGTGGCGTTGTCGCTGCTGCTCGTCACCGGCACCGGACTGCTGGCGCAGAGCTTCCGGAACCTGCTGGACATCGACCTCGGTTTCGACCGCTCGCACGTGCTCTCGGTTGCGATCGACCCGCGTCTCGCGGGCGTGGCACCGGAACGTACTCCGGAACTCTACGACCGCGTGCTCGCCGCCACGATTGCCGTGCCTGGTGTGCAGTCGGCCTCGCTGGCGCAGTGCGGTCTGCATAGCGGCTGTCGCGCATCGCAGGGCGGCATCGAAGTCGACGGCTACCAGCCCCGAGCGGACGAACGGGTCACGTTCATCGTCAATACCGTAAGTCCCGCGTACTTCTCCACGGTCGGCATGCGTCTCGTCGCCGGACGCACCCTGAACGAGAGCGACCGGGAAGATGGAGCGAGGGTTGCCGTGGTCAACGTGGCGCTTGCGACGAAGTACTTCGCCGACGGGCAGGCCATCGGACGTCGCTTCCGGGAGGGCACGCGCGACATCGACATCGTCGGCATCGTCAAGGACGCGCGTCTGCTGAACACGAAAGATGCGGCCGTGCCTGCCGTGTTCTATCCGCTGTCGCAGCGACCGGTTGCCGCCCGCTCGCTCGACATCCGCACCATCGGTGACCCACGTCTCGTCGCAAGTGGTGTGCGGCACGCGCTGGGCCTCGCGGCACCCGATCTGCCTGTCGAGAGCATCACTCCCCTGGAGGATCGTGTGCAGCGGCGTCTCGGCCAGGAACGGCTCGTCGTCCTGCTCACTTCGGCCTTCGGCGCACTTGCGCTCGGCCTAGCGGGCTTCGGGCTGTTCGGCGTCCTGTCGCACGCAGTCGCGCGACGTGCACGGGAACTCGGTCTTCGTATGGCGCTCGGCGCCCAGCAGTCGCAGGTACTTCAGAGTGTGGTCCGCGATGCGCTGTGGCTGGTAGCCTGCGGGATCGCGATCGGCCTGCCTCTGGTTGCCGTGGGCGGCAGGCTGACGTCGGCGCTCTTCTTCGGCGTCGACCCTTACGACCCCACGACGATCGCGATCGCCATCGCGGTCCTTCTCGGTGTGGGCGCGACCTGCAGCGCCCTGCCCGCGTGGCGCGCCTCCCGGATCAGCCCGATGGTGGCGCTCAGGCAGGACTGACATCCATGGGCGCGAGATCACGATCGCCAGAGCACCTGAGCACGCGCGCGTTTCGCGCGCTCCTTGCCCTCTACCCCGCCGCCTTCCGTGACGAGTACGGCCGCGAGCTGTCACTCGTGTTCGTCGACCGCTATCGCGACGCTGACGGCGCGTGGGACCGCGCCCGTCTCTGGCTCGAAGCGCTCGCCGGCATCCTGACCGAAGCGCCCAGGGAGCACACGCGCACGATCCTGCACGACCTCCGCTACGCCTCGCGCTCGCTGCGCCAGCACGCACTCGTCACCGCGACCATCGTCATCACGCTCGGTCTCGGGATCGGCGCCAACACCGCGGTGTTCTCCCTGCTCAACGCCGTTGCCCTCAGATCGCCACTGCCCGTCCGCGATGCCGACCGTCTCTATACGGTGAACGGCGGCCGCTACGTGACGAGCGGCCCGGAGGGCGCGCGGCTGTCAGGCCCGATGTTCGACGTGCTACGTCAGACAGCACCGGATGGCGTTGGCGTCGCCGCCATGAGTCGCGGCATCGCACGAGTCCACACGCGCACGGAGGCCGAGCGCGAGACCACGCCCGCCAGCCTGCAACTCGTGTCGCCGAGCTTCTTTCCGGTGCTCGGCGTGTCGCCGGCGCTGGGCCGAACGCTGCCTGACGCTGGCGACGGCTTCGCGTTGCACGAGCCCGTCGCGGTGCTCAGCCACGCGTACTGGCAGCAGCGCTTCGGCGGATCACCGGATGTCGTCGGCCGCACGCTGGGCATCAACGGCGCGACGTTCACGATCGTCGGCGTCGGTCCACGCGACTTCGTCGGCGTGTGGCTCGAGACGCCCGTGGACATCTGGATTCCACTCACGCTGCAGCCGGCCGTGCAGTACACGCAAAGCTTCACCGCAGACGGTGCCGACTTCAGCCAGCCGTGGTTGGCGCAATCGCAGATCTGGTGGCTCCACGTCATCGCGCGTGTGCCTCCCGGGCAGACGGCGGCCACCGCCGGCACGTTCAATGCGAGTCTCTCCACTCTCGCGGGCCGCGACGCCGGCATCGTGCTGCAGCCGTTCGCGCGCGGGTTCTCGCGGTTCAGACAGCAGTTCTCGACGCCGCTCCTGGTGCTCATGGTGATGGCCTCCCTCGTGCTGCTGACGGCGTGTGCCAACGTCGCAAACCTCTTGCTCGCCCGCGCCGTCGGCCGGCAGCGCGAACTGGCCGTGCGTATGGCGATTGGCGCTGGGCGTGCCCGGCTGCTCCATCAACTGCTCGCCGAGAGCGCATTGCTCGTTGCGATGGCCGGCGTGGCGGCCGTGCTCTTCGCACGATGGGCCGGCGACCTCCTCCTGCACGTCGCGACAGCCACGACGGACGGCCCGCCGCCTTTTGCGGCTCCCATAGACCTGCGCGTGCTGGCGTTTGCCGCCGGCGTGGCGTTCGCGTCGGTGCTCGTCTTCGGCGTCTGGCCCGCATGGCGCGCGACGCGGGTCGATGTGGTTGCCGCGCTCAAGACGAACGCACGCGGGACGACCGGTGGTGCCGCACGTCCGGCGCGTGCGCTGGTCGTGCTGCAGGTGGCGCTCTCGCTCGTCCTCGTGACGGGTACCGGACTCTTCGCGCGCAGCTTCCAGAAGCTGATCCACGTCGACCTCGGGTTCCAGTCCGATCGCCTCCTCACGATTGGCGTCGACCCGCGCCTCGCGGGCGCACAACCGGACGCGCTGCCGGAGATGTACACGCGCGTGCTCGACGCTGTGACTGGAGTTGCCGGTGTCGAGTCGGCCGCCTTCGCGATGTGCGGGCTCCAGGGGACGTGCGCGATAGAGGACGGCTACCGCGTCGAGGGCTACGAGCCACGGGAGAACGAGGTGGTGGCCTTCACTGTCAATGCCGTGAGCCCGGGCTACTTCTCCACCGTCGGTATGCCGCTGCTCGCCGGCCGCGCATTGCGTGAAGAGGATCTTACGAATACCACCAGCGTCGCCGTCGTCAATCGTACGCTCGCCGCGCGCTACTTTGGTGACTGGCGTCAGGCGATCGGACGGCGCTTCGGTTTCGCCACGGCAGACATCGAGATTGTCGGTGTCGTCGAGGACGCGCGCGGACTCGCCAATCTCAAGGCCGCGACCGCGCCGAGCATCTTCGTGCCGCTGGCACAGCGTCCGGTCGTCCCGCGTACGCTGGAGGTCCGCACGTCCGTCGATCCCGCGACAACGATGGCTGAGGTGCGTCGCGCCGTCGGTGAGGCCGCACCCGGTCTGCCGATCGAGAGCATGGAGCCAATGGAGATGCGCGTGCAGCGCGGTTTCAGCCAGGAGCGCCTCGTGGTCCTGCTCACGTCGGGCTTCGGCGCGCTGGCGCTTGGACTGGCAGGCTTTGGGCTGTTCGGCGTGCTGTCGTATGCCGTCGCGCGACGGACACCGGAACTGGGATTACGGATGGCGCTCGGCGCCTCCCGATCGCGTGTGCTCTGGAGCGTCGTACACGATGCCCTGCGGCTCGTGCTGTACGGCGCACTGCTGGGGCTGCCGCTCGTCCTGGTCGGTGGCAGGCTCGCCTCTGCGCTGTTCTTCGGCGTCAGCGCCTACGATCCCGTGACGCTCGTCCTTGCCGCGCTCGTCCTCGTCGCTGTCGGCATGGCGTGTAGCGCCGTGCCGGCGTGGCGCGCGTCCCGCGTGGACCCGATGACAGCGCTCCGGCAGGAGTAGGACCCGCAACGTCGGCACAGGACACGAGAGAATCGCCGCTGCCGCGGCGTGTGCGGGTCACGGCGCTCGTCTGCGTGCGACGGGCTCAGTGCTGCCAGACCGGCGTTCCCCGGCGGCACGAGACGTCGATCAGCGCCAGCGCGCCCCGCCGATCTGACCAAGTTGACCAAAGTCAGATTCTGCGGTAGCGTCGTCGTCATGAACGTCACCACCATGCTGAACCTCTACGACGCCAAGGCGCGGCTGTCTTCGCTGGTGGAAGAAGCCGCGGCCGGAGCCGAGATCATCATCGCCAAGGCCGGCAAGCCACGCGCCAAGCTGGTGGCCGTGCGTCCCGCCGCCCAACGCCGGCCTGGCAGCGCCAAGGGGAAGATCTGGATCGCCGCGGACTTCGATGCTTCGCTGCCCGATGACCTGCTCGCGGCGTTCACCGACGGACCTGTGGAATGACCCTGCTGCTCGACACGCACGTCATCCTCTGGTGGCAGCGTGACGACCGCCGCCTCGGCCGCGAGGCGCGTCGCGCCATCGCGGAGGCCGACGTGGTCTGGGTCAGTGCGGTGTCCGGCTGGGAGGTGTCCATCAAGTGCGCACGCGGACGGCTGCGTCTCGACGAGCCGTTCCGTGTGCTTCTCGCGGCCGACGACTTCACCGAGCTGCCGATGACGCTTGCCCACGCCGATCGGCTGCAGCAGCTTCCCCCCCATCACACCGATCCGTTCGACCGGATGCTCGTGGCGCAGGCCCTGACCGAGCGCGCGACCCTCGTGACCCACGATCGGGCGTTCGAGCCGTACGGCGCGAAGACGATCTGGACGTAGGCGACGCAAGCACCGCGGGCCGGGCGAGCCCGGAGTGCAAAGGAAGCGGGCGGCGTGCGCGCGCTACGCCAGGTCCAGGACGTGGCCGACGACGGCGGCCATCCGCCGCCACGACGCGCTGGCCGACTCGAGGCGCGCGCGGCCCCTCCGCGTGAGCTCGTAGTACTTCGCGCGGCGGTTGTTGTCGGTCATCCGCCACCGCGCCTTGATCAAGCCGGCGCGCTCGAGGCGATGCAGGGATGGGTAGAGAGAGCCTTGGCCCACCTGCAGCGCGTCGTGCGAGATCTGCTGCAACCGTTCGGACACGGCCCAGCCGTGCAGCGGCTCGAGGGCCAGCGCCTTCAGAATCAGCACGTCGAGCGTGCCCTGAGGTAGCGTCAGACGGTCATCGCTCATACGCAACGGTCCCTGCCATCGATCCCCTGCTGCTCCGACAACACGAGCACACTATCCCTCGTATCGACGCGCGGCGCAAGAAGGTCGCCGCGGCCAACCAGGCGGGAATGTCGTCGGGACTGAGCTGAACGTGAACGTGGACCAGGCGCACGACGCTCCTGCCGCCGGCGCGCTATGCGTCGGCGCTCTCGTGCGCTCGCCGTCGTCGCCTGGCGTGGAAGTCGTCGAAGTTGGCCTGTTCCCACACCTCGCGGAGCGCGTCGGCAGAAGCGATCGACGTGTGTTTGTAGACGCCGGGTGGAAACCTAGTCCACCCGACTGATTCCATCTCGCCCGGTGAGTGCCGCGGATGGGAGGTAGCATCGCGTCCCCATGACGCGCGGCGTGAGAAGAGGACCGCGCGCCGATTGGAGCCAC
>CAYMAG010000157.1:0-3736 GCA_964388335.1 uncultured Vicinamibacteraceae bacterium | reverse complement strand
TCGCGTCCCCATGACGCGCGGCGTGAGAAGAGGACCGCGCGCCGATTGGAGCCACGCGCTATGTCGTGGACGACACGTTCCAGGGCTCTCCCGCCGCACCGCACACCAGCGCACAGACGTGGCGGGCTCCTGCGAGCACAGGCGGATACCGGCGAAGCGCGGCAAGTGATGCCGCACCGGAAAGCTCCGCGGCGACACCTGTCTCGATCCACAGCCAGTGTGCCGCGGCCTCCATCTCGTCGTCGTCGACGAGCACGATGTCGTCGACCGTGTGGCGGACGATGTCGAAGACGCGCTCGTCGCTTCGGCGGCACGACATGGTCAGCACGCGCGACGTGATCTCGTCCAACGTCACGACGGAGCCAGCGTCGAGACTCGCCTTCAGCGTTGGCGAACCAGTTGGCTCGACGCCGACAATCTTCACCGAAGGCCGCCGTGCGCGAATGGCGGTCGCGATACCTGCGATCAGCCCACCGCCGCCGACTGAGACGATGATGGCATCCACATCAGGCAGGTCGTCGACGATCTCGAGGCCGAGCGTCCCCTGGCCGGCAACGACCAGCGGATCGGCGAACGGATGGAAATACACCGCGCCCGTACGTGCCGCGAAGTCGAGCGCCGCGACGTTCGCTTCGTCCCACCCTGTGCCGCCCATCTCCACACGCGCACCCCACCGCTGCATGTTCGCCACTTTCGCTGGCGAGACCTTGACGGGTACGTAGATCGTCGCCGGCACACCGGCCACAAAGGCCGTCCGTGCCACGGCCACGCCATGATTGCCGCCCGACGCTGTCACGATTCCGCTGCCGAGTTCCTCCTTCGGCGACGCGAGCAGGCGGTTCATCGCGCCGCGCGCCTTGAAGGACCCGCCGACCTGCAGGCATTCGAGCTTCAGCGTGACGCGGGCGTCGGTGGGCAGCGGCGTCCTGACCTGGTCGAGTGCCAGGATGGGTGTACGCCGCACGTGGCCCGCGATCCGCCGCCGCGCTGCTTCGATGTCGTCAACACCAATCATGCCGGCCGCCAGGCGAGCGGGAAGGTGACGCGGCGAATGCAATCGAGCTTCATCCGACAGATCCTATCCGCACGGTGAGCACTCCGTTGGCTCGCCATCGGTATCGCCGGCGCGTAGAGGCACCTCCTCGTGTGGAGGCCAGGCTTGCCTCGGGGCTTGCCTTGGGGCTTGCCCGGCCCGGTCGCAGGCGCGAGCCGTGAGACAATTGCCACGTCGCCCTGCCCGGAACTTCCCCATGATCGTTCAGAACCTCGGCCGCGACCTCCGTCTCGCCTGGCGGAGCCTGCGCCGCGCTCGTGCCTTCAGCGCCGCGGCCATCCTCACCCTCGCGGTCGGCATCGCCGGCACGACCGTCATGTTCGCCCTCGTGCAGGGCGTGCTGCTGCGGCCGCTTCCGGTACGCGATCAGCACCGCCTGGTCGTCGCCTGGAAGGAACTGCCCAACTCCGACTTCGCGCGCTATCCCTTCGGCGACGTCGCGATCGAGCAGACCGCACGAGACAGCCGCCTGCTCGGCGCCGTCGCTGGCGTATCGTCGCACGGCGCGCTGCGCTCGACTGTCGTGGACCGCGGCGAACCGGCGCACCTCATGGTCGCACCGGTCACGGGCCGGTTCTTCGACGTGCTCGGCGTCGCGCCGATCGTCGGCCGCACGCTCACCGCCGACGACGGCATAGAGGGGGCGGAGAACGTGCTGGTGCTGAGCCACGGACTGTGGCAGCGGCGATATGACAGCTCGCCCGACGTCGTCGGCCGCCAGATCACGCTCTACGAACGGCCCTTCACCATCGTCGGTGTCATGGCGCCGGGACTCGACTACCCCGTGGGCACGGAGGCGTGGCAAACGACGCGGTCCATCCCGATCAGCGCCGCGGTCAGCGACGCGGGGCGCCGCGAGGTCGACCTGGTGGCGCGGCTGCGGCCTGACGTCACGATCGCACAGGCCACGGGCGAGCTGGCTGCACTGATACGACATCAGGAGGCGGACGCGCCGCCGACCGCAAACCGTGGCTTCACACCCGTCGTGCGTCCGTTCACAGAGCGCATCGTGGGAGACGTGCGTCCTGCCTTGCTCGCGCTGCTGGCCGCCGTCGGCCTCGTCCTCCTCATTGCGACGGCCAACGTGGCCAACCTCCTGCTGATGCGCGGCGAGTCGCGCCGGACGGAGCTGGCAGTACGCACGGCACTGGGTGCCGGGCGCGGCGCCATCGTGCGCCAGGTGCTCGCCGAGAGCCTCGTGCTCACGGCTGCCGCCGCGGCGGTCGGGCTTGGCGTCGCGTGGTGGAGCCTCCAGGGCCTCGTGGCGTTGCTGCCCGCCACGCTGCCCCGCGTCGAGGCGGTGCGAATCGACGCGGGCGTCGTGCTGTTCACGGCCCTGCTCGCGCTCCTCACGGCGATGCTTGCCGCTCTTACGCCGGCGCTGTCGTCCGCGCGCCTCGATCTCGTGTCGCAGCTCAGCGGCGGAGGACGCGGCGTGAGCGGCCCGGCGGCGCGCCATGGACGCCGCGCGCTCGTCGTCGCACAGGTCGCGCTGGCCGTCATGGTCGTCGCGGCCGCGGGGCTGCTGGCGCGCAGCACGCTCCATCTGCAGACCGTCGACACAGGACTTGCGACCGACCGCCTTGTGTTCGTCCAGATCGCGCTGCCGCGCGCGACAACCGACGATCGCGCACGGCACGCACAGCTCCTCGACGACATCGTGACGCAGCTCGAGGCCGTTCCGGCCATCACGTCGGTTGCGCCGCTGCACGTGCCGCCGTTGACTGGCGGGGCGGCGTGGCGCACTCCGGTGTTCACCGCCGAAGGCCAGAGTATCGACCAGGCCGCCGCCAACCCTGCGCTCAGTCTCGAGTCGGTCCATTCTCACTACTTCGACACCGTTGGCGTCCCGCTGGTGCGAGGACGCGCTTTCGCGGACACGGATCGTGACGGCACGCTCCCGGTCGCCATCGTCAGCGAGGACGTCGCCGCGGCGGTATGGCCCGACGCGGATCCCATCGGTAAGCGGCTGAAGATGGGGAACCCGGATTCGACCAACGCCTGGTACACGGTGGTCGGCGTGGCGCGGACCGTGCGCTATGGCGACATCACACGGCCGCACCCGACGCTCTACCTGCCGGACGCCCAGTTCATCGTCTCGGCAGCGACGATCGCCGTGCAGACGACCGCACCGCTCGACGTGATCGCGTCCGTGGCGCGCGATCGCGTCCATGCGGTCGATGCCGATGTCCACGTCACGCGCGTCGCGCCGTTCGACGAGCTTCGCAGCGGGTTGCTGGCGCCGCAGCGGTTCAACGCGTTCCTGCTGGGCCTGTTCGGCACCGCCGCTCTCCTGCTTGCGGCGATCGGTCTCTATGCCGTCATCGCCGCATCGGTCCGCCAGCGCAACCGCGAGATTGGGATTCGCGTCGCGCTCGGTGCGACGGCCACGCACGTGCGCGGACTCGTACTCGGCGAGGCGCTACGGCTCGCCGGCGCCGGCGTGCTCATCGGGCTGGCGGGCGCGGTGGCGACGACGAGGCTGGTGCGCGGCCTGGTCCATGGCGTGAGCCCGCTCGATCCATCAACGCTGATCGGCGCCGCGCTCGCGCTCCTGGCCGCTGCGGCACTCGCAGCCTACTGGCCGATGCGCCAGGCCGTACGCCTCGACCCTGCCACGCTCCTGCGACACGGCGACTGAGGGGGCACGCGCGGCGCCCGTGCGTCGCGAGCCGCACGGGG
>CAYMAG010000156.1:7370-9478 GCA_964388335.1 uncultured Vicinamibacteraceae bacterium | reverse complement strand
GGCCCCAATCGCCTCGCGTGGCGTTCTCACGCCATCCAGTGCCCCTCGAGCACGAGATCGGCCCACCCGGTCAGGAAGACCCCCTCATCCCTCCACTCCACGCGCTGGCTGCCGCCGGGCGCCACCACGTCGACGTCGCGGGCCGCCCCGCCGAAACTCGCGGCCGCCACTGCCGCAGCGCACGACCCCGTGCCGGAGGACAACGTCGGCCCGACACCGCGCTCGAAGATCAGGATCTCGACGCGTTCCGGCGACACGACCTTCGCCAGTTCGACGTTGGTGGCGTGCGGAAACGCGGGGTGGCGCTGGAGCGCACTGCCGACGCGCAGCATGTCGTCCTCGCGCAACTCGTCGACGAGCCACACCGTCTGGGGGTTGCCCATCCACAACGTCACGAGCGGCAGCACCTCGCCCCGGACGTCCACGTCGACGCGCTGCACCTGCTCCGGCTGCCCCATGGCGGCGCGGAACACGGGGCGCCGGTGCTCGTCGTGCGCGATCAGCGTCAGCGTCTTCAGCCCCGCGGCGGTGACGATCTCGAAGACGGCGCCGGACGCCGTGCGGTCGTGCAGGTGCGCCAGCAGCGCCGCCAGTGCACGCACGCCGTTGCCCGACACCTCCGCATCCGTCCCGTCCGCATTGATCAGACGCATCGTCGCCGGTGACACCGCGTCGTTGAACAGGATCAGGCCATCAGCCCCGACGCCCGTGTGTCTGGCGCACATGCGCTGCGCCAGGATTGGCGCCACGTCCTCCTCGACGTCCGACGCCCGCGCATAGAGGAAATCGTTGCCGTAGGCGTGGGCCTTCCAGAATTGCATGGGGAACGTTCAGAAGGTGCGGCGACTGTCGAGGAGGATCGTCACCGGCCCGTCGTTGACCAGGCTCACGTCCATGTGCGCCTGAAAGGTGCCGGTCGCGACCTCGAGCCCGAGGGCGCGCCACCGGCTGATGGCCTGCTCGTACGTCGCGTTCGCGACGACCGGATCGGCTGCCTGGATGAACGAGGGTCGTCGTCCCTGCCGGCAATCACCCGCCAGCGTGAACTGTGACACCACGAGCATCGCGCCGCCGGCGCTCGCGAGGTCGCGGTTCATCTTGCCGTCGTCGTCCGGAAAGACCCGGAGGCCGGCGGTCTTGTGCACGATGTACGCGAGATCGGCGTCGGTGTCACCCTGCATCACCCCGAGCAGCACGAGCAGCCCGCGCCCTATTTCGCCGATGCGCGTCCCGCTCACGTCGACCGACGCGCGCGACACCCGCTGCACCACGGCTCTCACGCGCCGGCAACCCCCGCCTGGGCGGACTGGGCCAACGCCTCGTCCACGGCCGGTTGCAGGCGGGAGTCGAGCAGGTGGCGGGGATGTATGTTGCCGAGCGCCTTGAGCATCGACGCCTTCACGCCGGGGTGCTCGCGCTCGAGCTGGCCGATGAGGCGCTTCATCCGCTGCCGCTGCAGTCCGAGGTCACCACACACCGGGCAGCAGCAGCCCACGACCGGCAGACCTGTTTCCGCGGTGTACTCCGTGGCCTCCTGCTCGGACACGTACACCAGCGGACGGATGACCACGTGACGCGCATCGTCTGACACCAGGCGGGCCGGCATGGCCTTGAGCGCGCCGGCGAAGAAGAGGTTCAGCAGGAGCGTCTCGATGAAGTCGTCGGCGTGATGACCGAGCGCAATCTTGGTGGCACCGATCTCCTCGGCGATGCGGTAGAGGACCCCACGGCGCAGCCGCGCGCACAGCGAGCAGGGCGTGGCGTTGGCCTCGAGCAGGTCGTCCATCACCTCGCCGATGGTGGTGTGCTCGATACGGACGTCCCATCCACGTGCCTCACAGGTCGAGCGGATGAGGTCGTGCTTGTACTCCTTGTCGCCCGAGTCGACGTTGACCGCGACCAGCGTGAAGCGGATGGGTGCCCGACGACGGATGACCTCGAGCGCCTGCAGCAGCGCCCAGCTGTCCTTGCCGCCCGAGAGGCCGACCATGACGCGGTCGCCGTCCTCGATGAGGCCGAAGTCGATGCTGGCCTTCGCCACTTTCTTGGCGACCCGGGCTTCGAGGGGAGTCGAGTAGGACATGTGTGAGTCGTCAGTCTACGGTCCA
>CAYMAG010000156.1:0-7270 GCA_964388335.1 uncultured Vicinamibacteraceae bacterium | reverse complement strand
CGCACCGTCTGCGAGTTGTAGGCGCCGGGCGTCACCTGCAGGCGTTCAGCCCCGGTATCGATGCTGACGACCGATGCCGCGGCGCCGTTGGCGAGTTCGATCTCGAGCGCCTCGAGCGCCAGGATGGTGAACGCGCCGTCCTCATGCGGACGGGCGGGTGCGCGCAGGATCAAATCGGCGCGCGATTCTCCCCGTACCCAGAACCACTCGCCCTCGCGGTTGTACGCATTGTCGTCGAGGAAATAGGCCTTGACCGGAGGATCGCCCGCCAGGTCCTGCCTCACGCGGGACGGCGTGACGTTCACCGGCATGTCGTTCATGAGCGACAGCTCGATGGGCAGGTAGGTGAACAAGCCGTACTTGGCGTGCGTCGCCGGGAAGTACGACGTGTAGAACGGGTTGAAGATCAGTTGGCCGGTGAACAGGCCGCCCACGGCCAGCGCCGCGATGGCCGACCGCGCCGACAGTGCGGCGGGCGCCAGGAAGAGGAACAGCGGGTAGTAGCTCAGGAAGTACCGGTTCCCTACCGGGCCGCCGCCGCCGGAGTAGGTGAACGGCATGTAGACGAGCAGCGCGACCGCGGCGATCACGAGCGTGCCGAGCAGCAGCCACTGGAAGCGCTCGCGTGTGCCCCGTCGCGCCAGCAGGAACAGGCCGACGGTGAGGACGCCTGGAAAGAAATACGGGACGAGCCCGGTGTGACGGCCCACCAGGAAGTACACCACGTTCCACGGCAGCACCGTCGTCAGCGCGTCGCGGTTGAAGATGACGTCGGTCAACAGGCCGTCGGTGGCCCGCACTTCGCCGAGCCGTTCGAACGTGGCATCGGGCGACTGGAACGGAAACGCGCCGTAGAAGGTCGATCGGTCGGGTCCGCCGCCCTGGTAGTTGTAGTCTCCCGAGCTGAGCAGGTTCACGAAGAACAAGCCCCCGGTGACGACGACGAATGCGAGGCAGATTGCGGCCACGCGCCACCACCGCCGCCGCAGGAGCGCAAGGGCCAGCACCGGTGCCGCGGCCAGGATGTTGAGCGGCTTCGAGAAGGTGGCGATGCCCAGCAGCGCACAGGCAATGACGTCCGACCACGGGCTGCGCAGCAGGCGGCCCCAGCGGTCGGTCCACGTCCCCGTCGGCACGAGCGGCGGCGCGACCTCCTTGTAGGCCCAGAAGAAGAGCCCCAGCAGCACCATCGCGAAGTTGAACAGCTCTGGCGTGAGCCAGACGAAGTAGACGGGCGTGGCCGACGCGAACAGGAACACGAACGCGAACGACAACGCCGCCGGCACGCTGGATCGCGCCCGCACGAAGGCATACGTCGCGCCGAAGCACGCCGTCAGCAGCAGGGCGTGCAGCACCAGGAACCCGTTGGTGCCGAGCAACATGATGAACGGCGCGGCCGCGAGTGGATAGATGAACGCCTTGCCGTAGTACAACCGGTCACTGCGGCTGTCGGGCGTCTTCACGAGCCGGACGAATGGGAACGTGCCCTGTGTCTCGAGGTGGACGTGCCGCCCGCGCTTGAGGAAGATGCCTTCCGGCCCTGTCGGGAACTCCTTCCAGACGCGCGTCAGGTCCTGGCGCTGGAACTGGGCGTCGAAGTCCTTCGCGAAGCTGTGCCCGAGGCTGTAGTAGGTCGACTCGTCGCTCTGGAAGCCGAACGCCACCACCGGGAACTTCACGGTCAAGGCGAAGCCGAGCAGCAGCGTACCGACGATGAGCGTGGCGAGCACGCCGGGGTGGTGCCACGCGCGGCCCGAGTCCGCGAGACGCGGCGTGTTCACCGCAGGCGTCCTCCATCCAGGAACGACAGGTCTTCGGTCAGTATCCCCTGACGCTTCGTCGGCCGGGACACCCGGTGCAGCAGCTCGTAGAGCCGCTCCATCTTGTGAACGAACGCATCGATGTCGTACCGCTCGCCGGTGCGACGTGCGCCCGCACCGAGCGTCAGCCGAAGGGCGGGGTCATGCTCGAGGCGCGCCACGGCCTCGGCGATGGCGTCCGGGCTTTCCCGCGGCACGATCAGCGCGTCCACTTCGTTGGTGAGGATGTCGCGCAGCCCGTCGGCGTCGGTGGCGACAATCGGCTTCCCCATCGCCAAGGCCTCGAACGCCGTCAGCGGTGTGCCCTCGGCCAGCGAAGGAAACACCACGACATCCAGTGCACTGAGCACGCCGGCCACGTCGCGCTGGAATCCGAGGAAGTGCAGGCGCCCGGTCACGCCGCCTGCGACGGCCTGCGCCTCGAGGTCGTCCCGCAACTCGCCCTCACCCGCGATGTAGACGTGCGCGTCGGGAATGGCCTCGACGATGGGAGCGACGGCGTCCACGAGATACCTGTTGCCCTTGGCCGGCATGAGGCGCGTGACGGTGCCGACGGCGAACGTCCCCGGCGCGATGCCGAGCGCCGCGCGCGACGCGGCGATCTCGTCGGCCGACCGCTCCCGGCCGAACTCGTCGAGCGGCGACCCGAGGTAGACCACGCGGGTCCTCTCGGCCGGTACCTTTCGCGCCTGCACGGTGAAGTCGGCGGTCGATCGAGACACGGCTATCGCCAGATCGGTATACGGCGCCAGCAGACGATCGACGACCTGCTGGAACCAGGGTGTGGTCACGTGGTTGGCGTGTTCGTGCAACACCACGGGCGTGCCCCGCATCGCCGCCGCCAGTCGGCCGAACGTCGTCGCCCCGTAGCCATGCAGGTGCAGCACGTCGGTCTTCTTGCGGTCCATCACCTTGAGCAGCGCCGTCAGCGTCGCCGGGTCGAACTTGCCCTTGTGCAGGTAGGTGACGTCGACGCCGAGCCGGTCGAGCGTGTCCTCGGACGTGTCCTTCTTCCGCAGGCTGACGAGTGAGACGTCGAACCGGGTTGCGTCGAAGCGCGGGAACATCCACGCGAACAATCGCTTCACGCCGTGCATGCGCGACCCGGTCCAGCCGAGGTGGTCACAGACGTGCAGCACCGACAGCTTTCTCGTGTCCGCCATGGTCGCCTACAGCAGTCCTTCAGCGCGGTACCACGCGATCGTGCGGCGGATGCCCTCCGGCAGATCGACCGCAGGCGCGAAGCCCAGTTCCGTGCGGGCGCGGGTCGTGTCGAAGGCCCGACTCTTCGTGTAGAAGTCCACCCGGCGGCGGTACAACGGCGGCGAGATGCGCAGCGGCACGCACACGGCTTCGCACAGGGCACCGGCAATCCAGACCGGCCACACGGGCAGGCGCAGGCGTGGCGGTTTCGCCTTCAGCTCGGTGGCGATCATCGTCACGAGTTCGTTCAGCGTCGTGTAGCGAGGTCCCGCCAAGAGGTAGGTGCGTCCCGCGGCGGCGGGCACCTCGCCGCAGAGGCGGAAGCCCTCGCACAGGTCGTCGATGTACGTCAGGTGGTAGAACGCACTGCAGGCCCCGAGCATCGGAAAGCGACCGCGCGAGATGCCGCGAAACATTTTCAGGAAACGGGTGTCGCCGGGCCCGTAGATGCCGATGGGCCGGGCGATGACGACGTCCACGCCGAGCGCATCAGCCTCGCGGCGTACGGCAAGCTCGGCCTCCAGCTTGGTCTCCTGGTAGATGTCACCCGGGTTGAAGGGCGCGTCTTCGTTGGCCGGGGGGTCTTCCACATGCCCGTGGACGCCACCCGTGCTGCAGTGCACCATCCGCTTGACGCCTGCGGCGTGCGCGCCGCGGAGGACATTGAGCGTGCCGGTCACGTTGACGTCCCGGTATGCGCTGGCAGGCTGTCCCGCCTCGCGATAGGTGGCCGCGATGTGGTAGACGATCTCGACCCCGGCACAGGCAACAGCGACGGCCGCCGCGTCGGCCAGGTCCCCCGCGACCACCTCGACCCCGGCCGCCCGCAGGGCCGCCACCGCCGGCCGATCGAGGCTGCGGGGGCGCACCAGGCCGCGGACGGTCAGGCCACGACGCTGGAGGTGCCGCGCCAGATGTCCGCCGGTGAACCCCGTCACGCCCGTCACCAGCACGGTCACCGCGATTCACGTCCTCCGCTGGCCGCCCGGCCCGTGACGGGCACCGGCGCCGGCGCGGGCGTCCGACCCGCGACGAGCATGTCGTACGCCCTTCGTGTGCGAGCGACATACGACTGCCGGCTGTACCGGGCGTCGGCGAGACGCCCTGCGTTCCCGACGAGCCGTTCCCGCTCGGCCCGGTCGGTGAGCACCCGGTGCAGACCGGCCGCCAGCGACGCGACCGTCGGCTCGACGAGCATCGCCGAGTCGTCGGAGAGCACCTGCGTGTGCGTTCGCAGGTTCGTGGCGACGATGGGACGACCCGACCGGAGGTACGAGTAGATCTTGAGCGGAGTGTTGGTGCCGGAAATCCGGGGGGACACCAGCACGTCGCATGCCTCGACGAAGTGCGGCACTTCGTGAGGCCGACGTTGTCCGGCGAAGATCAACGGGGCATCGGCGGCCTGTGCCCGCTCGGCCAGGGCGGCGACCTGGTTGCTCGATCCACCCACGATCAGCACGGCCACGTCGGGCACGTCCTGCCGAAGCCGGACGGCCGCGTCCATCAGGAGGTCGAGCCCCTGGTACTTCTCGAACGTGCCGGTGTACAGGACCAGCGGCTGCGACTCGCCCACGCCGAACTGCGCGCGCAACGCCGAGCGGCCGGGTCCGGGCACGGGTTCGACGTCGCCGCCCATCACGTTCTCGATCAGCACGGCACGGTCGCCGGCGCCCATGGCCTGAACGGTGTCCTGCAGGTCCTGGCAAATGGTGATCACGACTTGCGAACCGTGCACCATCCGGTGTTCGGCACGCTCGAAGCACCAGCCCAACAGGCGCGACTTCGAGTAGCGGAAGTTGGCGAGCTGCTGCGGCAGGCTCGAGTGCATGTCGTACAGGTGGGGAATGCCGAGCCGCCGGCTGAGCCAGACGCCGAGGACGCCGGCTTCTTCGTGCGAATGGACGGCGTCGTAGCGCTGCCGGCCGAACAGCACGACGCGCAGGGCCGTGAGCGTCAGCAGCGCGTCGAGCACGATCTTCCGGAACGATGGCCCAATGGGCACGTGGCGCATGAACGGCGGCTTGAGCGTCCGGATGATACGCAGGCCGGGCAGGTCGACGTCACGCCCGAACGGGTACGTGACGAGGTCCACCGTGTGCCCGTCCTCGACCAGGGCCTTGATGCGGTGGTACTCGCTGAACGGGGTGCCGCGCGGCTCGAAGAACGGCTCAGGGGCCAACATGAGGATCCTGAGCGATGAGGCTGATGGGGTCACAGGGGTGGCACAAGGCGTGCACCCGGCCGCACGGAGCCGGTGCCGCAAGACCGAGAGTATAAACCAGCGGCGCGGTTGCCCGCGCGTATTCGTCATGGTACCGTCACTGGGTTCGCGGGGCACCCGGGAGGGTCGCCCGCCCTCCGCCTGGTCACGCCTCCTCTGCATGTCCGCCCGGTCCGGTCGCCTGCGCCGCATCCTGTTTTTCTGCGTCAAGCTCGCCGTCAGCGTCGGCCTGCTCGTGGTGTTGTTCCGCCAGACAGACCTGACCGATGTCACGGCGCGGCTGCGAAACGTCGACCTCTTCTGGGTGGCGCTGGCGCTGCTGGCGCACGCCGTCCTGCTCGTCATCAGCGGGTGGCGGTGGCGCCGGCTGCTGCTCACACAGGAGGTCCACGCCTCCGTGCTGGCGCTCACCGGCTCATGCCTCGTGGCGACGTTCTTCAACAACTTCCTGCCGAGCAACATCGGCGGTGATGTCGTCCGCATCGCGGACACGGCTCCCCTGACCGGGTCGAGGACCGTGGCCACGGCCATCGTCCTGCTGGACCGTGCACTCGGCCTGATTGCGCTGTTCACGGTCGCGGCCGCCGGATCCCTGCTGCTTCGCGACTCGGACCTGCCCGGCGTGGGCTATCTGTGGTGGGGGCTGGGTGCCTGCGTGGTCGGCGCACTGGCCGTCCTGTCGCGGCCGCGGATGATTCCCCGGCTGCTCGGGCCGCTCCGCCGTTTCCGCGAAGGCTGGGTGGAGCACCGGCTCGATCGCCTGGGCACCATGCTGGAACGCGTTGCCACGCGCCGACTGGCGCTGATGCAGGCGTTCGCCGGCGCACTGGCCGTCCAGTTGCTGGTCGTGTGCTTCTACCTGGCGATCGCGTACGGTATCCGCATCGACCTGCCGTTCCGGGATGCGCTCGTCATCGTCCCGATCAGCCTCGTGATTCAGTTGGCACCGGTGTCGATCAACGGCCTTGGGGTCCGTGAGGCCGTCTTCTCCTATTGTTTCGTGCGTCTCGGTCATGGTGTCGACGCGGGACTCGCCCTCTCCCTGGTGGGCGCCGCCCTCATCATGGTGGCATCGCTGCCCGGAGGGCTGCTGTTCCTGACGCGCCGGGGCCTAATGATGGCGCCCGCATCGTCCGATACGCCCTAGGGGGGAGGTGTGTCGCACCGGAGGGGTGCGTCTCGTCTCCCGACAGGATGAGGTCACGATGCGAGAGTTGTTCCGGTCCACGCCGTGGGTGTTCGTCGGTCTGGCAGGCGTTCTGCTTGCCGGGTGCGAGACGAACAAGAGCCGCAATCCGCTCAGCCCGACCGTCGCGGGCCCGATCGCCGGTGTGGCCATCACGACCCCACGGCCGCTCGAGCCGGCCAATGGCCTGAAGATCACGCAGGGCCAGCCCGTCACCCTCCTGTTCGAGAGCGCCGCCACGACCGGCGAGCGCACGGTCTGGATGCAGGTCGACATCGCCTCGGACGCGGCGTTCCAGAACAGGGTGCATCTCGCAGACAAGGTCGCCCCCGGTGAAGGCGGGCGAACGTCCTACCGCGTGCCGATCGCGCTGCAGGCCGGAGGGACGCGTTACTACTGGCGGGCGCGGGGGCTCGATGGCGCCAACACCGGCGAGTACTCGGCGGTGGCCAACTTCCAGGTGGTCGATCCGGTCGTCATCGACGTCCCGGTGATTGCCAGCCCTGCCGGCAACATCCGCATCGACACGCTGACCCCGCAGCTCACGGTGACCAACGGGCGGGCAACCGGCCCGCTGGCCGGCCCGGTGATCTACCGGTTCGAACTCGCGGCGGACGCGGGCTTCACGCAGATGCTGGCGGTGCTGAGCGCTCCGCGCACCGGAGGCGCGACCACGTCCGTCCGAATGACGCCCCTCCAGTACTCGTCGCGGTACTTCTGGCGCGTCTCGGCCAGTGACGGCGTCTTGACGACGGCGCTGTCACGCCCGGAGTCGTTCCAGACGCCGCTGGCGCCAGCGCCGCCGCCACCACCGGTCACGCCGACGCCGACGGCCCCCAC
>CAYMAG010000155.1:4485-9532 GCA_964388335.1 uncultured Vicinamibacteraceae bacterium | reverse complement strand
TCGAGACCATCAACGACAAGAGCGGCCGCTGGACGCTGCCGTTCCAGTTCGGTGTGCGTTTTCGGTTCTGACGACGCCGCAGAGGCAGCCATCTCACCTGGCGCGTTCACGACGCCGGGATCCGTCCGGCCTCGTGACGTCACCGTTCCTCGATCGCGGCGATGACGTGCCGGAGCGTCTCGTGAAGGGCGGTCCGATCGTCGACGGTCTGCCTCCAGCCATCGCGCGGGTCTGCACTGCGCGCCGCGTCCGGGTGGACAGTCATCCCCGTGTCGCGCTGTTCGTACTGTCCGTCCCTCCCTCCGAACTTCCAGACGACGAGGTCGAGGGAGGGCACCACGTAGAGCGCGTGGCCGCCTGAGCCGCTCTTCCAGAACGCGTCGCGCGGCAGGTCGGGGATGTCCCCGTCGGTGTTGACGTCGAACTGCAGGCTGTACGGGTAGTGCGGATTGTAGGGTGACTTCCGCGTGGCGTGGCGCACGTACCAGGCCGGGACGATCTGCTGGTGCTGCCAGCGTCCCTCGTTGAGCAGCAGGTAGCCGAAGCGCAGCATGTCGGTGGGCCGCACCACGATGCCACCGGCGCCGGGGGTGTGCTCCACCCGGCTCGCGTACTCGTAGCCATAGGACCACCGCCCCCATCCGAGCGGCGTCGCCACGCGCTCTCGAAGGTACTCCTGCAGTTCCCGGCCAGTGACGTGGCGCAGGATCATGGATGCCAGGTGGATGGACGCACTGGCGTACGAGTACCCACCCCCCGGCTCGCACCACAACGTCCGGGCCGAGGTGAGACCTCGGGCGTCCTCGATGTCCTCCCGTCCCAACGCCACGCGATCGACCATCGACTGCCATCCGTCGGGCCCCACCGGATCGAGCATGATGGGCTGCCCGCGCACGTACGCGGGGTTGTTCCCCCGGATGCACGCGGTGAAGGCGAGGAGCTGTCCCAGTGTGATCTGCGCCTTGCGCGGGTCGGAGAGCGGAAAGGCCTCGGGCGGGAAGTATGTCGGCGTGAAGACCTTCTGCTCCAGCGTCGCGGGAAAGAGATCCTGCCGCTCCTCCATCAGCATCCCGAGCGCCACGCTCGTGAAGCTCTTCCCCACCGAGCCCAGGTTTGCCGTGGCCTCGTGATGCCCCTTGCCGAAGTATCTTTCGTACACGAGCCAGCCGTTGCGCAGCACCAACAGACCGCCGTTCTTCGTGTTCCCCTGGATGTAGCGGAACGCCTCGTCCAGCGTCGCCCGGTTCATCGCGGCGACGCGGCGCAACTCCAGCGGGTCGGCCACCTCGCGCCAGCCACCCGCCTCGTCGGGCGCCGGAAAGTACGTTGCCCCAGGGGTCGTGAGGCGGCGAAGCATGGCGTACACGGTGGGGTCGTCCGCCGCGCCGTCGAACTCGAAGGGCACGGACTGATTCTTCGTGCTGTGCATGAAGCCCCACGCCGCGCCGCCCGCCACCGCGAGCCGCGCCGCTTCAGCGCCTGTCGCGCCAACCTTGTCGTCCTCGTTGACCACGACCGGCTTGCCGTAGCGCCGCGCCTGCTGCACCGCGCCGGGCACACGGTCCAGCGGCGTGGTGTTGAGATGGAGCAGGACGAAGTCCGCGGCCTCGGCGATCGCGGCGGGAATGGTTCCGTCGCCCATCCCGCTCGTGCTGACGAGCAGGCGTGGTGCCGCCGCTCGTGCGTGCCGAATGAGTTCTACCTGTCCGTCGGTGCTGCGCAGCCAGTCGCCGTCGGGCCAGTTGCGATAGCCCGCATGGCGGTACTCGTTCGACACTTCCAGCACCACGTTCGTATACCCGCGGGCCGAAATCCAGCGCGCCACGTTGGCGACAGCACTCAACGCCGCGTCCCGTCCCGCAAGTGAGCGAACGTGCGAGTGCTGCCGCTGGTAGAAAGCGGTGAGCATCACGACGGCGCCATGCCGGTCGGCTGATTCGATGACCCGCGCGACGCGATCGACGTAGGACGATCTCAGGCTGCCGTCGCTGTTGAAGGCCGAGTTCACCGCTCCTTCATATCCGGGGAAGCCACCCTGGAGGCCGATCGTGAAGGCGCTCACCCCGTGAGCCAGGTACTCGGGAATCAGCCCGATGAACCGTGTGGTGTTGGCGTCGGGATCGAAGCCGGCACGGTGTTCCGTCTCCGCCGCGCCCGTGTCCTCGAAGACGGCGTTCACCATCCGCACGTTCATGAGCAGTCCCTCGGCGGGGCTCCCCTCGTGTGGCGGCCGGCCGTTGATCAGCCAGCGAGAGCCTTCGATGGCCACCTCCGTCCGCGGGGCGGCCGCCCGCGGGAGCGTGGCGCAGCCGACACCGACGAGCGCGCAGCACGCGGCGACGACCCATCGGCGATGAACGACAGGTGCGGAAATCAAAACACAGGCTTTGCGTCCGAGAAGTCGGAACTGGTCGCCTCCACGAACTCACCCTGCTCGTTGGCCCGGAAGTAGCGTCTGCCGCTCTGACCCGGCTCCACCGGCTCCGCCGTGACGACGAACGATGGCGCTGCACCCGCACACGCGGGAGAGGGGTCCGAGCCGTCGGGTGCCGCGTAGGCCCGGAGCGCGATTCTGTAGCCCATCTTCTCCACGACATCCGCTGCGGCGAGGTCAGGCCCCAGGTAACCGTTCGCGGCGAGGGCGGTCAACCGCTGCGCGTAGAGCCCGCGGCACTCCGCCGCCGCGAAGGCCGCTTGAGCGGACTGTATCGCCCGCACGGAGCCCATCGCCATGGCCTCGTTGCCCTGGATGCGCGCCGAGGTCAGGCCGCCGACGGCGAGCGAGGCGGCGACGTACAGGCCGACCACGCCGGCCACGAAGATGAGCACGATCTTGACGAGACGCGGCATGAAGCCTCCCAGGTCGGGGCGTGGTGCGACGCTCGAATGCAGGCGCGCGGACGCGGCGGCCGCGACGCACAGATTACTCACGAGATGGACCGGATGCAACCACACGTCGGAGGGATCGCGGAGCGGCACATACGGGCGACCGCAATCGTGCTCAGGCGGTGAACTTCGTCGCGTTGACATGCGGTGCCGGAGGATCTGGAACCCTGGCAACGGCCGTGCTAGGATGCCGGCACACTGCAGGTCGAGCTGGTGCCGTGTCGTGCGGGTCACGGCAGGGCACCTCCGTGGAGTTGCTGCCCGGGTGCGCGTCGCGTCGGCGCCGCTGCCTCACGCAGGAGCGTGTCGATGATCGCTTACCCGATCAGTGACGGCTCCGTCCGGCTCGACGATCGGAGAGAGGACGTGGTGAACGTCCCCGCCAGGGAGGCACCAATGGCGCAATCGCGTGTGGACACACTGACGCAGGCGGAGACCAGGTTGACGCGCAGCTTCATCGTGTGTGCCGCGGCAGTCCTGATCGTGATGTTCTGGACGATGTTCATCGCGACACCCGAGGACGCCGTCAGCCTGAGCGGCCTGGGATTGGTGCTCATGCTCATTCAGTTCGGCTGCTACGTCTGGTTCGCCGTGACGGCCGGCCAGGCGGCCAAAGCGCTTGGTGAGCCCGCGTGGAAGTACGTCGTCTGGATTCTCGCCGCGCCCTTGCTTGCCAGGCTTCCCATTCCGCTCGTGTCCACCCTGATCGGCGTCTCCCCACTCAGCATCAGGTTCCTCCTGGGCTCACAGCTGCAGGACGCCATCCGACAGGCCACCAGCATCTACGAAACGACCGAATCCGCCTGACGCACGTCGCGGTCGAGCCTTGCCGCGTCCTTCACGGCGATGGCCCCGGCCCGAGGGCGGTCGGCTTGCCGCCTGGACGCGATCCATGGATGCACCCGGCGTCGTTGTCCGGGGACGCGTCCCTGCGCGTGAGTCCGTCGGCCCCTGTACATGGGCCGTCCCGGAGTTCGACATCCAGTCAGCGGTGCCCGGCATTTCCGGGCACGGCGTATGATGCCAACCATGCGCGTGTGGCTGCTGGTCTGCGTCCTGCTCTCGATGGGCCATGGTCCGGCCATGGCGCAGTCTGCCGGCACCGAATCGAGCACCCAGGCGCCGCCAGCGCGCATTGTCCTGGTCACCGGCTCGACCGATGGGCTCGGACGCGAACTGGCCAGGCGTCTCGCGGCCGAAGGCGCGCACGTGATCGTCCACGGCCGCAACGCCGAACGGGGCAGGGCGGTCGTCGATCAGATCACGGCCGCCGGGAAGGGATCGGCGCGCTTCCATCAGGCTGATTTCGCGTCGCTGGCCGAGGTGCGGCGCTTCGCCGACGAGATCGTCCGCGACTACCCGCGCCTCGACCTGCTCGTGAACAACGCGGGAATCTTTCTGCGCGACGACCGCCAGACGAGCGCCGACGATCACGAGCTGACCTTCGCGGTGAACTATCTTGCGGCCTACCTGCTCACCCATCGCCTCGTTCCACTGCTCGAGAAGGGACGGGCGCCGAGGATCGTCAACGTGTCGTCGCGCAGCGCGGCTCCGATCGATTTCGCCGACGTGATGCTCGAGCGTGGCTACACCGGCTATCGCGCGTACAGCCAGAGCAAGCTGGCGCAGGTGATGTTCACCATCGATCTGGCCGCGGACCTGGCACCGAAAGGCGTCGTCGTGCAGGCGGTGCACCCGGCGACGGGTATGGATACCACGTTGCTCAGGACTGCAGGGCTTTCCGCCCGGACCAGCATCGACGAGGGCGCCGATGCCGTGATGCACGTCATTCGCACCGATGCTCCCTCCGGCAGCTACTTCATGCAGGAGGCGGTCGCGACGCCGCACGCGCAGGCGGCCGACCCCGACGCGCGGCGCCAGCTGCGCGAGGTGAGCCGGCGTCTCACGGGGGTTCCCTGAGACCCTCCGTCCCATCGCGCGTCCTCACCAGTCGAGGACTGCGGGCGACGAGGCGGCCTACCGATCGGCAACGATGACCGTCACGAAAATACCCGAGGCATGACATGGCTTGCAGCCGACGGTCGCCCGCGCGATCATGAGGGCCGCCGCCGCTCAACGCGAACGTCAAACGTCAGTACACGGACCTACATGTCGTGAAGCCCCGCGCAAGATCGCACGCAATGCGACGCACCTTCGCCAA
>CAYMAG010000155.1:0-4385 GCA_964388335.1 uncultured Vicinamibacteraceae bacterium | reverse complement strand
TACATGTCGTGAAGCCCCGCGCAAGATCGCACGCAATGCGACGCACCTTCGCCAACGGCGTTGTCTTCGGATTGCGCGTCGTATGGCCAGTCCTCTCCGTACTCATTGGATCGATTGCGGGGCTTGGCCTGGCGGTCGGATTGATCGAGGGCTGGTCGGTACAGGATTCGCTCTATTTCGCTTTCGTATCGGGACTGACGATCGGCTACGGCGATTTTTCTCCCCGGAGCCTCAGTGGGCGCACACTGGCGATGATCATCGGTTTCTGCGGGGTGCTCCTGACTGCCCTCCTGGCAGCAGTCGCCGTCAAGGCAATGAGCGCCGTGCGTGCGGAAGGTGATGCCAATCATGACGGCTGACCATGCATACCTGGCCAGCCTCGCCAGGTTGCCTCGGTAGACTGGTACAGCTTACATTCAGCACGCTCGATGGAGCCGACCCCTTTCGCAACGGACTGCAGCGTGGTCGTGAAGGAAACGATGGAGGCGTCCTGATACACCGTGCGCATTGACGTGCAGGTCAAGTGGTCCCCGCCATGGAATCGTCCGGGCCGGAGCCACGAGTCAGCCGCCACCACGCGGGTTGTACACCGAGGAGCCCTTTCCTGCCGGCGGGCGTGCGTCTGCCTCCTGTTCACCACGATGCTCGTCGTGTGGAGCGCGATCGAGGCCCGCGCGCAGTACGTGCAGCGCCACGTCGTGACCACCAACGGCGCCATCACCTTCGTCGGCAACACCCTCGGCCTCAACAAGGCGGAGGGGCAGAACGCGCCGGGAACGTCAGGAAGCATCGGCACGTTCATCACCACCGACACGAGTCAGGCCGAGAACAACTGGCCGGACGGCACGGTCGCGGACTGGCACCTCAACAGCTCGTCGGCAGAACTCAGACTGCCGGTGGCGAGTCGGGTCATCCATGCGGAGCTGATCTGGGGAGGGTCCTACGACTTCGGCAACGAAACCCTTTCCCCGGAATCCCTGAACGGGCCGGTCAACTTCACCACGCCGGCCGGTCCAACCACATCGGTGACGCACGATCCGACGACCGCCGTCACGCGATCCGGTTTTCAGCAGAACTTCTACGTGCGCACAGCGAACGTCACGGCCCTCGTCAGTTCTGCCGGCGGCGGCATGTACACGGTGGGTCACGTGCCCGGGACGCAGGGCGACGACGACAACTTCAACGCCGCCGGCTGGACGCTGGCCATTCTGTACGAGAACCTCGACCTGCCTCCCCGCCGCCTCTCGCTGTTCGTCGGCCTGGAGCCGCAGGGAGGGGAAACCGCCAGGCTCCTGGGCTTCTGCACGCCGACGAACCCTGGAAAATTGCGGGCCCGCGTGGCCGTGAGCGCTGTCGAGGGCGACACCCCCGACCCCAACAACACGCGCGATTCCCTTCGATTCGGTCCGTCCCCCGCCCTCGATCCGGACGTGTTCCGCCTGTCCGGACCCAACAACCCGGCCGCCAACTTCTTCGCCTCGCAAATCAACGGCGACGATGGCAGGCTCGAGACGAGCGGGACGTTCGGCCGCCGCAACAACGACTTCAGGGAGAATACCGACGGTGGCCGCCAGGGCTGGGACATCACCAACGTGGATGCCTCGAAGCAGCTGGTCCCGGCGCAGATTGCCGCCTTCGCCCGAGGCACGGCGGAACTCGACGACTTCTTCATCAACGCCCTGGCGATGCAGATCGATGTCGCCGCGCCAGGCTTCTGGGACGCCCACAAGGCGACGAGTGTCAATCGCTCCACGGCGGAGGTCGGCGACGTTCTCACCTACACGGTCGAACTGGACAACAAGTCCGGGCACACGGATGCCAACGACGTCGTCCTGACGGTGCCCCTCCCCGCTGGGATGTCATTCGTCGCCGGCAGCTTCAGGCTGGACGGCACGCCGACCGGCGCCAACCCCATCACCGGCGCCGCGATTGGCACAGTGGAAGTGAACAGACGTCGCGAGGCGACGTTCCAGCTTCGGGTGAACGCCATTCCACCAGTGCCGCAGCCGGCTCGGTACGACGTGACGCCGACATGGACGTACACGTTCGCCGGTTGCGCAGGCCAGACACCGCAGTTGGGCTCCTTCACGGCGAACACGGTGACCACGGAGGTTGCGCGCATCACCGCCGCCAAGTCGGCCTCGGCTGCGTCGATTGAGCCAGAGCAGGTCCTGCAGTACACGATCACGATCGCGAACTCCGGCACGGCGGCAAGCCGCAGCACGCTCGTCAGGGACGTCATTCCAACCGGCACCAGTTATGTGCGCAATACGACAAGGCTCAACGGTGTCGCGGTCGGCGACCTGCTGGGAACGTCGCCTCTCGTCGTCGGCATGTTCGTGAACAGTCCTGACGCCTCTCCAGGCGTCGTTCGGCCTGGCGAGTCGGCCGTCGTCGAGTTTCGAGTGCGCGTCAATGCGTCCGCCACGAGCCCTATCGTGAACACTGCGACGATTGAGCCCGACGGACTCCTTGGACCGCTCCCGGCGTTTCCGGTCTCGGTCGAGACGCCAGTCGGCTCTCCCGCCGATCTGTCCGTGAGCAATACGGGACCCGTGACGGCGGTCGCCGGCACGAACGTCACCTACACGGTCACGGTGATGAACAACGGGCCTGGCCCGGCCAATGTCGTCACGCTGACCGTTCCCACACCTCCGGGCTTGACGCTGGTGTCCGCGGCCGGCGCCTGTACGACACTCCCCTGCAGCCTGGGCACGCTTGCAGACGACGAGACGCGCGCAGTGTCGGTGACGTACGCCATCCCTGTGAACTACTCCGGCGCCGATCCCGTCGTGCACACGGCGACAGTGACGACGACGTCGGAGGACACGGTCCCCGGCAACAACTCGGCGTCGGCGTCGACGGCGATCGGTGCGCCGGTTGCCGATCTGACGATCACCAAGACGAATGGCGTGTCGAGTGTTGTCGTTGGCACCACGACGACCTACACGATCACCGTCGCCAACGCAGGCCCGAGTGCAGCCGTCGATGCTGTCGTCACCGATACGTTCCCCCCTGAGCTGACGGGAGTCAGCTGGAGCTGCGTGGGCACCGGGGGCGCAGTCTGTGGCGCCCCGGCAGGAGTGGGCCACATCAATTCGATCGTCACGGTCCCCGTCAACGGCACGCTGACGTTCACGGCCACGGGAACCATCGACCCTGCCTCCACGGGGACGCTCGTGAACACGGCGCGGGTCGTGCCTGCATCCGGCACATCGGATCCCACGCCTGCAATCGCCACCGACAGCGATCCGGTCGAACTCCGAGCCGACCTGTCGGTGAGCAAGACGGGGCCCGCAACCGTCGTGGCCGGACATGACGTCACCTACACCATCACCGTCCACAACGCCGGGCCATCCGCCGCTGCGGACGTGCAGGTCGACGATCTCTTCCCGGCGGGTCTGACCTTCGTCTCCACAACGGCCCCCTGCACGAGTTCGCCGTGCAGCCTCGGGACGCTCGCGGCGGGCGTGACAGTCAGCGCGCAGATCACGTTTGCCGTGCCCGCCACCTACGGTGCTGCCACCGTCGCCAACACTGCGCGCGTGTCGACGTCCACGGTCGACCCGAACGAGAGCAACAACAGTTCAACGACGACGGCGATCGTCAACCGCAACGCGGACGTGGAAATCGTCAAGCGGCTGTCGCCGGAAACGTCGGTGCTGCTTGGGGAGGATGCGACGTTCTTCGTGACCGTGACCAATCACGGTCCGGCGCCTGCCACGGGCGTCATGGTCAAGGACCTGCTGCCGGCGGGCCTGGCCCTGGTGTCGTCCCATGTGTCGCAGGGGAGTTACGTACCCCAGACTGGTGAGTGGACGGTCGGGACGTTGGAGAACGACGGGTTCGCGCAACTGACGCTCGTCGCCACGCTGACCCTGGCCGATTCGATCGCGAATCTGGCACACGTCGTGCGGCAGGACCAGCCCGACCCCGTGCTTGGCAACAACTTCTCCACGGCGGTGGTGAACGGCGTGGCGCACGCCGACGTCGGCGTGCACGCCACGGTCGACAGGCCCGCGCCGTCGGTGGGCGAGACCGTGACGTTCACGGTAACGGCAACCAACCGAGGTCCGAGCCCCGCGACCGGTGTCGTCATCACCGATACGCTGCCTCCAGGCCTGACGCTGGTGTCGGCGGTGCCGTCGCAGGGCACGTACCTGGCGCCGCACTGGACCGTGGGCGCGCTCAGCGAGACCGCCCTCCCCGTGACGTTGACGCTCGTGGCGAGCGTCACGGCGCCCGGCGCGCTGGTCACGACGGCGACCATCACGCAGCAGACGGAAGTGGATGCCAATCCGGCCAACAACAGCGCGAGCGTGACGCTCAACGCGGCCGAGTCGGCCAATCTGAAGGTCATCAAAGCGCTCACGCGCTCATCGCCC
>CAYMAG010000154.1:0-9616 GCA_964388335.1 uncultured Vicinamibacteraceae bacterium | reverse complement strand
CCTCCGTCCCCTCCGTTGGCTCACGATCACGGACGCCGATCCGAAGGGCCGGATCTGCACTGGCGGCTGGCGCATGGGTGGCAGAAACTGCGCCCCTGACGAAGCCGTCAGCGGGGGCGACGGGCGGGGGCTGTGGGTGGCAGCGCCGCGACGGATTGCTCCAGGGCGCGCATCGCTTCGGAGAGTTGCATGGCGGGCGTCGGCAAGGTCTCGGCCGCCTGCCTGAATTCCTGCGCGGCGAGCCGTGTGCGCGCTTCTTGCAGGGCCTGTTCGGCAGCGGCCAGCGCGGCGGTCGCGGTCGTGAGCAGCGCGGGCGGCACCTTCCGGTCGCGGAGGGTGTCCAGTCGGCTGCCTGCGGCGTCGACGGCCGTCTCGAGGGCCGCGGCATCGCGCTCGGCCTGGCTTCGCAGTTCGGCCTTGCGGTTGGACGCGTCCCGGGCTGCGGTCTGCGCCCGTTCGCGGGCATCGAGCGCCTGGCTGAGGGCCAGGCGATAGTCACGCTGGTCGACGGCCTCGTCCGCACGGGCGAGCGCAGAGACCGCGGCGTCGAGTTCGGTCGCAGCGTACTCCGCCGCGCCGACCGCGCGTGCGGCATCGATGGCCCCCTGGGCCTGATCCATTTCCTTGCTGGGCGGCTCGGCACACCCGGCCAGGCAGGAGAGCGCCATGACGAGCAGTGCGGAGAGGGCCGGGAAACAGCGCACGGGCGGGCCTGACATGCCGAGGAGTATACGGCGTAGTACGATGACGTGTTGGGACGTGAACGTCGGTGTCCCACAGGGGGACGCGTGAAGGCGTTGGCGCCCGACGATCGCCCCCGCGAGAAGCTGCTGCGGCTGGGGCCCACGGCGCTTGGCGACAACGAGCTGGCCGCAGCCGTCCTCGGTCACGGGTATCGGCGGGTGCACGCGCTGGAACTGGCGACGCAGCTGCTCGAGGGCCTTGGGGGCGTCCAGGGCTTGTCTCGTGCCTCGGCGCGCGACCTGGCACGCGTCAGAGGCATCGGTCCCACCGGGGCGGCGCGGCTGGTGGCGGGCATGGAACTGGGGCGTCGGGCCCTGGCGAGCGCGACCCCTCCGCGGGCACGGCTGGCGTCACCCCGCGAGGTGGCGGCCTACCTGCTGCCGCGCTTCAGCGCGGCCGATGTCGAGCAGTTCGGCGTCCTGTTGCTGGATGCGCGGCATCGCGTGCTGCACGCCCGCATCCTGACCCGAGGCACGGTGGATGCGAGTCCGGCGCATCCCCGCGACGTCTTTCGGGAAGCCGCGCTGGCGGGGGCCGCCGGCGTGGTGCTGTTCCACAACCACCCGTCGGGTGATCCCACGCCAAGCGCGGACGATCTCGCCCTGACGAAACGGTTGCGCCTGGCCGGTGAGTTGATGGGCATCGAGGTCATCGATCACATCATTCTGGGCGACGCCGTGTATTGCAGTCTGCGCGAGGCGGGGCAGTTGTCCCGCCGGTGACGGCCGGCGTTCCGGCCCCGATCATCGACCAACGACCCATGGCCACGTTCTATCTCACCACCGCCATCGACTACGTCAACAGCCGCCCGCACCTCGGGACGGCCTACGAAAAGGTGACGGCCGACGTCATCGCCCGCTACAAGCGTCTCTGCGGCATCGACACGCACTTCGTGATGGGCAACGACGAACACTCGCAGAACGTCTTCAAACGTGCGCGCGAACTCGGCCAGGAACCGCAGGCCTACTGCGACCGGATGGCCCGCGAGTTCGAGGAGGTGTGGGCGGGCCTGCACATCTCGTACGACGACTTCATCCGGACGACCGAGGGGCGGCATCGCGTGGCCGTGCAGACGCTCGTCGAACGGGTTGCCGCCGCCGGCGACCTCTATCAGGCCGACTACGAAGGCTGGTACTGCGTCTCGTGCGAAGCCTTCAAGCAGGAGAAGGACCTGGTGGACGGCCTGTGCCCCGTGCACCGGACCAGACCCGACTGGATTCGCGAGTGCAATCACTTCTTCCGCCTGTCCGCGTATCGCGACCGGTTGCTCGCCCACGCCCGGGCGCACACGGACTTCATTCAGCCCGACGTGCGCCGCAACGAGATCCTGCGTCTCCTCGAGGGCGGACTCGACGACATCTCGATCAGCCGCGCCGGACAGTCCTGGGGCATTCCGCTGCCCTCCGATCCGTCGAGCGTGGTCTACGTCTGGTTCGATGCGCTCATCAACTACGTGTCGGCGGTCGGCTACGGCTCGGACGAACTGCTGATGCAGCGCTGGTGGCCGGCGGACCTGCACGTCATCGGCAAGGACATCACGCGCTTTCACTGCGTGATCTGGCCCGCCATGCTGATGAGCGCCGGGCTGCCGCTGCCGCGGGCGGTGTTCGGGCACGGGTGGGTGCACCTGCGCGGCGAGAAGATGAGCAAGTCGCTCGGTACGTCGGTCGATCCGCTCGAGGCTGCCGGGCGCTTCGGCGTCGACGCGCTGCGGCTGTATCTCGTGAAGGAGATCCCGTACGGCGCCGACGGCGATTTCTCGTGGGAACGCCTCGAGGACCGGTACAACGCCGATCTCGCCAACAACCTCGGCAACCTGGCCAGCCGTCTCACGGCCATGGCGGATCGCTACCGCGGCGGGACCCTCGCGCCAGCGGGGGCAGGCGGGCGTCTGGCGCCGCTGGCGAGCGAGGTGCTCGCGGTCTATCGCACGGCGATGAACCAGTACGCCCTGCACCAGGGCGCCGCTGCCGCGTTCCGTCTCGTGGATGCGACCAACGAGTACATCGCGGAGCAGCAGCCGTGGGCGCTCGCGAAGGACGCGGAGCAGTCCGCAGCGCTCGACGAGGTGCTGTTCACGGCGGCCGAGAGCCTCCGCGTGGCGGCGACGCTGCTGCTGCCGGTGATGCCCGCCGCAGCGACCCGTTTGCTGGAGCGCATTGGCGAAGGAACGCGCCTGGACGCGCTGCGCCTCGACGCGGACGCGACGTGGCGAGCCGACGGCGTTCGACAGGTAATCAAGGGCGAGGCCTTGTGGCCGCGCACCGATGGCGCGGCGTCTGCCGCCGCGACCGTCACAGGAGCACGCATGAGAGACATCGACACGCCGGCGGACACCGCGCCACCGGCCCCCGCGAGCGAGCCAACCGCCGCATCGACGACGGCCGCGACGCCCGCTGCCGCCGAACAGTCCGCCGCGGAAGCCGCACACATCGGCATCGACGACTTCGCGAAGGTCGAACTGCGCGTCGGCAAGGTGCTGGCGGCCGAGCGCGTGCCGAAGTCGAAGAAGCTGCTGAAGCTCACGGTGCAGGACGGCCCCGAGAGCGAGCGCACGATTCTCGCCGGGCTGGCCGAGTCGTACGAACCGGAGCAGATCGCCGGGCGGACCATCGTGTTCGTGGCCAACCTGCAGCCGCGCCCGATGATGGGGCTCGTCTCGCACGGTATGGTGCTGGCCGCCGAGACGGACGGACGCGCGCAGCTGCTGTCGTTCGAGACGCCCCCGACACCGGGCACGCCCATTCGATGATCGACTCGCATTGCCACCTGGCCGGCGACGAGTTCGTCGCAGACCTGGATGCGGTGGTCGCGCGCGCGCAGGCGGCGGGGGTGCGGGGCGCCATCTGCATCCTGGACGCGGGCGACCGCGTCGAACTCGAGAGGGTGGCCGCCCTGCGGTCGAGGTGGCCCGCGCTGAGGTTCAGTGCGGGCGTCCATCCGCATCGGGCCGCCGCGTCCGGGCCGATTGACGGCATCGCGCCGCTGGTGCGCGCCGCGCTCGCCGCCAGCGGTGCGTGCGCGGTGGGTGAGGTCGGGCTCGATTACCACTACGACTTCGCGCCCCGAGACGTCCAGTGCGCCGTGTTCGAGCGGCAGGTGCACCTGGCGCGGACCCTCGACCTGCCCATCGTCGTGCACACGCGCGAGGCCGACGATGACACGGTCGACGTCCTGCGTCGCGCGGGAGGCGGCCAGGTCCGGGGCGTGCTGCACTGCTTCACCGGAGACGCGGCCCTGGCGGCGCACGCGCTGGACCTCGGGTTCTACATCTCGTTCTCGGGCATCGTCACGTTTCCACGAGCGGGCGCGCTGCGCGACGTCGCAGCCAGCCTGCCGCGTGACCGCGTCCTGATCGAGACCGACAGTCCGTACCTCGCGCCGGTACCCCACCGCGGGAAGCGGAACGAACCGGCTCACGTGGCGCACGTGGCCGACACGCTGGCGACGCTCTGGCAGGTGCCTGTGGAGGACGTGGTCCGGCAGACCACGCACAACGTCGAGGCACTGTTCGGCGCCGCGCCACATGCGTTGGCACATGATGGGGTGCGTTGACACACCTACCTCGATGTGTTGAGATTCCCGAGGTTTCCGACGTGCAGCCCTCATCCTCTCCGCCCGATCTCGCGCAGCTGTTCGAACCGATCCGCGACGACCTCGAACGCGTCGATCAGGCCTTCCTGCGCCACATCGACTCGCGGGTCGAGCTGATTCCGGAAATCGGACGCTACCTGCAGGCCAGCGGGGGAAAGCGCGTGCGTCCCGCGGTGATGCTCATGGCCGCGCGGCTGGCCGGTGACACCACCGGCGAGATGGCCGTGCTCTACGCGTCGGTGATCGAGTTCATCCACACCGCCACGCTCGTCCACGACGACATCATCGACGATTCGGAACTGCGGCGCGGCCGGCTGGCCGTGCACTCCCGATGGGGCAACAACATCACGGTGCTGCTCGGCGACTATCTGTACATCAAGTCGCTCGGCATGGCGCTGACCTACGATCGCGTCGACATCCTCCGCGTGCTGTGTGACGTCACGCTCAAGATGATCGAGGGCGAACTCTACCAGCTCACCAAGAACGGCGACCTCGACATCACCGAGGACGAGTACTTCGACATCATCCGCCGCAAGACGGCGTATCTGTTCGCAGGGTCGGCGAAGATGGGCGGGATGATCGGCACCATCTCGGCGGAGCGGGAGCAGGCCCTGTGGGAGTACGGCTTCAACCTGGGTGTGTCGTTCCAACTGGTCGATGACCTGCTCGACTACACCGCAGACCAGGCGGCACTCGGCAAGCCCACCGGCGGCGACCTGCGCGAAGGCAAGGTCACGCTGCCGCTCATCCTGCTGCGCCAGGTGGCAGAGGCCGAGGCGCGGCCGCTGATCGAGCAGGTGGCGCGTGGCGAGGCCGTCGCCGAAGAGGCATGGCGCCAGCTCTGCGGTCTGCTGCACGAGTACGACATCATTCCGCAGGTGGTCCGTCGAGCCGACGAGTACGCGGATCTGGCGCGGGCGCAGCTGCGACAGTTCCCCGAGAGCCGCGAGCGCGAGGCCCTGCTCGGCCTCGCCGACTTCGTGTTGGCGCGGGATCGGTAGGGCCTGGCTCGCCGAGCCGGGCATTCCCGTCCCGCCGGGACGGGCATCACCCATGGACAACCCGGTCGACCGCATCGACGCGCTCCGCGCGCAGATCCGCCACCACGAAGAGCGGTACTACGTTCATCACGCCCCCGAGATCTCGGACGCCGAGTTCGATGCGCTCCTCGCGGAGCTGGTCGCGCTCGAAGAGGTCAACCCCGACCTGGTCACGCCCGATTCACCCACCCAGCGGGTGGCGGGGCGGCCCGTGGAGGGCTTCGTCACGGCGCGCCACGCGCAGCCGATGCTGAGCCTCGACAACACCTACGACGCGGACGAGCTGAACGCCTTCGACGAGCGCGTCCGCAAGGGGCTCGCGCGTGCACCCGACGAGCACGTGACCTACGTCGCGGAACTCAAGATCGACGGGTTGAGCATCGCCGTCACCTACGAACAAGGCCGCTTCGTGCGGGCCGTGACACGCGGAGATGGCGTCGAGGGCGAGGACGTCTCGAGCAACGTCCGGACCATCCGCGCGGTCCCCCTGCGGCTGCGCCACGCGCCGGACGAGCCCCTCGAGGTCCGGGGCGAGATCTTCCTGCCGCGCGCGGCCTTTGCGCGCATCAACGAGGAACGCGAGGCCGGTGGCGAGCCGCTGTTTGCCAACCCCAGGAACGCCGCCGCCGGCACCTTGCGCCAGCTCGACGCGCGTCTCGTTGCGAAACGGGGCCTCAGCGCCTTCTTCTATCAGCTGATCGAGGCCGGCTCGCCGGGAACCAGCAGCGTCCTCCCAGGGGCGCACGACGCCGTGCTCGATCTGATCGCCACGTGGGGCGTGCCCGTCGAGCCGCACCGCCGCGTGTGCCAGGGAATCGAGGCGGTCAGGGCGTTCTGCGTCGAATGGGCCGAGGCTCGTCGCGCCCTTCCATTCGAGACGGATGGCGTCGTCGTCAAGGTGAACGCGCACGCCGAGCGGGTGCAACTCGGGGCCACCGCCAAGTGGCCGAGGTGGGCCACCGCGTTCAAGTTCCCGGCCCAGCAGGCCACCACGCAGGTGGTGCGCATCGACCTGCAGGTCGGGCGCACGGGGGCGGTCACGCCCCTGGCCGTGCTCGCGCCCGTCACGGTGGCGGGCTCCACCATTCAGTACGCCACGCTGCACAACGAAGAGGAAATTCGTCGAAAGGACATCCGCATCGGCGACTGGGTGCTCATCGAGAAGGGCGGCGACGTGATTCCGAAGGTCGTCACGCCCATCGCGAGTCGCCGCACCGGTGAAGAGCAGCCCTTCGTCATGCCGTCGGCCTGCCCGGTCTGCGACAGCGTCCTCGAACGGCCGGAAGGCGAGGTGGTGTGGCGGTGTCAGAATCCGAGCTGTCCCGCACGCCTGCGGCGCAGCCTGCAGCACTTCGCCTCGCGACGCGCGATGAACATCGAAGGACTCGGCGAGGCGCTGGTGGACCGGCTCGCCGGCGACGGCCTCGTCCGCGATTTCGCCGACCTGTATCTGTCGCTCGACGAGCCCACGCTCGCCTCGCTGAAGTTCACCGCGGTCGTCCGCCGGAAGGGGACCGATGCCGCCGGCGTGGTGACGTACGAGGAGCGCACCGAAGAGCGTCGCTTCGGTGAGAAGTCGGCCCGCGCGCTTCTCGACGAGATCGAGCGCAGTCGCCGCAACGAGGTCTGGCGGCTGATCTTCGGGCTCGGCATTCGCCACGTGGGCGAACGTGGCGCCCAGGCGCTCGCCGAGGCCTTCGGCACGATGGACGCGCTGGCCGCGGCGGAGGTCGAGGCCTTGCAGGCGGTGCCGGACATCGGCCCGGTCGTGGCGGCGTCGGTCCGGCGTTTCTTCGAGGCGACCGAGACGCGCGGCCTGCTCGAGCGTCTGCGGACGGCTGGCGTGTCGTTCGGTACGCCGGTGGCCCCCCGTGCGGTCATCCCACGGCCGCTCGACGGGCAGACGGTCGTCCTGACCGGGACGCTCGACACGTTGACGCGCGAGGAGGCGGGCGACCGGCTGTCGGCCCTCGGCGCGAAGGTCGCGGGCTCGGTCAGCCGGAAGACCACGTTCGTCGTGGCGGGTCGCGACGCGGGCAGCAAGCTCGAGAAGGCGCAGGCGCTCGGCGTGCAGGTGCTCGACGAGGCCGCGCTGCTGCGCCTGTTCGACGAGTCGACGTGAACCTCCGGGCGGCGGGCTGACCTGGACCTCCCGCTCGGCGGAGGCTACCTGTCCGTGGGTCGTTTATGCTGTCACGGTGAGCGCGCGCATTCTGGTGATTGACGACGAGGCGGGCATCCGCGAGAGCCTGCGGATGATCCTCGAGTACGACGGCTACCGCTGCCTCCTGGCAGCCACCGGCGAACAGGGGCTGGAGGCCGTCCGGCAGGACGCGCCCGACCTGGTGTTTCTCGACATCAAGATGCCGGGCATGGACGGCCTCGATGTCCTCACCCAGATCAAGGCGATCGACGAGGCCCTGCCCGTCGTGATGATTTCGGGGCATGGCACGGTGGCCACGGCGGTGGAGTCCACCAAGCTCGGCGCGATCGACTTCATCGAGAAGCCGCTGTCGTCCGAGCGCGTGCTCCTCACCATCCGCAACGCCATCAACACGAGCCGCCTCGAGCGCGAGAACCGGCGCCTTCGGGGTGCCGAGGACGCGCGCTACAACCTCATCGGCGAGAGCCCGGCGCTCAAAGGCGTGCTCGACGCCGTGCAGCGGGCGGCCCCGACCAACGCCACCGTGCTCGTCCTTGGCGAAAGCGGGGTCGGCAAGGAACTGGTGGCGCGTGCCATCCACCGCAACAGTCTGCGGGCGCGCGAGCGCTTCGTGCAGGTCAACTGCGCGGCCATTCCCGAGGAACTGATCGAGAGCGAGCTGTTCGGGCACGAGAAGGGCAGTTTCACGGGCGCGGCCGATCGCCAGCTGGGCAAGTTCGAACTCGCCGACCGCGGCACCATCTTCCTCGACGAAGTGGGCGACATGAGCGCGAAGACCCAGGCCAAGGTGCTGCGCGTTCTGCAGGAAGGCGAGGTCGAGCGAATCGGCTCGCAGCGGACGCTGAAGGTGGACGTGCGCGTGATTGCGGCGACCAACAAGGACCTGCAGGCCGCGATTGCCGAAGGGACGTTCCGGGACGACCTGTTCTTCCGCTTGAGCGTGATTCCCATCCGGGTGCCGCCGCTGCGGGCGCGCCGCGAGGACGTCCCCGCGCTCGTGAAGCACTTCAGTGACCTGTTCAGCGCCGACGGCGGCCGGGCCCGACGGTTCACGCCCGCGGCACTCGACCTGCTCCAGCGTCATCCATGGCGCGGCAACATCCGCGAGCTGAAGAACGCCGTGGAGCGGGCGTTGATCATGGCACCAGGCGATCAGATCGACGCCGCAGGGCTGCACGACCTCCTGCCGGCGCACGCGGCGCAGACGGACGTCGCCGTGCCTGACGTCGAGCCGTCGCCTCACGCGTCGCCCGCGCTGGACGTCGACACCGGCGCCGCTGGCCAGGCAGTGAACGGGACCGCCGAGTTCACGGCCGATGCCGCGCTGTCTGCCGCGCCGCGCCCGACCACGCTGCGCGAGTTCAAGGAGCAGGCCGAGCGCGAGTTCCTCGTCGAGAAGCTGCGCGAGCATCACTGGAACATCTCGCGGACCGCGGAGGTGATCGGGACGCCGCGCAGCAACCTGTACAAGAAGCTGGAGCAGTACAGCATCACGCAGGAGCGCGATGGGTAGGAAGGGAGGAAGGGAGGAAGGGAGGAAGGAACGAAGGAACGAAGGAAGAGAGGAACGAAGGAAGGGAGGAACGAAGGAGGGAAGGAAGGGAGGAACGAAGGAAGGGAGGAACGAAGGACGGCAGACGCCGCGCCGCCTCATGAGTCAGGTAGGCCCCGCCTCGCCGAGGCGGGGGGATCCCTCGCTCCGATCACACCACGCGCATGGACTGGTATCATTCCGGTGCGGCAGTCGATCAGGCGATCGCTGGCTGGCGTGTGGCGACACACGCGGGCTGGAGGAAAGTCCGAACTCCGCAGGGCAGTGCGCCGGGTAACGCCCGGGCGGGGCAACCCGACGGACCAGTGGCACAGAAAACACACAGCTGACGTCCGCCCTCGGGCGGGCAAGCAATGGTGAAAAGGTGCGGTAAGAGCGCACCGCGCGGCCGGTAACGGTCGTGGCAGGCAAAACCCCGCACGGAGCAAGACCAAATAGGGAGGCGCTCGAGGACGGCCCGTCCGAAGCCTCCGGGTAGGTTGCTCGAGGCCGTCAGCAATGCCGGTCCCAGAGGAATGATCG
>CAYMAG010000153.1:0-9656 GCA_964388335.1 uncultured Vicinamibacteraceae bacterium | reverse complement strand
CGACGGCGATCCGTTGCCGGACGGGGCCGTCGTCACCATCTTGACTCGCGAGGGGAACGAAACCTTCGAAGTCGACGCCGCTATGGCGGCGGAGCTTCTGGAGTCCCTCGGCGAAGCGGACCGCGGCGAGACCGTGTCAGCCGAAGAGGTCATGCGCACGCTTCGGAAACAGGGAAGCGGCCGTGACGTTGCAGTCGTTGTCTTCAACGGCAAGGCTGCCGACCGTGCATCGGACGGTGCCGTGGGCATACTGGTCCCAATCTGTGGCGTCGCTGGCGCCGAGCCAGTGAAGTTCAGTTGCCTCGAGTTCCAGCATCGCCACCTGCATGTTTCTTCTGGATCGGTGGATAGACGGTCATGTACTTCGGTCCCCGTGGAGGGCCCGCTCGCGCTTGGCGACTGAGGTGCCGTCGGTGTGTTTGACGGGCAACTGGCTCAGGCGCTCGAGCAACGCGACCTGAAACGGCTCGTCGAGAATGGTGACAACCGTCTCGTGAATCAGCGCGCGCGCCGGTAGTGCACCGCCACCGCGCCGTTGCGGAGCGGCCGGGCCGAGACCAGCTCGAGCTGCCGGGTGGCGGGCAGGCCCGTCTGGTACAGGGTCGGGCTGTGGCCGGCGATCCTGGGGTGGACGAGGAACTTGTACTCGTCGATCAGGTCCAGCCGGTCGAGCTCGGTGGCCAGCGTGCCGCTGCCGAGCAGCACGCCGCCGGGCGTCGCATCCTCGAGCTTCTGCACGCCCGTGCGCAGATCGCCGGCCACGTGGTGGCTGTTGTTCCAGGGGAAGTCCTTGCGAGTCGACGACATCACGTACTTGGGCTTGGCCTCCAGCTTGACCGCCCACTCGCGCATGGCCGGCGGCGCCTCCTCGTCGCCGCGGGCGACGGCCGGCCAGTAGCTCTCCATCATCTCGTAGGTGACGCGGCCCCACAGCATCGCCTCGCCCTCGTCCATGAGGCGGGTGAAGAAGGCGTGCGTCTCGTCGGCGGCGGTCCCCTCGCGGTGGTCGACGCAGCCGTCCAGGGTGACGTTGATGCTGAAGGTGAGGAGGCCCATGGCGCCGAGTCTATCCCTCCTCCCGCCGGCGGATGTGCGTCGGCTTTGGCATTGAAGCGGACCGCCCGTGTCCGCCTGAGGTCAAGCGCGCCGCGGTACGCGGCCTCGAGGTCCGCCCCTGCAAGTGGCCTGGCCGATCTCGAGAACTACGCCAGATGGACGCCTGAGTTGCCAGGAGATGTCGTCCTTCACCATCGACGGGCCGAGCGCCCGTACCGCCCGAGGTTGACCCTGGAGAGAGGCACGCACGCAGGGACGACCGACAACTGGAACTGGAAGTCGAAGGAGAAGACATGTCTCGAATTCCTGTCCATCGAATGGCAGTTGCGCACTGTCTGCTTCTCGCGCTGAGCGTCAGCGTCGCGAGCCAGCCTCTTCCTGACTTTCGCAGTGAGGCGCCACAGGTGATCGACGACCAGGCATCGGTCACGGACGCGGTAGAGGCGGCGACGCACGTCTGCGTCATCGCAATCACATCCCGCCAATTCATGCTGAGAGAGCAGGGCCGGGAGTTTGCCGGGATGTCCAATGTACTACCGTCTATCACCTCCAGTGTGAAAGGTCGCGTCCTGCAATGTGCGAAGGGTGAACTCGTGGCCGATGATCAGGTATCGCTCAGCCTGGACGGCGGGCAGCGTTTGTCAGGCTCGCTGGGTCCTCTGGATACTGATCCAGTCGAGACAGGCCGAGAGTATCTGGTTTTCGCGACAGAAGTTAACCGTGGAGAGAGTGGCGTGGTGACTCTCCTGCCAGTGAAGCACTTGGCGTCGATATATGAGGTCAGCGAAGTAGGCGCCTTGCTTCCTCTGAGATGGTCGCGTGTTGGCGCGCAGCTGGTTGGGCAGCGCATCGAAGCGGTCATGCAGACGCTGGCCTCGCCGCTTCAATAGCGCTGCGGCTCAGAACCCCACGGACCGGCCACGCAGGCACCGTGGAGCCTGCTCGGGCCTATCGTGTTTCTCCCTGCACGGAGAGGCAGAAGTAGTTGACTCCGCGCGGAGGCGTTCCGCCTCAGGCCAAGCGCGTCGCAAGCGGAGTTCACATTGTTGCGAGTACAGGCTGGTTGTCGGCGCGCGAGTGGAACACGCCCGCGAGGTCGTTCGGGGCCTTTCGGTCGCTGAACGCCACCAGCTCGAGGAGCACGTAAAGCGGGAGCGGGACGAGCGGCAGCGTCGGGCCGTCATCGATTGCAGTCTGGACGGCGCTTGGCACGACGTGCTCGAACCCCGCCATGTTGAGGACGAGATCTTCCTGCAGTTCGAAGCGCCCATCTGGCGCGATGCCGGGACCGAACGGCAGAACATCGACGCGCCCGCCTGAGTGATGCCGCATTCGATGCGGTGCTCCGGTGCGTGCGAAGCCGAAGTCCGCGAGCCGGTCCTTGAGCGTTTCGAAGTCGGCGAGCCTCTCGACGGTCACCGTGACGTCGGCGTCGTTCGTCATGCGTGCAAATCGTACGTCGAGCAGCAGTACCGGGACGAGTGCACCTACAACCGCGAACGGAATCCCGAGTGCCCGGAGTCCACGGTCGAGGTCCGTCACGACTGGCAGGAGCGCGGGCTCGAGCCGCGCCATCGCCCACCGCCGACGAGAGCAGTAGTTCCGCCGCCTCGACGGCCTGCTGCGGTCAGTCCGCATCCCAAAGCTCGACAGCGACTACTTCGAGTAGTTCATCCAGTTGCGGCCATGAGGACGAGCGCGCGCGCTGGCTACGCCACCCTCACCACGCGATTCCAGGTGCAGGTGCGGCCTCTACAGGGGCACGCTTCGCGCGAGGCCAGCCCGATCGCGAGAGCCGCCGAGTTCAGTGACCAGTAGCGCCTTGACTGACAGCGCGCATGCGCTGGCTTGGCTGCCGAATCGCGAGTTGTGCTCTACTGGGCGTCGTCCCTCCCACGGTGTCGTGATCGAGCGGCGAGCCTCCTGCTCGCCGTGCGGAGAGGCGCGGAAGCCGATGTTGCTCGACTATTTGTTCTGGTGGAGTCCGTTCCTGCTGTTCTATGTTGCCTTCGCGGTGCCGTGCCTTCTGGCGCTACGGACACGAGCGCTGGACGAGGCCTCGAAGGCGTTGTGGGCGCTGGTGATCGTCAGCGCGCCGGTGATGGGGGCGCTCGCGTTCGTCCTGCTCAGGCCAGGCACGCGCGACTGAAAGGAGCACGCGCTTGATCGAATCACCGCTGCTAATCAGGACCGTCGATCTGCTCATCCTCGACCACCCGATGCGCCATGCGTTCGTCGCGCTTGGCTTCCTACAGGCGTATGTCGTGCCGCAGCTTCTGAAGGGGCCGGCGTGGCGCCCTCCGACGTCAGTGGCCGCAGCCGCAGTCCTCTGGTTCTTGCTGTCCATCGTGGACTTGGCACTCGGGCTGAAGGCGCCTGCGGAGAAGCGTGACCTAACCACGTTGGGAGGTCCCCCGGCTGTGCCGGGGAGGCACGCGCTGTTTGACGATTCCGGGCGTTGGCTCTTGCGTCGTGGTCCGTCCCCGTCCCGCAGTCCGGGCAAGAGCGGCAGCGGAGCAGGGCGCCGCACCTATGCACCAGCGCCTCACGTCGCGCTCGGCTCGTGGGCACCGGCGCGAACAGGCCCCTTTGAGGGGCCAGCGCCGGAAAATGCCCCCGGCTCTGCCGGGGGATCGTTACTCGTGGTGCTGTTCATCGCCGCGATGCTCGTCGGCAGCTGGGCGTCTGTCGCGCTGGTGCTCTACCTACGTCGGTTCGCTGTGGCCGCGCGACGTGGATCCCGATCGCCACTACGTCGGCCTGACCAGTGACGTCGCACGCCGACTGCGCTGGCACAACAGCGGCCCGTCAGGCGTGACCGTGGTGCGGCGTGTTCGTCATGGCTCGTCCTTCTTGCGCCGCGATGAGCGCTTCCCTTCAATGCGTTTCACTTCCGCCTCGAAGTCGCTCTCGAACGCGCGGTCCTGCCTGACGCGGAACGCGGCGTGCTGCGCCTCGGCGAGGCGGTCGGCGACTTCCTTCGACACTTTGCCGGCGTTCGTGAGCACCTCGTACTCGTTGAATTTCAGGAAGGCATCGAGCTTCTGCACCCAGTCGGCCATCTTCATCGGAATCTGCCGCGCAGCCGATTTTCAGGTAGAACCGCCGCTCGCTCGCGCGGATCTCGCGGATGCGCTCGAGCAGCTCGTCGAAGTAGTCCGTGCCGAAGCGCTTGTTCAGCTTGAGCCGGTCGTCGTCGAGCACGAACCCCTTGACGATGAACTCTCGAAGCGTCTGCGTGGCCCGGATGCGGAACTGAGTCGCCTGCGCGCTGTTCACCCGGTAGCCGACCGAGATGATGGCATCGAGGTTGTAGTACTCGATCTCACGCCGAACCTCCCGTTTCCCTTCGACTTGAACTCTCCAGATTTCTCGGAGAGTTCCCTCCGGGCTCAGCTCCCCCGAGGCGTAGACCTCCTTCAAGTGGTGGCGGACCGTGCGCACATCGACGCCGAACAGGTCAGCTATCCGCTTCTGGTCGAGCCAGAAGGTCTCAGATTCGTAGAGCACCTCGACGCGCACGGCGTCGTCGGCCGTGCGGTAGAGGATCAGCTCGCCTTCCTTCGGGGGCTGGTCGGTCATGAGGCGTTCCTCGCGAGGCGCTCGTCGCGCCACAGACGGCCACCGGATCGAACGGCGTGAGGTGCCCGGCGCCTCGGCCGAAAGTGACGCCCCTGGGCTCGGCCTGGTCATGCCGCGCCAATCAACCGTTGCGGAAATCGTCCCGAACACCCAGCCAGGCTGTTCCGTACACATACCGGGTACTCGTGGAATGCAACTTCGGCGCGAAACCTTACGAACCCTCCGGTGGTCCGCGCCGACTGAGTCCTGACGGTTCCCGCGAATGTCAGTCCTGCGCGTCCGCGGTCGGAGCCGCAGCATCCACGCCGTACCACGTGCCCGCGCGGCTCAGGGCATGGAAGCGAGTGAACGACGTTCGGTCGGCGAGCCCTTCCGCACGGTGCCGATCGAGCTGGCGACGTGGCTGCCCTGGCCGTAAAGGCGCGGATCGACGCCTCGCCGCGCCAGAAGGTGACTGTGATCGGATCGCACTCCGCGATCGCTGCCTTCGGCATGCGTGCGCGACGACATCGTGCGGTAGTAGAGCTTGCCTGCGCGTGGGACGATCTGATCTCGCGCTCACGGGGGTGTGGAGACCAGGGCCCCGCCCGTTTCGATGTCCGTGGCGAACTTGTCGGGGAGATCACTGGCTCGGATCGCAGCCGCCTCGCTCGCGACGTCATACGGGAGGCGGATGAACTCCACAGGATTCGCGGCGTCGGAGGGGTCGAGCACGACGTAGCAGGCGCGCCAGTCGCCGTCCTTCGGTTTGCCCACCGACCCCGCGTTCACGAACAGGACGTCACCGGCACGCTTCGTGTACGGCTTGTGCGTGTGGCCGAACACGATGATGTCGGCCTGCGAGGACGCGGCCAGTCGCTGGAAGCTCGAGATCGGCCGGTCTTCGAACAGGTACTCGTTGATCCGCCGCGGGCTGCCATGCACGAGCAGCACGCGTCTGCCGTCGGCCTCGAGCCGGATCTCGCTCACCAGCGTTCGCAGAAACGCCTTGTTCTCCGGGGTGACGTTGGCCTTCGTCCACGCCAGGGACTGGTCGCCCAGCGCCTTGTCGACCGGGTTCGTGTAAGCGCACCCGCACTCGTCCCGCTCGAACCCCACGCCGTCGTCGTAGTTGCCCATGATCGTGGGGATGCCTTCAGACCGAATCCGCTCGGTGACCTCGTCCGGGTGCGCGGCATACCCCACCAGGTCCCCGAGGCAGTAGATCGCGTCGAGCGCTCTGGGCTCGAGGTCGCGCAGCACGGCGTCAAGGGCCGCCATGTTGCCGTGGATGTCACTGATGATGCCGATGCGCATACGGCGTCTCCCTGTGATGCCCTCACGCGGTGGCGGGCGCTGGAAACCAATGACGCGTGCGGTTGCAGACGGCGCACACGGAGAGCATGACCGGCACTTCGATGAGCACGCCGACGACCGTCGCCAGCGCTGCGCCGGACTCGGGGCCGAACAGGGCAATCGCCGTTGCAACGGCCAGTTCGAAGAAGTTGCTGGCGCCGATGAGCGCTCCCGGGGCCGCGATCGCGTACTCGACCCGGAACAGCCGCATGAGGCCGTAGGTCAGCGAGGAGTTGAAGTAGACCTGGATCAGGATCGGGATGGCGATGAGCGCCACGTGCAGCGGCTTGCCGAGGATGTTCTCCGCCTGGAACGCGAAGATCAGCACGAGCGTGGCCAGGAGGGCCAGCATGCTGATGGGCGCGAATCGCGGCAGCAGGTCCGTCTCGAACCAGGCGACGCCCTTGCTCCGCACGAACCACTGGCGCAGCAGCACCCCCGCCGCGAGCGGCACGACGATGAAGACGAGCACCGAGTACAGGAGGACCATGAACGGGACCTCGAGGGAGGAGGCCCCGCTCACGAGGTATCGCACGATCGGCGCGAACAGAATCAGCATCAGCAGGTCGTTCACCGAGACCTGCACCAGCGTGTAGGCCGGGTCGCCGTCCGACAGGTAGCTCCAGACGAAGACCATCGCCGTACACGGCGCTGCGGCGAGGATGATGCAGCCGGCGATGTACTGGTCGGCATCGGCCGCCGGAATCCACGGGCTGAACAGGAGACGGAAGAAGACCCACGCGATGAGCGCCATCGAGAACGGCTTGACGAGCCAGTTCACGAAGAGCGTGACGAAGAGGCCGCGGGGCCGGCGACCCACGTTGCGGATCGCGCCGAAATCGACCTTCATCATCATCGGCGTGATCATCAGCCAGATGAGGATGGCGATCGGGATGTTGATCTGGCTGCCGTCGCCGAACTCCAGGCCACGCAAGCCGTCCATCAACGCCGGTGCCAATGAGCCGATCGCCACGCCGGCGACCATGCACAGCCCCACCCAGAGGCTCAGGTATCGCTCGAACGGACTCAGTCGCTTCGTCGCCATCACATTGCCTGGAGGAGCGCCTTGAGCCGCTTCAACGCCGAGGGAACGATGCAGTACCCCGCGCGCGGTCCCGAGTCGTTCACCTGCACGAGGCCGGCGGTGCGCAGGATGCGCAAGTGCTCGGACACCGTGGACTGCGCCAGCGGCAGCTCGTCCACGATGTGACTGCACATCCGGGCGTCCCTCCTGGCGAGCATGCGGAGGATCCGGACCCGGACCGGGTGTCCAAGCGCTTTGGCGAAGGCCGCGAGTTCCTCGTCAGCGGCCGGGTCTGCGACCGGCGACGCGAGCCGGTCGAGCGCGCCCGGCTTCTCGGGAGGACAACAGGCGGCCGGGTCGGGAGGAGGCGTTGAACGTGTCCGCTTCAGCGTCGTCGTCATCGTCAATCGTCGATGGACGATAGCATGGCGGCGCGCGCCCGGCAACTGGACGCCAGCCCCCCGGTTCCATCGTTGTGCGGATGCTCGAGGTGTCAGCGCTTCCCGCAGCCGCCACAGCCGCAGGCGTCCGGGTGGCGGGCGACATAGGCCGAAACGCCGCCCCTTCGGTCCAGGTCGATACGGCAGCACGCCTCGAGGACCGCACGGAGCTGTTGACGCCCCCGCTGCACGCGGCTCTTCATGCCCGAGAGTGACACGCCGGCGCGTTGGGCCGCCTCGAGCTGTGTCGCACCCTCCAGGTCGACGATTCGAATGGCCTCCTGGTACGCCGGCGACAGCTGGCTGAGCATCGGCGCCAGGCAACCCGCGAGTTCCCGCAGCGCGGCGCCATCGTCATCATCGACCGACGCCGACGCCACCGCGTCGGCGGCCTCGACGTCCATGGCGTCCCCGGCGGCGAGTTCCCGCCGGCTGCCGGCAGCGCGGTAGTAGTCCACGATGACGTTCCGGGCCGTGCGATAGACCCAGGCATGGAGGCGTGCGGCGTCGCGCAGCGTATCCAGACGCGTGACGATCTGGAGCAGCACGCGCTGCACGAGATCGTCCACGTCAGCCTGGTTCTGCACCCGTCGAGCGATGAACGCCCGGAGGTTGCCGTGCAGTTCCTGCCACGGCAGGTCGGAGGCGGCCAGCATCGTGTTCACGATGCTACCGCTTTGCGGCGGTGTTCGGCTGACACCCGCAGCTGGCCGGCTGAGACGAGGGCCCACAGCACGCCGCTTTGGACTGGGGTTGGCAGCAGGTGCTGAGGAGCGTGCTTTCGCAGCACGCTTCGGAAGGGGTCGGATTCGACGTCGATGTCGTGGCACTCATGGCTGGTCTCCGTAGTAAGGCATAGCGGCAGATCTCAGGCGGGCTTGACCGCTTCGATCAGCGCGGACGCTACGACGTGCCCGGCGCCGCCGCCGGGACTCCAGTCCTCGACGAATTCGCGGCTCTGCGTCTGCACGCTGACGCGCACGTGGTGGAAGCCGGCGTCCGCGATCATCCTCTCGAGTTCGGCGACAGGCGTCGCGCCGGCAATGCAGCCGGTGTACGCCGCCGGGTCGTTGGCGATCGCCGCGGGGAAGTCACCAACGGCCACCATGTCGGAGATGGCGAGTCGCCCACCCGGAGCGAGCACCCGGAAGGCCTCGCGAAAGACCGCGGGCTTCTCCGGCGCCAGGTTGATGACGCAGTTGGACATGATGACGTCGACCGAGGCGTCTTCGACCGGCAGGTGCTCGATGTCGCCGAGTCGGAAGTCGACGTAGTCCAAGCCGACCTTCACGGCGTTGCCGCGCGCGAGGACGATCATTTCCGGCGTCATGTCGACGCCGATCACCCGGCCGGTCGGGCCCACCTGCCGCGCCGCGAGGAAGGCGTCGAAGCCCCCGCCGCTGCCCAGGTCAAGCACCCGCTCGCCGGGTTCGAGTGCGGCGATGGCCTGCGGATTCCCGCAGCCGAGGCCGAGGTCAGCGCCGTCGGGCACGGCGGCCACGTCAGCGTCCGAGTAGCCGAGACGCGTCGATGGTGTGCCGGTGGGGCCGCAGCAACTCGTCGCCCCGCCCCCGCCACAACAACCGCCCTGCTGTTTCCGGCTTGCGACGGCTCCGTACGCCTCGCGAACCGTCGCCCGAATCTGATCTGCCGTGGATGTCTGCACGTCCCCTCCCCCTGAAGAAACCGTCGTTGCTTCTACAGACGGGCAGGGACGAGGAAAGACGCAGGCCGGTCGACTGAGCGAAAGATCAGGCCTCGAGGAGCATCACGATCGAGGTCCCGCGAGGTCGTAGGCGTCCTTGAGCCAGGCGGTGAGCTGCCGATCGATGTTCGCCGGCTTCTCGAGGCGTACCTCGATGTGCCAACGGTTGGCGGACGTCTGCTCGCGCTTCTCAATCACGGGCGCTGATCCCGTCGCATACCTGTTCGGGATATGCTGCCGCGCATGATGCACACCGTGGCCATGCCGTTTGCCATGGAAGACGGCACGTGGAAGATCGCGCAGTAGCACGTGACGTCTCACGCGCGTGAGGCCCGTCAGAACCCGAAGCGAACACCGCCGTTGATCGCACGGCCATCGACCGGCGCCCACGCGTCCACGGTCCAGCGACCGTCCACCCCGCGCGAAGGCCGCAGCAGCGAATCCCATTTCGTCTGCCGCACGTTCGTGAGGTTCTCCGCGTTGAGAAAGAGTCGTGCCGGCCCGACGCGCTTCT
>CAYMAG010000152.1:0-9831 GCA_964388335.1 uncultured Vicinamibacteraceae bacterium | reverse complement strand
GGGGACCAGGGTCACGCGGAGGCGCGGAGGACGCGGAAGGGGCCAACAGAGGACTCCGCTTCTCCGCTGCTTCGTTGTGCACCCGTTCCCTCCGGCGCCTCCGTTGACACGCGCCCGCTGCACTCTTGTTCGGGCCATCGCGAACAGAGAGCACGGAGGCAACGGATTCACACAGAGAAACTGAGCAGCAGAGGGACTCCGCTTCTCCGCTGCTCTGTTGTGCACCCGTTCCCTCCGTCGCCTCCGTTGACAGCGTGCGTGCAGCGGCGAGAGACGACGTGTCGGCTGGCCACTTCTGTCCTTCGGCTCACGCTTTCTGCTGGATACCGGTCCGCGATCCGAGTTGCGACGAAATGGCTCTTGGACGGGACGTCCCCCCCTCGCCTTCCGGAGGAGCCTCTCGATCGCACGACTCTGCTCGAGGGAGCGCCTGGGCCCGCTAGAATGCGGCCGCGCCTGCCTCGGCCACCGCGTGATCCTGCTCGCCCGATCCGCCGCTCACGCCGATGGCACCGACGACCGCGCCATCCTTCCTGAGGGGAATGCCGCCCGCGAAGATCATGATGCGGCCGTCGTTCGACGCGTGGATGCCGAAGAACTGTCCGCCAGACTGCGCGTGCGTGGCCAGGTCCTTCGTGGCGACGTCGAAGGCGCGCGCGGTGAACGCCTTCTTGATCGAGATGTCGATGCTGCCGAGCCAGGCGTTGTCCATCCGGACGTGCGCCACGAGATTGCCGCCCGCGTCGGCGACAGCGATGTTCATCGGTTGGCCGATCTCGTCAGCCTTCGTCTGCGCCGCGGCGATCACGCGCTGCGCGTCTGCCAGTCGGACCATGAGACACCTCCCTGATGCGCGCCCCGCGAGGCCGATGCGACGCCGCGTGCCGCCTGTCGTAAGGACAGCTCGACTCTACCACTCCAGTGGGATTCCCGGACACTTCGGACAGACACAGTTCAGCCATTCCCGGCCGCAACGAGACCGCAGGCTCCGTCAGGACAACGGCCGCATCAAGCGTGAAGCCCGTGGCCCGTAGCCTGAAGCCTTGAGCCTGAAGCCTGACGAGACTCGAAGGCTGTAGCCTGAAGCCCGCAGCCTGAACTGAAGCCCGAATCAGTGTCGAGCGAACACGCTCGTCTTCCCGTCCGCGGTGAAGGCGAGCGTCTCGTACGTCTGCGGGTTCGGACTCTCCATCCCCGGTGAGCCGAGCGGCATCCCCGGCACGGCAATCCCCTTCACGTTGGGCTTCGCGCTCAGCAGTTTCTTCACGTCGGCGGCGGGCACGTGCCCTTCGACGACGTAGCTGCCCACGAGCGCGGTGTGGCACGACGTCAGGGCCGGAGGCACGCCGTTCTGCCGGCGGATGGGAGTCAGGTCGTCCCGGTTCTGGGCCATCACCGTGAAGCCGTTCGCCTGCAGGTGCTCCACCCACTTGCTGCAGCACCCGCACGTCGGCGTCTTGTAGACGACGATCGTCGGCGCCGTCGACTGGGCGGCGACGATGATGCCGATGGTGGCGCCGAGGGTCAGGGTGGCTGCGGCCAGCGCGGAGCGCGTGGACATGAACGTCGAAATCTCCTTCTCCGCAAGTCTATCAGGGCGCCTGGAGGCAGGTTGCAGGTCGCAGTCGAACTCGTCCCGGACGAGTTCATGACGGCGGGTGAGGAGCCTTCATCTCGGCAGGGCCTCGTCCATCTCGGCGGCCACCCAAGTCACTGCCGCGATCCCGGCCGTCGCCTTTGCGACCTCGCGCGGGTCGATGCGCTCCACGGTATCCGCAGGCGTGTGATGAATCTGGAAGTACCGGTCGCCGTCGCCATGGAGCGCCATCATCGGCACATCGCCGACGCGCGCAATCGGGCCGATGTCCGCGCCACCGCCGCCGGACGCCAGGGCCGGGTAGCCGATGGGCGCGAGCAGCGTCACCACGTCGGCCATGAGGCGCCGTGCCCGCTCGCTGCCACTGAACCCCAGGCGCATGGGCTCGAACACGCCGCTGTCCGCCTCGAGCGCGAGCACGTGGTTCGCGGCCGTGGACGCGTACGCATCGCGGTAGCCGAGGGCACCACGCAGGCCGTTCTCCTCGTTCGTGAACAGCACGACGCGGATCGTCCTGCGTGGCCGCAATCCCGCAGCAAGCATGAGACGCGCCGCCTCCCAGGTCACGATGCAGCCCACGCCATCGTCCGACGCGCCGCCAGCCACGTCCCACGAGTCGAAGTGCCCGCCAACGAGGACGACCTCATCCGGGCGCTCGCGTCCGCGGATCTCGCCGATGACGTTCGCCGAGGTGACGTCGGGCTGAAGGGCGCCGGTCATCGTGAGGCGCAGCGTGACGGACTGTCCGCGCGCGACGATGCGCGACAGCCGGTTCGCGTCCTCGACGGGAATCGCGGCCGCGGGAATCTGCGGCACGCCGTCGGCATACGACATGCCGCCCGTATGCGGCGTCCGGAGGCCGATCGGCCCCACCGACCGCACGAGTGTCGCCACCGCCCCGAGACGGGCGGCGTTGACGGCGCCGGTCGCTCGATAGACAACGGTCTGGCCGTACCCGGCGTACGGGACGTCGAAGAGGACGATGCGCCCGCGCACCTCGTCGCCCCGGCGCTGCAGCTCGTCGAACGAACGGACGATGACCAGGGGCGCCGTGATGCCAGGTGGAGGCGTGGCGACGCTGCCGCCAAGGCCGAGCACCACGAGTGGCGACCGGACGGGCTCGACGATCTCGAGATGCTCGTCGCCCCGCACCCACTTCGGGCCCTGCACCGGCTCGAGGCGCACCCGCTCGAACCCGTCGCGACGCATGGTCTCCGCGGCCCAGTCGATCGCCAGCTCGAGATTGCGGGAGCCGGTGAGTCGTCCACCGAACGTGTCGCACAACTCCGCCAGGCGATCCCACGCGCTCGAGCCCTGGAGCGCGGCATCGATGAGGCGTCGCACCGTCGGCGCGTGTGCTGCCAGCCAGGCGGCCGTGGGCGCCGCTGGCTGAGCAGCCCCCGCGCGAGCCAGCGCCGACGCTGCGGCCGTCAGAGTGGCGTGAGTCAGGAACCTGCGACGTGTGGGCATGAGAAGGGGAACGGTCCTGGCTGGTGCGGCCGAGCCTAGCTCGTTTGCGGTATTGGCGCAAGCGCGCCGAAGTCACTAAGATCCGGATCTGAGACACGACGAAAGGAACATGCGTGCGAAAGTGTGGGTGGGGTGCGGCCATGGCGCTGGCCATGTGCGCGGCGGGAACGATGCTCTCTGGCGCGATGCAGGAGCCGTCGTCCACCGCGCCGGCTCCCGAGGTGCTCACATTGCGCGTGATCGTCGTGGCCACCGACGCCGACGCCGGGCATGTGATCGCGCAGCTGCAGCAGGGCGCAGACTTCGCCGCGCTGGCGGCAAGCGTCTCGGAGGACCCGAGCCGCAGCCGGGGCGGGCTGCTTGGACGCACGACGCTCTCCACCCTGCGCCAGGAACTGCGCGACGCGTTGCGGGGCGTGTCCGTTGGCCAGATCACACAGGCCGTGCGGATTCCCACAGGCTATGCGGTGCTGAAAGTGGTTGAAGACGGCGAGGCCGCCTACACGAGCGCGCCTCGCGCGGCCAATACGTCGGTGGCTGCCGTGGGAGCGGTGAAGTACGTGTTCGATGTGTCGGGCTTCAACGACGCGTCCGTCGTGCTGCAGTGGCACGAGAAACCGGCCGCGTGGAACCTCGACCTCGCAACGATCTGCAGGATGCGGCAGGCGTCGCTGGTCGACGCGCAGGCCAACCTGGCGAGGAGTCTTGCGTCGCCCGAGCTGCGAGCCACGATGCCGCCACGAGAGGTCGCGCAGGCACACATCACGCGGGCGCAGTTGTTCGCGTACGAGGGCCGGATGGCCGAGGCCATCGACGCGCTGACGGCGGCGCTGCGGATCGCCGACAGCGTGCCCGACATGCGGCTGCACATGGAGCAGGCGATCGGCATTGCCCATCTGCACAAGGCCTTCCACGACAGTGGCGTCTATCACGCACCCGGTTCGCGCTGCCTCCTGACACTCGCGCCCGGGCAGTCCTTCGGTCCATCGGAAGACCTGCGGCGGGCGGTTGCGCACTTCACGACCTATCTCCGCGAGCGGCCTGACGATCTCGACGTCCGCTGGCTGCTCAACGTCGCACACATGACGGCTGGCACCTATCCGGCCGGCGTGCCGCCCACCTACCTCATCGAGTCGAGCGCGTTCGCGTCGGCCGAAGACATCGGCCGATTCGTGGACGTCGCGCCCGAGAGCGGCGTGCGCGTGTTCGCCGCCGCCGGCGGCGTCATCGTCGACGATTTCGACAACGACGGGCGGCTCGACCTCGTCACGTCGAGCATGAACAGCTGCGCACCGTTGAAGTTCTTCCACCGATCGGAGGGCGGGACGTTCGTCGACCGGTCGACGGCGGCCGGTCTCGACGAACAGCTCGGCGGACTGAATGCCGTTCAGACGGACTTCGACAACGACGGATGCCTCGATGTCCTGATCCTGCGCGGCGGGTGGGAACTGCCGCAGCGGAAGTCGCTGCTGCGCAACAACTGCAACGGGACCTTCACGGACGTCACGGTGCAGAGCGGTCTGGCCGCGCCCGTCACCAGCACGCAGGCGGCCGTGTGGGTCGACATCGACAACGACGGCCTGCTCGATCTCTTCGTCGGCAACGAGGGCGGCCCCGCCCAGTTGTTCCGCAACAAGGGTGACGGCAGCTTCGAGGACATCGCCGTGCGGGCAGGTGTGGCCAGGGCGGCGTTCAGCAAGAGCGTGGCCGCCGGCGACTTCGACAACGACGGCTGGGCCGATCTGTACGTCTCCAACCGCGGCAGTTCCACGAACTTCCTGTATCGCAACAACGGCAACGGCACGTTCACCGAGATGGCGGCAGCCGCAGGCGTCCCTGGGCCCGGCAGCGGATTCGCCGCGTGGTTCTTCGACTACGACAACGACGGCTGGCTCGACATCTTCGCCACGTCGTACTTCACGTCCCTGGACGAGACCGCGCGCACGTACCTCGAACTGCCGCACAATGCCACCACGCTGAAGCTCTACAGGAACCAGCGCGACGGGACGTTCGCCGACGTGACGCGCGAGACGGGACTCGACAAGGTGTTCATGCCCATGGGCTCCAACTTCGGGGACGTCGACAACGACGGGTTCCTCGACATCTATCTGGGCACCGGCAGCCCGTCCTACGGGGCGCTCGTGCCGAGCGTGCTGTTGCGCAACCGCGAGGGCAGGACGTTCGTCGACATCACCGCGTCCTCGGGCACCGGAGAGTGGCACAAGGGCCACGGTGTGGCCTTCGCCGATCTCGACAACGACGGGGATCAGGAGATCGTCTTCCAGGTGGGTGGAGCCACGCCAGGTGACGCGCACGTGCTGCGCCTGTTCGACAACCCCGGGCACGGGAGGTCGTGGCTTGGACTGAAGCTCGTCGGCGTCAAGACCAATCGCGCGGCGATTGGCGCACGCATCACCGTCACCGTGCAGGCGTCGGACGGGACGACGCGCACCATGCATCGTGTGGTCACGAGCGGTGGCTCGTTCGGCGCATCGCCGCTGCAGCAACACGTCGGCCTCGGCACGGACGTGCGCCGCGTGGACGTCGAGGTGTGGTGGCCCACGAGCGGTACCCGCCAGCGGTTCAACGACGTGGAGGCGAATCAGGTCATCGAAGTCACCGAGTTCGACGAGCGCCATACGCGCCTCGCGCGACCCGCCCTCACGCTGCGAGGAGCGGTCGCACCATGACGGCGTGGCCCCGTCATGCGGTCGTGCGATGCCTCCTGCTGGCTGGCCTGGCCGCGTGTGTCGCCGCCGGGGCGCTCGCAGCGCAGGAACCGGCCCGCCATCAGGTCAAGGGCATGGTCGTCTCGGTGAATGCCGAGCGCGGGACGTTCCTCGTGTCGCACGAGGCCATCGAAGGCGTGATGGGCGCGATGACGATGCCGTTCGATGTCCGCGACCGGCGGGAACTCGAGGGTCTCACCCCGGGTGTCGCGGTGGTGTTCACGCTGGTGATCGCCGATGGCGTCGCCCGCGCCGAAGGGATCACCATCGTCCCCTACGAGAGTGTCGAACTCGATCCCATGGTGGCCGCGCGTCTCAGGTTGTTGCAGCAGCTGACCGGATCGCCGCCCCCCGAACCGCTTCCCGTGGGGACGGCCGTGCCTGACTTCACCCTGACGGATCAGACCGGCGCACAGGTGTCGCTCTCGCAGTTTCGGGGACAGGTGGTTGTCGTCAACTTCGTGTACACGAGTTGCGCGTTGACGCAGTTCTGCTTCCGCGTCGCCAACCACTTCGCGAGCGTGAGCCGGCGCTTCGAGGATCGGCTGGGCAAGGAGCTGACGCTGCTCACCGTGACGTTCGACCCCGCACGGGACACCGTGGAGGTGCTGCGCGAGTACGCGAGCCAGTGGAAGGCCGACCCTCGCGGATGGCGGTTCCTGACCGGCGATGCGGCCGCCATTCGACGCGTCTGCGACATGTTCGGCGTCGACTTCTACCCCGATGAGGGCTTGATGAACCACTCGCTCCGGACGGCCGTCATCGACAGGCACGGCACGCTGGCCGGACGCATCGAAGGCAATGAGTACTCCGCCGCGCAGTTGGGGGATCTGGTGGCCGAGGTCCTGCGGCGGTGAATCACCTGAGGCGCTGCATCAGGGGCTGGCCGACAGCGGTGACCTGCCACTGGCGTTTGCCGGAGGACCGATCGCGAGCAGGTCGCTCACGAGTGGGGCGACGTCAATCGCACGAAGCGCGGGCCATCGCTGACCGGTGGGTAGCGACGGCCCGGCTGCGACGAGGATGCCCTGCATCTCGGGTCGCGTGGCGAGGAAGTTGTGATCCCCTTTCGGCAGGCGTCGCCGGGTGACGATCGCTCCGCGCACGGACGTCTCGTCGACGGCATAGCCGTCGGCCAGGGCGAAGCAGGCATCGGCACCGGATGGTCCGCCGAACCCGAACGTGCGGTGGTCCTGCGTCGTCCACAGGACGTCGGTGACGACCGGGCGTCCTGTCTCAGGAACGACCACGCCACGGATGGCGGCGAGCGCCCGCTCCAGTACGACGGCGCGCGCGGAAGGGTGCACGATGCCATCCTTCCAGTCCGTACCGTTGACGATCAGGCAGTTGCGCATGGGGACGACCTGCGTGTGCCGTGGGTCGATGCGTCCCGCCTCGTCCAGCGTCAGCAGGCCGGCGGACTGAAGCGCGGCCGCCACCTTCACCTCGTGCGTAATCGGGGCCAGCCCGTGGTCGCTCACGAAGACGACGTGGTCGGTGGGCGAGGCCACATCGATCAGGGCACCGACGGTGAGGTCGACGAGCTGATACCCCCAGCGCCTGAAGTGCGTGTAGCGTGGGTCGGTGACCGCCAGCCCCATGAACCGGTGATCCATTTCATCCGGCAGGCTCGTGTAGACGACGAAGAGGCGCGGCGCATAGGTGCGCCACAGCCACGCGCTGTGAGCCATGGACTGCCGAACCGCGACTTCGACCGTCTCGAGATAGCGCCGCTCCGACGTGCCGTCCCCACCCTCGGCGAGCGCCAGGCCCAGCGGACTCTCGGGGCGCTCCCACTGAAAGCCCGCGGCGTTTCCCAGAAAACCTCCGGCCTCGAGCAGCAGGCGTCGGACGTCATCCCGCGTGTCACGCGGACCGTCGTGTATGGCGAGTTCGTGGATGGCGGTCTGGTAGAGGACGAACTCGAGCCCGTCCGGTGAGGCCTCGAAGAGGCGGAAATACACCATCAGCGGTCCGATGCCTTCGGCCCCGTCGACGAGTAAGCCCTCGCTGAAATGTCGCCCGAGCGGGCGTCCTCGGGGCATGTCCTGCTCGACGGGTGTCGCGCGCGCCTCGACCGCCTGTGCGGCCTGAGGGCTCGTGAGGCGCATGCGAGGCGTCGGGTCGCCGGCGGCCGGCGACTCGAGACGTCCATGGAAGGTGAGGGGACCCACCGTCCACGACACGCAGGCCACGGCGGGTGGCGCCGCCCCGGATGTGCACGGTACGCGCGTGACGTCCGCCGCGCGAATCACGCGGGGAGGCGAAAGCGCGCGCGTCTGATAGCCGTTGACGACGATGGGGGCCCGTGGCCATCCGGCGTCAGGCGCCGGAGGTGCGGGATGGAGGTTCGCGGGCAGCTGTCCAACCGTGGCAGGCACGAACGGATAGCCTTGACTGGCCTGCTGGACGACCGTCCGTACGCCCTGCCGCGCGGCTGTCAGCCAGATGGGCTCCGCGCGCAGGTGGTCGGCACGGAACCCGGACGCGCGCTCGATGACCGTGTGCGCTGCGCGTGGCGGGACGGGCATGGTGTTGCCGGTGATGCCGTTCACGTCGCCCCACGCCCCCGTCCAGATGGCGGCGTGCGTATTGGCGGTGGTGGCCGGGGTGTGCGGCTGCAGCCCGCGGGCCTGCACGCCACGTGCGGCAAGGGCTCGAAGGTGTCCCAGTTCCTCGGCCACCGGGTCGCTGGTGAGGGTGTGCGCGCCGAGGCCATCGAGGCTCACGAGCAGCACGCGCGACGGCTCGGGTTGAGCGAGCGCACCACCGGCAACGAGGAGAGACGCGAGGCTCGTCAGGACGAGGCGGTGAGGTCTGAGGACGAAGGGCGCAACAGTGCCAGGCATGTGGCGGGCATCGTAACAAACCCCCGGCAGACCAGGTCTGCCGGGGGCTCCAGGGACCAGCGCAGAGGGAGGTGTGCGAGAGGTCCCAAGACTCTCCACGGCTCAGCTTTGGCGCAGTCTATCCGGCGATTTCGCGGCTTGTCAATCGGCCACGCGGAGGCGCGGAGGACGCGGAAGGGGCCGGGGTCACGCGGAGGCGCGGAGGGCGCGGACGGGGCCAGGGGATCGCGCGGAGGCGCGGAGGACGCGGACGGGGGCAGGGGATCACGCGGAGGCGCGGAGAACGCGGAAGGGGAGGGGCTCACGCGGAGGCGCGGAGGACGCGGAGGGGACCAGGGGCTCACGCGGAGGCGGGATGCGGAAGGGGCCAACAGAGGACTCCGCTGCTCCGTTGTGTGGGCGTTTCCTCCGTCTGCCTCCGTTGACACGCGCCCGCTGCACGCTTGTTCGGGCTATCGCGACTAGAGAGCACGGAGGCAACGGATTCACACAGAGAAACTGAGCAGCAGAGGGACTCCGCTGCTCCGTGGGCGCGCCGCTCGGAAAGTGATCCACTCGCCGCTCGGAAAAAGGGATCACGCGGAGCCGCGGAGGGCGCGGAAGGGGCAGGGGATCACGCGGAGCCGCGGAGGACCCGGAAGGGCCAATAAGGGACTCCGCTTCTCCGCTGCTCTGCTGTGCACCCGTTTCCTCCGTCACCTCCGTTGACAGCGTGCGTAGAGCGTCGGTGAATCGTGGTGTCCAGACAGGGAGGCCGTCAAAGGGGCCAAGGGATCACGCGGAGGCGCGGAGAACGCGGACGGGGCCAGGGGATCACGCGGAGGCGCGGAGGACGCGGAAGGGCCGGGGGATCACGCGGAGGCGCGGAGGACCCGGAAGGGCCGGGGGATCACGCGGAGGCGCGGAGGACCCGGAAGGGCCGGGGGATCACGCGGAGGCGCGGAGGACCCGGAAGGGCCAATAAGGGACTCCGCTTCTCCGCTGCTCTGTAGTGCACCCGTTCCCCGTCGCCTCCGTTGACAGCGTGCGTGTGGCGTCAGTGAATCGTGGTGGCCAGACCGGTGGCACAGCGGAGCCACAGAGAAGCGGAGTTGCCCCCGCCGCGCATGTTGACCACGGCCTTTCAATTGAACTCCGCGTCTCCGCGTGAACTCGTGTCCTCCGCGATCTCCGCGTCTCCGCGTGA
>CAYMAG010000151.1:0-9904 GCA_964388335.1 uncultured Vicinamibacteraceae bacterium | reverse complement strand
GGCGAAGGCGGGGACAGAGGGCACGGAGGCAACGGATTTCACACAGAGGAGCTGAGCAACAGAGAAACTCCGCTTCTCTGTTGCTTCGTTGTGCACCCGTTTCCTCCGTATCCTCCGTTGCCACGCGCTTGCCCGCCGTAGCCTCGGCCACATGGGCTTGCCCACCGTAGCCTCGGCCACAGGGCTTGCCCGCCGTAGCCTTTGGCGACAGGGGCTTGCCCGCCGTAGCCTTCGGCGAAGGCGGGCCGTGTGAATGGTTGAGTCCGAGTGTCGCTCGCGTGTCTCGATCCGCGGTCGGCGAAAGCCGGATGGGTTGGAGCCCGCACGGGTCTGAACCCATGTGACGGTGACTATGCGAGCGACGTCCCGGGGACGGGTACCGCACTCGATGCGCTGTCGTGCGCCATCAGCACCTCGCTTTCTGCTGCAGGTTCGTCGGTCGATGGTTCGCGCGTCCGATCCGTGGTCGGCAGCGGCCGGATGAGCGGACTCGTGTGGAGGAGTCGGCGCTCATGTGACGGTGACTACGCGGCCCATCGCCCGTGCTCGTCTGGCACGAACCGTGTCAACCTCGACAGCCGTCGTGCCGGTCCTGCCCGGGTGGATCGCCATGGGGCATGTGGTGCCTGCCTTTCTCGCCAGCGTGGGCGGCGTGTCGTCGCGCCACGCTGTCTGACGTCACACTACGTCGCCAGGCATCGAGCGGCCAAGCAGTAAGACATCACGTGATGGAGATGTCGATCTGAGGGCGCCGCACCTCGGGCCATGTGACATTCTTGCCGTTGTCGATGCGTGCGCTCGTGGTGGAAGACGACCCGACGATCGCGGCCTTCGTGAGCCGCGGCCTCCGTGAGGCGGGCTTTGCCGTGGACACTGCCCATGATGGCGACGAGGGTTTCGCCCGCGCCTCGCGCGAGCCCTACGATGTCGCGATCGTCGACGTCATGCTGCCGGGCCGCGACGGCCTCGATCTCGTCGAGGCACTTCGCGCGCGTCGCATCATGACGCCAGTCCTCCTGCTGAGCGCGCGCCGCTCCGTGGACGACCGTGTGCGCGGCCTCCAGGCCGGGGGCGACGACTACCTCGTCAAGCCCTTCGCCTTCGCGGAGTTGGTGGCGCGTGTGCAGGCGCTCGTCCGCCGGGCCTCCGGCACGGCCGAGCCGACGCGGCTCTCGTTCGAAGACCTCTCGCTCGATCTGCTCACGCGACGGGTCGTGCGGGGTGAGACGGAGATCGACCTCCGGCCGCGCGAGTTCTCGCTGCTGGAGTACTTTCTGCGTCACCCCGGGCGCGTCCTGCCGAAGACGATGATCCTGTCGCACGTGTGGGGATACCAGTTCGACCCGGGCACGAACGTCGTGGACGTGCTGGTGTCGCGGCTGCGCGAGAAGGTGGACCGTCCGTTCGAGCGCAAGCTGATTCACACGGTGCGCGGGGTCGGGTATGTTCTCCGGGTTGCCTAGGCGGCTGCCGCGCACGCTCGGCCTGCGTGTGGCGCTCTGGTACGCGGCCGTGTTCGCCGCGAGCGTCACCGCCTTCGTCGTCGTTACGTACGTACTGCTGGCCTCGTCGCTCCAGCAGCGCGATCGCGAGATCGTCGCTGCCACGCTGCGGGCCTACGCGGACGAGTACGCGCGTGGCGGCCTGCGTGCCGTTGCCGCCGCCGTCGAGCGCGAGCAGCGGACCGGCCAGCGCGAACGCCTGTTCGTGCGCGTGGTGTCGTTCGGGGGTGAGGCGGTCTTCATGACGCTGCCGCCCGAATGGGGACGGTTCGCCGTCGATCGCCTCACCGGCCAGGACGACGATGCCTGGCTCGAGGCGCCGGCGTCCGATCGCCCCGCCACCCTGGAGGTGGCGTCTGCGCGGATGCGGGACGGGACGCTGCTGCAGGTGGGGAAGAGCACCGAGAGCCGGGACGATCTGCTCGCCCGCTTTCGCCAGGTCCTCCTGCTCGTGACGGGCATCGTCGTCGCGACGGGACTGGTCGGCGGCGCGCTGCTGACGCAGTCGGCGATGCAGCCCGTGCGCCGTCTCGCCGCGACGGTGCGCACGATCATTGCCACGGGCCGCACCGACGTGCGTGTGGAGACAGCGGGCAGCGGCGATGCGCTCGACGAACTCGGCGTGCTCGTCAACGCGATGCTCGACCGCATCACGACGCTGATGCAGGCGACGCAGGCCTCGCTCGACAACGTCGCGCACGACCTGCGCACGCCGCTGGCACGGCTGCGCGGACGCGCCGAGGAGGCGCTGGCGTCCGACGACCCGGAGACGCGTGCCGAGGCGCTCGCCGGGTGCATCGCGGACAGCGACCACATCACCGCCGTTCTCGAGACGCTCATGGACATCGCGGAGGCCAGAAGCGGCGTCATGCGCCTTCGTCTCGAGCGGACCGGCGTCTGCGAGTTGCTGCACGACGTGGACGACCTGTATGCCGATGTCGCGGACGACAGGGGTGTGGCCCTGGCCGTGCAGTGCGAGACCGCGCTGTCATGTGTCGCCGACCGCGTCCGCGTGCGCCGCGCCGTGGCCAACCTCGTCGACAACGCCATCAAGTACACGCCGGCGGGCGGGCAGGTGCAGGTCACCGCGGCACGCGAGGGCCGCGACGTGGTCATCCGCGTGCGCGACACGGGCATCGGCATCGAGCCGGCCGACCTCGAGCACATCTGGGAACGGCTGTATCGCGCCGACAGGAGTCGATCGTCGCAGGGACTGGGGCTGGGCCTCAGCGTCGTGCGCGCGTTCGTCGAGGCGCATGGGGGACGGGTGGGCGTCGACAGCACGCCGGCGGTCGGCTCGACCTTCACGATCACTCTCCCCGAGCAGGGTCCATCGCCGGCGTCCGGCCCTGACGACCGCACCCTTTCACATCTGTAATGGTCCGGTCACGTGCCCGTAACGGGTGCGTACGTCTCATCTGGTGACGCGGGGCGACAGACCGCCCGCGCAGAAAGGCGATTCACCATGACAGACGAGACCCGTACCATGTCGCCGCGTCGTTTCCGCTATCGGCTCGGCGCTTCCCTGACACTCACCGCGGTCCTCGCCGCCGGAGCCGCCGGCTTTGCGACCGGGCGCGTCGCTCCGGCATCGACGCTCCAGGCGCAGACCGTCACGACACGCGCCGAGGCACCACCGATCGCCGTACCACTCGGCGTGGCCGCGTCCTACGGCGACGTCGTCGACCGCGTGGCGCCGGCGGTGGTCACCGTCCGCGTCGAGCGCCGCCTCGCACCGATGGACACGGCGTTGCCGCCGCAACTGCGTGACTTCTTCGGTGGGCAGATGCCGCGCGGCCTCGAGCCCGCGGAGCCACGCCGGGCCAGCGGGCTGGGCTCGGGCGTCGTCCTGCGTGCCGACGGCTACATCGCCACCAACGCGCACGTCGTGGGCGAGGCCGAACGCGTACAAGTCGAGTTTCACGATCGGCGTTCCTTGTCGGCCACCGTGGTGGGCGTGGACGAAGCCAGCGATCTGGCGGTGCTGAAGGTGGACGCCACGGAGCTGCCTACCGTGCCGCTGGGCGACACGGCTGCCGTGAGAGTTGGCGACGTCGTGCTGGCGCTCGGGAACCCCCTCGGCGTCGGTCAGACCGTGACGATGGGCATCGTCAGCGCGAAGGGGCGGACGACCGGTCTCGGCGACGGGAGCTATCAGGACTTCATCCAGACCGACGCGCCGATCAACCAGGGCAACTCCGGCGGTGCGCTCGTGAACCTGGCGGGTGAACTCGTCGGGGTCAACTCGCAGATCCTGTCGCGCAGCGGCGGGAACATCGGCCTCGGATTCGCCATTCCGGCGGAGATGGTGCGATCGGTCACCGATCAGCTGATCCGCGATGGAGTGGTGCGTCGCTCGCAGCTCGGTGTGGTGGTGCAGGGGCTGACGGCCGACCTCGCGGCGGGCCTCGGGCTCGAGGAGCCTCGTGGTGCGCTGGTGAGCGACGTGACGCCCGACAGCCCGGCCGCCCGCAGCGGGCTGCAGGCCGGCGACGTCATCACGGCCATCGACGGCCGAGTGGTCATCGACGCCAATGCGCTGCGCAACCAGGTGGCGTCGACGCCACCCGGCAGTACGGTGACCCTGGACGTCCTGCGTGAGGGTGAGACGCGGCAGGTGGCGGCGGAACTCGTCGCGCAGCCGTCGCGGGCGGCGTCGCGTGCCTCGGCTGCGACCGGCGGGGACGCCGGCACCGCGCGGCTGGGGGTGGCGGTGGCGCCGGTGACGCCCGATCTGAGGGCGCGCCTCGGACTGTCGCGGGCGTCCACCGGAGTGGTCGTGACGAGCGTCGATCCGGGCGGCCCGGCGGCGCTGGCGGGCCTGCGGGAGGGCGATGTCATCACGCGGGCCAACGGCAGGGCAGTGGAGGACGTCGACACGCTGCGTGGCGCGCTCGCCTCGCGGACCGATCGTCCGGCCGTGCTGGTGGTGACGCGTGAGGGCCGCAGTCTCTTCGTGGCGGTGCCCGAGCGCTCGTGAGGGTGGGGCGTGAGGGAGGGGTCAGGTCTCGGATTGCACGCGCGAGGTGCCAGGTCTGCTGAAGTGCGGGGCGCAGACCTCATGCAGGCGTGGGGTTCCCTCGAGTGCGCGCCTCGGGCCGCGCCTCTTTCCCGAGCAGGCTTCAATGAGGCCGCGGGTCTTCAACCGCGGAAACCGGTTCGACTCCCGCCGCCTCCACCATTCGTCCAGAGTTGGCCGTAGGCGTCCATGGTGTTCCATGGACGTCCGGCTCTGCCTCACGAAATCCGGAGAAATTTTCAAGCTTCTCGAACCGTTCGGTGAAGCGCCAGCTGCCGGCCTCGACCTCCTGCCCAGGCGCGACGGGGGTACTTTTGGGGGTACTGAGCGAAATGGGGGTATCGATGCCCCGGGGGGTATCGGCGACGTCCTGTACGTCGCCCAGACTGCTGCAGCGCTCTCGCCTGTATCGCTCCTCACACAGTAGAACTCGCCCAGCCAGCCAATCCTTACGCCGTCTCGCGTCAGTCCCGACGGAGGGCGTGGATGTTGATGGTGCACGCTGCCTGCTCCCCCACAGCGCAGAGGACCTGATACGACAGCGAGGAGTGGAGTTGGCGAAGCGCGCGCCACAGGACGGCACGCGCTGGCTCGTTCCTCGCCCCGACGACGGCACTCTTCTGCACCATCAGGTTGATCGGCATCATGCCCTCACCGATCGGCCTCCCTGTCTGGGCGGACACGAGACGTGCGATCTCTGTCAGTGTGTGGAGACCGCTGCGTTCCTCCCGTGCCACATCGATCCGAGCACTGAGCGGAGGCGTGTATGGCTCACGTTCGCCGCCGACGCCCCGACGTGAGGTCGGAACCAGGTGGAAGCCCGATCCCGCGTCGACGACCGTGAACTCGCCGCCTGTGCGCGACTGGTTCCAGGTCTCCACCAGCCGGTTCAGTACCTGGTGCACGCCGCCCGCTCCGGCGGTGCCAGGCATGGCGTGCTCGAAGTGGAATGCGCCGCCGCCCCGCACGACGAGCACGCGCGGCTCCGTCCGCCCGTCGCGTCTGACCTGCTCGGTGACATGGACGATGTCGCTCGGTGCGACATAGGAGCCATCCTCGTACGTGACGGCGAGACCGAGTTGTCGCTCGAGTTGCCGTGCGGCCGCCGAGAGGGGCCTCGGATCGTCGACGTCGACGACGAGCCTGCGCGGAATGACGTCCTGCACGAGCGCTGTGCTGGCGAGTCCGGCGGTCGCGACCATCGCGAGGATCGTCACGCACGCGATGCGCTGGCGGACGGTCACGGATTCACCGCCGGCGGCTGCGCCAGGATGGTGAGGCCGCGATGCGACGCGGCAGTGGCGAGCGCCTTGTACAACACGGCGGCACGCGCCGGGGCATGACTGGAGCCGGCGCGCCACGCGATCGTGACGGCCTTCGGGTACAGCACCAGCCGCTCCATCACCTCGTGCAGTGCGTCGAAGGCCTGTCCCTCGACGCGGTAGACGGTCTGCCCCGTCCACTCCTCGGCCTCCACGACGACGAGCCGTACCGGCGGACCGCCGAGAAACGGCGAGAACTCCTCGCGGCAGGCCTCCGTGGCGCAGGAGTCCCGGACGCGCAGCCGGTCGTCGGCGGTGGTGATCCAGCTGCGCCCACGCAGCAGCGCTTCGCGCAACGCGCGTTCCAGTCCCAGCTCCTGCGATACGGGATCGTCGAGGCTGGGCGTTGTGACGTGCAGTTCGTCGGCGCGACCTGCCCATCGCTCGTGCCAGGCGTCGAGCCGACGCCAGAGCGCGGCGCGGGCCGCGGCGCTCCCGGCATGCGCCAGTGCGCGCGCGGCACTCGCGGCCACACCGGGCCGCTCGTGCCACAGCGCGTCGACCAGTGCGCCTTCGGGCAGACGCTGCGGCGACACGCGGACCAGTGTCTCAGGCAGGAAGTCTCGACAGTGGGAGCGGCGATCGCTCAGGTGCTCCCGCAGCTGGCGTAGGCCGCCGTTGCGGTCGGCGGCGAGGGCACAGGCGACGACGCTCGCACGCGCCGCGCAGGAGGTCGGCTCGCCCTGCGGCCAGTCCACAAGCAATGCGCACGTGTCTGGCGTCGCCAACCGCACGACCGTGGGCAGCAGGCCACGTGCCATCGGCCACTGCCCGTCCTGCAGATCCGAGAGTGGCGTCGACTGCGCACGGGCGTCGGCGAGGTGCCGGGCCAGTGCCTGCGTCACGCCCGGCGTGTCTGCCGACGCGAGCCGCAGGGCCTGCGTGCTGAAGCGGAATCGTCCGGTGATCACATCCTCGCGTGACAGGCGCGCGGCCTCCATCGGTGCCAGTTCCCCCAGGCGGACGAGCGCCATGTCGCGCGTCGCGGACGCGATGTCAGGCGTCGATACCAGATGCCGCAGGACGGGCACCATGGCGGGACCAGCGACATGGCCCCATCGGTACGAGAGCATCCGCTGCTGCTGCGCCGGATCGAGTCGATCGAACACCGGCGGCAGGACGCCAGCCACGTCCACGCGCGGCGCGAACGGACAGTGCGCCGGCGAATCGTCGGTGAATGCGACGCTGGCTCGGGCCACGTCCGCTGGACCGCCACGAAGACCTGCTGCAAGGGCCTGCCGTTGCCAGAACGACAACTGACACGCATACAGGCGCATGCGTTCACGAGGGCGCGCGGCGCCGTCCCCCACCGCCGGTTCGTCCTCCGAGGCGTTGCGTGGGATGGCGACCATAACATCGAGAAACGCCGCGACAGATGGGACGGCGTCATTCACGGCGTGCGCGCTGGTTGCCAGCCCGTCGCGCAGCGCCGTCAGCGCCGCCGTCCGGTGCGGCGTCCCATAGAGCCCGAACCGGAGTTCGTGCCCATCCGTGCCCACGCGGTTCACGTCACCCTCAAGCCTCAGGAGGCGACGCGCGAGTTCCTCCGCTGCCTGCGGGGTGTCCGCAAAGCGCAATGCGCGGGACGCCAGCGTCGTGAGCACACCGCGGTCTGCTGGCGGCTCGATGATTTCGATCGTGAGCAGGTTCGACACCACGACCAGCGGCTCACGGCGCGACGTGGCGCTCCCGCTCCCGTCGAGAAAGCGGTGCGACTCCACGTACACGACGTTCACCCCTGGACGCAGGAATCGGACCTGTTCATTCACGTCGAGCGAGAGCGTCCTCGGCCCGTCGAGCGGAGCGGGAAGGGTCGAGATGCCACCGCCGATGACGCCGAACCCCATGGCGCGGAAGTGATCGCGAAGCGGATCCTCCACGCCTGAGGCAGGCGCGACAATGACGCGGTCGATGCCAAGACGGCCGCTGCGGTCGTACGCGATGGCATCGAAGAGATGCCGTGCCCCCGAGTCCTCGCGGAACTCGAGGGCGAGCGCGAGCAATTCACCCTGAGCGAACCGCATTTTCCCCGACTGCGTGCGGATGGCGAGCGACAGCCCGGGCGGGTTGGCAGCGAGACGAGTGGCATGAGCCGCGCGTGCAGTCACCACCTCTGGGTGCTCGACGTCCTGAGCCTTGGCTGTCCCTACGAACAGCAGGACCGCGAGAACACCGAGGGCCATTCGCCAGTGCACGCGCGCGCCGAAAGCCGCATCCAGGTGCATGCGGTGTTTGACACCGTTCTCGGGCGGACGGTCAACTGCGCGTGACGTAACCAGCGGCGCGCCCGGTGAACACCGCGCCAACAACTACGTCCTTGACGTATACTCAGTCTGTGCTCACGTTCGTCGAAACCAAGCTGTTCACGCAGTTGGTGGCGCAGTACCTGAACGACGAGGAGTATCGCCAGCTTCAGCACGCCATGGCGGCGAACCCAGAGGCTGGGGACGTGGTCCGCGGCTCAGGCGGTGTCCGCAAGCTGCGCTGGGGCCTGGAAGGACGCGGAAAACGTGGCGGCGTCCGCGTCATCTACTACCTCCGCCTGAGGCGCGGCCAGGTCTGGATGCTGACGATGTACGCCAAGAACGAGGCCGCGACGATTCCCGGCCCGGTGCTGAAGCGAATCAAGGAGGAGATCGATGGCCTCGACTAGGCGCAACATCGGGCAGGAGATTCTGGACGGGCTCGCTGAGCTGAAGCGGGGGGACCACGGTCGGATGACGACACTCCCCGCGATCTCGGAGATTCGTGAGCGTACCGGTTTGTCGCAGTCCCAGTTCTCGGCGCTGCTGGGCGTCTCGGTGCGGACGCTGCAGGAATGGGAGCAGGGACGACGCGCGCCGTCTGGCGCCGCCCGGACGCTGCTCATGATCGCGGCAAAGAACCCGCGGGCGCTCGTCGACGTTGCCTGAACTGGAAGCGCATGACCGAGGTCCGCGGCCGGGTAGACAACACCGAATTCATCGAACCGAGTGTGGGGGTACAAATGGGGGTATGAACCTCATGCGGACATTGACGTAAGACACGGTACGCGAGAGGGTTACGGTGATCGCTTCGACTCCCGCCGCCTCCAGTGGTGTCAAGCGACGCGCCTCAACGCGATGGTCCATCACGACCTGGCATCTCGGGCCGCCTGACACGCACCTTGTGTTGTGTGGCCGTCACCAAGCACCCGGCCCAACTCTCCACATCCTCGTGCTGAAACAGCGACGTGACCCTGTCGAACAGTGCCTCTCTTCCCGGCTGTGGGAGCCTGAGCAGCAGGAGACCGTGATGCGTTCCCGGCATGTACTTCCGGATATCGGAGAAGTCCAGGTCCTGTGTCGTCAGGAACCGGCCGGCCGTCTGCGTTTCGCGCCACACGACGCCGTCGTCATCCCCCATCAGGCCTTCGTCCAGCACCGTGTCGACGTCGTGACCGAGTTCGGCAAGGACGTCGACGAGGCGATGCGGCAGATTCTCGTCCAGCTTGATCCTCACCGTACGGGCGCTCCAGCGACCGGCAGGTCTTCCTGGGCCGATGCCGCCGCGAACGCGATGACCGCCCGCACGTCGTCCTCCGAAATCGTCGGGAAGTCGCGCACGATCTCGTCGATGGTCGCCCCCTCGGCAAGACTCGCGAGTACGGTACGCAGCGTCACCCGTGTGCCCTTGATGACGGCCTCACCGCCCGCCACCCTCGTATCCCGGTGAATTCGCTTCTGGTAGTCAAACGCCATGTCGCGCCTCGTCACCATTCTACGCGCGCGTCGCCCCGGCCAAGGCCCACCGCAGGCATGAAATGATGCACGATGAGGTCCACGCGTGGCGTTCCTCAGCGGACAACGATTGGCTCTCGTGTGGGCGCGACCTGCCATGGCTCTTGCGATGGAGCGCTGGAGCGGCCTCAAGGAAGAAATGAGGCCGCGGTTCTTCAACGCGGAACGCACGAACCGAAGCAGACGCCGAAGCGGCTTCAATGGGGCCGTGGTTCTCTGACCACGGATACCGTAGTGGCCGGCGTTCCAGTCCGCGATGCGTGCCTTGCTTCAATGAGGCCGTGGTTCTCTGACCACGGATAC
>CAYMAG010000150.1:0-10046 GCA_964388335.1 uncultured Vicinamibacteraceae bacterium | reverse complement strand
GCGTTGGGTTGTTCGTGAAGGCGTCCGGGCGGTTGCCGCGCGGGGCGATTCAGGAACGCGCCGAACGTTCGGGGCGTTGCGCCGCGCGACGTTCAGTGCGTGGTCTGTGGGAACCGACACTCGGGGCCGCTGAGGCGACCGAGCGAGGGGTTCGGCCCGCGTGCTTCAGCACGCCGTTGGCGGGCAGCCAACCGAAGCTGCCATTCCGATCCATACGCCGGACAGCGATGTCCACACGAGGAACAGCGTGCCGAGCGTCGGGCTCTGGAGCACCGTGCGCATGATGTCTGCAATCCAGCTGTCGGTGCCGAGTTCCGTCGTCGCGAGCAGCACCATCACGAGCAGCAGCAGGATGAACATCGGACGACCAAGCGTCTTCACGTAGATGGCGAAGATGACCGTCGGCACCAGCGCGATCAGCAACTGACCTGTCAGGAGCGTGCCAGGCGTGGGTGCCGTCAGCCCGATAGCCCTTGTCAGCGTTGCGGTACTGCTCACGGCCGTCGGCTGCCTTGCCGCGTACGTGCCCGCACGTCGTGCGGCCGCCGTCGACCCGCTCACGGCGATACGAGAGTAGGCGCCGGAGCCGGCTGGCCGGCGCATACGCGGCGCGGCTATCGGCTCAGGAGCGCACCGAGTTCGGCGATGAACGCTCCAACCGGCAGGATCTCGATGCCGTCGTCGGTCGTACGGCGTCTTGGCTCCAGGCACACGACGACGCGGCGGGCATGCGGATGATCGGTGTGGAGGTGGCGGAGCCCGTTGAGATGATCGGCCGTGATACGCCCACTGGCTTTCGCCTCGATGGCGACGTCCATATGGCCGACGATGAAGTCGACTTCAATGCCGCTGGCGAGGCGCCAATAGGAGAGCTCCACCGACGGCGCATGGTAAGCCGCGAAGGCGACCAGTTCGTGATGGACCCAGTTCTCGAAGGCCTTGCCGAACAGCTCGCTCCGTGGTTGTATCCGCCCGCGGCGCGCAAGGTGGTTCACGACGCCGACGTCGGCAAAGTAGAACTTGGGCGCCGCAATGACGCGGCGTTTGGGCCGGCGGGTGTAGGCGGGCAACCAGCGCCCGATGAGCGTGTCCTCCAGGATGCCGAAGTGACCTTTGACGGTGTGCCCGGAGACGCCGCACTCGCGTGCGATGTTGGCGAAGTTCACCAGGTCGCCATCCGACAGCGCCGCGGCGCCGAGGAACGCCGAGAACACGGGCAGATTCCGCACCAGTCCTTCCGCGGCGACCTCTTCCTTGAGATAGTCGCCGACATATGAGGCGAGCAGGCGGTCTACATGGCCGGACTCGTAGTGAGGCGGCAGGTAGCCGTGGTTGAGCAGGCGTTCGAGGTCGAATGCCGAGCCCAGTTCGGCAGCCGTCAGTCCGTGCAACTCGTAGCGCACGGCGCGACCGCCGAGCAGATTGGCCTGGCCGCGCCGCACCTTGCGCGCGCTCGATCCACAGAGGGCGAAGCGGACCTTGCGGTTCTCGTGGAGCCAGTGCACTTCATCGAGTAGCGCGGGCACTTTCTGCACGTCGTCGATGACGACCTGCGGCGGCCGGGCGTATGCAGCCAACTCTTCGCGCAGCAACGCAGGCCTCTCGAGGTACCGCCGGTATTCGTCGGACTTGAGCAGGTCGATCCACAACGCATCGGGAAACGTGTGGCGGAGCAGGGTCGATTTGCCGGTCTGGCGCGGGCCCCAGAGGAAGAACGTGGTGCGGCCTGGAGGTGGAAGGGTGAGGCCACGCGTGAACATGTACTTCATTTTATCATGATTAAATGAAGCAATAGTTCTCGTCCGTATCGAGACGGTGCGCTGTGCCGCTCGCTGTTCAAGCGAGGCGCCGTGGACGCGTCGCTCGAGAGCGAAATCCGCGTACATCTCCAGGAGCAGATCGACCAGTACCTCGCCGCGGGCATGAGCCCCGAGGACGCGCGTGCGGCCGCGCAGCGCGCGTTCGGCTCGGTCATGCTCGTCGAAGAGCAGTGTCGCGACACGCGGCGCGTCGCCTTCGTCGAGCACCTCGGCCGCGATCTGCGCTACGCCCTGCGCTCGCTCGTCCGGCAGCCGATGCTCGTAGTGGCCGCCGCATCGTCGATCGCGGTGGCCGTTGGCGCGAACACGACGATCGTCAGTCTGGTCACGGAGGTGCTCTTCGCGCAGCCGTCGGCGGTGCGTCCCGATCGCCTCGTCGAGATTCGCATGGGCAGCGGCAGCCACGTGTCGTATCGCCAGTGGCGCGAGCTCGAAGACAGCGCCGCGCTCGGTGGACTGGTCGGTTACAACTTCGAGACCAGCGTCAATTGGGCGGGGCCGAACGCCGTCGTCAGCCTCGTGCCGATGACCGTCACCGCGAACTTCTTCGACGTCATCGGGCCGCGCTTCGCGCTGGGACGAGGGTTCACCGGGTCCGAGGCGCAGGCCGAGCGGGATCCGATGGTCGTGGTCATCACGCACCGATTCTGGCACTACCGCCTCGATGCAGATCCGCAGATCCTCGGCAAGGTGCTGACGTTCAACGCACGTCCGTACACGGTCGTTGGCGTGTTGTCCGCCGACACACGTTCGATCGCCGGTCTTGGCTTGGCACCTGAAGTGTACCTGCCGCTTGGCCCGTCGCTCGCCCCGGACCTCGACACGGTCGACGCGGCGGCGCACGTGATGCTGGTCGGTCGGCTGCGCGACGGGCAGAGCGTCGACGCGAGCCGTGCCGCGCTCGTGGCCGCCGGCCAGCGCGCCGCGGCGACCTACTCGTGGAAGAGCCTCGCCAGCGTGTCACACGTCGCGCCGACCGGATCGCTGGAGTTCATCGGCGGCATGTCGACGGCCCGAGCGTTCTTCGCCGTGCTGCTCGTCGCCGTAGGCCTCATTCTGGCGATCGCGTGTGCCAACGTGGCAGGACTGCTGCTGTCGCGGCTCACCCCGCGGAACCGCGAGATGGCCGTCCGGGTGGCGCTTGGCGCCAGCCGCCGCCGGCTCGTGCAGCAACAGCTCGCCGAAGGCTTCTGGCTGGCGGTGGCCGGCATGCTCGCCGGTCTCGCGCTCATGAAGATCCTCATGGGGCTGGTGTCGGCCATCCCGCTGCCGCTGATACCTCGACCGCCGTCAACCGTGCCTGACGCAGGGCAGCCGCTGGTGCGACAATCGTCGCGTTCGGGGATGCCTCCGAATGCCCGCCGACATACGGCGTGCCTGCTGATCTGGTGCAAGGTATCATCGGGGGCGGCTACGACGCGTGCCATCGTGCGGTCGAGGCATCGGAGGATGACCGTGAGGCCGGTGCGCGCGACCTCGAGTCTCGCGGCGTCAGCGCCGCAGACGCTGTCAGCGTACATCGCCAGGACCAAGGAACACGTGCAGGCACCGCGGATCACTACGGAGACGTGGCGATGGGCGTCGAGATGTTCAAGAAGCTGCTCGATGAGGGGCAGGCGGGCGCCGTCACCGGTGCCGTGTGACTATTGAAGGAGTCTCCATGCCCATGCTGCGTTCGCTGATTGCCTCCCTGCGGCGCCTCGCTGCGCGCCCTGCGTTCACCATCACCGCAGTCCTCACGCTCGCGCTCGGTATCGGCGCGAGCACGGCCATCTACTCCGTGGCCTACGCCGTGCTCCTGCGTCCGCTGCCCTACGACCAGCCACATCAGCTCGTGACCCTCGCGCAAGTCGGGGCGTCCGGCCAGCGGATGCAGTTCTCGCTGCCCAACTACGACGACCTCCGAGAGGCCTCCGGCCGCTACCGGGTGATGGCACGCTACAGCGCCTGGCCCGCCGCCGTGGTCGGCGGCACCGAGCCGGTCCGCGCGTTTGCGGCCAACGTGTCCGCTGATTTCTTCGACCTGCTCGGCGTGCGGCCGGCACGCGGCCGGGCATTCTCGCCGGCCGAAGTCACGCGAGGGGGGCCGCCGGCCGTCCTCATCAGCCACACGTTCTGGCGCGAGTCACTGGCAGGCCATACCGAGCCGCTCGGACAGACGCTGCGCATCGCCGATACACCGCACACAATCGTAGGCGTTCTGCCCGAGGGGTTCGCCTTCCCTGCCGGGACGTCGCTCTGGACGGCCGCCGACCGCGAGGCTCCGGGAGACAGTCGCACGGCACACAACTGGCGCGTCATCGCACGCTTACGCGATGGGGCGACGACCGCGGCGGCGCAGCAGGAAGCGACGGCCATCGCCCGGCGCCTCGAGGCCACGCACGGCGACGACACCTGGATGAAGGACGCGAGCGTCAGGCCGTTGCGCGACGCGCTCGTCGGCGACGTCCGGCCCATTGTCGCCGTGTTGGTCGCGGCGGTCGGCTGTCTGCTGCTCGTCGCCTGCGTCACCGTGGTCAATCTGCTGATCGCGCAGGGCGTCCTGCGATCGCACGAGTTCGCCGTACGGCGCGCGCTCGGTGCAACAGGCTCTCGACTCGTGCGGCAGATCATGGGTGAGAACCTGATTCTCACGACGCTCGGCGGTGTTCTCGGCCTGTGGCTCGCGCAGACGGCGATACGAGGGCTGCTCGCCATCGAGCCCGGACGCCTGCCGCTCGGCGACACGATTGCCGTCGATGCCGGCGCCGCGGCGTTCACGCTGGCGCTGACATGCGGGCTCGCTGTGCTGCTCGCGCTCGTCACGTCGGGCCGCGTGACCCGGCAGACGCCGCTGACAGCACTTGCCGGCGGTGGACGCGCGGGTATCGGCGGCCGCGGCGTCGAGCGCATGCGGCGCAGCCTGGTGGTGGCGCAGATCGCGTTCACGCTGGTGCTGCTCGGCGGCGCGGGACTGCTTGGCGAACGCCTCGCGTTCCTGCTCCGCGCCGATCCCGGCTTTCCCACGTCGGGCCTGCTCGTTGCGTCCGCGACGTTTCCGCGCGCGCCTCTCGACGAAGGCCTGCGGCGGAGCCAGGAGATCACCGACATCGTGACGCGGCTGCGCGCGATCGGCCCGGTCGACGCCGCAGGCGGCATCAACGCCTTCCCGCTGACCGGCACGGGGGCCAACGGCATGTTCCTCGAGATGCGGCCGGGCGATCGCGTCGAGTCGCTCGACGACTTCCTGGCCCTTGCGAAGCTGCCGGACCGCGCGGGATATGCCGAGTACCGGGTGGCCACGCCTGGCTACTTCGAGGCGATGGGCATCGAGCTGCGCGCCGGCCGACTCTTCACGTGGAGTGACACCGCCGCTGCACGCCACGTCGCCATCGTCAGCGAGTCGCTCGCACGCCAGCGGTGGCCGGACGCCGACCCGATTGGCCGCGAGATCCAGTTCGGCAACATGGACGGTGACCCCAGGCCGATGACTGTCGTCGGCGTCGTGGGCGACGTACGCGACCGCCGGATCGACGGCGAACCAACGGCCATCTTCTACGGGCACGCGGCGCAGCGGACGCAGGCCTTCTCGAGCTTCACGTTCGTCGTGCGTGGGCCGGCCGACCCGCTGAGCGTCGCCGCCGACGCACGGACCGCCGTTCATGCCGTGGCGCCAGAGGTGCCCGTCGCCACGCGCGCGGTGGACCAGGTACTGGCGGCCACCTACGGCAATCAGCGCTTCAGCCTGCTCATCGTCGTGCTGTTTGCGGCGTCGGCCCTGGTGCTGGCCGTTTCGGGTCTCTACGGGGTGGCGGCGTATGCGACGTCGAGCCGCACGCGTGAGATCGGCGTGCGAATGGCACTCGGCGCCAACACCGGCAGGATCATGCGGATGATGCTGCGGGAAGGTCTCGTGCTCGCCGCGGCCGGCACGGCGGTCGGCGTGGTCGCCGCGCTCGTCGCCGCCCGGACGTTTGCGTCCGCGCTTACCGATCTGGGGCAGATGTCCGTCACGACATTGGTCCTGGCCGCCGGCGTGATGGCCTTGGCGGCCCTGGCCGCATGTCTCGTGCCCGCCCGCCGTGCCGCGCGCGTGGAGCCGGCTCTCGCGATTCGGGATCAGTAGCCCACCAGATGGAGGCCCGGCGACGACGCATCAGTGGCCGTAAGCTTCGACAGCGCAGTCCCGCCGGCACAGCGTCGGCGGTGAAGGGCTACTTCAGCGTCGCGGGGTAGTCAGTCAGGATGCCGTTCACGCCCAGTGCGATGAGCCGCTGCAACTCGTCGCGCGGCGCCTGGCCCGCAGTGGTCCACACCGGGCGGCCCAGCCGGTGGACACGCGCGATGAGGCCCGGGTCGCGATGGATCCAGTCAGGCCACAAGCGGATGATATGGACGCCGGCCTCCACGAATGCCTCGATGTCGTCCGGCTGCGCGATGAAGCCAAGCGTGCGGAGGTTCAGGTCGAGCGCCTGGAACGCGCGCAGGTCCTCTATCGACCGCGGGCCGACGATGACGTCGAGTGTAGCGGCGTGCGCGTGGGTCAGACGCACCACTTCACGCTTGTCGAGCGACGGGCTCTGCTTTATGTCGAGCACCACCTGCACGCCGGTGCCCTTCACGAGCCGCAGCACGTCCTCGTAGGTGGGGATGCGTTCGCCGTTGCCGGCGTCCAGCGCCTTCAGCTCTGCGAGCGTGAGGTCCGAGACGCGTCCGCGGCCACTGGTCGTACGATCCACCGTCTCGTCGTGCATGACGACGACCGCGCCGTCCTTCGTGCCGCGCAGGTCGATCTCGATCGCGTGGGCGCCGTCGGCGATGGCCTGACGAAACGCCGCCAGCGTGTTCTCAGGGATGCCGGGGACGATGCCGCCACGATGCGCGATGGCGATGACGTCGCGTGCAGTAATCGAGCTGGCACCTTTCGCCGACGGCTCGGGCGTCTGCGATTGCACGGTGGTACCGAGCAGGAGAATCAGCGCGCTGCAGGCGACCGACCACGGCGTACGCATGGCGAGATGTAGCCACATTCGGCCCCGCTCCGCAAGCGAGCGCACGGCGTGGCCATGGCAGTGTTCTGAAACGTCACCTCCTGAGCGGGTGCCTCGGTTCAACCTGCCGTTCGAACCAGGCGTCGCGCCGAGTGACCGTCACCGACGTGCCTGAGAAGGAGAGTCCGGTCGTCTTGCCCGTTGCGAAATGGTCAGCGGTCGCTATAATGGCGACATAGTAGTCAAATTGGAGGCAGACGTGGTGCAGCGCCGTTGGTTCGCACATCCGGTCGTCGGGAGCATCGTTGGTGTGTTCGCAGGAGGCATCTCGATTCTGCTCGTGGAGACGGTCGCGCATGCGCTGCTCGGCACGCCTCGCGACGCTGCAGCGATCACGCCGCCGATGTTCGCGTCGGTGCTGGCGGCCTGGGTGACAGGTGCTGGGGTAGCCGGACTGGTTGGCACCGCGTGGAGCGGCGCGCGCAGCCTGGTACCGGGGACGGTCGGCGGGCTGGTGCTTCTGGCTGGGGCCGGCGTGACCATGATCGCGATCCCGCACCCCGGATGGATGATCGTGGGTGCGGTAACGCTGATGCCGGCGGCCGCATGGTGGGCGGCACGCAGCCGAGTCGCCAGGCGGATGTAGCGACGTGGCATCTCCAGGACTGGGTGAGCTCGAGCAACTGGTGTTGCTGGCCGTGTTGCGGCTTGGCAACGGTGCGTACGCTGTCTCGGTGCGCGAGGAGATCCAGCAACGTACGTCTCGCGACCTGTCGCGGGGCGCGATCTACGTGACCCTGGACCGCATGGAGCGTAAGGGCTACGTCCGCTCGCAGCTTGGTTCGCCGTCGGCCGAACGGGGCGGCAAGGCCAAGCGCCTCTTCACCGTGGCCGCGCCCGGGATGCTCGCGCTCAGAAGTGCGCTCGACAGCACACAATCGATGCTCGACGGCCTCGGAGAGCATATGGCGTGGAGCCGCCAGCAGTGAACGACATCTGGACGTGGCTCGTGCGTGTCATCGGGGGCGTGCTGCCGGCGCACGAGTACGACGTCGTCCTGGGCGACCTTCGTGAAGAATCGCGTATGTTGCCTCTTGGCGTCCGTAGCCGTTGGATCGCACGTGAGGCCTTGTGCATCGCGTTGCGGTATCACGTCGAGTGCTATCGCGACGCCGACGACCGGCGGCGTATCGTCATACTCGCCGGTCTCGCATGCGGTCTGCTCTGGAGCGTGCCGGTAGCCACGCATCAGGCCATGGTCGCGGCCGACGCGTTCGTGTCCACCACTATGCACGCGGTCATGACGATCTGGCAGGCGCCGCATGTGACGTCCGCCATTGCAGCGGGACTCATGATTGGCCGAATGCCGCTCGTTGCGTCGCACGTCGACGTGTCACGCTGGCACGTCGTTGCGGTCGCCATGGTCGCGGTGGTCGCGTTGCATGGATGGGTGAATGGCGGCATCGCCGCTGGATTCGTATGGGCAGCGACATGGCTCGGCGACCACGGTCGCCACGCAGTGGCGTCTGAGAACGGTGACCTCACGGCGCCGTCGTCGTAGCGTCGTGCGAGAACTTGCCGGTCCCCCGCCCTCCAGATGCTCGAGAAGGCGAAGAGCGTCCCTGAAGACCACCAGGCTGAACGACGGCCGCATCGACACGGGTCAGACGTGGCAGTCGGCACGAAGCGAGGGCGGACTGGATGTTGGCGACCGCCTGGCCTACAAGGTGACGGTCGACGTGCGGGAGCCGCAGCTGCCCGGCCGTTTCTGGCTCGGACATGCGTTCGCGACCGATGCGGTCGTCGACAGGGCCTCGCTGGTCGTGGATGTTCCGGCGGCGCTGGCGGTGCGGACGTGGACCGATCCGGACCCGCCGTTGAGGCCGCAACGCAGAGCCTCGAACACGACCAACTGCCCGACGCCAAGGTCACGCGGGGCGACATGGACCTTGGCGACACGCTCGCCGCACCCGTGCGCTGGACGTACGAGGCGACGAGGACGTGGGATATGCAGGCGCTCGCGGTACGCGGCCTGGTATCGCCGGCAGCGACAGCGTTGACGACCTTCGACCCCGCCATGATCGATGCGACGACGTGGCGTATTCCGATCACCGTGCGGGCGCGTGAAGCCGTCAGATCCGCGGTCGTGTTACCGGAAGGCTGGATCGTCGAGGCACCGGTTGCACTCGAGTTCACACGGCCGTTCGACGTGTACCGTGCGTCGTACGAGATCGATGGGCCCCGGTTGTCACTCGAGCGAGTACTCGACCTGTCGGGCGTATCCGTGGAGCAGCATGACCGCGTCGCCTACGAAGCACTCCGACGGACCGTCGAGCAGGATGGCAAACAGGCGTTTCGTGTTCGTGCGCCACTGAACGTCACGACAGTTGTCGTTCCCGACGCGACGACGGACGCGTCGCGCTGGTACGCCGCTGGCGAGGCTGCGTACAGTCGCGGCCGTTACGCCGAAGCAGTCGACCTGTTTGGCAAGGCGCTGGAGACTGAGCCGCGGCACCTTCGGGCTCTGGAGTTCCGGGGCGGCAGCGTTCCACCTGGGCATTCTCCACGAGGCAGCGGGCGACACCGACGCGGCGCGTCGCGCCCATGCCCGTGCACTCATGGGTGCTCCTTGGATGGGCGTCGATCAGGCCAGGACGGCTCTTGCGCGGCTTGCCGGCGACGGAGGTCAGGCGTTGATCGCGCAGGAGCGGGAGCGGGACCTGGGCATGCGGCGGCATGCCATTCCGGGGCGAGGACCAGCGGGCTACGCAGAGCGGGTGCTGTTCGTCGTGTCGCCACAAGGTGTCGTAGAGGATGTCAGACCCGTGGGAGACGCCGATCTCATCAGCCCACTGTTGGCGCAACTTCAGGCCTTGGTGCCGCCGGCGGCCGATGTGGCGCGCCGACGTGCCGTGCGACCGCTGCAGTTTGGCGAGATCACCTGCGGACAGGACTCGGCCTGTGAGGTTTCCAGGGAGGCGTGGCGCTGAAGGTCAGCGTTCGATGGTCACGGTCGGCCGTGGCGCGCCCTTCCATGTGAACCGGTCCTGCCACGCCTGACGTTGACGACCAGCGCCGGCCGGAAGCACGCGACGCAGGTGCCACCGGCCCTGCGTACGGCCGGATACACGGAGACGTCTCACGCCAGCGCCGCAACCGCCGCCATCGCATGACGCCGGCGACGGCCATGATGGTCAGCAGCACAGCACCGGTTCGGAGCGGGCTCGCAGCCACTGCGCGCGTCAGCGCGACGCCG
>CAYMAG010000149.1:5092-10102 GCA_964388335.1 uncultured Vicinamibacteraceae bacterium | reverse complement strand
CGCCGCCCGGCAGCCCCTTCGGGTGGAACACCATCTGCGTGAAGTACAGCTTCACTTCGTTCGGGTAGTCGTAGCTCAGCGTGTAGCCGTCCATGATCGACCGTCCCGGCGGGTCGTCCTTGTAGAGCAGGATGCCGCCGAACCCTGCCGCGCGCACCGGCGTGGCGCCAATCGCCCAGTTGCACAGGTCGAGGTTGTGCACCGACATCTCGATCAGGTACCCGCCCGATTTCTCGACGTCGAAGAACCACTCGGCCGACGTCCCCGTGTGGCTCAGGTCCGACTCCGCATGGCGCTGGGCCTTCACCATCAGCACCTCGCCAATCGCGCCGGCGCGAATCTTCTGCACGGCCGTGCTGAGCCGGCGGTACGACCGCAGCTGCTGGCCCGACACGAACACCTTGTTCGAGGCGCGCGCTGCCTTGACGACGTCCTGGACGGACGCGGGGGTGATGGCGACGGGCTTTTCGCAGTACACGTGCTTGCCGGCCTGCAGCGCGGCGACCGCCATCTCCGCGTGCAGATACGGCGGCGTCGCGATGACGACGGCGTCGATGTCCTTGCGATCGAGCAGACGGCGGTAGTCGGTAAACGTCGCCGGCGTGTCGCGGGCCGCGATCTCCGCGGCCTTCGCCATGCGCCCGGCGTTGGTGTCGCACACCGCAGCGACCTTGCCGTGCTCGAGCACGCCCCGCATCACCGTCGTGCCCCGGCCACCCGTGCCGATGATGCCCGTGGAGATGGCCCCCGCAACGGGTGCGGGGGGTACCTGCACCTGTGCCGACACCCGGCGCGCCAGTGCTGCGTGCGATGCGAGCGCGGCGCCGGTGCCGAGGAACGTTCTTCTGTCGATGGACATGTGCTGCCGAACCCTTTCTCGCAGCAGACTCAGGCCTGCGCCTGCAGTCCGCGAATCACGCTGTCGACGTACTCCCTGGCGCGGCGGGCCAGCGCGTCCACGCCTTCCGGCGCCGTCGGGCGCCGTACCAGGGGTTCGAAGATGTTCTCGCACGCCAGCGGCATGGTGAGCCCGGTGTGCATGACGTGCTGGAGCAGGCGGTAGTGATCGATCTCGCCGAAGCCTGGACCACAGTCCTCGTCCTTCGGCCAGTCGCGGTGGTCCTTGATCGCGAACGCCCGGATGTCGTCCACGCACGTGGCGATGTCGGCGATGGGATCGTGGCTCTCGTAGTCGAGCACGTTGCCCGCGTCGTAGCACATGCGCACGCCTTCGTCGCCGACCTCCCGGATGATCCGCGCGCACTGCGCGCCGGTCGCGGTGTTGCCACCGTGCTGCTTGATGACGACCGTCACGCCTTCCTTGCGCGCCACGGGCCCGACGGTCTTCAGGCACTCGATGACACGCTCGTACTGGCCCGGGCTCGTGCGGCCGAAGGTGAGGAGGAACGGGATGCCCGCGGCAGCCGCCTGCGCAATGCGCTTCGCGTGCGCGGCCGCGGCGTCCGGCTCTTCGAGAAACACCGTGGAGAACATCATCACCGACTGCAGTCCGTGATCGCGGCACCGGCGCGCAAGTTCGGCGGCGGCGCTCGGCGGCGCGTCGAGTGCCATCGCAGGCCTCGCCTGACCGTCGGCCTCGCGGTGGTTCACGCCCCAGGCGACGTACGAGTAACCGGCCCGCTGGATGCCCGCCAGCGCCCGTTCCATCGGGAAGGCGGCGTACGGCAGCGTCATGCAGGCCAGTTGGAACTGCGTGGACGGACGCTGCGCCTGCAGCGCACCAGTTGCGGTCCCCGTGGCCCGACGATCGGTGGAACCGGATGGCTCCGCGTGGAGATGGGCTGACGCCAGGCCGGCCGACGCCAGCGTTCCAAGAAATTGCCGCCGCTGCATGCCCCAGAGCTTACATCGTCGCGGCCAGCTTCTTCAGCATGGTCATGTTCCGCATCGTCGTCGGCGGCTTGCCGAGCGCGCGACCGAAGGCCGACGCCGGCACGAGCGATTCGGTCAGACGGGATCTGCAGAGCCAGTAGATCTCCCGGCCACGCACGTGGAAGGCGTCGTTGGGCGTCTCGAGCGTCGCCACGGCGCGCGTGACCTCGTCTGAGACCCGTTCGCGGAGAAACATGACGTACACGGCGTGCGCAGCGGCCACGTCGGCCGGTGCAAACGCCTCGTGCTCGATCACGTCGCGCAGTTCCGCCGGCGAGCGCAGGAACGTGGGCACGGCGTACCCGAGCCTCTGCGCGAGGTGCGTCTCGATGCGCCGCTCGAGCGTCGCGGGCGAGGCGCGGGTTCCGTCGAAGATGACGTTGCCGCTGGCGATGAAGGTCCGGACACCGGTGAAGCCGAGATCGACGAAGGCGTCACGCAGCGTCTCCATGCGCACGCGATGTCCGCCGACGTTGATACCCCGCAGGAACGCGATGCTGCGCGGCATGCCCTCACTCCACGAAGGGGCGCGTCAGCGTGTTCCAGAGCGCGTACCCCTTGGGTGACAGATGCAGGCCGTCTTCCACGAACAGGTCGGCTCGCGGCTTGCCATCGTAGCCGAGCATCGGGCCGTCGACGTCGATGAAGCCGAGGCGATCGTCGTTGTCGCACGCCGCGCGTACCAGCGCGTTGGCCTCACGCACCTGGCCGATCAGCTTCCAGCGCGCGACACTCGGCTTGATGCCGACGAACGCGATTCGCGCCGCGGGCAGGGCGGCGTGCACCTTCGATACGAAGGCCGTGAAGTCGGCGAGCACCTGTGCCGGCGACTTGCCGGCCGAGATGTCGTTGTCGCCGGCGTAGAGCACCACGGTCCTGGGGCGATGCTTGATCACCAGCAGATCGACATGCCGCACCGAGTCGATGATCTGCGAGCCACCGAAGCCTCGGTTCACCACCGGCAGGCCCGGAAATGCGGCCGACAGGTCCCACAACCTGATGCTCGAGCTGCCGACGAAGACGATGCCGCCCGTCGGTGGCGGCGACTCCAGGTCTGCCTTGACGAAGGCTTCCATGGCCGCAGCCCACCGATCCGGCGCCGCGTCCTGTGCCAGGGCGGACGCGGAGCCACCGGCTCCCGACGCAAGTGCGCCAGCGGTCAGACCGAGCAGCGCGAAGAGTAGCGCGAAGAACACCGAGCGTCGCACGTGTGGAGACATGGCGTGTAAGGTATCCGCGATCGGCCGCCGAACGTCAATCGCCCGCCTCGAATTCGCCGCGCAGGACGCCGCACCACGCCTCGTCGGTGAGTTCGCCGCGGAAGAGCCGATTCTGACGCAGGACGCCCTCGCGGGTCATCCCCAGCTTGTCCATCACACGGAGCGATCCGATGTTGCGCGGATCGGCTGCGGCACGCACGCGGTTCAGTTGCGGGTCGGTGTCGAAGGCTGCACGCACGACAGCGCGTGCCGCCTCCGTCGCGAGTCCCTGGCCCCACAGACTGCGAGCCAGTCCGTAGCCCAGTTCCGCGAGTCGATGTTCGGGCAGGTGCCGCAGGTTGATGCCACCCACGGCACGTCCCTCGTGCTCGATGGCCCAGCAGGATTCACGACCGGCCTCGAGCAATACCCGCGACGCGAGGAAGCGCTCGCCGTCCCGACGGGTGTATGGCCACGGCACGGGCAGATACCGCGCCCAGTCGGGGTCGGTCGCGTACGCCATGATGTCGTCGAGATCCTGCCATCGGTACGGACGCAGGCGGAGGCGGCGGGTCGTGATCTCGTCGGGCATCGCCATGGCGAGAGTCTCACTCATCGCCGGGCCCACGGCCTCGCAGCTGCTTGACCTCGCTGCGACGCTGCTTGCCCTCGAGCCGACGCTCGCGCGATGCCTTCGTGGGACGGCTTGGCCGACGGGTCTTCGGACGAACGGCCGCCTGCCGGAGCAGGGCTTCGAGGCGAGCGCGTGCCGCCTCGCGATTCTGCACCTGCGTGCGGTGCTCGCGAGCATCGATCATCAACACGCCTTCATCGGTCATGCGGCTGCCGGCCAGGGCAATCAGGCGAGCCTTGACCTCGTCGGGCAGCGAGGTCTCGCTCACGACGACGCGCAACTGGACCGCGGTGGCCACCTTGTTGACGTTCTGCCCACCCGGTCCGGACGCCCGGACGAACCGCTCGTCGAGTTCGTGATCGTGGAGGACGATGTCGTCGGAAACGCGTATCATGCCGCCGCACCGGGCCGGCCGCAGCATAGCACCAGCCTGTCTCATGGCGGCCCCGTGCCTGCTGGAGCAGGCGGCGCGCCCTCGTCGGCGGTCGCACCGCCGTCCGCAAGCGCCTGCGAGAACTCTTCGCTGATCGCCACGCTCCGCATGGCCCGGGCGCACCTCCGTCAGCAGGGCCGGGTTGTCGCTGCACTCGCGTTGCAGGTAGGCTGAGCGTTCGTCGGGCCGAGCGCTGCCGTGGCGTCGAACAGCCGCTGCGTGTCGGGCACGGCGTATCGGGAACCATGAGTCGCTGGCGCAGCAGTATTTCCGCCTGACCAGGGCAAGGAGCACGGTATGTCGGGTGTGTCACGTTCGGTCTGGCTCGGTGTTGCCGCCCTGGCCGCCCTCGGGGCCGGGGTGCTGGCGCAACCCCGTGGCATGGGCAATGCGGTGCCGGTGGGCGCGGACGGCAAGTGCCCGGCAGGCACCACCGAGACCCGGCCGGGACGCTGTCAGGCGCCCGAGGTGGCGCCGCCGAGCATCCTCGACTACAAGCCCCGGTCGACGCTGGTGACCGAGACGACGCTCGTCCCCAAGGCGAAGTACCCCGTCGTCGACATCCACAGCCACACCGGACCGACCCCCGAGACGATCGACCGCCTCATCGGCGAGATGGATGCGATGGGTCTCCGTGTGCTCGTCAACCTGAGTGGCGGGGCGGATCCGCTCGAAGTCAAGCGCAAGGTCGACTACCTCCGCAGCACGCCGCACGCGGATCGGTTCGCCGTGTTCGCCAACGTGAACTTCGAGGGCGCCGGCGCGCCGGGCTGGGCGGAGAAGGCCGTCGCCGATCTCGAGGCGTCCGTGCGCAACGGCGCCATCGGACTGAAGATCTACAAGAACCTCGG
>CAYMAG010000149.1:0-4992 GCA_964388335.1 uncultured Vicinamibacteraceae bacterium | reverse complement strand
CACCTGCTATCGTCGTGCACTGGCGCCAGGAGGCGCGGGCTTCCGCATGCGGCGGAGGGCATCAGGAGGACACGACGCGTGAGTCAAGCAGCCACAGTGACCCGGAAGCGACGCGACGGAGGCAGCGGCAGCATGGCGGGAGCCAAGCCGAACCGCTATTCCAAGCTGTCATGGATCACCGCTTTCTTCATGACGCTGTTCCACATCGGCGCCGTGTGGGCGTTGATTGATTTCACGTGGTCGGGCGTGGTCGTCCTGCTCGTCACGTACTACATCTCGCTGGCGCTGGGCATCGGCATGTCGTATCACCGGCTGCTGACGCACCGGTCGTACAAGACGCCGAAGGTCGTCGAGTACTTCCTGACGATTTGCGCGACGCTCGCGCTCGAGGGCGGCCCGCTGTTCTGGGTGGCGACGCACCGCAAGCATCACCAGCACTCCGACAGCGACCATGACCCGCACACGCCGCGCCACGGCGCGTTCTGGGCCCACATGGGCTGGATCATGTTCGGCGACCCCCAGCACAACAACGTGAAGATGACGTCGCGGTACGCGCCGGATCTGGCGAAGGACAGGTTTCACGTCTGGCTGAGCACGTACCACTGGCTTCCGCTGACGGTGCTCGGGTTCGCGCTGCTGGCCATGGGCGGCTGGAACTGGGTGCTCTGGGGCGTGTTCCTGCGCACCACGCTCGGGTTGCACGCCACGTGGCTCGTGAACTCGGCGACGCACCTCTGGGGACGGCGGCGCTTCATCACGACCGACGACTCGCGCAACAACTGGTGGGTGGCCCTGCTGACGTTCGGCGAGGGCTGGCACAACAACCACCACGCGCACCCCACGTCGGCCGCGCACGGCCTGGCCTGGTACGAAGTGGACGTCACGTACCTCCACATCCGCGCGCTGGAACTGCTCGGACTGGCCACGCAGGTTCGGCGGGCGCACGTGGACAGCGACCTGGACGTCGAAGCCGCCTGATCGGGCGGCCCTGCACTATCCTTGGGGCGTATGGCCAGCGCCCCGGGCCGTCGTCGTGCCATCGCCTTCTTCGTGACGTTCGGCGTGTGCCTGGTCGCACTGGCCGCCGCGCTGAACGTCGGCTGGATCGTGCTCAACTGGCGTGAGGTCGTGCCTCTGCTCGTGGGGGTACCCCTCTTCGCCGCGATCATCACCGGCCTGATCCTCAACACGACGTTCCTCGTCCGCGAGATCAGGCGCAACGAACAGCACGACGCGTTCGTGAACGCCGTCACGCACGAACTCAAGACGCCTGTCACCTCCATCCGCCTGCACCTCGAGACGCTCAAGGCACGCGAGCAGTCGATCTCGCCGGAGAAGCGTCAGGAGTTCTACGACGTGATGCTCGAGGACAGCGCGCGGCTCATGCACACGATCGAGCAGGTGCTGCGCACCGGGCAGGCCGGCCAGACACCGCTGCACCCAGTGCCGGTCGACGTGCGTGCACTCGCCGAACGGTGTGTCGAGCGACTGCGCTCGCGCCTGCACGTGCCGGAACAGTCCGTTCGCCTCGCGAATGCCCATCGACTCGGCCCCGTCATCGTGCTCGGCGACGAAGAAGACCTGCAGGGCGCCTTGATGAACCTGCTCGACAACGCGGTCAAGTACTCGGGCGACCGCGTGGACGTGGAGGTCGACGTGTGCGAGGTGGGATCGGATGCGGTGATCAGCGTCCGGGATCGCGGCGTCGGATTCCCCACCAGCGAGAGTCGGCGTATCTTCAAGCGCTTCTACCGCATACCGGGCTCGTTGACGCAGCGTGTCAAGGGCACGGGCCTCGGTCTCTTCATCGTGCAGACGACCGCGAAGCGCCATGGCGGAACGGCCGAGGCCACGAGTGACGGCCCCGGCACCGGTGCCACGTTCAGCATGCGGTTGCCGCTGGCGCCGCATCCCGAGATCGATTGAACCGCCAATGTCGACCCTGCTCATTGTCGAAGACGAGCCGCACATCGCCTCGGGACTGCGCTTCAACCTCGAAGTCGAAGGTCACACCGTGCATCTCACCGACACGGGCGAAGCAGGTCTCGAGCTGCTCTCGGCCGACCCGGACGCCATCGACCTCGTCGTGCTCGACGTCATGCTGCCCGGCATCGACGGCTTCGAGGTGGCGACGACGTTGCGCGCACGCGGGTGGTTCAGGCCGGTTCTGATGCTCACGGCGCGCGGACGCGCGGAGGACGTGCTTCGCGGCTTCGAGGCCGGCGCCGATGACTACCTGCCCAAGCCCTTCGACCTGTCGATCCTGGTCGCGCGCGTGCAGGCCCTCCTCCGCCGGCATGCCTGGCACGTGGCCGCGCAGGCCGCGTCCGTCGCCGCACCCGCAGGCACGCCGGACTCATCGCAGGACGATGCTCCCGAGCCGTTCACCTTCGAAGGCAAGGTGGTCGACTTCGCAGGCCAGCGCTTACGGGTCGGCGACGTCGAACACCCTCTCACATTGATGGAGACCAACCTGCTGCGCTACCTCGTGCGGCGCGAAGGTCAGATCGTGTCGCGCAAGCGCATGCTCGAAGACGTGTGGAACCTGCACGAGGACACGGACACGCGCGCCATCGACCACTTCGTCGTCCGCCTGCGGAAGTACATCGAAGACGAGCCCGCACGGCCGAAGCACCTGCTGACGGTGCGAGGGGTCGGGTATCGGTTCATCGCGAACCCGTGACGCGATGGGGAGGCGCGGCCTGCCTGACTCATTTGCTACAATTGGAAGTTTGTTACCAACGGCCCTCTTCTTTCCCATCAGGTAGTTGTCATGATTGCAGTCCACGGCGTCTCCATGCGGTACGGCTCGAAGGTGCTCTTCGATGACGTCACCACCACCTTCTCGGCTGGTCGCCGCTACGGCCTGACGGGCCCGAACGGCGCCGGCAAGTCGACGTTCATGAAGCTGCTGACGGGCGAACTGCAACCGCAGAAGGGCGCGGTCGTGCGTCCGGACAAGCTCGGCGTGCTGCGCCAGGACCAGTTCGCCTTCGACCAGTTCCGCGTCATCGACACGGTCATCATGGGCAACGCCCGGCTGTGGGCCGCCCTCGAGGAGCGCGATCGCCTCTACGAGAAGGCCGACATGACCGACGAAGACGGCATGCGCCTCGGCGAACTCGAGGGCATCGTCGGCGAAGAGGACGGGTACTCGGCCGAGAGCGATGCGGCGATTCTGTTGAGCGGTCTCGACATCGCGGACGAACTGCACGAGCGGACGATGGCCGAACTGCAGGGCGGACAGAAGGTGCGTGTGCTGCTGGCGCAGGCGCTGTTCGGCAACCCGCAGGCGCTGCTGCTCGACGAGCCGACCAATCACCTCGACCTCGACTCGATCCACTGGTTGAAGGACTTCCTCGTCCGCTACGACGGCACGCTCATCGTCATCTCGCACGACCGCCACTTCCTGAACGCGGTGTGCACGCACACGGCCGACATCGACTACGAGACGATCATCACCTACACCGGCGGGTATGACGACATGGTCGTCGCCAAGACGCAGGTGCGATCGAAGATCGAGGCCGACAACGCGCAGCGCGAGAAGAAGATCGCGCAGCTGAACGACTTCATCGCCCGCTTCTCGGCCGGCACGCGCGCCAGCCAGGTGACGTCGCGGCGCAAGGAGGTCGAACGGCTGCAGACCAACGACCTCGCGCGATCGAACATCCAGCGCCCGTACATCCGCTTCAACATGGAACGGCCGTCGGGCAGGCTCGCGCTCGAGTGCAAGGGTGTCAGCAAGAGCTACGGGGATCTCGACGTCGTCGAGGACTTCAGCGCGCTCGTCAACCGGGGCGAGAAGATCGTCCTCGTCGGTCGCAACGGCCTCGGCAAGACCACGCTGCTCAAGGCGCTGCTGTCGGACGCCCCCGGCGTCGATCACCGGTCGCCGGACGACATCGACAGCGGCGAGGTCCGCTGGGGTCACGAGGTGTCGGTGGGGTACTTCGCGCAGGACCACACGGGCGTCATCAGGAAGGGCACGACCGCCGTCGAGTGGCTGCACGGCTTCGACCCCGCAGCGAACCGGCAGGACATCCACGGCCTGCTCGGCCAGATGCTCTTCAGCGGCGAGGAAGGCCTCAAGCCGACCGACGCGTTGTCGGGAGGCGAGACGGCGCGCCTGCTCTTCTGCCGCCTGATGCTGCAGAAGCCGAACGTCCTCGTGCTCGACGAGCCGACGAACCATCTCGACCTCGAGGCCATCAACGCGTTGAACGTCGCGCTGCAGAAGTTCGAGGGCACGGTGCTGCTCGTGACGCACGACCAGGATCTGATGGAGGAAGTCGGCACGCGGGTGTGGCACTTCGACCGCGCGGGCATCCACGACTTCAAGGGGACGTACGAGGAGTTCGCGGGCACGCTGGCCTGAGTGTGCAGCGGAGCGTGACGCTCGTTGCTCGCTCAACCTCGACACGACACGCGTCCGGCGCTCGTGGCGTGAACCAGACGGTCGGAGGACGCATCACGCGCCGCCGCGAGGCCTCGCCGCGGAACTACCGTCAGCGGATGGTGTCCAAGGAGTACAGGCCGAGCGGTGAGGGCCACGCGATGTGCATTGGTGTCTGGCTGTCCGCGGTTGTCGTGCTCGGCCAGGCTGCGCCGGTGTCGGTGCGGCCTGACTTCTCCGGCAACTGGGTCCTCGTCGAGACAGCTGCGGAGCCTCCTCGTGCGCAGTGGCGGCCCGCGCCCGAGCTACACGTGCGGCACACCGAGCGTGCACTCATCGTCGAGCACACCGCGGCGCCGGACGCTCGGCCCGCGGCCGCGACGCATCCGTTCGGCCAGCGCGGCGTGATCGGAGGACGCGGCGACGACTCGACGTCCGGCACCCTGTGGCTCGGGGACCAGTTGGTGGTCGGCGCGACGCGGCGCGGCCCTCAATCGCCAGATGGGTCGCGGCAGACGCTCGAGGAAATGCAGGAGACGTGGTCGCTGGACTCCAGCGGTCAGCTCGTCATCGACCTCGTCGAGCGACGGCCCGGCGCC
>CAYMAG010000148.1:0-10397 GCA_964388335.1 uncultured Vicinamibacteraceae bacterium | reverse complement strand
GTGCCGCCATGGCCATCCTTAGCGACGAGTCGAACCCCTGTGCCGCGCTGCGCATACTCTCGACCATCGGGCACTCCCCCGCCGCATACTGCGCGCCTGTCGCACTCTGGTCAAGCGTCGCGCCACGCCTTTCGCGCCCCTCCGAGGTCTGGTGATCGGCGCGCCAGCTCACGCGACCGGCGACGGGCCCGGCGACGGGCCCGCGAGTTCAGGGACGTTGAAAATGCCCGCGACCACCGGACGCAGGCCGTCTGCCGTCGCGTTGTAGTGCTCGAGCAACTGCGCGATGGGGGCACTCACGACCGTCCGGAACGGGCGCTCGGCCGCCGGCATCTCGGCCAGCCTCACGAAGGTCTCCGCCACTTCTTCACTGCCCGGGGCGTCGGGCGCGGAGATCACCGAGGGGCCTGATGTTGTGATTGACGGCGAACACGTTCGTGGCGTCGTACGTCGCCTTCACTGTCTGCAGGCGAGCATACGCCGGCCCGTAGGCTTCGCGTACGCGGCTCTCTTCGTCCTGCCCGAGAATGTTCATGTAGACACGGCCAGCCGACCAGGCGTGCATGGCCCCCCAGAAGTCCCGTGCCCACTGGACGTGCGGGGCGGCCGCATCGGCCGCGTCCCAGGACGCCACGACAATACAGTGGAAGTGCTCCGCGCGCACGCTGAACGCGGTCGCGTCCACGGGCACACGCGTGGGCGCGCCATGCACGTGCTCGATGAGACAGAACGACGATGGAGACGTGGCCTTCCGGACGAAGTCGCCGACGACCCTGCAGGCATCGTCTGGCAGCTCACGCAGGAACCCCGACTTCCAGTAGTTGTGCCGGCCGTACGGTACGGCGGCATCGAGCATCGACTGCACGGCGACATACGGCATGGCCTGCACGGTGTCGAAGAGCGGACGGCCAAAGGCGCGCAACGGCGCGAGACGGCGCTCGCCTTCGTCAGTCGCGCCGCACCAGACGGGGAGCATGACCGCGACGGGTCCGACGTCCGGAAGCGTCATCGCCGCGGAGTGCATCGTCAGCTCGTCTGGGGCGCCCGACACGAAGTCGCGGTAGAAACGCAGCATGTCCGGCAGATCGTCGATGGGATGCGCGATGAGACCCGACAAGACGGGCCCGACGGCGTGCAGCCGGTACGTGAACGACGTCACGACGCCGAAGTTCCCGCCTCCGCCGCGCAAGGCCCAGAACAGGTCGGGGTGCTCGTCGGCGTTCGCCTCGACCAGGCTGCCGTCGTTGAGCACGACCTGGGCGGCCAGCAGGTTGTCGACCGTGTAGCCGTAGCGCCCCATCAACCATCCGAATCCCCCGCCCAGCGTCAGGCCGGCGATGCCGGTCGTCGAGACGGCGCCCCCTGTCGTGGCGAGGCCATCCCGCTGGGTGGCCGCGTCGAACTCGCCCCACGTCAGTCCCCCGTCGGCCACGGCCGTGCGCGCCTGTGGGTCGACGGTGATCTGCTTCATCAGCGAGAGATCGATCATCACGCCGTCGTCGCACAGCGCCAGGCCGGCGATGTTGTGGCCGCCGCCGCGGATGGAGATCGGCAGGCCGTGCTCACGAGCGAAACGAACGGCCCCCTGCACATCCGCGACATCCGCGCAGCGTGCGATGTATCGTGGCCGCTTGTCGATCATCGCGTTCCAGATCCGTCGCGCGTCGTCGTAGCCTGCATCGGCCGGCTCGAGCAGTTGGCCACGCAGCCGCGCTCGCAGGTCGGCGACGCCGTGCGTCAGGGACGCGGATTCGCGTACCTTCTGTTTCTCGGTCATGTGTCCTCCTCGTGGCGGCAGTGTGAGGACGACACGGCGGCGAGTCCTTCGCGAGTTGTTACAATACCCTTCGCTCTCACCCCCACTTCAGAAATGACCTGGTCTCCCTCGACGGGCAGGTATGCCTTCGATCGGTTCCGGCTGACCTCGGACGGCACCCTGCTGTGTCGCGGAGACGTGGTCGTCCCGTTGGCACCCAAGGTGTTGCAGACGCTGCTCGTGCTGGTACAGCGCGCGGGCGACGTCGTCACGAAGGACGAACTGCTGCGCGCGGTCTGGCCGGATTGCTTCGTCGAAGAGACAGGCCTGACGCGCAACGTCTCGCTCCTGCGTCAGGCGCTGGACGACGACGGCCGGCGCTTCATCGTGACCGTCGCCCGAGTCGGCTATCGCTTCGCGGCACACGTGGAGTTCGTCCCCAACGGCGGCGCGTCCGTCCGACCGGGCCGGGCGCGGGTGATTGTCGGGCGCGATCGCGAGCGGCGGCGGCTGCTCGACGCCGCCGAGCGCGCACGGGAGGGCTCGGGCAGCATCCTCGCCGTCGCCGGTGAGCCCGGCATCGGCAAGACGACTGTCGTCGAGCAGGTCCTCGAGGAACTTGCACGTGACTGCATCATCGGTCGTGGCCGGTCGTCGGAGCAGTTCGCTGACGCCGAAGCGCATCTGCCCATTCTGGAGGCGCTCCACGACGTGGCGGCGGACCCGCAGGTTGCTGAGACTCTGCGCCGCAAAGCCCCAACGTGGGCCCGCTATCTCCAGTTCGACGGCTCCGCGCCGCCAGACGGTGTCACGGGCGCCGCACCCTCCGGCAACCCGGAGCGGCTGTTGCGCGAACTCACGTTGTTCCTCGAGACCGTCGCGCGCCGGCAGACCATGGTGCTGTTCCTCGACGACATGCACTGGGCAGATCGAGCCACGGTCGACGCGCTGGCCCATCTCGCACCGCGTCTCGCACGCATGCGCGTGCTGCTGGTGATCACCTACCGGCAGAACGAGCTGGCCCTGGCAGGGCATCCGCTCGTCGCCCTGCGTGGCGAGATGGTCGCGCGCGGCGAAATGGAAGAGATGCGCGTCAGCCTGTTGGTCCTCGAGGACGTCGCGTCCTACGTCAGAGCCACCACTACCGATGGGGACGCGGCGTCGGGCCTCGCCGCCCTGGTGTTCGCACGCAGTGAGGGCAACCCGCTGTTCATGACCGCGCTGCTGCGATTCCTGGCGTCGGACCCACCGGACGCACGGTCGGACGTGCCCGACTCACTCCGCGGGCTCATCGACCGGATGCTGCAGCGCCTCGACGCGCTGAGCCACGTCGTGCTGACGGTGGGTGCCGTTCAAGGGCACGAGTTCGATTCGGCGACCGTGGCGCGCGCGAGCGACACCGCACCTGCCGAGGTCGAAGAGCGCCTGGGTGCCGCCGAGCACACGCATGCGCTCGTCGTGCGGGAACGTGACTCGGTGCTGCCGGACGGCACGTGCACCGTGGCTTACCGGTTCGTGCACGCGTTGTACCAGTCGGCGCTGCTCACGTCGCTGACGCCGTCACGCCGCATGACCTGGGCACAGCGCGTGGCCGACGCGCTCGTCCAGTTGCATGCCGGTCACACGGACACGATCGCCGGGCCGCTGGCGACGCTGTTCGAAGAGAGTCGCGACCATCGACAGGCCGCGATGTACTTCCTCGCCGCCTCCCGCAATGCGTCGCGCCTCTTCGCGTTCGCGAACGCCAGCCAGTTGGCCGAGCGTGGCCTGCACTGTGTGACGCTCGCGCCCTGGCTTGACGAACAGGCGCGCGCGCGCATCGAACTGGCGTTGACGTCCGCCCGGCTGGTGCCCCTCAGCTGCCTCGAAGGCTTCGGCAGCCGGGCCGTCGAGGAATTGACGCGACGAGCCATGGCCCTTGCGGAGTCCGTCGGCGATGCCGCCGCGATGGCGTATGCGCTGCAGGCCACCAGCATGGTGGGGCTCGTCCGGGGCGAGTGCGCCGCCGCACGTGACGCCGGCATCCGCCTCATCGCGCTCGCGCGCGACGCCAGCGATGACATCCTGCTGGTCAACGCCCACATGCAGACCCAGATTGCCTGTCACCATCTCGGCGAGTTCCGCGAGGCAGCCGAACATGCGGCGACGGTGGCCACCTGCGAGGGACGACTGCCGCATCGTGACCGGTGCATCAGCATCTTCGACCCGGTGGTGGGCTCGCTGGCCGAGTCCGCGCGCAACCTCTGGATTACGGGTCACCTGGCGCAGGCTCCGGTCGAGAGTGCGCGGGCCGTGTCGCTCGGACGCGATGTGGGGCATCCGGAGTCGCTGGCCTTCGCGTGGCTCTTCGACGCGTGGATCCACGGGTATCGAGGCGACTGGCCCGCCTGTATTCGGTCGGCCGACGCCGGCATCGCGACCGCGCAGGAGGCCGGCGCGGTGCAGTCGCTTGCGTGGAGCCGCTGTGTCCGCGGCTGGGCAACCGCACACACGGGCGACGTGGAGGCGGGCCACGCCGAACTGGCAGCGGCGATCCGGTCCAGCCAATCCATCATGGGCGAAGTCGCCATGCCGCAGTTCCGCGCCATGATGGCGGAGGTACGGCTGTTGCGTGGCGACGTGGAAGGGGCCGGACACTGGCTCGACGATGCGCTGGCGTCAGGCCGCTCTCACGACGACCGCTACTTCGCCGCCGAAGTGCATCGGCTCGCGGCGCGGTGCGCGGCCCTGCAGGCACCTGACACGAAACGTGCGCGAGCCTACGTGCAGAACGCTCTCGACATTGCGCGGGAGCAGGGCGCCCGCACGTTCGAACTGCGGGCGGCGCTGGCGCTCTTCGGGCTGGATGCCGCAAGTGGCGTGGTGGCCGTGCGAGAGGCGCTGGACCATCTCCCCGAGCCGGAACCGTGGCCGGAGGTGCTCGCCGCGCGAGCGGCGCTGGCGTGTACCGTCGCGCAGGAATGACGGCCATGGGGTCAGGCTGAGCCCTGACACGTCAGCGAAACGGATCCGGGCCACGAGTCAGTTCATCGTGAAGCCATGTCTGCGGGTGGCTCCGGGTGCGCCGCCTCGTGCGGGCGCGTGGGATCGTTGGCGGCCCTCCGGCAGGGCGGCCGCATCGCCTTTGGAGAGAGCCGGCAATGGGATTGATTACGGGATTGGCAGCGCATCGGTGGCCTGGCGGTTGTGCGCCGTACACCTACAACGAGGGACAGCTCAGCCCCAGCGAGATCGCGAACATCAACAGCGCGGTGGCCAGCATCAACGCGACGGGAGCCATCCGGCTGATCCGGCGCACCACGCAGACGCGGTACATCCACATCGTTCCCGACTACCAGCCGCTCGACGGCGTGTGCTGGAGCAGCCACATCGGCCAGTCAGGAGGGCGCCAGGAGGTCAAGCTCGACCCGGGCACCGGTGCCGGCGTCATCATCCACGAGTTGTGCCACGCCCTCGGCCTCTCGCATGAACACCAGCGGCCGGACCGCGACGAGCATGTCGCGGTGGACAGCGGGATCGTCAAGGTCAATCGCCTGGGAGATTTCGCAAAGAAGCACCCTCCGACGTCTGTCGTGGTGGGAGCGTACGACCTCGGCTCGATCATGCACTACGGACCGTCGATCAAGGCCTCCGTCGACGGAGTCACGCCTGTCGTCACGCCCCTTGTCACGACCGCTCAGATCGGCCAGCGAAGCGGTCTGTCGTCGGGCGACGTGAGCGCCCTCAGTTCCCTGAGCGCGGGGAACGCCATGGTCGTGGGCCTCGACGCACAGGGCCAGATCGGGACGGCCGCTCAGATCGCCACGTGGACGTCTGGCTGGTCAATCGCGTCACCCTACAGCATCGGTCCAGCACCGTTCCTGTTCCTGCTCAAGACCAGTGACGGCCGCATGCACATCAACGACGTGGGACAGAACGGCACCGTGGGCGCCGTCCGTGACAATCGCGACTGGTCATCCGGATGGACGACGGGGCTCGCCTACCACCGCGGTCCCCAGGCGTGCCTGCTGCTCTACAAGGCAGGCACGGGACTCATGCGCATTCACACATTGGCCGCCAACGGGACGGTCGGCCCGATGTTCGAAGAGTCACAGGCGAGCGGCGCCGGCACGTTCGGCACGGGCTGGACGAGCATCGCCCACTACACCGTGGGGAACTCCGACTATCTGATCTTTCTGCGCGAGAGCACGGGCGAGATGCAGGTGATCGGCGTGGGGTGGAATGGGGGGCTCGGCCAACGTCTGCAGTGGAGCGACTGGTCCAGCGGCTGGACGTCCGTGCGCCCCTTCAACACGGGCAGCGGGTCGTTCCTGTTCCTGCTCAAGTCAGGCACGGGGCAGATGCACGTCAATGCCATCGCCGGAAACGGCACCATCGGCGCGAAGCGACAGGAAGCCGGCTGGTCGTCTGGCTGGACGACCGCGCTCCCGTATCGTGTCGGCAACAGCTCGTACCTGTTCCTCCTGAAGGCCGCGACGGGCGACGTGCACATCAACCGTATTCACGAGAACGGATCGATCGGACCGATCACCGACGTGCGGAAGTTCAGGGCCGGCTGGACGACGGCGGCGGTCATGACGCTCGGCACGGGCACGTACCTCCTGCTCGTCCGGGCGTGACACTCGCCATCACTCCGCTGCGAGCGAGCGCCTGGCCTTCCAGATGGACTCGAGCACCGCGCCGACGTGCGCATCCTCAGAAAAGGGACTCAGGATGTACGACTTGAGCGCGTTGATCGGCACGCCGTACTCGGACATCCTGTAGCAGTCGGTCAACGAGATCACGACGCCGCGGCCTTCGAGGGCATCGGCCTGAATCAGATCGAAGATGCGCCGGTTGTAGTCGTTGTGGGCGAGCAGCGTCTCGCGCGACGCCGCGTCGGTGCGTTCCTGTCCGGGCATGCTGAACGTGTCGACGCCATCCGGATAGACACGAAAGAGGGTCACCGGGCCGAAGTTGTCACCGTTGAGCACCGTCGTCGATGCGTGCCCTTCGAGGTGCTCTCTCAGCTCCTCGGCCATCGTCACCAGGTGTCCGAGCAGCGCCTGCAGGCCGCGCGTGCCGAACAGCCGCAGGTTCGCGATCGCGGCGAGAGGCCCCCCACCGGCGCGCGTCGTTTCGAGCGTGTACTTGCCCGGATGCCGCGTGCCCGACTGGAAGATGTAGGGCGTGTCTTCTTCGCGGCGCGTCAGGTGCGCGAAGTCTGCCCCGTCCTTCAGCAGCACGGCGCTCGAGATGTAGGGCGCGAACCCGGTCTTGTGGTAATCGATGCCCAGCGAGTCCGCAAGCCCGAGGTGCTTGATGCGCCGCGTCGTGCCCGCCAGCGCGCGGCCCGTGCGATGCCTGAACCCGAGGGGGTTCTCTTCGAAGTCGTAGTCGTTGAACACGCTCCACGCCCACCCGATCACCGCATCGGCGTGGACGTGCGGCACGTAGTCGAGCGCACACTCTCGCACCAGGTCGTCGCGCACCTGGACGATGCCGGCGAGGTCGTCGAGGCCGAACGCATCCGTCGTGCCCATCGTGGCGACGATGCAGGCGATGCGGCGGCCGTCGCGCACGACCTCGCGCAGACGTGAGGCGAGCACGTCGATACGCATCTGGTTGTCGTCGGTGGTCGGCACGAGTACGACGTTGTCTTCGCCGAGGCTCAGCCAGTTCGCGACCGTGACGCACGCGTAGTGCGCGCGGTCCGAGCAGACGAGCACGGCCGGCGTGCGCAGGCCCGTCCGGCGAACGTCGGGCACCGCCTTCTGGAGGCCGATCTTCGCGCCGTAGAGCAGCGTGCCGGTGCCGCCGAACGTGAACACACCGTCGGCACGTGCGGGGTCATACCCCACGAGCGCGGCCGTCATGGCGATGGCCTCGACCTCCGCGAGCGAGACGAGGCGCGACGACTCCTCACTCACGAGGTTGGGGTTGTAGATGGACGGCAGCAGGCCGCCGATGATGCTCGGGATGGTCGGGGACGGGACGACGTTGACCTGGGCCCTGGGGTGCCCCCAGATGAACATGCCCGAGAGGTAGGCGACGAGTTCCGCGGTGACGGCTTCGAGCGTACTCGGGGCCTCTGCGACGCGCCGCAGGCGCGCGCCGTCGTAGTCGAGCGTGACGGGTGACCCGAGCATGGGCGCTGCCGACTTCAGGGCGTCCACCTGGTCGAGGGCACGCAGGAACGAGAACACGAAGTACGCGTCGTGGACGCGGTCGGAGACCGGCGCGGGGAACGCGGTGCGCAACTGCGAGACGAGGTCCTGGTATGGAGGCATGCAACTACCCCAGCCCGCCGATGGTACCGCGAGGCCGTGCCTGCCCTGAAGTAGCATACGTGGCATGAGACTGCTCGTCAGCCTGTCGCTCGTGGCGGTCACGTGCATCCCGGCGGCGTACGCCCAGCGCGTGACCACGAACGTCCCGTATGCCACGGCGCACGAACGGCAGGTGCTCGACGTGCACGCACCAGCAGGCGCGACGAACCTCCCGGTCGTCTTCTGGATTCACGGCGGCGGCTGGCAGAGCGGCGACAAGAGTATGGTGGCCCTCAAGCCGAAGGCCTTCACCGACGCGGGCTTCGTCTTCGTCTCGATCAACCACCGCCTGCTGCCGCACGTCGACATGGGCACGATCAATCGCGATGTCGCGGCCGCGTTGGGTTGGGTGCATCGGCACATCGCGACGCACGGGGGCGACCCGGCGCGCCTGCTGGTCATGGGCCACTCGTCGGGAGGACAGCTCGCCGCCTTGGTGTGCATCGATGATCGCTACATCAAGGCGGAAGGCCTGTCACTGACGGCCATCAAGGGGTGCGTGCCCGTCGATGCCGACACCTTCGACGTCCCCGCGATCATCGAGATGGCCGAGACGCGGTCGAGAGTGCACCACCTGCCGCTGCCCACCTATGGCCACCGCCAGAAGTTCGGCGACGACCCGGCGAAGCACCGCGACTTCTCCGCCGTGACGCACGTCGCGCGAGACAAGGGGATTCCGCCGTTCCTCATCCTGCACATCGCCGGGCATCCGGATACCGGGGCGCAGGCGCGACGCCTGGCCGCCGTGCTCGACGCGGCCGGCGTCCCGGCGAAAGTCGTCGCGGGACGCGAGACGACGCACGCGAGCATCAACGACAAGCTCGGCGAGCCCGACGACCCCGTGACGAATGAGCTGTTCGCGTTCGTCAGCGCCGCGCTCACGCGCTAGAACGCCGGGCGTCCTCGGCCGCGCGCAGCAACTCCCCCACCGGCGGGCGATCGTCACGTCGCTGGGCCCGCGCATAGGCCACCGTGCCGGCTGGCGAGATGACGAAGTCGCCGCCGAGTTGCAGTGCGTCGGCACCGCGCGCCCGCATGCGTTCACCGCTCCGCAGCAGACGCCAATACTGCAGGTACACCTTCGGATCGAGCCAGATGGCCCACCACCTGGCCCTGACGAGCCCCCATCGCGCGTACGACACCCGATCGCGATCGACGAGCACCCGGAACGGCAGCGCGGCGACGTCCAGGCCGGCCAGCATGGTGCGGCGCACCAGGTCGGGCTCGTCGAAGACGACGAACAGCGCCTCGGCGTCGAGTGCCTGCCAGCGGGTCCACGAGTCGCGCACCTTCACGAGGTGCGAGCGGCAGATGAGTCAACCCGCGTGACGCAGGAACGACACGAGCACGGGACGCCCCTGAAGATCAGCGAGCGACACGAACGCCCCACGAAGGTCCGGCAGGGTCAGGTCCGGAGCCGCGTCACCTGACGCGAGTGGCGACGAGGCGGGTGTGGGCACGGCTCATTCTAACGGCTGGCGGGCCTGCCGCCTTCGGCGGGCACCGAGGGTAAGCTGAGCACATGACGCTGTCCACCGACTTCGGCGACATCGACATCTACGTCTTCGATCAGCTGCTCCGCGGCCGCATCCTCCCCGGCATGCGCGTGATGGATGCGGGATGTGGCGGTGGCCGCAATCTGGTGTACCTGCTCCGGCAGCGGTACGAGGTGTGCGGCAACGACGCAAACCCCGCCGCGATCGCCGAAGTGCGTGCGCTCGCCACGCACCTCGCGCCAGGCGGCTCGTTCGACTTCCGCCTCGAGGCCATCGAGCACACGTCGTTTCCCGAGGCGCACGCCGACGTGGTCATCGCCAGCGCCGTGCTGCACTTCGCCCGGGACGAGGCGCATTTCGACGCCATGCTGGATGCGCTCTGGCGCGTCCTGCGGCCCGGCGGTCTGTTCGTCGCGCGGCTGGCCTCGACCATCGGCATCCTCGACCAGGTGCGCCCGCTCGGCGGGAGGCGCCACCTGCTGCCGGACGGGTCGGAGCGCTTCCTTGTCGACGTCGACCTGCTTCTCGCGACCACCGCACGCCTGGGCGGTACGCTCGTGGATCCGATCAAGACGACGATCGTCCACGATCAGCGGGCGATGACCACGTGGGTCGTTCGGCGGGGCGACACGACCTGACGCCAGTCCCGTATCAGTGATTCGTGGCATAAGTCGCGGCGCGCGGCGCCCGGCTGGCAAGGCGCGACGACTGAGAATATTAGGCGCATATGCGAAGGAGGAGCAACGCCGGCAGACGGGATGCCCCGCCCGCGAATTGTGCGACGTATCACTGATACGGGACACTAGAATCGAACGCCCGCACCGAACCCGAGCTGGA
>CAYMAG010000147.1:2138-10485 GCA_964388335.1 uncultured Vicinamibacteraceae bacterium | reverse complement strand
TCGGCCTTCAGATCCTCGACGTCCTCGACGCCCACCGACACGCGGATGAGACTGTCGGTCACGCCCAGCTTCACGCGGCGTTCCACGGGCACCGACGCGTGTGTCATTGACGCCGGGTGCGAGATGAGACTCTCGACGCCACCGAGACTCTCCGCGAGCGCGAACAGCCGCACGTTCTCGAGCACCGTCTTCGCGCGCTCGAGCGTGCCCACGTCGAACGAAATCATCCCGCCGAACCCGCGCATCTGCCGCTTCGCGAGCGCGTGCTGTGGGTGTGTCGGCAGCCCCGGGTAGTACACCTTCTCGATGGTCGGCTGCGCCGCGAGGAACTCGGCAATCGCCAGGCCGTTGTGGTTGTGCGCGGCCATGCGCAGGGCCAGCGTCTTGGTGCCCCGCAGCACCAGCCACGAGTCGAACGGCGACAGAATGGCGCCCGCCGCGTTCTGGTAGAACGTCAGGAACTCGACGTGCTCGTCGTGCTTGACGACGACGATGCCACCCACGCTGTCACTGTGTCCGTTCAGGTACTTCGTCGTGCTGTGCAGGACGATGTCGGCGCCCAGCCGCAGCGGCTGCTGCAGCGCCGGGCTCGCGAACGTGTTGTCGACCACCACCCACGCGCCGCGCGTCGCCGCCAGATCGGCCACGGCCTGCAGATCCGTGAGGCCGAGAATCGGGTTGGTGGGCGTCTCGAGAAACACCATCCGCGTGGCGTCGGTGAACGCCGCCTCGACCGCGGCGAGGTCTGCCGTATCGACGTACGAGAACTGCAGGCCTGTCCTGCGCAGCACGCGTTCGAACAACCTGTAGGTGCCACCGTACGTATTGTCGGTGACGATGACGTGGTCGCCGGGCGCGAGCAGCGCCATCACGGCGTTGATGGCGGCCATGCCCGACGCGAAGGCGAACCCGGCGGTGCCCGCCTCGAGCGCCGCGATGTTGGCCTCGAGCGCGGCGCGGGTCGGATTGCTCGTGCGGGCGTACTCGTGTCCCTTGTGTCTGCCGAGCCCGTCCTGCACGTACGTGGAGGTCTGGAAGATCGGCGTGATGATCGCGCCGGTCGACGGATCTGGTACCTGCCCGGCGTGGATGCAGATCGTGGAAAAGCGGGCGGTCGGGTCGATGTGCACGGTGGGTCTGGCTCCGGACCGCGATGGTATCATCTCGAAGCGATTCACCCTGCTGCACCAACGGTTCCATGGTCGGATCACGCGGCGACGCCCTGAAGCACCTCGACGATCGCCGTCACGTACTCGACGGCCCGGCCCGGCCCGGACTCCAGCCCATCCCCCCGCTTCGGGCGCTCCTCCTGCAGCATTGGGCCGGACGTCTGCTCGTCGGCGGACTCGTGCTGCGCGTGGTCATCTGGCTGCTGCAACTCGTCGTGACGACCGGGGGCACCATCGACAGCATCCGCAGGATGGCGAGCATCGCCATCGCCGTGGGCGTCGCCGTCATCGTCTGGCGCCTGTCGGCGGTGATCCGCCAGCGATTACTGTGGCGCGTCCGCCGCAAACTCATCCTGTCGTACCTGTTCATCGGGCTCGTGCCCGCCCTGCTGATCCTCGCCTTCTTCCTCATCCTGGGCGCGCTCACGATGCTGAGCTTCAGCTCCTTCCTCGTGAAGGAGAAGATCGCCGACCTGCAGGCGCAGGCGAAGGTGTACGCCGAGACGACGGCGGCCGAGTTGCAGCAGGCGCGCGGTCCGGAGGCCGTCAACGAGCTGTTGTCGCGCAAGTGGGGCGCGGGGTCGCGCACGTACCCGGGGATGTCGATGGCGCTCGTGCCAATCGGCGCACGTGCCGGGTTCGAGGCCACCACGGTCGGCGCCTGGGCTCACGGTCCCGCGCCCACCACGCTGCCGGCCTGGCTGCCGCCGAGCGAGTCTGCCGCGGTCGTGATTCCGGTCACCGATCCGCTTGGCGCGCAGCTCGGGTCGCGGCTCATCGTGCGCAGCGTGGCGTGGACCGGCAACTCCGACCGGACGCGCGGCGCCGTGGTCGTCGACCTGCCGCTCGACGGCCCGACCGCTGACCTCATCCGCCGCGAGACGGGCATCCGCATCGGCGCGGCGACGACGCAGGGCGGTTCGGCCACCGAGCCGTGCGGCGATGGCCGCGCGGTGACGCTCACGCCGGGCGACGGGGACGACATCGAGGCCGGCCTGCTGGTGCTGTCGTGGGTGAACTTCCTCGACGTCCTGGAGTGGAACCAGGGCGGCAACTGCTCGCTGGGCCTGCGCATCGAGCCCAACCTGCCCGAGGTGTACGGGAGCATCACGGGCGCCCAGTCTTTCAGCGGGCCGGCGACGTTCGGCGACCTGCTCCTGATCACGCTGCTGGTGATCAGCGCGCTCTTCCTCATCATCCAGGGCGTGGCCTTCGTGATGGGCGTCAGCCTCGCACGGTCGATCACGGGTGCGATTCACGAGCTGTTCGAGGGCACGCAACGCGTGCAGCGCGAAGAGTTCTCGCACCGGGTGCACGTGCCCACCCGCGATCAGTTCGGCGCGCTCGCCACGTCGTTCAACCAGATGACCGAGCGCATCGAGGAACTGCTCGAGCAGAAGCTCGAGAAGGACCGCCTCGAGCAGGAACTGCAGATCGCCCGCGACATCCAGACGTCGCTGCTGCCGTCCGAGTCGCTGCGCCTCGATGGCATCACGGTGGCCGCGGCGTGCCGGCCCGCCCGGGAAATCGGCGGCGACTACTGCGACTTCTTCCATATCGACCATCGGCGCATCGGCATGCTCGTCGCCGACGTGTCGGGCAAGGGCGCGTCCGCGGCGCTCTACATGGCCGAGTTGAAGGGCCTCGTCCTGGCGCTCTCGAGCACGCACGATTCGCCGCGGCGGTTGCTGGGCGAGGTCAACCGTATTCTCTCGAAGCACCTCGGACGCTCGAGCTTCATCACCATGACTTACGCCGTGCTCGATCTGGACGCACGGACGCTGACGCACGCGCGCGCCGGGCACACGCCGCTCATCCATCTGCGCGCGGCCGACGCGTTCCCGCGCACCCGGCTGCTGGCGCCGGAGGGCCTCGTGCTCGGCGTGCGCATGGAGTCGGTGCTCATGCGGTTCGACCAGATGCTCAAGGAACACACGCTGGCCCTCGACCCGGGCGACGTGGTGGTGATGTTCACCGACGGCGTCAGCGAAGCGATGAACGACATTGGTGACCTCTACGGTGAAGATCGCCTCTGCCTCTGCGTGGAGGAGAACGCGACGCTCGACCCCGAGGCGCTCTGCGACGAGATCTTCGAGAGCGTGCACGAGTACGCCGACGGCGCCGAGCAGCACGACGACATGACGATGATCGTCCTGAAGGTGGATCCGTGACGCGTGCCGTCGTCTTCCGGACGCACTCCGACGCCGAGGCCTCCATCGTCCGCGGCCTGCTGGAAGCGCACGGGCTGAGCGTGCAGCAGGAGCAGGCCGGGCTACGCCACGTGTTTCCGCTGCCGGCCGCGCCCTTCGGCGAGATTCGACTCACCGTGGACGCCGACGACGCCAGCGAAGCGCGCCGGGTGCTCGACACGTTCGAGCAGGCACCGCGTGCCGCCGGACCGCGCGTGGTGCCCATGCACGACGACCTCGCCCGGTTCGAGCAGCGCATCGGCTATCGCTTCGGCGACCGCCAGCGCCTGGAGCAGGCGCTCACGCACCGGTCCTTCGCGCACGAGACCTCGGGCGGCGAGCTGGCCGACAACGAGTCGCTCGAGTTCCTGGGGGATGCGGTGCTGGGCTTCATCATCGCGGACGTGGTCTTCCAGGAGTTCCCGCTGACCGACGAGGGCATGAAGTCGAAGCTGAAGGCGTCACTCGTGTCGGCCGTCGCGCTGGCGCAGGTGGCCGACCGACTGAGCCTGGGCGAGTACCTCAGCCTGGGTCGTGGTGAAGAGAAGACGGGCGGCCGCCACAAGCAGGCGCTGTTGTCGGACGCGTGCGAGGCGCTCATCGCGGCGATCTATCTCGACGGCGGCATCGAGGCCGCCCGCGCGTTCATCCTGCGCGAGTTCGAACCCTTACTCGACATCGCACGGCGCGAGGACGTCGTGTCGAGTGTTCGCGGCGACTTCAAGTCGGCCCTGCAGGAGTATCTGCAGGCGCATCGGCACGGCCTGCCCGAGTACCGCACGGTGCGAGAGGATGGCCCCGACCACGACAAGACGTTCCATGTGGCGGTCCGCGTCGGCCCGGTCGTGCTCGCCGAAGCCTCCGGCCGCAGCAAGAAGGACGCCGAGCAGGACGCCGCGCGGCGTGCCTTGTCGGGTCTGCTGGACGGGTCAGTCGATTTCGATGATGCCACCCGATGACGGGCGGACGACGGCGGGGACGTGCGACGCCTGGTCACCGGCCATCGCCGAGTCGATTCGGTCGACGGCGTAGCGTTGCACCTCGCGCGCCACCATCTGCTCGGTCGGCGGCTCCGCGCCGTTGTTCAGGCGAATCCACAGGCGCATCAGCGGGTCGGTGACCGTGTAGCGTTTGCGCTCGACCTGCAGCAGGTCGACGTCGAGCAGCCACGACAGATAGTCCTTGGTCGAGCCCGGCGTGCGGTGCATGCGCTGCGCGATCTGCGTCAGGTTCATTGGCTGCTGCTCGGCGAGCGCGTCGAGGATGGCGCGGAGTGCGCCGTAGCCGCGCGCCCGCTGCAGACGCACCTCGTACGACAGCCGCAGCCGCTGCTCGAGCGGGGCGCCCGGCAGCATCTGTTCGGTGAGCGCGCCGACGGCGTCGGCGATTCCCGTGCGTCGCGCGGCACGCAGGGCCTGCGCGACCAGCACGGCGTAGCCGAGGCGTCCGTCGGTCAGCGCGAGCACCTGCCGGCACTCGTACAGGTCGAGCCCGTTCAGCGCGCCGGGTGCCCAGCTCACGCCGTCCGGCGGTACGCGTTCGATCGGCACCGCGACGACGCCGGGCCAGGCGAGCACGCGTGACGCGCGGAACGGGAACCGGCTCGCGAGCACGAAGCGATTGGTCGCGCGTGCGATCCCGTGCCCCAGCTCCTGCATGACCGGCTTCAATCCCGGGAAGCTCTCGAAGGTGCGCAGCTCGAGGATCTCGTCGAGCAGGAAGGTGAACGGGCGCCCCGACGCCGACGTCGACGTCGTCAGCACCTGCAGCATCGCGGTGAAGGCATCGCGTGGGGAGGGCAGCGTGGCAGGTGCGGGGAGCGTGCCCTCGGGGTCGCCGGGACGGGCGTACCGCAGGAGCGAGCGATAGCACTGTTCCGGAGTCGTCGCGAGGCGTGCGAGGTCGAGATAGACGGGGGTCGTGTCGGCGCCGAGGCGTCCGGCGAGGTGGCGCAGCAGGGTCGTGCGGCCGCTGGCGCATCCTCCCACGACGAGGGGGATGGCGGGCGCGGGCGCCTGCAGCACGGAGAGCACGCGATCGACAGGGGGCATCGACAGAAGCCCCAGAGCCTACGGAAGCGATGCCGCGTTGTCAACCTGCGCGCGTCTGGTAGGATGGTGTGTTTTCCGCACGCCGGACGGGCGTGCGCTGTACACGAGGGAGTCAGGTTCACGTCATGAACATCGCGGTGCTGGGTGCGCAGTGGGGGGACGAAGGCAAGGGCAAGATCGTCGACCTGCTGACGCCGGATTTCTCGATCGTTGCGCGGTACCAGGGTGGCCACAACGCGGGGCACACCGTCTACGTGAACGGCCGCAAGTTCATCCTGCGGCTGCTGCCGTCCGGCATGCTCCGGCCCGACGTGACCTGCGTCATCGGCAACGGGCTCGTGGTCGATCCGCAGGCGCTCTTCGCCGAGATCGACGAGGTCGAGGCGGCGGGCATCAGTGTGGGCGACCGCCTGGTCATCTCCAGCAAGGCACACCTCATCCTCCCGTACCACCGCGAACTCGACGTGCTGTCGGAAGCGCGACGGGGCGAACGCAAGATCGGCACGACGTCGCGCGGCATCGGCCCGGCGTACGAGGACAAGATCGGCCGCCGCGGCATACGCGTGGGCGACCTCTCGGAGAAGGCGCCGCGCCAGATGCTCGAAGATGCCGTCCGCGCGAACGTCGAGTCGCGTAACCGCCTGATTCCCGATGCGCACATGGACTGTCGGCAGGTGCTCGACGAACTCGACCGCGCCTGGGTGCGTCTGCGCCCATGGGTCAGGGATGTATCGTTGTACCTCGACGAGGCCATCAGCGCCGGCCGCCGCGTGATGTTCGAGGGCGCGCAGGGCACGCTGCTCGACATCGACCACGGCACGTATCCGTTCGTGACCTCGTCGAACGCCACGACCGGCGGCATCTGCACGGGCCTCGGCATCGGACCGCGCAGGATCTCGGGCGTGATGGGCGTGGCGAAGGCGTATACGACGCGCGTCGGCGGCGGGCCGTTCCCGTCGGAACTGCACGACGAGATGGGGCAGCGCCTGCGCGACGGCGGCAGCGAGTACGGGTCGGTCACCGGGCGTCCGCGCCGGTGTGGCTGGTTCGATGCTGTCGCCTTGCGCTACGCGGTGCGCGTCAACGGGCTGGACGCGCTGGCCATCACCAAGATGGACGTCCTCGACGGCATCGAGACCCTCAGCATCTGCACGAGCTACCGGGCGGGCGACGACGAGGTGCGCGAGTTCCCGTCCGAGATCGGCCTCCTCGCGGCGTGCGAGCCGGTCTACGAAGAGATGCCCGGCTGGGAGACACCCACGGCCGGCGTGAAGAAGTACGGCGAACTGCCTGCGGCAGCCCGGACCTACATCACGCGGCTCGAGGAGCTGTGCGGCGTGCCGGTCTGCCTCATCTCGACCGGGTCGGACCGTCACGACACCATCCTCCGGGAAGACACGCCCGCGGGCGAGTGGTTCACGCTGCGCACATGACGTCGGACACCGCGACCCTGGCCGTCCGGTGCGCTGGGCTGGTGAAGCGCTACGGCGAGGTCACGGCTGTGGACGGTCTCGACCTCGATGTGCACGCGGGAGAATGCTTCGGGCTGCTCGGTCCGAACGGGGCGGGCAAGACCACCACCATCGAGATTCTGGAAGGGCTGCTCGCGCCGGACGCGGGCGACGTCGAGGTGCTCGGCCTGCGCTGGTCGCGCGACGCGGACCGCCTGCGGCAGCGGCTCGGCATCCAGTTGCAGGAGACGCAACTGGCCGAGAAGCTGAGCGTCGAGGAGACGCTGCGCCTCTTCCGCTCGTTCTATCACCAGGGGCCGTCGATCGACACGCTGCTCGACCGCGTGGGCCTGACGGGCAAGCGCGCGGCCTGGTACGGGACGCTGTCCGGCGGTCAGAAGCAGCGGCTCGCGGTGGCGTGCGCGCTGGCGGGCGACCCCGACCTGTTGTTCCTCGACGAGCCCACGACCGGCCTCGACCCGCAGTCGCGCCGTCAGCTCTGGGATCTGCTGACGCAGTACCGCGCGGCGGGACGCACCGTGCTCATTACCACCCACTACATGGACGAGGCACAGATCCTCTGCGACCGCGTGGCCATCGTCGATCACGGGCGCGTCATCGCGCTCGGGACGCCCACGGAACTCATCGCCTCGCTCGGCGCCGAGCACGTCGTGGAGTTCGCGCTGGCCGACCAGCCCCTGCCGCCGGTCCACGCCCTCGAGGCGCTGCCCGGTGTGCGTAAGGCAAAGGTGACTGATACGAGCGGCACGCTCATCGTCTCGGTGCTGCACGAGGCGCTGCCGGCTCTGCTCGCGCTCGTCGGTGCCGACCAGGCGTTCAGCCTGCTGACGACGCACAGCGCGACGCTGGAGGACGTGTTCGTGTCGCTGACGGGAAGGCAGCTGCGCGATGTCTGACCACCGGCATCCGCTCGTCGAGCTGACGGTCACGCGGTTTCGCGAGTTCCTGCGCGAGCCCGAGGCGCTGTTCTGGGTCTTCGCGTTTCCGGTGCTGCTCGCGTGCGCGCTCGGCATTGCGTTCGGGACGCAGCAGACGCCCGACGTGGTGGTGGGCGTCCTCGATGCGCCGGGGCACGAGGCGCTCGTCTCGCAGTTGTCGCATGAGCAGGGCCTGCGCACGCGTGCCCTGTCCAGGGACGAGGCGAGTCGCGCGCTGCGCAACGGGGCGATCCACTTGCTCGTCCAGCCGGGAGAGCCGGTCACGTACGAGTTCGATCCCAGCCGCCCCGAAAGCCGCGTCGCACGTTTCGTGGCAGACGACGTGCTGCAGCGCGCGGCAGGTCGGACGCCGGCGATGCCGACCGCGGAACGCGCGATCGTGCTGCCGGGCTCGCGCTACATCGATTGGGTGGTGCCTGGGCTGCTCGGCATGAACATCATGGGCACCGGGCTGTGGAGCATCGGGTTCTCGGTCGTGCAGGCGCGCGTGCGCAAGCTGCTCAAGCGGCTCATGGCGACGCCGATGCG
>CAYMAG010000147.1:0-2038 GCA_964388335.1 uncultured Vicinamibacteraceae bacterium | reverse complement strand
TCGGGCGTGTTCTTCGCCTCAGAGAACTTCCCGGACGTGATGCAGCCCTACATCAATCTGCTGCCGTTGACGGCGTTGAACCAGGCGTTGCGTGGCGTGATGCTCGAGGGGGTGGGACCGTTCACGCTGTGGCCGCAGGTGCTCGTCCTCCTGGTGTGGACGGCGGGCAGCTTCGTCGCCGCGCTGCGGTTGTTCCGGTGGAGGTAGTTTTTCCCGCCTTCGCGGCTGCGCCGCTTCGGCGGACTGGGTCGCTCCGGCGCACGGGGTCGCGAGGACGCGGCGTGCCTGCAGGGTGGTGGGTCGGGCGGGACTCGAACCCGCAACCAATGGCTTAAAAGGCCACTGCTCTACCGTTGAGCTACCGACCCGCGGACTGAGGAATCTGGAGTTGCTCACCTTCAGCCAGAGGCTCACTCCAGCCGGAAAGTGTAGCAGAGCCGTCACTGCCTTCGTCGTCACAGAGGCCTGACGTCAGCGCGGTTGTCGCGACGGAGGCGTCGACGCCGTGATCTACACTGATCTCCTCATGCGGCCCTGTGTGGAGAACCCGTGGCGTCCCTGAAACTGGCCAATCTCTGGCGTGTGATCAGCGAAGTGGATCTCGAGAGTCTGCGCGTCGCGGCGCAGACGCCCTTCGAGATTGCCCTCGTGTCCGAAGACGATGCGCTGGCCGGTGCAGTGATGTCTGCGCTTCTCGAAGACGAGCCCGACGCCGCCGCGCCGGGGATCGCGGTGCTTGCGCCGCGCGAGTTCATCGAGCGGCCGGTCGTACCGATGTTCGCGCTGCTGCTCAGCGAGTCGTCCGAGCTGACCGTCGCGATGACGGGCGTGGACGAGCACTGCATCCGCGCGCGGGTCGCACGCGCGACGATCATCGTGGGACAACCCGGCAGGGGAGCCGTGGCTCGGCGGTTCGGCGAGGCCGTGCGCGTGGGTCTGCCGACTCCGACAGCGGCCGCCGTGGCGGGCATCGCGCCCGCGATCGTGTCGCTCGTGTCGTCCGACCAGCGTCTGGCGCTCGGCGCGGCGCTGCCGGTCTTCCGCCCCGCGGTGGCCGAGGCCATCGTCGACGAGACCGCGCGCGCCAACGCCACCTTCGCGCTCACGACGGGCCTGGCAGAGACCGTGCCGCTGCTCACCGCGCCTCTGAGCCTCGGCGACATGATCGTGCTCACCAAGAATCAGCTGCTGATGGGGTATCGCATCATGCTCGCGTCGGGGCGCGATGGCGACCCGCGCACGATGGTGAAGGAAGTGCTCGGCGTGCTGGGTGGCGGCCTGCTGTTCCGGCAGGCGGCGCGTCAGCTCGTCGGACTCATCCCCGTCGTCGGCCTGCTGCCCAAGGTCGCGATTGCCTACGGTGGGACGTGGGCGATGGGACGTGCGCTCACGGCGTGGTCGATGGGCGGCGCCGACGTCACGTCCGAGACGGTGCGCAGCTATTCGGCCGAGGGCCTCGAACGCGGCCGTGCGGCGGCGCAGCAACTCCTCTCGCAGATGCGCGAAGTGGCCCCCGCTTCAAAGCGGAGCTGGCAGCGGCTAAGGGGCTGGCTGCCCCTGCGAAGCGGCCGCGGCACCCGTACGCCTTCGCCGCGCTGACGTCCGTGGGCCGCTGGGGTCGGGTCTACGGTGGCACACGCGAGGTGCCAGGTCGCGGCGGCGGACGGGAGGGTCGGGGATCGGGGATGGCGGATCGGGGATGGCGGATCGGGGATCGCGGATCGCGGATCGGGGAGCGCGGATCGGGAAGAGATGCACCAGGTAGACGATGCCAGTAGCCCCTCGAATCATCGCTGGGGGGCCAACGTTTTCGTCACGGGTCGCGTGGTGCGAATGTCGGGGGGAGCGCCGCAGTCGGAGCGCCGAAGTCGTGGCGGCGGACGGCGGGCTGTGGTAGTCTTTGGGGTCGGTGTCTGGCGCGCCCGCGTCACAAGGGCATTGGCAGCGCGGCCGTACATGGAAGTCCCCATCGTCCAGAGGCCCAGGACGCGGCCCTTTCAAGGCTGAAACACGGGTTCGAATCCCGTTGGGGACGCCA
>CAYMAG010000146.1:9458-10546 GCA_964388335.1 uncultured Vicinamibacteraceae bacterium | reverse complement strand
TGGTGAGCCGGGAAGGAATCGAACCTTCAACCCGCAGATTAAGAGTCTGCTGCTCTGCCAATTGAGCTACCGGCCCACACAGGCAACGGCCGGGCAGCCATCACCGAACCGACAGCATAGCAGCGAACTGCAGCCGGGCTCAAGCCCCCGTCGTCGGTCCGGGACCCGCGCTCACGGTCGCCGCGGCCTCCGCCTCAGGGGGCGGCACGGGCAGGAACGCAATCGCTTCGCCGCGCGCGCGCACGAGGTCGTCCACCTGCTTCCGCATCGAATCGCGCCGCTTCAGAATCGCGGTGATCTCGAGCGACGTCAGCGTGTCGCCGAGCGCAGCGTCCAGTTCCTCGCGCGTCAAGGCGTCGATGCGCGTCCACAGCGTTCGATCGACTTGCGCCGGCCCCTCGATGCCCTTGAGCGACGTGCGCGTCGTGAATGCCCGCGAGTGATCGATCAGGAACAGGTGCCCATCCGCGTCGTGCAGCAGGTTGCCCTGATTGCGGTCGATGTTCGCGATCAGCTGGTCGAAGAGCTTCATGCTGCTCACCTGCCGGCTCCAGTTGCGCAGGCCCGCCTTCGGCGGGTTCTTCGCATCCCAGCGCTGGACGTTGTCAATCCACATCACGGCCGCGCCGGTCTCGCCCCTGTGGCGGCGCTCGACGACCGGAGGCACCATGTGCATGCCGAGCAGCCGGCTGAGTCTGAACGCAGCAATCTCGGCCCTGTGACTCTCGCTGAAGCCACGTCGCTCGGTCTGCGGCAGTACCTTCCACGCCATGCTGCCGACCGGCGAGCCGTCCTCGAAGTAGGCCCGGCGCGGCCTGGTCACGCCAACCGGAATGTCCTCGAGACGCACGATCGGCGCCGTCCGGAGGAACGCCTCGATGTCGGCCTCGTGGCCCACCCAGTGATGCGAACAGGAGGCGTCGCGCGCACCGGTCTCCACGGCCGCGCCCGACACGGAGGACGCCGCAGGCACGGGCGCCGGTTCCTGCGCCGCAACGGGCAGCACGTGCGCGAACAACGCGAGGCCGAGGATGGGCGCGGCGAGTCCGGTTCGAAGGCGCGTCTGCTGTTCGTGCATGTGGGGCTCC
>CAYMAG010000146.1:1861-9358 GCA_964388335.1 uncultured Vicinamibacteraceae bacterium | reverse complement strand
CTCAGACGGCGTAGGTGACACCGTCGCGCTCCACGAGGCGTATCGGTCCGCCGAAGACGTCCGACAGCAATGCCTCGCGCAGCCCTCCGGCTCGCGGGCCGTCGTACGCGATGCGTCCCTGGCGCATCAGCACCACGCGCTGCATGCCCGGCAGGACCTCGTGCAGGTGGTGCGTCACCAGCAGCAGGTGCACGCCTGTGTCCATCAGTGCCTGCAACTGCGCGCGCAATTCGTGCATGGCGACGGGGTCGAGGCTGTTGGTTGGCTCGTCGAGCACGAGCGTGCGCGGGTGATGCACCAGCGCGCGGGCAATCAACACCCGCCGCGCTTCACCAGACGACAACTCGTGCACGCGCCGGTCGGCGACATGGCGCACACCCATCCTCCCGAGGGCGCCGTCGGCGCGGTCATACATGTCATGGGTGATCAGGTGATTCGGCCAGAGGCCCACGCTGCTGAAGAAGCCGGAGACCACCGTCTCGCGTACCCCAAGGCGATGCCGGCGGCACTGCTGCAACAGCTCCTGGTTCACGATGCCGAAGGCCGAGCGCATCTCGGCGACGTTCCAGCGATCGAGGCCCAGCACGCGCATGGACGAGTCGTCGGTGACCAGTGGGTAGACCTCGCGCAGCAACAGCCGGAGCAACGTCGTCTTGCCCGACCCGTTCGCCCCGAGGATGGCCACGTGTTCATCCTGGCCGATGCGCAGCGACACGCGGTCGAGCGCCGTGTGAGCGCCGAGCCGCACGGTGGTGTTGACGAGTTCGAGCAGGGGAACCATGGAGAATGACGGGCGGGCGACTTGACCGGGTGGCGTCGACGCGTCAGCATCCAGTGTCGCGCGCCGCGACTTGTGCCACGAATCACTGATGCGGGACACTAGGCCGATGTGCGCCCACAGAGTACCCGCATTGGCCGTCCTCGTCATGCTCGCGGCGTTCGTCTCGCGGGCTGAGGCCCAGCCGTCGCTCGACGTCGGCACGTTCCTGCAGCAGGAAGCGACCCGCGCACCGGCCCTCGCAGGCGGCGCGGCGAGCGTCGCCGTCCAGGGCCGCGACGTGTACGCGGTGGCCGACGGCCGTGTCTGGAGACAGGCGGGTGACGCCTGGCAGCCAGTGCAGGGCCTCTCTGGAGGGGCGCGGCGTGTCGCGCAGGTCGGCTCCTCCGTGGTCGCTGCCGGCGAGACGTGGGTCGCCCGTCTGTCGGGCACGACAGCCACCGCCGTAGCCCTGCCGGAGGGCGCGGCCGTGACGGACGTGCCGCCCGGCGCGCACCTGCGCGTGCTGACAGGTACGCATCTCCTGACGCATGCCGGCGACGCGTGGACCCGCGTGGAGGTGCCGGCCGGCAGCGTGGCCGTTGCGCAATCCGCCGATGGCCGTGTGGCCGTCGTGGCCGCAGGCGAGGTGCATGAACGGGTTGGCGATGGGGGATGGACGCGCGTCGTGCTCCGCAATGCGAGTGAAGGCTGGCAACCACCCGGCTTGTCGCATGTGGCCTACGACTCGCGGGGGCGGCTCTGGTTCGCATCAGCCCAGGGTGTCGGCGTACGAGACGAGGCGTGGCGCTTCATCGACCCGGCACGCGGCCTCCCGGTGCTCGGCATCACAGGCATGGCGGCCGGAGCGGATGGAGACATGTGGCTCGCGACCTCGCGAGGCGCCGTCCGCATTCACGACGATCGCATCGAGTATCGACAGGGGCGACGCTGGCTGCCGGCAGACGATGTGGCGGCGGTCGGTGTCGGCGAAGGCGGGGCGGCCTGGTTCGCGACGTCGGCTGGAGTCGGCGGCATCACGCCGCGCGCCCTGACGTTGCCTGCCAAGGCGTCGGCGTTCGAAGAGGCCATCAACCGCCATCATCGCCGTACGCCGTACGGCTACGTCGTCGAGGCGACATTGACGAGGACGGGTGACGTGTCGTCCGCCGTCACCGGCGACAACGACAACGACGGCCTCTGGACGTCGATGTACGGCGCGGCACAGGCCTTCTCGTACGCGGCGACAGGCAGCGAGGCCGCACGCACGCGGGCGCGCCGTGCGTTCGAGGCGCTGCGCTTCCTCGTCGATGTCACCGGCGGCGGGACGCACCCGGCGCCGCAGGGCTTTCCCGCCCGCTGCATCATGCCGACCAGCGGTCCAGACCCGAACACGCGCGACAACGCCGCGCGCGATCGGGTCCGGCGCGACACCATCGACGCGCGATGGAAGGTGCTCGAGCCGCGCTGGCCGCGCAGTGCCGACGGGCAGTGGTACTGGAAGACCGACACGAGTTCCGACGAACTGGATGGCCACTACTTCTTCTACGCCCTCTACTACGACCTCGTCGCGCAGACGGCGCAGGAGCAGGCCGAAGTGGCCGCGGTCGTGCGGGCCATCACCGACCACCTCCTGGCGCACGACTACACGCTCACCGACCACGACGGCACGCCGACCCGCTGGGCCGTCTTCGGACCCGCTGCGCTGAATCACGACCGGACGTGGTTCGAGGAACGCGGGCTCAACAGCCTGTCGATGCTCACCTACCTCCGTGTCACCTCCCACGTCACGGGTGACGACAAGTACGACGCGGTCGCGCGTACGCTCATCGATGCGCACGGGTACGCCATGAACCTGCTGCACCCGAAGATGTCGCTCGGCGTCGGCGGCGGGAACCAGTCGGACGACGAGATGGCCTTCATGAACTACTACCACCTGCTCAAGTACGAGCAGGACCCCGAGGTCAGACAGGCGGTCGCGCGGTCGCTGTACGACTACTGGCAGCTGGAACGTCCCGAACGCAATCCGTTCTTCAATCTCGTGGCGGCGATGAGTCTCCAGGGCACGACCTTCACCGACGCGTACGGGACGCAGGATCTGTCGCTGCCCGACGCGCTCTGGCTCGACGACACGGTGGACACGCTCACGCGCTTTCCGACCGACCTCGTGGACTGGGGACTGGCCAACAGCCATCGGCTCGACGTGCGTCCGCTGCCGGCGCACGTGCGCCCCGATGCCGGCGACTCTCACGGACTTCGGATCGATGGCAAGGTGCTGCCCGTGGACGAACGCATGGTGTTCCACTGGAATCACGATCCGTATCAACTCGACTACGGCGGGACGGGAGGGCGGCTCGCCGACGGCACCTCGTTCCTGCTGCCGTACTACATGGCGCTCCACCATCGCGTGCTCCTCGACGGGCGCTAGACGCGCCCCGGCTCTCGGCGACACAATCGGGCGCGATGAACATCACGATTCTCTCCAACGAGTACCCTCCGCACGTCTACGGCGGCGCCGGCGTCCACGTCGAGTACCTCACCCGCGAACTCGCCGCACTCGACGAGCGGCGTCATCGCGTGGAGGTGCTGTGCTTCGGCGATCAGTCTTCGCGCGACGGCAACCTGTCAGCCGAGGGTGTCTCGGCACCGGTGACCATTGCGACGGCCGACGCCAGACACCAGAAGTTCTTCGACACGCTGCTCCGTGACCTCGTCATGGCGGGCCGCCCGTCGGCGCCCGATATCGTCCACTGCCACACGTGGTACTCGCACCTGGCCGGCTGCCTGGCGAAGCAGCTCTACAGCGTGCCCCTCGTGCTCACCACGCATTCGCTCGAGCCCCATCGACCGTGGAAGGTCGAGCAGCTCGGCACCGCCTACCATGCGTCGACGTGGGTCGAGCGGACGGCCTACCAGAACGCCGACGGCGTGATTGCCGTGTCGCAGGCCATGCGCCAGGACGTGCACGATCTCTACGGCGTGCCGTTCGAGAACATCCGCGTGATCCACAACGGCATCGATCTCGATCACTACCGGCCGACGCCCGGACCGGAGACGCTGGCGCGCTTCGGCATCGACTCCGACCAGCCGTACGTGCTGTTTGTCGGGCGCATCACCCGGCAGAAGGGTATCGTTCACCTGGTCAATGCCATCCGGCACGTCACGCCGGGCGTGCAGGTAGTGCTGTGTGCCGGCGCGCCCGACACGCCGGAGATCGGCCGCGAGATGGCGGAGGCGGTCGAGCGTGCGCGCAGCGCGTCGGCCAATCCGATCATCTGGATTCCCGAGATGCTCTCGAAGGATCTCGTGATCCAGCTCTACACGCACGCGGCCATCTTCGTGTGCCCCTCGGTGTACGAGCCGTTCGGCATCATCAACCTCGAAGCGATGGCGTGCGAGACACCGGTCGTGGCCTCGAAGGTGGGCGGCATCCCCGAGGTGGTCGTCGACGGCGAGACGGGCGTGCTCGTGCCGATCGAGCCGCGCAGCGCGAGCGAGGTGGAACCGAAGGATCCCGAGCAGTTCGCGCGTGACCTCGCGGCGGGCATCAACACGCTGGTCGCGGATCCGCAGAAGCGCCAGGCCATGGCACGCAGCGCGCGCCAGCGGGTGGAAGAGCACTTCAGCTGGCACAGCATCGCGCAGCAGACGGTCGATTTCTACGAGGAACTCATCGCGCGTCGCCGGTAAGGGCCCGCTCGTCAGTGCGGCCGCGACAACGGAGAGCCAAGGGTGGCCACGAGCCGGTCCATCGGGTCCACGCGGCTCGACGATCCGTCCAGACGGAGGCCCACGATGCCGTGCAGCCAGATGGGTACCTCCACGTCCTCCAGATAGAGCGGGATGAGTCGCCGCCGCCGCTCGCTCATGTCGAGCACCTTGCAGATCATGGCTTCCTCTTCGCAGTTGCCACTCTGCAGGTAGCGCTGCGACACGAGCGCCAGCGTGAACCGGCTCTGACGGATGCAGCGCTCCATCTCGGCGAGGAAGCTCTCGTTGGCGGGGAAGTCGCGCGCGTCGAATGCCACCGCATAACCTTCTGCCTCGAGGGCGTCCAGCAGCTCGCCGGCGACCTGCTCGTCACGTCCGCCGTGCCGGTAGCTGATGAAGACGTCGTAGCGCGGGCGGGGCGGATGGGCGACCGAAGGGCGTGTGACCGGGGGCGCTCCGCTCGTGTCCCGCAGGGAACCGGCCGGTGGGACGGTGAGCCTGGCTCGCGTGAGGCTGGCGCCCGCTCCGAACATCGCGACGGCGAGCATGGGCACCCAGAGAAAATAGGTGCCCGAAACGAGCAGCCGGCACTGCTCGATGGACTCACGCGTCCAGACCAGTTCCGCCCTGCCCGCCGCATCGTCGAGCACGGCGTCCACGGGGAGGTCTGGATTGGCCTGCCGGTACTGCACACCGAGCGGCGTGAGCTGCGTGCCGATCAGGACGGGACGCCCGTCGTGGAACGCCGTGCAGGACTGCTGGATGCGGCTGCCCGCGAGGAACGCGACGGCACCGAGCGCCACGCCGGTGCCGGCCACGACCAGTGCGAGCGGGCGTTGCGCGGACGGCCGCCACGACCGCAGGAGGATGGCGCCGAGCGTGACCAGCGCGGCCGCGGTCACGGTGGCGAACGCGATGGTGGCCGATCGGCCCTCGCCGGGCAGCGCGCCAGGCAACGGAAGCAGCCACGTGGCCAGGGCCGTCACGCCGGCGGCCCCCGCGATCCATGCGCGTCTCACGGCTGCGAAGGCACGGGCAGTTCGACGTCGAGTTCCGCGCGCCCTTCACCGACTTTCAGGACCAGTCGATCACCCTGCAGGCCGCTCGACGGCTCGCGGGCCCACATCAGATAGCGGCCGGGCACCAGCCGCTCGAGCGTCGGACTGCTCAGTGTCGGGAACAGGTCGGGCGTCGCGCCCGGCGACACCTCGAGAATCTTCGGCATGTAGAAGACCTGCCAGTGCGGGGCCTCCTGGCCTCCCCGCAGGGTGCGGACGCGCACGTGCACGGCGCCGCCGAGTTTGCCGCCGCTGGCGCGACAGTGTTCGAGCTTTGCACCGAGATCGTCCGCGAGCGCGTCGAGCACCGCGCTCAGCGACGCAGGAAAGTCAGAGGCGGTGCGTTCAACGGTCATCACCAGCGTCGCCACGCTGCGGCGGTAAGGCGCCGGTGAATCGGCTGGCCACCTCGTCGACAGCTCCAGCAACGATCGGACAGCGCCGTGCGCCCGGTCCCGCGCGGCGGCGACCGCGGGTGCTTGAACGACCAGGCTGGTGAGCAGCGCGTCGAGGCGAAGCAGGCTGGTGCGGACCGGTGGGGCGTCCTGTGCGGCCACGGCCTGGCCCGGCGGCTCCTGCGCGGCCGCCGTTCCTGGCTCCGCGAGAGATACGACTGCCAGCAGCAGCACGAGCCCGATCCCGAAGGGTGTGTGGCGCATGCGTGTGTGCTCCGGAAACAGCCGCATGGTACCACCCGTCAGTTGAACGCGACGCATGAACCGGCGGCGACCGCTTGCGCATCGCGTACGTCGGCCACGCGGGCTTCCTCGTGCGGACGGGCGGACGCAACGCGTCATCATCACGGGTGCCGTGGGCGTGCTCCCGTGGGAGACTGCTCCGATGCGGACACCGCTGCGCGAGATTGCCGCGCTCTTCCTCCGCCTCGGGACGACCGCCTTCGGCGGCCCCGCCGCGCACATCGCGATGATGGAGGACGAGGTCGTCGGCCGTCGCGGGTGGCTGACCCGTGGTGCGTTTCTCGACTACCTCGGGGCTGCCAGCCTCATTCCCGGCCCGAACTCGACAGAACTTGCCATCCACATCGGTCACGCGCGAGGCGGCTGGCCGGGCCTCGTCGTCGCGGGCCTGTGCTTCATCGTGCCCGCCGCTCTCATCGCGGCGACGTTCGCGTGGATGTACGTGACGTGGGGCGCGCTGCCGCAGATGGCGGGCGTGCTGTACGGCGTCAAGCCCGTCGCCATCGGCATCGTGGCGCAGGCGCTGGCCGGGTTGGCGCGCACTGCCGTGAAGTCACGGGCCCTCGCGTGGCTCGGCGTCCTCATGCTCGCCGGCAGCGCGGCCGGCCTCGGTGAGCTGACGCTGCTGGCCGTCGCCGCGGCCCTGTCGGTCATCGTGGCGCGGTCGTGGCGTCAGGGTGCCGGGGCGTCTGTCAGTGCCGGCATGTTCATGGTCGGCTCCGGCGCGACGTCGCTCGCCATGGCGACCGGGGTGGCCGCCGGAGCGACGCCGTTCAGCGTTGGTGGACTCTTTCTCGTGTTCGCGAAGGTCGGCGCCGTGCTGTACGGCAGTGGCTACGTGCTGCTCGCGTTCCTCCGCGCCGATCTCGTCGAACGCCTCGGATGGCTCACCGAGCAGCAGCTGCTCGATGCCGTCGCGATCGGCCAGCTCGTGCCGGGCCCGATCTTCACGACCGCCACCTTCATCGGGTATCTGCTTGGGGGACCGTGGGGCGCGGTCGTCGCCACCGTGGGGATTTTCCTGCCGGCGTTCTTCTTCGTGGCCGTCAGCGGTCCACTCGTCCCGCGGCTCCGCCGGTCGGCCGCAGCCGGTGCCGCCCTCGATGGCGTGAACGTGGCGTCGCTCGCCCTCATGGCGGCCGTCTCGTGGCAGCTCGGACGCAGCGCGCTGGTCGATCCGCTCACGATCGCGCTCGCCGTGGGTACGCTCGTCGCGCTCATCCGCTACCGCGTTCGCTCGAGCTGGCTGATTCTGGCGGGGGCGGTCGTGGGG
>CAYMAG010000146.1:0-1761 GCA_964388335.1 uncultured Vicinamibacteraceae bacterium | reverse complement strand
ACGCGCAAGGGCGCATTCGTCCTGACGGCGGATGGCGCCCGCAGGGACTGGACGGTCACGGGGCCGTTCTTCGGGGGATGGGAGATCTATCACGTCAAGGGTTCCCCCGTGGATCCCAACCGGATCTATGCCTCGCAGGGCAGTGGCTGGTTCGGCCAGCTGATCCAGCGGTCGGACGACGGCGGCGTCACGTGGGAGCCCGGGGGCAACGCGTTCGCCTACGAGGGCACGCCGGGGACGCACCTCTGGTACGACGGCACGCCCCATCCGTACGAGTTCAAGCGCATCTGGCACCTGGAACCGTCCCTCACCGATGCCGACACCGTGTACGCCGGCGGCGAGGACGCCGCGCTGTTCCGCTCGACCGACGGCGCGGGCACGTGGCAGGAACTGCCGGGCCTTCGCACGCACCCGTCCTCGGCGGGCTGGCAACCGGGCGCCGGCGGCTTGTGCCTGCACACCATCGTCATCGACCCGGCGAACCCGCAGCGCATGTACATCGCGATCTCCGCGGCGGGCGCCTTCCGCACCAGCGATGGCGGGCAGTCGTGGACGCCGATCAACCGCGGCCTCGTGTCCGACGGCATTCCCGACCCCGACGCGGAGGTCGGGCACTGCGTGCACCGCATCGCGATGCACCCGTCGCGCCCGAACGTCCTATTCATGCAGAAGCACTGGGACATCATGCGCACCGACGATGGCGGCGACTCGTGGCGCGAGGTGAGTGGAAACCTGCCGACGGACTTCGGCTTTCCGATCGACGTCCACGCGCACGAGCCCGAGACGATCTACGTCGTGCCGATCAAGAGCGACTCCGAGCACTACCCGCCCGACGGCAAGCTGCGCGTGTACCGCAGCCGGACGGGCGGCGGCGAATGGGAAGCACTCACGAACGGATTGCCGCAGCGTGACTGCTACGTGAACGTCCTTCGCGACGCGATGGCGGTGGACCGCCTCGACGAGTGCGGGATCTACTTCGGGACGACGGGCGGGCAGGTGTATGGCTCGCCGGATGGAGGTGACACGTGGATACCGATCGTGCGCGATCTTCCGCCGGTCCTGTCGGTGGAAGTGCAGACGCTGCCGTGATTCGCGTGGTGCTGCCGCAGCACTTGCGGACGCTCTCGAAGACCGATGGCGAGGTGACGCTCGACGTCGCCTCGCCGGTCACGCTCGGCGCCGTGCTCGACGCGCTCGAAGCGCGCTATCCGGTGCTCGAGGGCACCATTCGAGACCACGTCACGCGCAAGCGCCGGCCGTTCGTGCGGTACTACGCCTGCGAGGAAGACTATTCGCACGAGCCGGCGAGCTGCCCATTGCCGGAGCGCGTCGTGACCGGCGCGGAGCCGTTGCTCATCGTCGGCGCGATGGCCGGGGGCTGAGGCGTTGGGGGTGAACGCCGACCAGCACGTCCGGCTGGAGCCGGTCGCGCCCGGGGCCTCGCGCTGATGGCCGCCTGCCACGGCGGCGTGCCGCGCGACGGCTGGCAACTGCGCTACTGATTGTCGGCACCGCGCTTCCACCTCGATGGCGTGGCTCGTCCGTGACCTCGACGCGGCAACACGGCAGCGCTTCCGTATACGATTGGTACAGCGTCGGTCAGAGTCTGGCCCGATCGCTCTGCGTACGGCGGAAACACGCGGAGGAACGTTCGGCTCTCCGCATCGTGCGAGCGCTTCGCCACAACTGGCAGAGGGCTTGCAAGGGGGTACAGGGCGTGCCACAGGATCTCTCCACCACGAATCTGTTGCTGGGCATCAT
>CAYMAG010000145.1:0-10599 GCA_964388335.1 uncultured Vicinamibacteraceae bacterium | reverse complement strand
TCCGAACCAGCGGAGTGTTCAGGGCGCGCGACAGGCCCTGGCGCCGAGGAGCACAGTTGTCAGAAGCGAGCACGCATGCGAGGGGCCTGGCGCAGCGGGCGCGCGGTCGACCGGCCTGCGGGGATGCGCGTGGCGGGGATGGCGGGGTGGACGCGACTCGTCCTCCAGGCGTCTGGCTCACGCCACGTGCGTGGGCCGCGCTCGTGGCGAGGTTGAGCGAGCAGAAACTGCCAGGCGAGCGACCCTCGCCAACACGCCCTGAGGCCCCCGCGGCCACCGGCCGAAGGGCGTCGCGACGGCGGACAAGCGACGTGGCCGCCTGGACGGACGCGGAGCGTCGCCCCGGCATCCCCGACACGCGCGTCGAGAGGGGGCCGGGCGTCAACCACGGGCTGCGCTATGCTCCCCCGAATGCCGTCACGCATCGAAGACTACGCGCTCATCGGCGACTGCCACACCGCGGCCCTCGTCAGCCGCGACGGATCCATCGACTGGCTCTGCTTCCCCCGTTTCGATTCCGGCGCCTGCTTCGCGGCGTTGCTCGGCACACCCGAGCACGGCCGCTGGCTCGTCGCACCCGTTGGCGACGTCCGCAGGATCACGCGCACCTATCGTGGCGATACGCTCGTCCTCGACACGACCTTCGAAACCGACGAGGGCATCGTCACCATCACCGACTGCATGCCCATCCGCACCAGCGAGCCCGACCTCGTGCGTCTCGTGCGCGGCGTCAGCGGACGCGTCCGGATGCACACCGAACTCATCATCCGCTTCGACTACGGCAGCATCACCCCGTGGGTCCGTCGTGAGAACGGCGGCGTGCGCGCCATCGCGGGACCGGACACGATCGAGATCCGCACCCCCGTTCGTCTACACGGCGAGCACTGGACGACGGTTGGCGAGTTCGAGGTGGAGGCAGGAGAAGAAGTGCCGTTCGTGCTGCACTGGCACCCATCCCACATGGCGCCACCCCTGTCCATCGACGCCGCGGCCGCGGTCGAAGCGACGGTGGAGTGGTGGGAAGAATGGTCGGGCCGCTGCACCTACGACGGCGAGTACCGCGATGCGGTGATGCGGTCACTCATCACGCTCAAGGCCCTCACCTACCAGCCGACCGGCGGCATCGTCGCGGCGCCCACGACGTCGCTGCCCGAACACATCGGCGGTCCGCGCAACTGGGACTACCGCTACTGCTGGCTGCGCGACGCCACCTTCACGCTGAACGCCCTGATGCAGTGCGGCTACACCGAGGCCGCGCGCGCGTGGCGAAAGTGGCTGGTGCGGGCCGTGGCTGGACGTGGTGACGAACTGCACATCATGTACGGGCTGGCCGGAGAGCGGCGCCTCCCCGAGATGGAACTGCCCTGGCTGCCCGGCTACGAAGGGTCGCAGCCGGTGCGCATCGGCAACGGCGCCCACTCGCAGTTCCAGCTGGACGTCTTCGGCGAGGTGCTCGACTGCCTGCACCTCGGCCGCCACTACGGCCTGAAGGACGGCATGCAGGACTGGCGCATCGAGCTGGAGCTGCTGAAGCGCCTCGAGAACGTATGGCGCGAGCCGGACGAGGGCATCTGGGAAGTGCGCGGCCCGCAGCGCCACTTCACCCACTCCAAGGTCATGGCCTGGGTCGCCTTCGACCGTGCCGTGAAGGACGTGGAACGTTTCGGCCTCGAAGGGCCCGTCGACCGCTGGCGCGAGCTGCGCGACACGCTGCACGCCGAGATCTGCAGCCGCGGCTTCAACCATCAGCGCAACACGTTCGTGCAGTCGTACGGCAGCACCGAGGTGGACGCGGCGCTGCTCGTCATGCCCGAGATGGGCTTTCTGCCGGCCACGGACCCGCGCATCCGGGGCACGGTCGCGGCCATCGAGGACGACCTCATGCGCGATGGGTTCGTGGAGCGCTACCGTACCGAGAGCGGCGTGGACGGCCTGCCGCACGGCGAGGGTGCCTTCCTGCTCTGCACGTTCTGGCTCGCCGACAACTACGCGCTGATGGGACGCACAGACGATGCACGCGCGGTGTTCGAGGGCCTGCTGTCCGTGCGGAACGACGTGGGACTGCTGGCTGAGGAGTACGATCCGCACGACCGACGTCTGCTGGGCAACTTTCCCCAGGCGTTCTCGCACCTCGGCCTCATCAATACTGCGCTCAACCTCATGCCCGTCGACTCGCCCGCCAGGCTGCGGCGGCGCATCTGAGACGCGGCACCGCCGCTCACCAGGCCGCGCGGACGCCGGGCATTCGGTAGAATCGCCCTCAATGGCTGGGCAATGCTGATGGTTCGCTGGAACGCTCGTGTGCTGCTGGTGGCTGCGCTCGCGTTCGCAGCCGTCGCGCCGGTCACGGGGCAGCCGGTGCCACCGCTCGAGCGCCACGCCCCCGCATCGCCCGACGAGCGCGGCCCGATCAGGGTTGGCGTCGTCAACGACAGCTACCCGTTCTCGTTCGTCGACGGCAGCGGGTCGCCCCAGGGCTTCGTCATGGACCTGCTGGCGGCCATCGAGCAGGCGATGGGCCTGCGTCTCGAGCGTGTGTACGGCACCACGGAGGTGATCAACGGCGCCTTCGAGCGGGGCGAGTTCGACATGCTCCAGACCTACGCGGAGTCGCCGTCGCGGCAGGCGTTCGCCGATTTTTCCGTGCCCTACCTCTCGATGGCGGGGTCGATCTTCGCACGCCGTGACCTGTCGGGCATCACGCGTCTCGAAGACCTGAAAGGACGCCGCGTGCTGGTCCACAGCGGCAGTCTCGGAGACCAGCTGCTGCGGGCGGCGGGTCTCGCCGACAGCATCGTTCACGTGGCGTCGGTCGACCAGGCCTTTCACGAACTCGAGGCCGGACGCGGCGACGCGACGCTCGCCGCCCGCCTGAGCGGCCTCATGGCCATCAACCGCGGCGGGCTGACCCGGGTCGTCGCGGTGGGCGAACCCGTGCCTGGCTACAACGTGCGTCACTGCTTCGCCGTGCGCGACGGTGACCGTGTGCTGCTCGCGCGCCTCAACGAAGGGCTCGCCATCATCGAGCGCACCGGCCAGGCCTCGGCGATCTACGACCGGTGGTTCAGCCGCGTCGAGCCACGGCGCTACTCGCCGTTCGCCATCGCGATGGCCGTGGCCGCCGGGCTCGCCGTCGCGCTCGCCGTGGCCGTCTGGAGCATGATGCGTCAGCGGGCGCTGTCGGATCGGTTGCGCCGGCAGGAAGAGCAGATGCACCGCGCGCAGAAGCTCGAGGCCATCGGCACCCTGTCGAGCGGCATTGCGCACGACTTCAACAACATCCTCACGACGATCATCGGGAACGCGGAACTACTGCGGGCCGACCTCCCGGGCGGGTCGGACGCCACCGATGCCGTCGCCGACATCCTCGCCGCCGCGGAACGTGCGCAGCGGCTCGTCGGGCAGATTCTGACGTTCAGCCGGCGCACCGAGACGAAGCGCGCGATCGTGCCGCTCACACCAATCGTCGAGGAGGCCGTGCGGTTCCTCCGGGCGACGACGCCCACGACCATCACGATCCGCCATCGCGCCGAGGGACCGCCGGCCTTCGTGGACGTCGACCCGACGCAGGTGCACCAGGCGCTGATGAACGTCGGCACCAACGCCGTGTACGCGATGCGCGGCGCGCCAGGCACGATCGACGTCACCGAGCGTCCGGTCACGCTCGAAGCCGACGCGGCCGCACGCGCGCACGTGCCGCCGGGTGCCTACGTGAGCCTCACGGTCCGCGACAGCGGGTCCGGCATCTCCGCCGATGTCCTGCCACGGGTGTTCGATCCCTTCTACACGACCAAGCCTCAGGGCGAGGGCACCGGCCTCGGTCTGGCCGTGGTGCTCGGCGTGGTGCAGGCGCACGGCGGAGGGGTGACCGTGTCCAGCGCAGAAGGCGCCGGCACGGAGGTGCGCATCTACATGCCCCGGGCCACGGCGCCCCCCGCCGCCCAGCCGTCGCTCGCCGCCGGCAGGCCCGAGGGACGCGGGCAGCGTGTGCTGCTCATCGACGATGAAGACGCAATCGCCCGCACCGTGTCGCTCATGCTGCGGCGCCTGGGCTACCTCGTCTCGGCGCACACCGACGCCGTGGACGCCCTCGAGGACTTCGAAGCCCGACCGGACACGATCGACATCGTGGTCACCGACCTCACGATGCCGCACATGACCGGTCTCGACGTCGTCGGGCGGGTGCGGCGCCTGCGGCCCGACCTGCCGGTCGTGCTGATGAGCGGGTTCATCGGCGAAGAAGAACTCGCGACCGCGCGTGTGCTGCGCGTCAATGCCGTGGTCGACAAGCCGCTGACCGTCGACACGCTGGCGACCGAGATCGACCGCTGCCTGTCCGAGGCCGTCGCGGCCCGGCGCGCTGCGCCGTCCTGGACGGACGCGGGACGCGCGGCCAGCACGACGAGCAGGCAGTCACGGGAGTGAGGCGGCGACGTCGCGCAGCCGGCGATCGTGCGTCAGGAGGCTGCACCGCGCAAGACGCGACGCCGCCAGCAGATGCAGATCGATCCAGCCGAGGCCGCAACCGGCCAGGTCGTGCGTCTCGAGCAGATGGTGCACTTCGTCCGAACTGGCGATTGGGGCGCTCGGCAGTCGACGCAGGTGTGCGAGCACCTCGGCGCGGTGACGCAGCGTGCCGCACGCGATCTCCCCGATGACGAACGGGTGCACCAGCACCCGTCCCTCGTCGAGCAGCACGGACAGTTCCTCGTCCGTCTTGCGCAGATGGTCGATCCACACCGAGGTGTCGACCAGCGTCACACCGCGGGTCTCCGGCGTTGGCGGTCGCCAGCAGAGGCCAACGGGTCGGAGCCGCCGAGGTTGCGCAGGCGCCGTGCACTCTCCCGCGTGATCAGCGCACGCAGGCCCTCGTGCACGAGCGCCGTCTTCTCCCTGATTCCCGTCAGGGCGCGCGCTTCGTCCAGCAGGCTGTCGTCCAGGATCAGTGTCGTTCTCATGCATATCATTATGTACTCCTCATGCACATGCATCAAGTGCTTCAGACCGCGCGTGCCGGCGCAGCCCGGAGGAGTGATTGCAAGCCAACGTCCAGCGACAGGTGAACGGAATCGGGCGCGAAATGAGGGGCCGGCGATCGAGGGTGGCAACCGTTGCACGGCGTGCCGTGGGCTGACCGTGCACAGGCTGCCACATGGCCCGCCCCCGCGGTGGCGGCGGACCATGTGACCTTGCTGCTGACGAAGAGGCGGGACGTCAGTCGAGGATGCGCGACGAGGTCAGCGTGATGTCGGCGCGCTGCCACGCGGTGGCGAACCGCGCCTTCACCGCCTGCGTCTCAGCCGTGCGGCCCTGCGCGTCGAGGCTCTGCATCAGCCCGAACAGCGACCAGCCGTTTTCGCGGAACTCCGCGAGGTCTTCGCGGTACACGCGCTCGGCGTCCGCGGGCCGCCTCGCGTCCAGCAGGAGCGCCCCGAGGATCTGACGTGGCGGGTGATGCCAGACCGGCGGTTCGCTGTAGGGGAGGCCGTCCTCGAGGGCGACGGCGGCTTCCGCGAGGCGGATGGCCTCGGCCGTGTCGCCCCGACGCGCAGCGAGTTCCGCTTCGACCATCCGGGTCGCAATCCGCAGATTCGTCAGCAGGGGCATGTCCTTCAGCGTCGTCGTGAACGCGTCGTGCGTCATGACCGTCGCGAGCGCCGCCAGTTCGGCGTCCGCGCGATCGAAACGCGTGCCCGACACGTACGCCATCGCGCGTGCGTAGTGCCAGATGCCGTTCGCGTACGGCTGATCCGTCGGTGGTGCCGGCTCGGTCAGAATCTGCCGCCACTGCCCGAAGCGGACGTACGCGAGCAGCGGTGTCACCGGGAAGTCCGAGTTCCAGGCCACGGCGCCCGCGTGGTGATGCGGCACCTTGGCCGCCACGCTGCGGGCTGCATCGACCGCCACCTGGCTGCGTCCCTCGAACGTGGCCGCGGCCCAGAGGAAGTGCAGGTTGTGGGGGTAGTAGCTGAGCGGATAGAGCCCCTGCGCCTGGCACTGCGACAGGTAGTCCTCGTCCGCTTCGATGGCCTTGACGTTGGCCGCCGCGGCGTCGGCGTAGCGTCCGACCCGGATGTAGATGTGCGACGGCATGTGCACCATGTGGCCGGCGGCCGGCATCAGTGCGCCCAGGCGATCGGCGCTCGCGACCGCACGGTCTGGATCGTTGGACGCCTCGAGCAGGTGGATGTAGTAGTGATGGGCGCCCGGATGATCCGGATGCGCGGCCATCACGCCTTCGAGCGCCGTGATCACGCGCGACGTGTCGGGCTTCGGTGCGCCGTCGGCCTGCCAGTAGTCCCAGGGCATCGTGTTCATCAGCGCGTCTGCCAGGAGTGTCTGGACGTCGGGGTCCGACGGGTGATCTGCCGCGACGCGCGTCATGGACTCGGCGTAGGCCTTGCCGAGGGCGGCCGCATCACCGGGGCCGTCCGGCGTCAGGCGCGTGGCGAGGGCGTCGATCAGCGCCCGCTCCACGGGCGAGGCCTTCGAGGCGAGCGCACGTGCGTTCAGGATGGCGGCCCACGCGACGCGTCCGTGCTCGGGCGTCATCGGGGCGTTCAGGTTCGGGCTCAGAGCCATGGCCTGTCCCCAGTGCGCCATCGCAAGAGACGGATCGAGGCGGGCGGCTTCCTGGAACGCGCGCAACGACTCGGGATGGTTGAACGCGTACAGCAGGCGCAGTCCCTGGTCGAAGAAGCGTTGCGCGTCGGCGCTCTTCGTCGACACCGGGTGGTGCAGCGTGCCCAGTCCCGACAAGGTCGGGGCGAGCGGCGCGTCGTCTGTGCTCGTCGGCGTCGGCGTCGGTGTCGGCGTCGGCGGCGCGAGTCCGAGCAGTACGGTGAGCAGGAAATGCAGCAGCAGGGATGACAACATGCGTACCTCCAGCGCCCAACGGCTGTGGCGCGAACCATGATGATGCCCGTGCGCGCCGCGCCACGTCTTGAATGCCGCCTGAAAGCTCGCTGAATCGTGGGGTCAGGTCTGTCGCGGCCTGGCTGGGGTCAGGTCTGCATGTGCACACGCCAGGTGCCGGGTCACCCCTGGGGCCCCGGCAGCCGCAGGCGAATCACGAACGTCTGGCGCGTACCGTCGGACGCGTCGATCGCCGGAAACGCAATCGCGTCGCTCGTCCGGTTCCACGCCGGTGCGCCGTCGATGCGCAGGTTCCCCGACCGGTAGGCACCGCGCGATACCGGCGCCGTGCGCGCCCACGTCGCATCGGCCAGCCGCATCACCGTGTAGTGGTTCTCGCCGCCGCTGCTGTGCCCGTTCACGAACCACCGGCCGTTCGGCGACAGCGCGATGTCACCGCCCGGCTGCGGAAAGATCTCGGGCGTGCCGAGTGTCCCCACCACCTGACGCGTCTCCACGTCGTAGATGACCTGCCGGCCGTCCTTGACGCCCATCATCCGCGAGCCGGACTCCCACTCCGGGTGGCCGCCGACGTGGTCCAGCATCGTCAGGCCCGAGCCGTCCGCCCGGATCGTGCACGGGATGTCGATGCGCTCGGCGCCGGCGTCGAACTCGGCCCGCACGTAGAAGTACACGCGGTCGTCGTCGCGGTTCCAGAGCGAGTGATTGATGAAGAGCGCCTTGCGCGCGACGTCGGGACGCACCGTTCGCACCAGATCGGCCAGTTGCGCAAAGGACACCAGCAGCCGCTTCGTGCCCGTCCTCACGTCCACCAGATGGACGCCATCGTCTGCGGGGTGCAGCGCCTCGCCGGTGTAGTCGAACGCGCCGGGGTAGCCGGTGACGGGACGCAGCCGCGCCATCCGCCCGTAGTTCAGCGCGAGGAAGCGTCCGCCGTTCTGCGCCACGCCGCCGTTGGCCACCGGGGTGTCGTCGAAGCGGAACTCGCGGACGCGCGTCCGCGACGCGATGTCGTAGAGCACGGTGAAGAGCTTGCCTGTCGCCGGGTCACGGTCGTTGAAGAAGAACTGCGTGTCGGGCGCCTCGGGGTTCCAGTAGAACATCGTCCCCTGCTGGAAGTTCCAGCCGCGCGACTGCTCGATTGAGACCACGCGGTCGTTCTGCTGCGTGTCGATGAGGACGATGTCGGCCGGCTCGCCGGGCTCGGGCATGCGGTCCTGGAACGAGGTGCGGAGGGCGAGCACATAGCGGTTGTCGCCGCTCCAGGGGATGGTGCGGACGTGTCCGATATAGCCGAAGAAGTGGTGGAGCGGTCCGCGGGTGAGCTGGGTCACCTCCATCGACCAGTCGCCGGTGCTTCGGATGGGTTGGAGCGCGACGAGCAGGGTGACGCCGGCGAGGGACGTGCCGAGCAGCTGGGCAGCAGTGCGCATCTCGTGAGGCTCCGCGTTGGCTGGATTGGCGGTGGGGGGAAGGGTACCCGATGGAGGGCGCCGCGGGCGATCTCAGAATGACACGTCCCATTGCAGGCGGATGCGCGTGGACGACTCGGCGCGGCCCCCCTGCAGCGTGTCGAACCTGAGCCGCGTCGCGTCCATCGAGAACTTGTTGCGGTGCTCGTTCAGAAACCAGTTCGCGCCAACCGCCAGTTCCTCGCGCTGGTCGTTGATCCCCTCGACATCGGGGTCGACGCTCGCGAAGCGGGCGGTCAGCTCGAGCGGACGAGGGACCAGCCTCCAAACCTCGTGAGGAAAGAACCCGCCCTGCACGTAGCCCCCATTCAGCTGCCGCGCAGTGCCCGTGAAGCGGTTGGCCACGCGCTTCCAGTGAAACTCGTGCTGGACGGAGACGCCGGCCCATTTCAGCGCCCCCTCGGCCACCCACTGAGACATCGAGTACTGCCCGGGGACTCCTTCCGGCAGGTCCTCCACCTGTCCGCCGCCATCACTCGAGAACCGACTGTACGCGCTCTGGTTGCCGCTGGCGGCGACCGCGACAATCGCGCGCACGGTGCGCGTGCGCTCGAAGTCGACAGCCGCGAAACCGAGGCCGCCACCTGCAACGTTCCACTGGTACCGCGCCACCCACAACGGGCGACGGTCATCGTTCCCCCGGCTGCGTCCCCCGCCGTTGAACACGCCGACCCAGTAGGTCGAGTCGAGTTGCCTGCCCTCTCCCAGGCGCCCATGCACCATCGCGCCGACCTGGCGATCGATGGTGAACACCCGGTTGACGATCGAACGCTCGACCATCTGCTGCTCGCTGGACGAGGCCACACGTTCGCGGTTGTACTCGGCCTTCCACTGGCCCGCCCTGAACTGCAGCCATGGACGCACCTCGTAGTTGAGGCGTGCATCGAGCAGCCAGGTGTTCACGAGGTCGTACTGGTAGTTGAAGGTCAGCTTCGGCGAGAACAGGTGGCCCGACGCGCGGAAGCGCGCGCGCCGAATGCGCGTGAGCGTCTGACGCTCGCGGCCGATCTCCTCCGGATCGAGCGGGTCGTCCTCGAAGGGTGAGGCGTAGCGGAACTGGACACGTCCGCCGATGCGCAGCCGGAAGTCGTCGTCAGCGTCGCGCAACTCCAGACCCTCCGGGCCGTACGAGATGACGTCTGGCGAGGGTTCCCCCGAAGGGGGCGTGGACTGCGCGGCGACCGGCACGTTGCCGAGCGCCGCCAGCACGCTGCCGACCGCGATCCAGACCGCCCACAACGCGCCGTGTTGTCGTGTCACGCGTGACGCCAGGCTCCAGCGGGAGATTGTAGGCCGTCCTGGTGCATCATGGTCCGCGTGACATCCCCCGGCGACCTCATGCAGCAGGCCATCGCGCGCAACCCGGACGGGCAGCGCTTCCTCGCGTCCCTGCTGTCGTGCTTCACCGAGGCCCACTGGGGCGCGGTACGGGCACCCGGCACGCTCCGCGCCTCCCCGGACGGCACGCTCGCCCGCGACATCCCCCTGCCGACAGCGTTCGCAGAGTGGGCCGCGACCCACGGGGACGAACTGCAGGCCGATCCCACGACGTCGCCGGTCGATCGGCAGGTCCACCTGGACTGCTGCCTCGAGACCGACACGTTCGTGCTGGCGCTCGAAGATGCCACGGTCGCCCCGCTCGAGACCGGCACGCCCGCGTATGCGGCTCGTCATCGGCTATCGCGGGTCATCGAGGCCGTTCGCGCGATCGCCGATGGTCGTCTGTTCGCCGTGGGTGTGGTCGCGTCTCCGGGCTTCGTGGAGCCCCGGCGCGCCGCCATCCTCGAGGGACTGCCCCATATCGAGCGCGAAGAAGCCGAAGACCTCTATGCGGCGTACTGGGGGTGGTGCACGCCCGACCAGCTCGCGACGGCGCTCGATGGGGCCTGACGCGGCGGTCAGCAGGAGGCGACGGCGCGGGTCACGAGCGTCCAGCCCCGCGCGTCGAGACTGTCGGTCAGCGCCACGATCCAGTTGTCGCGCGGTTCCGGCTGCGACCCGCGCGCCTGAGAAGGCGCGGCAGGGCGCGGCGCGGGCGGCTTCCGCGTGGCGGACGGACGGACACGGACGAGCGAATCGGGACGGGGGTCGAGGCACATGCGGGGCTCCTGAGCGCGGTCGCCGCCGGAACGCGGCGGCAGACGGAAGAGGAGTGGCGTGCTCGATCGAGACACGGACTTGCCGCAGCACCGGTGCTGCAGCCACATCGAGGACGGCATCCCTGCCGGCCCTCCTGGCACCCTGGCGTGTC
>CAYMAG010000144.1:0-10767 GCA_964388335.1 uncultured Vicinamibacteraceae bacterium | reverse complement strand
CGCAGGTCGGTGCTGCCGACCTTGAACTGGGTCTGCACGATCTCGAGCGCGCGCTGGCTGTCCGACAGCGTCTGCGCGAGGATCTGCTCCCGCTCGCGCGCGGCGATCTCGGCGGCCAGGGCGTTTTCGACCTCACCGAAGGCGCGCAGCCCCACTGACGCGTAGGCGGCAATGGCCTGCGTCTGCTCCGTCGTTCGAATCTCGACCTGCGTCTGGAGCGCGCCGCCCTTGTAGATCGGCGCGAGCAGGTTGGCGCCGACGTTCCAGATCGGGTTGTCGCGACTCTTCAGCACGAACAGATCGCTCGAGATCGAGCTGACGCCGGTGGTCAGCGCGATGGCGGGCAGCCGCGCGGCCTTGGCTTCGCCGATGCGGTTGAACGCCGCGGCGACGCGCCGCTCGGCGGCGACCACGTCCGGCCGGCGCTCGAGGAGTTCTGAAGGGAGCCCTGCCGGCACGGCGGCGGGCTGGCCCGGCAGCTGCGCGTTGATGGCCGCCGAGGCCGCGGGGTAACGGCCGAGCAGAATCTCCAGCGCCCGAATCGCCTGCTCGCGCGCCAGCTCGATCTGTCGGAGGCTGTCGCGGTAGGTCCCGACCGTCGAGCGCGCGACGAACACGTCTTCCTCGTTGGCCACCCCAATCCGCGCTCGCGTCTCGGCGAGTTGCACCAGCGCCTCGCCATCGCGAAGCGCTCCCCGCGCGACGTCCGCCTGCAGGCCGGCTTCGGTGGCCAGGAACCAGCTCTGGGCGACCAGCGCGGCAATCGACTGGCGCGCGTACTCGAAGTCCAACTGTGTCGCCGCGGCGTCGGCGGTGGCAGCCGCGCGGCCGTACCTCACCCGTGCCCAGAGGTCCAGCTCCCACGTCATGTTGAGGACGGCGCCGGTCAACCCCGAGTTGTCGCCCGACATCTTGCCGCCGCCGCGAGCAAGGAAATCGACGGACGGATAGAGGGTCGCGCCCGCGAGCCTGGCATGGAGCAGCGCCTGCTCGACGCGCGCCGCGGCCACTCGCAGGTCGGTGTTGTGGGCGATGGCTTCGATCACCGCGGCGGTCAGCTGCTCGTCGCCAAAGGTGACGAGCCAGTTGTCCGACACGGCGCCGTCGCCGGCGCCAGCCGCGGTCCAGGCGGCGGGAATGTCCACCGTCGGCAGCGCCTGTTCCTTGAGGGCCGCCGTATCGGGCGGCGCCTTCACGGCGCACGCCGTGCACGTCGACAGAACACAGGCGGCCAGCAGGCTCGCGCGGCGGGACACGCGTCCAGTGGCCAGTCCCCGAGCCGGCGACGAATCGCGAGGTGCCATCACGATCTCAGTGCCCCAGGCTGATGCTGTGCTTGATGATGATGTAGTTGAAGTACGACTGCACGCGCAGGAGAACCTTGCGGATGATGTGGACCAGCGCGAGGTGCTCGGTGTAGATCGCGGCGGATCCACGGGCGCCAGCCGCCAGGAACAGCGACTTGTCGGCGTCGGCGACGACGATCTTCACGGGGAACCGTCCGGGCGGCAGGCTCATCGTCGTCCTCGGGAGATCGCCGGACGCGTCGAGCTGTCCCTGCGCCTGGGCCCAGATGATCGAGTCCACATGGCCCTTGATGATGCGGCCCGGGTAGGTGTCGAGCGTGATTTCCACTTCGTTCCCGGGAACGACCTGATGCAGCTCGTTCTGGCCGAACAGCGCGAAGATCTGGTACTCGTTGTCGACGTAGGTCATCACCTCGTTGAACGGCATGCCGGCGACGAAGAACCCGGGCCGCAGCATCACGTTCACCATGGTGCCGTCGCCCGGTGCGAGGACCGACGTCTGGGTCAAGTCCCAGCGGGCGTTTTCGAGCTGCGCCCGCGTGGTCTCGACCTGCGCCTGCGACATCGCCACCTGTGCCTGCGCCGTCGCGATCTGCGCCTTGACCTCCGCGACCGACGCCAGATCCCCGTCAACGCGGCCCGAGAGCTTCTCGCGAACCTGCTGTTCCGCCGCCCGTGCCGCCGCCAGTTGAGCCGACAACTCGTTCACGTTCGTCTGGGCCTGCTCGAGATCGAAGCGGTTGCCGGCGCCGGTGGACACGAGTTCGGTGTTCTGGGCCACACGCCTCTGCGCCAGTTCGAGCGACGCCGACAACGACGTGACCTGTCCCGTGGCTTCCTTCAACTGCTCGTCCAACTGGCGCTCGCCGGACTGGGCGTTGGTCAGCCGCGCCCGCACCTCGCCCAGCCGCGCCCGGTCCGCACCGACCCTGGCTTCCTCCGACGCCAGCCGCGCCTCGAGCGAAAGCACCTCGTTCTGATACGGCGTGGGATCGATCCGGAACAGCACGTCGCCCTTCTTCACCGGCCGGTTGTTCTCGACCGGAACTTCAGTGACCCGGCCACGAACCTGTGACACGACGGGGACGACGTAGTTGACCACCCTGACGTCGCTCGTCGTGGGCGCGAAGATGTTCAGGAGGAGCAGGAGGATCGCGATCGCGACCACCGGGAAGATCGCCACGGCGACCTTCCACGGCGTCGTCCATGGCAGCAGCTTCAGCTTGATGAAGATCAGCCAGACGAAGAAGGAATAGATGGCGAGGAGGAGGACTTCCATCTACCTGGCCTCACCGTCCACGAATCGGGCTTCGAGCGCCTCGACATCGGCGCGAAGGGCCTCCAGCTCGGACGCGGGAACCCGCCCCTCGAGCCGGGCCAGCCGGTCGCGCAGGCTCGCCTCCGCCGATCCGCCGCCCGGTTCGTGCCCGCCCTCAGAGTGAAGTTTGTCGGTGCCGTACGCCATCTGGTGGAGGACCGGCTTCGAATAGGCCCAGATCCACGCGATCGGCCAGAGCAACCCGCCAAAGACGAGCGACAGCAGGCACAACGTCCGTATCGCCTCGAACTGGGGGTGGTTGCGTTTGTGCGCAATCTGCTCCGGAAGGATGTGCACCATCCAGAAGAGGGCGATGAGCACGACGGGGACCACGAAGATGACGAAGAGGGCGATGAACGTCGCCAGCTTGTCCTCGGCCTCCGGTGAGAGGAGCGACGCGTGCGCGTCGGACGGCACCGTGAGCATGAGAACGAAGAGGAGCGGTCCGACCAGGTGAGCCGGCGTCTTTGCCATGATCGAGCGTTCCATCCAGGACATTGTTGGTGACAGGCGAAGCAGTCGACCCACCGAGTCGACCGATCATCGCTCTGGAGAACCAGCACTTGCCGTGCCACTCTGTGTGCGCCTGCAAATCGTTCCCAAACGAGGCGCGGCGGGCAGACGTGTTGATCCGTGCCGATGCGCGACTCGACCCGGGCCTCCGATATGGCGGGCGCCCTCCGGCATACCGGAGGATGGCCTGAATTGCCCGCGGCTCCCCGCGGCGGAACTTGACGCGCCGCTGCCAGCTGTGTTCTTAATTTTTTGCCCAATATGCCATATGCCGTCGGCAACCAGTCAGGCGCGGAACGAGATGGCGTCCGTGCCGAGGCGGACACGCTGTCACAACTGGCGATCGAGTGCCTGCCGAGCGGCGTACTGATCGTTGGACCGGATGGCACCATAGCGGTCGTCAACGGCGAGATCGAGCGACAATTCGGCTACGCCCGGCAGGAACTCGTCGGACGATCCGTCGACGTCCTGCTGCCCGCGGTCCTCCGCGAGGCGCACGCCGCGGACCGCCGCGGCTTCATGACCAGCCCGGCACCGCGCCCGATGGGTACCGGACGCGATGTGTTGGGACGCCGAAAGGACGGCTCTCAGATTCCTGTCGAGATCGGCCTGAATTCCATTCACACCCAGGCGGGCGTGTTCGTGCTCGCGACGGTCGTGGACATCACCGAGCGCCGCCGCCTGGAGGCCGAGCATCGCCGGGCCCTCGAGGAGGGCGTCCAGTTCGACCGGCTGGTCAGTGAACTGACGTCGGGATTCGTGGAGGTGCCGGCAGACCAGCTCGACACGGCCATCGTGCATGCGCTGCGCCGCACGCTCGAAGCGCTCGACCTGGATCGGTTCGCCGTATTCCAGGTCTCGGGCAGCGGCGATCTCGCGCTGACGCATCACGCGGCGCGCCCGGGCCTTCCCCCGCCCTCGTCCTCGCCCGCGGCGGTCGCGCGGGCCTTTCCCCGGTCCCTGGCGAAGGTGCACCGTGGGGACACCGCGCTCTTTTCGTCACTCGACGAGGTCCTGGATGCGGCCGAACGCGAAGCCCTTGCTCAGGACGGCACGAAATCCGGTATCGCGTTCCCGCTGTCGATTGGCGGGCGCACTGCCGGAGGTGTCGCCTTCGCCAGCAGTCGCGAGGCGCGGTCGTGGCCGCCGGACATCGTCGGCCGCCTGCGCCTGGTTGCGGACGTCGTCGGGGGCGCGCTGTCGCGCCGGCAGGCGGACGTCGCACTGCGCACGAGCGAGCAGCGGTTTCATGCGCTCGCTGACAACGCGCCGGTCCTGATCCGGGTGAGCGATACGAGCGGGGCGTGCACCTGGTTCAATCGCCAGTGGCTCGAATTCGTCGGACACGCGATGGATCACGAACTCGGCCACGGCTGGACGACGAACGTGCACGCCGCCGACCTCGACTCGTGCCTGACCATCTACAAGCAGAGCCTCGACGCACGCGAGCCGTTCCGCATGGAATACCGCCTTCGCCGGCACGACGGCGAATGGCGGTGGGTGCTCGACATCGGCGCGCCGAACCATGACGCCGACGGCACATTCGTCGGCTATCTCGGCTCGTGCATCGATATCACGGACCAGAGACAGGCGAGGCAGGAGGTCGAGCGCCGGCGCGACCAGCTGCAGGCCGAGAACGTCTACCTTCGCCATGAGGTCAAGGACCGGCTCGGCACCGAGGTCATCGTCGGGCAGAGTGAAGCCATCCGGCGCGTGCTGGCCCAGGTCGAGCAGGTCGCAGGTACCAATTCGACGGTCCTGCTGCTGGGCGAGACCGGCACCGGCAAAGAACTCTTCGCGACGCGGATCCATGAGTTGAGCGCCCGGCACGTGCGCACGATGGTGCGCGTGAACTGTGGGGCGATACCGGCCACGCTCCTCGAGAGCGAGTTGTTCGGCCGCGAGAAGGGCGCATTCACCGGGGCACTCACGCGGCAGGCCGGGCGCTTCGAACTCGCCGACCGCTCGACCATCTTCCTTGACGAGATCGGCGATCTGCCGCTCGAGGTGCAGATCAAGCTGCTGCGCGTCCTGGAGGAGCGGCAGTTCGAGCGGTTGGGCAGCCCGAAATCCATTCACGTGGACACGCGGATCATCGCCGCCACGCACAGGAATCTCGACCGCCGGGTCGCGGAAGGGACCTTTCGCGAGGATCTGTTCTACCGGCTGAACGTCTTTCCCATTCATGTCCCTCCGCTGCGGGAACGCGTCGAAGACATTCCCCTCCTCGTCTGGCGCTTCGTCGAAGAGTTCTCGCGAACGTTCGGCAAGCGGATCGATGCCGTTCCCAAAGAGAACATGACCGAGTTGCAGCAGTACGGGTGGCCGGGCAACATCCGCGAGCTGCGCAACGTCGTCGAGCGTGCAATGATTGTGGCGACAGGTACACGACTGACGATCGCCCTCCCCGCCATGACCGCCGTCGTCGCGAAACGAAGCACGAGGATGTCGGATGTCGAGAAGGAGCACATCCGAGGCGTGCTCGAAAGCGTGGGCTGGCGCATCCGGGGACCGGCCGGCGCAGCCGATCGCCTCGGGCTCCCACCGACCACACTCGAGACCCGCATGGCCAAGCTGGGCCTCACCCGTCCGAAGTCTGGAGGCTCGTGAGCCGGACGGGCCCATGCACTCACTTGTGCCTCAGCGTCGCTGCATGTCCCCACGCTCCGGAAATGATCACGACATGTTGATATGGTCAACGGCCGCGAGGGACGCCAGCGTGGCCGAACACGCTGAATTCCCCTGGAAATGCAGCAGTTCTGCTGGAGACTGATCAGGCATACTAGTTGCACGCCTGAGTTGCGAATCGACGCCTGTCGCGGCCCTCAGGCTGCCTGGCTGGCATCACTCGAAAGGCTCCCCTGTGACCATGGCTCGTGCAGTCGGTGCGGATGTTCAGGGACGAGACGGCTTGCTCGATGCGCTCGGTTGGGATCCAGACTTCACGGTAGAGGGTTGCCGGCCCGACGTCGACGACGGGGTCGGTTCACGTATGGTTGACGGCCGGAGCGCGGCCGTCGAGGGCGTCCTGGCCCAGATCGCCCATGTGGCCCCGACGGACTCGACGGTCTTGCTCGTCGGCGAAACCGGCACCGGGAAAGGGGTCTTCGCCGCCAGGATTCACGAGATGAGTGCGCGCCGCCGCCGGCCGATGGTGCGCGTGAACTGCGCGGCGATTCCGGCCACGCTCATCGAGAGCGAGTTGTTCGGCCGGGAGAAAGGTGCATTCACCGGCGCCCTGACGCGACAGATCGGGCGCTTCGAGTTGGCGAACCACTCGACGATCTTCCTCGACGAGATCGGCGATCTGCCGCTCGACGTGCAGATCAAGCTGCTGCGCGTCCTGGAGGAGCGGCAGATCGAGCGGCTGGGCAGCCCCAGGCCCGTTCACGTCGACGTGCGCATCATCGCGGCCACGCACCGGAATCTCGAGCAGCGCATCGCCGAGGGAGCCTTTCGCGAAGACCTCTTCTACCGCCTCAACGTCTTTCCCATTCAGGTCCCGCCGCTGCGCGAGCGCGTCGACGACATCCCCCAACTGGTGTGGCATTTCGTCGAGCAGTACTCGAAGGCCTTCGGCAAGCAGATCGACGGGATTGCCAGCGAGAACCTCGCCGCATTGCGGCGATACCCGTGGCACGGCAATATCCGCGAACTGCGCAACGTCATCGAGCGCGCACTGATCGTGGCGACCGGCCCGCGACTGACCATCACTCTTCCCCCGTCGGCCGCAGACACCGAGGCTGGCAGCGAGAGGCTGGTCGACGTGCAGAGGAAACACATCCTGAGCGTGCTCGCGAGCGTCGGCTGGCGCATCCGGGGAGCCGGCGGGGCGGCCGAGCGGCTCGGCCTTCGGCCCACGACCCTGGAGACTCGCATGGCCAAGCTCGGGCTCGTTCGGCCATCGGCAGCCTGACCGGCCTCTCCTGTTCGCGTGAAGAACGGCGCCACCATCGAACGCTTCGCCACGTCGGACCGGAGCGATGCTGACCAGGATCGCAGTTCGGCAGGAGCGTCACAGACTCGGGGAAGGATACAGACGCGATGAATCACATGAGACGGGCGAACCGTGCTGCGGCGATCGCGGCCATCTTGAGCATGTCGATGCAACCAACGGCGCACGTGTTCGCCGACGCGGGGAGCCAGGCGCAACCTCCGACGCAGCCGGGCACCAAGCCTTCCCCCGGTGCGGTGACCGCGGAGACGCCAGTCGATGGCGGCTGGCCGCGCACGTACAGCGTGCCCGGCGACGGGAGCATCATCGTCTATCAGCCGCAGGCCGCCAGTTGGGAGAAGCAGTCGCACCTCGTGGCATACAGCGCCGTGTCCTACAGCAGCGCGGCCGGCGCGACGCCGGCGCTCGGCACGATCAAAATCGAGGCCGACACCCAGGTCGCCCTCTCGGATCGGCTGGTCCGCTTTCGAACGATGAAGATCGTCGAAGCCAGCTTCAGCACGCTGCAGAAGGAACAGGTGCGCGAGATCGTCGCGACGATTGACACGGCGATTCCCGACGACGACCGCGTGATTGCGCTGGATCGCGTGCTCGCCAACATCGACAAGAGCCTGATCCTGCCGAAGAACGTCGACGGCATCAAGGCCGATCCCCCCACCATCTTCTTCAGCAAGACGCCCGCGGTGGTCGTCAACGTCGATGGTGAGCCCATCTGGAGCCCGATCAAGGAGAACGACCTGGAGTTCGCGGTCAACACGAACTGGGACCTCTTCCGGCACGGCCCGACCAGCACGTACTACCTGCGCAGCAACGACTCGTGGCTGAAAGCGAGCGACATCACGGGTCCCTGGACGCCCGCTGGGAAGCTGCCCGACAGCTTCACGAAGCTGCCGGCGGACGACAACTGGAAGGACGTCAAGGCCAGCCTGCCGGGCAGGTCGATCAGGGCGTCGGCCGCACCGAAGGTCTTCGTCAGCCAGCAGCCCGCCGAACTCATCCTGCTCGCCGGCGAACCAAGCTACATGCTCGTCGAGGGCACCGGACTCCTCTGGGTTGGCAACACCGAGAGTGACGTCTTCCGGATGGGCAAGACCGGTCCCGTCTACTACCTGGTGGCCGGCCGCTGGTTTTCCGCGCCCGACTTCGTGGGACCGTGGACGTTTGCCACGCCGTCACTGCCGGCGGACTTCCAGAAGATACCGTTGGAGCACGACCGCTCGCGCGTGCTGGCGTCGGTTCCGGGCACCGATGAAGCCGCCGAAGCCGTGCTCATCGCCCAGATTCCGCAGACCGCGCGGGTCAACACGAAGGAGCTGAAGGCTCCCGAGGTGGCCTTCTCAGGCGAGCCGGAGTTCACGCCGATCGAGACGACGACCGTCCAGCGCGCCGCGAACACGGACAAGGACATCTTCAAGGTCGGCGAGTCGTACTACATGTGCTACCAGGGGGTGTGGTTCGCCGGAAAGAGCGCCACTGGACCGTGGGAGGCCGCGACGTCCATCCCCCAGGAGATCTACCAAATCCCCGTCAGTTCGCCGGCGCATCACGTCACCTACGTCACCATCGAAGACGACGACGACGATGACGACTGGGTCGTGTACGCGGCCGCGGCCGGCTATACCGGCATGATGATCGCGTGGGGCTGCGCCGTGTGGGGGTCGGGTTGGTACTATCCGCCGTACTACGGGTATGGCGGCTACTACGGGTACTTCCCCACCTACGGCTACTCCGCCTGGTACAACCCGTGGACCGGAGCGTACGGGCGCAGCGCCGGGGTCTACGGTCCCTACGGCGGTGCCGGCGTGGGCGCCCGCTACAACCCGCGCACCGGGACCTACGCTCGCGGCGCGGCCGCATACGGACCGTACGGCGCGGTCGGCGTGGCGCAGGCCTACAACCCGCGCACCGGGACGTACGCAGCGACGCGGCAGGGGTCGAACGTCTATGGAAGCTGGGGATCGACCGCCGTGCAACGCGGCGACGACTGGGCGACGACCAACCGCTACACCAACAGGCAGACCGGAACGACCACGCGCACGATCAGGACCGATGAGGGTTCAGCGGTCACGAAGCGCGGGGCGGGCGGCGGCACCGTTGGCGTCGGCGAGGGCGGCAACGTCTACGCGGGAAAGGACGGCAACGTCTACCGGCGCCAGGACGGGACCTGGCAGAAGCACGAGAACGGTGGATGGACGGACACCGACAGGCAGCCGCCCGAGACCCCACGGCCCACCGACCGGTCGACGGCAGGTGAGCGGCCGGGTGCGGTCGATCGCAGCACGGCGGATCAGCTCAATCGCGATGCGGTGGCTCGCCGTGAGGGCACGCAGCGGACCGCGGACTACGGAAGCTACCGGAGCGGCAGCGGCACGCGCGGCGCGGGCAGCTATCGCGGCGGGGGTGCGCGGGGTGGCGGTGGCAGGCGACGCTGAGAATGGGGCAACGGATAGCCGGTGCGCGTTCGAATCCGTATCGTGGCAATCGCGCTGAGTATGGCGGTCGGGCCTGCTGGCGCCGACCGCTTCGCTCGTAGTTCAGCGAGGGACCAGGACGCGTCGGGCGCGATGTATTCCTTCAAGCGGATGCCGGACGGCAAGGAGTGGACGACGGAGAATCTGAACGTCGACACTGACGGGTCGTCTTGTTACGAAGACTCGGCACTGAACTGCGACCGATATGGCCGCCTGTACACGTGGGACTCGGCGCTGCGCGGCTGCCACTCGCTCGGCGGCGGATGGCGATTACCGACGAATGACGAATGGCGGCAACTTGCGAAGCACTATGGTGGACTTCGAGAGGAGTCGGACGACAGCGGCAAGGCGGCGTACACGGCCCTCGTGATTGGAGGCAACTCCGGCTTCAATGCCCCGTTGGGTGGTAGCCGCGTTTCCGATGAAGAGCGGTACGCGCGGCTAGAGGCCCACGGATTCTACTGGACGGCGTCGGACAGCGGTGCGGCCAGTGCATGGTTCTACAACTTTGGCAAAGGCGGGGTATCGCTCAAGCGCCATCGCGATGGTAACAAGCAGATGGCGATCTCCGTGCGGTGTGTCAGGGAGTGACGGTCGAGTTCCCGTTTCAGGCGTTTGGGCAGGCACCTTAGCAGGACGCGCACGGGCGAGGAGCGCCTTCGACAACCATGCCGCTCACGAACAGCACCGTCGCCGCCATTGACCAGCGCACGAAGGATGATCCGGATTTCGCGGCTGCCGTCGAGGCGGAATTGCAGGCGATGCGCATTGAACAGGAACTCGTGGCACTGCGGAACGCCAGCGGACTGTCTCAGCGTCAGCTCGCGGCGAAACTCGGTGTCAAACAACCAGTGATCGCCAAGCTGGAGGCAGGGAAGGCGCGCAACATCGGACTGCAGACACTTGTGCGTGCCGTCAAGGCGATGAATGGCCATATTGAGGTGTCAATCACTTCAGCCGCCGAGCGACAACGACGCACGAGACGCAAACGCGGGAAGAAGACTGAAGGCGCCGCCCGGATTTGAGCCGGGGATGGAGGTCTTGCAGATTCCGTTTGGTTCCGTAAGTTGTTGACTCGTCTTGCGTTGCTCGGCTCGACGGTCACGCGCCCGCGCATCCGCTTCGGGATCCCGAGATACCAGAAACCGGCCCCAGCCTTGCCGCCCGTGTTGTGGATGTACAGCTGGTAGCGGTCGGGGTTCT
>CAYMAG010000143.1:0-10832 GCA_964388335.1 uncultured Vicinamibacteraceae bacterium | reverse complement strand
TCTCGAGCGCGGTCACCGGGGTGAGCCGGTGTCTGTACGCACCCTCGCCCGCAGGCCGTCGAAGTAGGTGGCGTCCGTCGGACTCGTGGACGACGACTCGGCCCCGGCAAGCAGCAGACCACGGAGGCGAAGCCGGTCCTGGTCTTTGCGGATTAGTTCGCCCAGGTACTCACTGCTCGTGCCATACCCGCTTTCGGCGACCCTCTGATCCACGAAGTCCTTGAGCGTCTCGGGCCGTGAGATGTTCATGATGCTCACGATGGCGAGTGTAGGCGGCCTGGCGAGGTTTGCCAAGACTTCGGCGTCAACAACTTCCGGAGCGGGGGGTTCTCAGCGGGCGGTGCATCGAGCAGCGCGGTGAATCGATCCCACGCCTCGGCGTCGAGGCGGAAGTAGCGCTGATCCAGCAGGACCGTCGTAGCCTCGCGGGTGGCCGCGTCGAGCATGAACGCGGTGCGGTCCTTCCCCGAGGCTTCCGCAGCCCGGTCGATCAATGCGCGCTGCTCGTCCGGAATACGGAGGCTGATACTGGTGCGTGTGCGGGCAGAGGCGTTCGACATTGGGTGGCTCCATCGCCGCGTTCAGCGCGCGGCCACTGCTCCACGTCACTGGGCCCGTATATACATGGTCAATGCAACATGCCGGACGTGCCGGTTTGAAGGGCCACATTGCCCGAAGTTACCGATCGGGAAACGCGCCCTTCCCGTCCATCTCGGATGCCCAGCCGCCCTCACCATGGCCGGCGAGGCGGTGGACGCGGCCCGCAAGGCGATGCCAGGAGGTGTCGTGCCCTGGCGTCACGCGCGCGAGTTCCAGCGCAGTGAGGCAGGCACGGCGCACGGTACGTGACGGCGCCTACTTCATGAAGTGGGCCACGCCGACGACCTTGTCGACCGGCAGGACGAACGCGATGCCCTTGCCCGTGTCGTTCAAGTCCGCCGCCTGGACAATCTCCCGGAGAATCGTCTCGACCTGCTCTGGATAGGCGACGGTCAACACGATTTCCTTCTCCGGCTCGATCGACATGCCGAAGATCTTCTCCTGCTCGTTGATGCCCGCCCCGCGCCCGAAGATCACCGTGCCGCCCCTGGCCCCGGCCTTCACCGACGCCTCCAGGACGGTGCTGCCCCACCCCTTCCGCACGATACTGACGATGACCGCAGCATTCGACATGTCATGACTCCTTCTGCCGCGTCTTCCAGCGGACAAAGCAGCCCAGCACCATCACCGCCAGGACGGGCGCAAGGGCGATCAACGAGACCAGGCCCAGGCCGTGCACCAGCGGATCGGCATGGCCCAGGGCCGACGAGGCGCCGAAGGCGAGCGCCAGGAGAAACGTGTTGGCCAGCGGCCCGGTCGCGACACCTCCGGCATCGATGCTGATGCCGACGAAGTCCTTCTCGCTGAGCCACATGATGACGAGGACCAGCCCGTACCCTGGCATGAGCAGGTACATCAGCGGCACCCCGTAGCCAATCCTGAACATCCCGACGCCGACGGCCACGGCCACGCCCACGCACACCGTCCACACCACGAGCGACCGCGGAATCGATCCCGCGGATGCCTCCTCGACCTGGTCGGCGAGGATGCGCACCGCCGGCTCGCCCCATGTGGTCACGAACCCGAGCACGATGCCGAACGGCACGAGCAGCCACGTCCGGGGCAGCGTGGCGGCGGCCTCGCCGATCGCCTGTCCGAACGGCAGGAACCCGATGCCGACCCCCATCAGGAACAGGAACAGCCCGATTGAAGCCACGAGGGTGCCCTTCAGGATGCGCGTCACCTCGCTGACGGGCAGCTTGAGGAACAGGATCTGGAACAGCATGAACAGCATGGCCAGCGGCACGACCGCCAGCGCCACAGCCCACGCCGTGGCCGCCAGTTCCTCGAGCACCGTACTCGTCGTCACAGCAGCATCCCCAGCAGCAGGACGGCGAGGATCGGCCCGATCGACGCCAGCCCCAGCAGCCCGAAACCATCAGACAGCGCCGACCGCTTGGCGAGCACGGCGTTGAAGCCGAGCGCAAGCGCGAGGACGACCGGCGCGGTGAGAACGCCAGTGGTCACGCTGCCGGCGTCGTAGGCCAGCGGGATGAAGCGCGCCGGCGTGACGAACGACAGCAGGATCATGCAGGCGAACACGCCAGACAGCAGCCAGGTCATGGCAAACCCATAGATGACCCGCAGCATCGCGATGGCCACGAAGACGCCGACGCCGCAGGCGATGATGTAGATGAGCAACTGGCCCGAGAGGGCCTGCTCAGACACCCGCTCCACCTGCGCGGCGAGGACGAGGACGTCGGGCTCGGCCACGGTGGTGGCGAACCCCAGGGCAAAGGCCACCCCGAGGATCAGCCGCAGTGACCCTTTCCTGGGCAGCTCGGCGCCGATGAACCGCCCCATCGGCAGGATGCCGATGTCGATGCCGACGAACAGCAGCACCATCCCGAGAACCGCCAGCACCGATCCGGCGAGAAACTGCATGAACAGGGCGGCAGGCGCATGGACGAGGATGACCTGCAGCACACACACGACGCCGACCAGTGGCGCGACCGCGCGAATCACCTCCGGAAGTCTCTCGCGTATCAGCGCCAGCATGGGTCAGCGAAGCTCACCGAAGTATCCATGGCGCTCCATCCACTTCGTCAGTTCCAGCACCGGCACGATCGTGCAGGCCAGACCGACGGGCAGCGCCCAGTCCATCCACCCGAAGGGAAACGTCCCGAACGGCTCCTGCAACAGGGGCAGGTACACCACCACCACCAGCAGCACCAGTTCCCAGCCGACCGCCATGTTGAGCCATCGATTCGCGAACGGGTGGCGCAGCACGGAGAATCGATCGGATCGGTAGTTGTACGCCTTGAAGAACTGGATGAGCACGAGAGAGACGAACGTCAGCGCCATGGCCTCCGACAGCGGCCGACCGTTGTGGAGCAGCCACACGAAGAGGCTGCCGTTGACGATCGCCGACCAGATGCCGCCCACCATCAGGAGGACCACGAGCGGGCGGCCGAAGACACCGGACCGCGGATCGCGCGGGCGGCGCGTCATGAGATCGGGTTCCGGAGGATCGACCGCGAGCGCCAGCGCGGGCAGCCCGTCGGTCGCGAGGTTCACGTACAGAATCTGCACGGCGGTCAGCGGCATCGGCAGGCCGGCAAGCGCGGCGCCGGCCATGAGCAGAATCTCGCCGACGTTGGACGAGAGCAGGAACGTCAGGTACTTCTTGATGTTGCTGAAGACGATGCGCCCCTCGTCGACCGCGGCGACGATCGTGGCGAAGTTGTCGTCGAGCAGCGTCATGCCGGCAGCTTCCTTGCTGACGTCGGTGCCGGTGATGCCCATGGCGATGCCGACGTCTGCCTTCTTCAAGGCCGGCGCGTCGTTGACGCCGTCGCCGGTCATGGCCACGACCTCGCCGCGCGCCTGCCACGCCGCGACGACGCGGAGCTTGTCGGCCGGCGACACGCGGGCGTACACGCCGATGCCGGCGACGCGTGCCTCGAGGGCGGCGTCGCTCATCGCGGTCAACTCCGCACCGGAGACGACCTCGCGGCCAGCGAGCAGCCCGATCTCGTCGGCGATGGTTTTCGCGGTGAGGGGATGGTCGCCGGTGATCATGACCGGCGTGATGCCGGCGTCGACGCACGTGCGCACCGCCGCCGCGGCCTCGGCGCGCGGCGGGTCCATCATCGCCACGAGCCCGAGAAACGTCATGTCGCGCTCGGCGTCCTCGACACGCGCATCGTGCTTTCGCGCGAACGCCAGCACGCGCAGGCCCTCGGCCGCGAGCTGCCGCTCCACCTCGAGCCACTGCTGGCGCTGCGCCTCGGTCAGCGGCGTCTCCGACTCTCCCTGAAACTGCGACGCGCAGTCTGCCAGCAGGACGTCGGCCGACCCCTTCGAATAGGCCGTCGTCTCCCCGCCGCTCGCGTGCAGCGTCGTCATCCGCCGGCGCTCGGAACTGAACGGGATCTCCTGGACGCGCGGCGCCTCACCGTTCAGATCGTGCTGATCGAGCGAGGCCTTGGCCGCCGCCACCACGAGCGCGCCCTCCGTGGGATCGCCTTCGATGTGCCAGCGACCCTCTGCCTCCACGAGGCGGGCGTCGGACGCGAGCACGCCGGCCCGCAGGATCTCCAGGACCGACGTCGACGGCCGCGCCGGCACGCCGTCGCGCACGATCTCACCTGCCGGTTCGTACCCGACGCCCGACACGTCCACCGCGCCGTCCGCTGTCACGATGCGGCGGACCGTCATCTCGTTGCGGGTCAGCGTGCCCGTCTTGTCGGTACAGATGACCGACGTGCTGCCCAGCGTTTCCACGACAGGCAGCCGCCGGACCAGCGCGTTGCGTTTCACCATCCGGCGCACGCCGATCGCCAGCGAGATGGTGACGACCGCGGGCAGCGCTTCCGGTACCACCGCCACCGCGAGGGCGATGCCGAAGATGAACATCTCGAGCGGCGGCAGCCCGCGCCAGAGCCCCGCCGCGACAATCAGCGCCACGACGACGAGCGCGGCCTTCCCCAATGTCGATCCCAGCCGATCGAGGTTCTCCTGCAGCGGCGTGCGGCCGGCCTCGACGGTCTGCACGAGTCTGCTGATGCGGCCGAACTCGGTCCCCATTCCCGTGGCCACGACGATGGCCTGTCCACGGCCGTAGGTGACGAGGGTGCCCGCGTGAACCATGTTGACCCGGTCGCCGATGCCCAGCGCCGCGTTGTCGAGGCGATCGATCGTCTTCTCGACTGCCGCCGACTCCCCGGTCAGCGCAGCCTCGTCGACGGCGAGGTTCATCGCCAGCATCAGCCGGGCGTCCGCAGGCACACGGTCGCCCGCTCGCAGCAGCACGATGTCACCCGGCACCAGTTCCCGAGCCGGGATGGCGGCTTCAACCGCGTCGCGAAGCACGTGGCCGAGCGGCGCCGCCATGGCGCGAAGCGCCTCGAGCGCCCGCTCCGCCCGAAACTCCTGAACGAACCCGAGCAGGACGGCAAACAGCACGATGACCGCAATGACCACGGCTTCGAGCGCGTGGCCGAGCAGCCCCGACAGGAGCGTCGCCACGAGGAGGATGACGATGAGGACGTTCTTGAACTGCGCGGCGAGGGTGTGCCAGGGAGTCGCGCGCGCAAAGGCCTGCAACTCGTTGGGACCGTGTACCGTGAGCCGGCGGCCGGCTTCGTCGCTGGACAGGCCCTCCGCGCCGGTCTCCAGGCGGCGGAGCACGTCGTGAACGTCGAGACTGTGCCACGAAGTGTCGTCGGGTGTCGTCTCGACGCTGTCAATCAATGTCAGTACTCCTGAACGTTGCCAGCCATCCGTGCCTGGCTGTGCTCCCCCGGTGCCTCAGCGTACATCATGGGACTGCCCTCGCCGGCAAACGTCGGTCGCGCGGCTCTGTCACTGGACAGGTCGTCGCGATCGACGAGCCGCGTGCGCAGCGATCGCCCGAGCCGCGTTGTCACTCGATCGCGTTGGAAGATGTTGCGGTGGATGAGCTATCGTGATGCCCGGTCGTAGGGTCCGGCTCCTCCCCGGGCATCATCCACGCCGTCACCTGGCGCGGTCGCCATTGCGGGCGGATGCGCGGAGCGGCTTGACGTGGCTGTGGCTGTGCCACAATCGGCGCGTTCGGGGGGAGGAAACGCCAGTCGGGCAGTGTCAATCCGCGCCGTGTTGCGGGGACGGCTCGGGGCCGTGTTGCGGGGCGGCTCGGGTCTGAAAAGGGACCTTTGCTCCGCGAAGACAGCCGCGCGATGCGCGACGGCGATTGAAGTCCGCAGCTATGCAGGTGTCGATCGCGGGGTTGGTCGCGCTGGGATCCCTCGCTCCTGTCACGCAGGCCGAGGCAGGTCCGATTCAGCTGGTCACCATTGCCCAGGCAGGCGTGTCGCCCGGGTTCTAGGATACAGATCGTCTTCGCCGGCGTCGTCGATCACACGGACGACGTTGCTTCGCTGAGCGCTGCCGTCCGCGAGCACGACGTACAACCGTCGTGCCTGGAGATCTTCGTGCGTCCCGGGATCGACACACAGAAGGAACGACGTTTCGGCCGGCACTGCCCGGCTCACTCGTCCGGCCACGGCGCCAACACCGTCAGGTGCGCTCGCCTGGCGCCCTTGATCGGTGCGAGCGGGATGCTCCCGTCGAACGTTGCCAGCGTGCCGTGGTGCTTCACCGCCAGCGCGAGCAGATAGACGTCCGTCAGTTGCCGGTGAGTGAGCGTCGCCTGCGGTGCGAGCACGCCGTCGTCCAACAGGCTCACATCGTCCGGCCAGAAGATGTGTGAGCCGTCGGCGCAGAACGTGCGCAGATGCGCGCGGAGTGTCGTGGGCGAGATCGCATCGCTGTGATACGCCGGGCTCGACAGCACGCGCAGCGCACCGTTCTCGACGATGGGTGTCGTGGCCCAGCCGTGGTGACGCTCGTCGGCGAACCAGTCGTGGGCGATGTCGTGGTGGACGTGCTCGCCATCGAAGAGTGCGACAATCACGTTGACGTCGAGCAGCGCGACGCGCGACATCAGCGCTCGTCCCGCACTTGATTCACGAGTGCGAGCGTCGGTCGGCGGCTGCCGGCAGGTCGCGCAGGCAGCAGTGGGATGCCATTCCGTTCTGCGACGTGCGGGCGTGCCTCGAGCGCCTGGCGCATCAGGTCGGAGACCACGCGCCCTGCCGTCGTGCCGCGCACCGCTGCGAGCTCCCTGGCGGTCTCCATCAGATCCTCGTCGACATCCAGCGTGGTCCGCATGCGACATCATGCATCACGCATCAGATGCGATCAAGGCGCCGGCAAGGACAACAGCTCTCGGAGATCGAAAGCTTCACGACGCACGTGGCTTTCATGCAAGACGGCAGGCTCCTGCTGCAGGAACGCATCGACGATCTCCCGATGCGCTTTCGTGAAGTGCTGGTGACGCTCTCGGCGGCGAAGGCGCCGTCGACCCCACTGCCGACTGACTGGCTGCTGCCGGAAACCGAGGGCCATCGGTTGCGCTTCTTCGCAGCCAACTACCAGAACGACGCGCGCTCTACCGAGAGTTCGCGGAACGCTTCGGAGCCGTGCGAATGGAATGTGAGCGCATGCCGCTGCGCGCGATCGCGAACTCGCTCATGCTGGCGCGCAGGCGCGCGCGAGGTTCGGCATCGTGAACTTCAGAATCCTGCGAGGCGTCTTCAAGAAGGATGTGTTGAACCTCTTCCCGCTGGTGTCGCTCACTGCCGTGCTCTTCCTGGGCGACGCGCGCATCGTGGGGCTGGATCTGCTGCCGTTCTGGACGGAATGGGGTCCGGCAGTGCTGCTGGTGGCGTTGGTCGTGTTCATCATCTCGGTGTGTCAACTCGATTCACCTGCCAGCCTCACCACTGAGCCCCGGAGGTTACCGCCCCTCGGCGATGTCCATGATCATCTGCGCGGCCAGGTAGAGCCGGCGCGGTATGGCGTCGATGAGCACGTACTCGTCATCGTTGGTGTGGTAGCCGTATCCCGGCAGGCCCAATGCCTCGATCACCGGCTTTCCGGAGCGCGCGGCGAAGGCGGCATCCGTCCCGCCACCGATGATGGGTGCGACGAGCAGTTCATGGCCGAGACTGTTGTAGATACCGATCGCGTTGGCGATGAGGGCCCGGCTCGCGTCGTCGGCCGTGAATGCCGGACGGCCGGAATCGGTCACGACGTCGATTGTCGTTCCCTCGACGCCGGATTCCGCTGCCAGGCGCGTGATCTCGCCCACCAGGGCCTCGAAAGACTCGTTCGTCGGGTAGCGCACGTCCGCCTCCAGCGTCGCGGCGTCAGGGACGATGTTGCGGACGGCGCCCGCGCGCGCCACGGTCCAGTTGAAGCGCAGCCGACCGGGGCCCTGGTCGAGATCCGCCGTGCGCCGCACGAAGTCGGCGGCGGCGACGAGCGCATTCGCGCCGCGCTCCGGCGCGACGCCGGCATGCGCCGACCGTCCCGTGATGGTGGCGATCACCGAACCGATGCCGGAGGTGCCGTAGGTCAGGCCCTCCGGACTGACACCGGTGGGCTCGAAAGAGAGGATGGCGTCGTTCTCGCCGGCCAGGCGCTCGATCAGAGCACTGGAACCCGACGACCCCTGTTCCTCATCGGTGTTGAACAGCACCGTGATGGTGCCGAAGCCGGTGAACCCGCGGCCCTGGAGGAGCGTGATGACATGCAGGATCACGGCGATTCCGGACTTCGCGTCCGCGATGCCCGGTCCGTAGGCCCGGTTGTCGTCGACCCGGAACGGAGCGAGGGCCAGGCTGCCCCTCGTATACACGGTGTCCATATGGGCCATCAGCAGGACGTTTCCGCCGCTACCGCCCTCGAGACGGCCAACGATGTTCTCGCCGACGCTGGCACGGCCCTCCCGCGGGCCGGTCGTCGGGTGGCGCGTGACCGAGAAGCCGCGCGCCTGGAGTTCCCGTTCCAGCAGGCCGCTCATCTCGGCCATCCCGGTCTCGTCCTCGGTGCCGGTCTCGATGTTGACCAGGCGCTCCAGGGTGGCGAGCGTGGCCGGCGCTTCCGCCGTGGCCGCGGCCAGCAGTGCGTCATCCCGGTTCCTGGCGGCTACGGCGGGTGGCGTGGCGGCCGCCGTCACGGGGGCGTCCGGGACCGGGGCCGTGCAGGCGCTGAGCAGTCCGACGATCAGGACGCTGGTCAGGGCTTTCATGGACATGAGAAGAGCGTCTCTACCACAGATGTTTCGATCATGGTTCGAACCGATGATATTGCGTTCGCGCGGGGGAGAATCCGCTCGCCTCGCGGATCAGCCGGTGGCGGAAATCCCAAGTGCGGCGAGCCTGTCATCTGGGCGGCGACGACCGACACCTGCCCGGGTGCTTTGCGCGTCCGCTTCACCCGGACGTCGACGTCATGGCTGAGGGCGGTTCTTGAAGGAGGTCGTCCGTGTCCGAGCAGCGTCCAAGCGTTCCCGCCACTCTGGAACAACAGCACGAACTCGCCAGGGATCTGCTGCGCGAGGCCAGGAACGGCGATCCCGCGGCCGTCGCCCGCTTGGAAGCCGTCCGCCCGGACGCTGGCGTCACCCGTCCGCCTCAACTCGCGGACGCGCAGCTCGCCGTCGCGCGCGAGGCCGGCTTCGACGCGTGGCCGACGCTTGTCCAGCACCTGCAGCACCGCGACATCCAGGCGTTCCGTGATGCGGTGTCTTCTGGCGACGTTGCCACGGTGACGCGACTCCTCCGATTGCCGCATGTCAGGGAACACATCAACACGCCGATGTTCGCGTTCGGCCAGCGTGCCGCGCACATCGCCGCAACACATGCGCCGATGCTCGAGGTGCTGATCGCCGCCGGCGCAGACCTCCACCTCGAAAGCGCGTGGGAGAACGGACCGTACACCGTCCTGGACCACGCCACCGAAGAGACGGCACGGTTTCTCCTGTCGCGCGGCGTGACACTGACACCGAACGTGGCTGCGAGGCTGGGCTGGATCGAGGAGCTCCGGCAGCTGCTTGCCGCGGATCCCGCGCTCGTGCATGCGCGTGCCGGCGATGGGCAGCAGCCGCTCCACGAGGCGGCGACGGTTGCGATCGCCGACGTGCTGTTGGATTGCGGCGCCGACGTGAATACGCGCTGCATCGACCACAAGTCCACGCCTGCGCAGTACGCGCTCGCCGAACGGCCGGACGTCTGCCGTCGCCTTCTCCAACGCGGGGCCGACCCCGACATCTTCATGCCGGCTCGCCTTGGCGACGTTGCCCTGGCGACGCGTGTGCTGGCCTCCGATCCGCAGGCGATCGCCGCTCGCATCAACGAGCCCGGCTACGCGCCGGTGCCGCCGCTCCACATCTACTGCTGGCGGCTCGGCTTCGGCCTGTCCCCGCACGACGTGGCCATGACGTTCGGGCATCGCGATGTCTACGATCTGCTCGTGGACCGCAGTCCGGCGCGCGTGCGCTTCATCAACGCCGTCCTGGCAGGCGACGAGGCAGGCGCCCGGGCGTTCATCGACCAGGACCCGTCGATGCTGACCTCGCTGACACCTGCCGATCACTCACGTTTGGCGCACGCCATCTTCGATGGCCGTCGGGAGGCGGCGCACCTCATGCTCCGCCTCGGTTTCGACGAGACCGCCGGTGGTGTCGATGGGGGCACGGCGCTTCACGCAGCCAGCTGGATCGGCGATGTCGAGCTGGTAGAGGCGCTCCTCCAGCGCGGACGCGTCGCGATCGACAGTCGCGATCCCGCTCACCTCAGCACGCCGCTCGGCTGGGCGGCGTTCGGATCGGTCCATCGCAAGGCGCGCGGCGGCGACTATTCCGCTGTAATCGATCGACTCGTTGCAGCTGGAGCGGACATCAACGCGCCGGGCAACGGTGAGCCCAAGTCGCTCATCGCCATGGCCGAGGGGAATCCGGAGGTCCAGGCGACATTGCGGAAGCACGGCGCCAGCGAGTGAAGCGGTACGGCGCCCTCGGCGTCGACCGTGATGTTCGCCGTGAGCCTCCAGGCGCGGGTGAGCACGCGGACTCGCGCTCGTCGCGCACGTTTCGAATCTGCGCTCCTCTGCGTCTCCGTTCCTCCGTGTGAACCCGTTTCCTCCGTGACCTCCGTTCTCTCCTGATCCGACGTGCACCGCCGTGACCGTGAGCCAGCGGAGCGGACGGAGGGAACGGGTGCACAGCAGAGGCGCAGAGAAACGGAGTCCCAACGCCACGCCACGTTGTTCTGGGATGTCGATCAAACGCGGTCAGAATTTCCGGAACCCGCAGCGGAGGACCTGAACAGCAACGGTGCCGCATGATCCCCTACGATTCTCTGCGTCTCCGCTTCTCCGCGTCTCCGCGTGAACCCGTTTCC
>CAYMAG010000142.1:0-10866 GCA_964388335.1 uncultured Vicinamibacteraceae bacterium | reverse complement strand
GCTCGGCCTTCGTCACGAACGGCCATGCCGCCGCGTTGGGGTCGGAGGCCTGCCAGCGTTTCGCTGCGGCCATGTCGGCCTCCGACGTCGGGCGGTAGCCCCAGCCGGTGAGGTCGCGTCCGTTGAACAGGCTCTCGAATCCCTCGTCCGGCGTGAACGGCTCCGCCTGCGTTTCGAGGACGCCGAGCGTGGCCAGCGCCGCCCACTGCGTCGGGCGCTGCAGCCAGAGCTTCTGGAACCAGTCGTACCGGCGGATGGGTCCCGCGCCGGGCAGGCCCTCGTCCGTGGCAGGTATCGCGAGCGGACTGGGCTGGACCGCCGCTGCCGATGCCGTCCGGACCGGTGCCTGCGCACCCGCAACGACGGTGAGGCCGAGCACGCAAGCGCACACGGCGCTCGCAAGCATCCGGCGAAGGGGCCACGGATCACGATGTGCAGGTGAAGTCATTGCGCGAGAATACCTGAAGTGGCGAGAGCATCGACAGGGACGGCTTCGACTCGATCCGCGAGCGGGTAGCGTCGTGTTCCCGGATAGAGCACGACGACGTGATCGAGGGCGAGGTCGACTACCGCCGTGGCGCGCGTGCAAGGCCCACGCCGACGTTGGCGAGCGTCTCGCCGGCGGCGATGTCGTCGAGGCTCGCCGTGCCGATCAGACGTCCCTCGAGCTGCCGGATGTGCGCGCCCGGGTTGGTCGACAGAATCTGCTCGAACCACAGCGCCGCCACGCCCGCGACGTGCGGCGTCGCCATGCTCGTGCCGTTGAGCGAGGCCAGCCCTCCGCCCGTCTTCGCCGATTGAATCGCCACACCCGGCCCGGACATGACAGGCGCCGCGTTCGAGAACGACGCCACCGCGTAGCGGACGTGTGAACCTCCACGCCGCTGCAGAGCGCCTACCGAGATCAGCCCGTCTGCCGCGGCCGGCGCGGATGTCGCCACTTCGTAGCGGGGCCTCCTGCTCTCGTTGCCGGCGGCCGCGATCACGATCGCGTTGGAGAACATCGAACTGTGTGCGCGGACGAGCAGACCCAGCGCGTCGAACAGCCGCACGTTCTCGCGAAACGCCGCGAGCGCCATCGACGTGGCCGGCTCGACGTCCATGCCCCGGTCGATCAGCCGCCGCACGAGGCCGGGGAAGTCGAACCCGAGCGACATCGAGACGACATTGGCACCGCTGCGCACGGCCCACAGCAGTCCATCGAGAATCTGCTCGGTCGTGCCGCCTCCGTCCGAGTCGAGCACCTTGCCGATGAGCGCGCGATCCACGCCCGGCGCGACGCCGATCCGCAGGCCGCCGACGGTACCGCCGAACAACGTGCCGGCGCAGTGCGTGCCGTGACCGTTGCCGTCGCCGTCACCCTCACCGGTGAAATCGCGCTGCTCGATGGTCTTGCCGTCGAACGCCTCGTGATCGGCATCGATGCCTGTGTCGAGGACGGCCACCGTGACGCCCGCGCCGGTGAACGGCGAATCGAGCGCGCCCACGGCTTTCACGCCCCACGCCACCTCCGGCTCTTCCTGTGCCTCTGCCTCGGCCTCGACAGCCTGAGGCTTGATGAGCACGACGGGCATCACCGGCGCGGCGCCGAGCAACGCCGGGTCGCGCCTGGCATCCTGCACGTCCTTCGTACTCAGCGCCGCCGTCTCGACCTCGACATCGAGGTCACGTCCGCCCGCCGTTCCGCCGCGGACGCCACCCAGCACCTCCGCCGATGCTCCAGCCGCCCGCAGGACGACGTACCGTTGAGTCTCCATTTTCGTGCCTCCAGATCTCAGTCGAGGACGCGCAGAACCTCGCGAGCGTCGCCCGAGAGGTCGCCGGCGGAGCCTCCGTCCGCCGGGAAGAAACCGTGGCCGGTGGTCCACCATCGTACATACCTGTCGATCTGTCGATGCGTGGATTCGATGGCGAACTCCTCGCCCGCGGTGCGTGCGCGCTCGACGAGCAGCGCGGCGGCGGCCCTGGCCTCGTCCAGATTCCTCGGCTGCTCCGCGCGAGGGGCCAGCAGCATGAGTTCGGCGAGCGTGCCGCAGGACCAGTACAGCTGACTCGGGTCGTGCTCGGCGCCGTCGCGCGCGGCCCGCGCGGTCCTCGCGACGATCAGCCAGTCTTCGGGCCGGGTGACCCGACCCGTCAGGATGACCTCGAGCGACAGTTGCTGCATGCCCAGCCAGTGATTGTGCAGGGCGGCGTCGTACGCCGTGCGGTAGGCGGCGAGTGCGGTGTGCAGCGCTTCCTTCGACGCCAGCCAGTCAGCCGCTCGATTGTCTTCGAACCGTCGGCCCCGCTCGAAGCGCAGCTCGGCCAGCCGCTTGTGCGCGCTGCCCTTCAGCCCGCAGCACTCCTCGAGCAGGTCCCGGCGCGTCGCGACCTTCTCCTGACGTGCTTCGAGAGAACCGATCCGGCGTCGCAGGTCCTCCTCCAGGGTGTCGTACTCATCGCGCGTAGCGTGTTCACGTGCCAGGAGCTCGTCGGCACGTGCCTGCGCTGCCCGCAGCAGCTGCAACTCGAGGTGCAGACCGAACTCGTCCAGATGAGCGGCGTATCCTTCGGGCGGCAGGCGGACGTAGCCCACCAGGCTGAGCCAGTCGTGCCCGGACGCCTCGTCCCCATGCAACGCTACCCGCGCCGCATGCAGGGCCACGCGCACGTCCTCGCCGAGCAGCAGGCGCTCGTAGAACGCACGCGTCATCACGCTGGATCCGGCTTTGGTCAAGGGCAACTGTGAGCCGATGACCACCGGCACGCCGTTGCGGTGCAATTCCTGGACGACGCTCTGGACGGCGAAGGCGGGGCTCGCCTGGTTCGCGCTGTCGCACGCGGCGACGGTGACCACGACGGGCAACCCGTGGCGCGGCTCGAGCGCCTTCGCGATGTCCGCCGGATCGATGCCGTGCTCGCCTTCGTATCCGAGACGCAGTCCCCACGTCTCACGCTGTGGCAGTCGCGGATCCCGGCGCGTCGGGGCGCCATGGGCGAGCACGTGAACGTACGTGGGAGCGAGTTCGTCGCGGTCGCGCGTGAGCTGCTGCGCGGAGGTCACCTCACGCACGGTCAGCCGTCCGCTCGCCTGCACGTCCTTGCCTCTCGCCCACGGCGCAAGGGCCGCGGTCAGCGCCTCGACGTGCGCGTCGACGAGCGCCTGCTGCAGATCGCGCGTGACCGGGGCGTGTGCGAAGAGCACACTCGGCATGACGGGCCAGTGCGTGGCCTTCTCCGTGAAGCCTCCACGCACACGTCGCGTCACGACCACGCCGTGGTCAGGACTCTCCAGCCAGGCCGGGTGCCGGGCGAAGCACGCCTCGAAAGGAAAGGCCCACAACTCCGCGGCGTTGGTCACGAGATCCACCTGGAGCAGCTCGGCGTCCGCGGGTGCGATCCGGTCGAGGAAGCGCGTCGCTTCCTCTGCCAGCAGCGCGCGCGCGGCGCGCACCTCCTCGCCGGTGGCGACACCCTCATAACGCAGGGCGTTCAGGTTGACGAGCAGGTCCTCGTGGTCGAGGGACGGCGAGACCTCCTGCGCCAGCGCGTCCCATCCGGCGGTGCGGATGTAGCGGTTCTCGCGCAGCAGAATCATCTGCGGTCGACCGTATCGGTGGAACTCCACCATCTGACACGTGACCTCGGCCACTGTTCGCTCCTGCTACTCAGGCAACGCCGGGTGCGACCGAAGCGAACAGCCTGCTACGGCGCGAACGATCCGAAGTGCGCCGCGACGTCGACCTGCGCGGCGGCCTTCCCCCCAATCGCGAGCAGCAGCTCGATGTGCTCCCGGTCGGCCTTGTCCATCTTTCGCGCCGTCTCGGGGTTGACGTCGGGGAACCCGAGTCGGGTCAGGCTCTCGCGGCTCAAGTCGATGTTGTAACGGGTGTACAGGAAGTGCCGTCCGAGATCCTCGGCAAGCGGCACGCGCGGGCGCGCCAGGCGTTCGGTGAGCGAACCTTCGTCTGGCCCCTGGCGGGGCACCATGTCGGCCAACTCACGGTCGATCACGTCGCCATACGTGCAGCGCCCCACCGCGCGGCAGTTGATGTCCTGATCCACCAGGGTGCCGTACATCAGCGCGCCGGGCACCGTCAGCCCGGTGCTCAGCATGTTGCTGTCGGGGGCGTCCGCCGTCGCCCCTGCGGTCGCGGCCGCGCCCGTGCCCACCGACACGAGCAGCAGGTGCTGCTCGCCCGTCGGCCAGTTCAGGCGGTACGAGGGATCGGTGGCGAACCGATACAGCACGAACGCGGGGTTGTTGTAGGGCGTCACGCCACCGTCGACGAAGACGAACGTCTTTCGCGGGTCGTTCGGGTCGACCTGGATGACCTCCGGCGGGAAGTAGATCGGCGCGGCGGTGCTGGCGCGCACCAGCTTCCAGAGCGGGATGCACAGGTTGCAGTCCGACCGGCTCATGGCGTTGTAACGCGCCTCGGGGTTGCTGCTGATCGGCCAGGGTGAGTCGGTCGTGACGTTGCGCGTGACGACCAGCAGCAGCGTCTTCAGGTGCTCCGGCTTCAGGTCGGTCGCCTCGCCGAATACCTGCTTCAGCTGCTGCTCGAGCGGACCGTTTCGGTACAAGCTGTTCAAACGCTCGAGGAAGCGGGTGCTCTGGAACATCGCGGTGCCGGTCGAGCGGTAGAAGCCGATCAGGTCGTCGACCGACATCCCGCGCGCGAGGCCCGCGGCGATGATGGCGCCGGTGCTCGTGCCGGCGATGTAGTCGAAGTACTCGCAGAGAGGCCGACCGACCTGCTGTTCGATGGCCTTCAGGAACGACAAGGTGAGGACGCCGCGGATACCGCCGCCGTCGAGCGCCAGCATCTTCCGGGGCGCGGCGGTGCTGTAGCGGTCGGCGAGGGGACCCCAGAGGTTCGGGTTCATCAGGTGCTCCTGTCGGATCAGGTGAGGATTGGGTGCGGCTGGTTCAGCGTCAGAAACGAACGCGTGATGTGAACCGAACGACCGATCTCGCACGACACCGCCGGGCGGGCTGCCGCGGTATCATCGCTGCCGCTCCGCGCCATGGCTGACAGGACGTGTCGAGAGAGAATCTCGTCGTTCGAATGCGGCCAGCGTGCGAAGGTGGCGGCGCCCGCGTTATGCGTGACAGAGGCAGCCGAGGGCGACACCAATCCCAGGGTGAGCCTGCTCCAGAGCCCTCGAATTCGCTGAGGTGACCATGAGCACCAGAGCCCACGCTTTCGTGGCGATGCCGTTCGGATCCAAGCCCGGTCGTGACGGGCAGACCATCGACTTCAACAGCGTCTTCTCGCAGTACATCGTGCCCGCGCTCGAGGACGCCGGCCTCACGGTGTTCCGTGCGGATCAGGAGGTGCGCGCCGGTGACATCCGCACGGACATGTTCCAGGAGTTGCTCCTGGCCGATCTGGTCGTCGCCGACCTGTCCATCGACAACCCGAACGTCTGGTACGAACTCGGCGTGCGACATGCCCTTCGCGCGCGCGGCGTGGTGCTCGTGAGCGGCGGTGCCGTGACGACCGCGTTCGACGTCTACACCGACCGCAAGCTGCGATACGGGTTGAAGGACGGCGTGCCCGACCCAGACACCCTCGAACAGGACAAGGCCGCGCTCACCCGGATGGTCAAGGCGACGATGGAGTCGTGGCACGGGCGGAAGGTGAGTCCGGTCTACAACCTCATGCCGAACCTGCAGGAGCCTGACTGGAAGTCGCTCCGGATGGGCGACGTGCGCGAGTTCTGGGAGCGGCACGACGCGTGGGAGGGCCAGGTCGACCTGGCACGGCGCGAGTCGCGCATCGGCGACCTGCTGGTGCTGGCCGACGAAGGACCCGTCGCGGTGTTCCGCGCGGAAGCGTGGATCAGGGCCGGCGAGGCGCTGCGCAAGGCCGAGCGGTTCGCGTTCGCCCTGGAGTACCTGGAACGCGGCCTGGAGATTGAACCGGAGAATCTTCGCGGCCTGCGCGAGAAGGGTATGTGTCTGCAGAGGCTCGCTCTTGCCGGTGCGCCCGGTCACTCGCTCGAGCGGGCCAGAGCGCACTATCGCACCGTGCTCAAGTCCTTTCCGGCGGATCCCGAAACCTGGGCGCTGCTCGGCCGGGTGGACAAGGACGCATGGACCACGGCCTGGCGCCAGGAAGGGTACAGCCCCGAGCAGATGCGCGACGAGGCCGCGTACGAGGATGCGTTGCTCCGCGCCGCGATCGACAGCTACACGAAGGCCTACAGGTCGACGCCCAGCCACTACTACTCGGGCATCAACGCGCTGACGCTCATGCACCTGTACCACCATCTCACCGGCAGAACCACGTACGACACCATGGCGACGGTGATGGCCGGCGCCGTGCGGTTCGCGGCGGAATGCGAGCCGGACGAGCGACAGCTGTTCTGGGCGAAGGCCACGCTCGGCGACCTCGAGGTGCTGGTGAGTGATCCCGACACCGTCAGGGCCGCATACAGGGAGGCGATCGCGAAGAACGAGCAGGACTGGTTCGCGCTCAACTCGAGCCTCACACAGTTGCAGACGCTCGAGGCCTTGAACTTCCGTTCCGACGCCGTCGACGCAGGCATCGACACCTTCGAGCGGGCGATGCGCCGGCTCACGAAGCCGGACGATCGGTGGGAGCCACGCCAGGTGGTGCTCTTCAGCGGGCACATGATCGACAGGCCAGACCGCGCGTCGCCCCGATTTCCAGACGAGAAGGCCCAGCTCGCCGCGGACCGTCTCGCGGCCGCGCTCGACCAGATCGGTGCCGGGCCGGAAGACGTCGCGTTCGCGCAGGCGGCGGCCGGTGGCGACCTGCTGTTCCTCGAGGCGTGCCAGCAACGCGGCGTGCGCTGTCAGATTCGGCTGCCGTTCGGCGAGCCGGAGTTCATCACCCGATCGATCGTGCCATCGACCAACGGGACGGCGTGGCGCGACCGGTACTTCGCGATGAAGGGACGACCCGACAATCCGCCGCGAATTCGCGAGATGCCCACCGCACTCGGACGCACGCCGCCCACGGTGGACCCGTTCGAACGCTGCAACCTGTGGCTGCTCTACTCGGCGCTCGCCCTCGGCATCGACAAGGTGCGCTTCATCTGTCTGTGGGACGGCGGTGGCGGCGACGGGCCGGGTGGCACCGCGCACATGTACCGCGAAGTGGAACGTCGAACGGGCCGGGTGACGTGGATCGACACGCGAACGCTGTAGGCGCCCAAGACATCGCGGCCCGCTGCGTGGACCGTGCGAGGTGATCGGCCGGCGCGCACCTGCGCGGCGTCAGCGCTACGACGCCTTCATCAGCTGCTCGCACGAGAACAGGCAACCGTCGACTGGCTCGCCCGCGTGCTCACGCGGACGTGGGTGCCCGGGCGGCGCCGCGTGCGCGTGTTCGTCGACCGGACACAGATCTCCGCTGGCGGACTCGCCGACGGGCTGCAGCTCGGCGTATCTCATCGATGTCTGGCAGCGCCGTCGGCCTGCGTGATCCTTCACGCGCTGACGACGAGCCGGAACGTCGCAGACAGCCCCGCCGCCGGACTGCCCGTCACCGTCGCCATCTCCGACGCGAGGCTGTCAGCGAAGATGCCGTCACGCGTGTTCGTTGTCGGATTCGACCCGCGCGCGGCGTAGACGCCTGACCTGTACACGGCGGCGTTCACGTCCTCGGGGAACGCAATCTGCGTCACCTTCACCGACGCGCCTGCCCGCGCCACTTCCACGTGGATGTGCGTCGCGCGCCCCTGGTACCACCCGGGGTACACCGTCGTGAACGTCGCCTCGCCGGCGCCGTTGGTGATCTGGATGCCGCGCAGGTACGTGCGATTGCGCTGGCTGCCGTACTGCGAGTAGTTGCCCGCCGCGTCGCATTGCCAGATCTCGACCGCCGCATTCGCGAGCGGACTGCAGTTGTCGTTGGCGTTGAGCACCGTGATCGTCAGCGCGAGCGGCGTGCCATCGCGATCCTCCCGTATGTCGCTCCGGATCAGGTCGAGCAGTGACGGATAGGGGCCGACCGTCTCGGACGGCGTCACCGCGCACGCCGTGCTGGCCGTCCCGGTACCGGTCCCCGTGACCGTGGTCGTGCCGGCTGCCGATACCGTCGTCGGTGCCGTCGGGCTGTCGCCCCCGCAACCCATCGCGAACGCCGCGCCGAACGAACTGAGCATGAGAATGGCCTCACGCCGGTCTCTGTTGAATCCCATGACGTCGCTGTCTCCTGTCACGCGGCACGCCGCTGTCGGGTCGATGAGCACACCGGTGGTGCCACTGGTGGCGGGGACGGACGTGCCGAGTCGTCGGCGATGACCATGTCGGGCTGATGCTCGCGGTTGCGGCAGTCGTCGTCGGCCGTGTCGATGACGGCGAGCAGGCTGCCGGACGCCATTTCGTACACGTCCGCCTGGCACCCGCACGCGAGCGCGATGCCCGTCACGCAGCGGCGAATGCCCAGCCGCTCCACCACCCCAAGTCGTCTCGTGCGTCCCTGTCCCATGTGTCGCTCCTGTCAGTGCGCTGGCACTGACCCATTGGACGGGACAGGTGTTGCACAACTGTGGCAGGGGCTATGCGAGTGTGTGGCGGGGAACCGGCTCAGCGGGCGTCGGCGAACTTGTAGCCGACCCCCCACGCCGTCAGGATCAGCGCGGGCTCTCGGGGATCGGCTTCGAGCTTCTTGCGCAGGCGGCTGATCACCGTGTCGACGGTGCGCTCGGTGACGTAGGTGTCACCGCTCCACACGGTCTGCAGCAGGCGGGCGCGGCTGAAGACGATACCGCGGCGCGACGCGAGCTGGTGAAGCAGGTCGAACTCCTGGCGGGTCAGGTCGACCGGCTCCCCGTGGACAGACAGCGTTCGCCGCTGCAGATCCATGACGATGCCCGGCGCCAGTTCGAGAGGTGTTGCGGCGTCCGAGGCGTCGTCTGCCGCGTGCCGATGGCGACGCATCACCGCGACGACACGGGCCTGCAGTTCGCGGACGCCGAACGGCTTGGCGAGGTAGTCGTCGGCGCCGCTCTCGAGGCCGATGACGGTATCGGCCTCGGAGTCACGTGCGGTCAGCATGAGGATCGGCGTATTGGCGTTCGGTCCGCCGGCACGCACGGCCCGGCACAGCGACACGCCGTCGAGGCCAGGCAGCATGACGTCGAGGACGATCAGGTCGAAGCCCGACTCGCGCGCGCGGTCGAGCGCACGCCGCCCGTGCTCTTCTTCGTGCACCTCGAACCCTGCGAGACCGAGGTGCAGCCGCAGCAACTCGCGGATGGACGGGTCGTCCTCCACCACCAGCACGCGCCGCGTCGGACCGTCGGCCATGACGTCACAGTGTAGCGACCTCCTGCCACAGTTCCTCAACAGATTCGTGGTGTGATGCCCTCATGGGCGTGTCGTGGTGGCGGAGCCTGTACTGGCGCATCGGCGTGAGTTTCGTCGTCCTCGTGCTGGTGATCGCGCTGGCGCAAGGCCTCATCGTGTCGCGCGCGTTCCAGCGCTCGTCGCAGGACGCCCGTACGTCGCCCAACGTCGTCGCGATGGACGTGGCCTTCGGCGTGTCGGCAGCGCTCGCGCGAGGGGATGAGGCGGGGCTGACCGGCGTGCTGCGCGAACGATCGTCGGGCTGGACCAACGTCCACGTCGTGCTGCGCGACGGCCGGCTCATGAGCGTGGCGACGGAGCCGTTGTCGCCGGCGCTGGTGGCGGCTGCGCGCGAGGCCCTCGCGGACACGCCGGCCGACCCGCGAACGCTCCCGCGCGTGCAAGGTCCGGTGGTCACGGCCCCGGTACAGGTGGACGGTCAACTGCGCGGGCTCGTCGTGATGCCGCCGCCCCCGCGCGGCACGTTCGGCGAGGCCGGCCGGTTGCTGAGCCTGCCGGGGACTGGCGTCCTGCTGATCGCGGCGGCGCTGGCGGCGTTCGTCATCTTTGCACCTGCACGCCGACGGCTCGGCGACCTCGAACGTGCTGCCGACCGCATCCGCCGTGGTGACCTGCAGGCTCGCGCGGCGGATACGGGTGGCGACGAGATCGCGAGCGTGGCGCAGGCGTTCAACCGCATGGGTGACGAGATCGCGGCGCGCGACGAGGCCCTGCGCAGGAGCGACGAGCTGAGGCGCCAGATGCTCGCCGACGTCTCGCACGAACTCAAGACGCCCCTCACCGCGATGCGGGGCTTCATCGACACGCTGCAGATGCCCGAGATCGCGGCGGACGAGGCGCGGCGCACGCGCTACTTCGACACCCTCTCGCGCGAGACGCGGCGGCTCGAGCGGCTCGTGGCCGATCTGCTCGACGTCGCGCGGTTCGAGAGCGGCGCCATCGAGCTGGACGAGCAGGTCTTCGACACCGCACGACTGTTCGAGCACGTGGTGCGTCGTCACGAGCAGGCCGCGCGCGATCTCGGCGTGACGTTGACCGTGAACGTGGCCCCGGACGCCGACCAGGTCACCGGCGATCCTCATCGGCTGGAGCAGGCGATCGAGAACTTCGTGGCCAACGCGTTGCGACACACGCCGGCGGGAGGAACGGTGACGCTCAGTGCGCGCGTGGACGGCACGGGGCTGACGCTCGGCGTTGCAGATACGGGCCGTGGGATTCCGGCCGAGCACCTGGCGCACGTGTTCGAGCGATTCTACAAGGCCGATCCTTCACGTGCCGGCGCCGACACGGGCAGCGGACTCGGGCTGTCGATCGTCAAGGCCATCGCTGAGCGGCATGGCGGACGGGTGGGCGTCGAGAGTCGTCCCGGCCACACGGTCTTCTCGTTGTGGCTGCCAATCCCACCCTCGTAGCCCGCTTGCCAGTCATTGCCTCCGTCCTGGCCGAGGTGCCGGCCCTCGCTGGGGTCATGTGCTGCGGCGCTGACCGCGATGAAGCCGTGGCGAAGGTCCAGGCACTGGCACTGCGCGTGATTG
>CAYMAG010000141.1:6139-10960 GCA_964388335.1 uncultured Vicinamibacteraceae bacterium | reverse complement strand
CGGCGGAACAGACTGCCGAGCGGCACCGACAGCACGGCCGCCTCTTCCCACAGCACCGCGCGGACCTCGACGCGGTAGCCATCGCCAAGCGCCCGCCACCCCTCGTCGTCTTCCGCCGGCTCGATCACGACGTTCACGCGCTGCTCTTCCACCCCGAGCGCCGACACCTTCGTGAACCCCGCCGGCTCGACACGTCGCACGCGTCCCCTGAGCGCCTCCGTACCGCCCCACTGCTCGATGAAGACCGGCGTTCCCGCACGCAACTGCACCGCGTCCGTGGACAGGTAGTCGGCCACGACCTCGAGCGTGCCGACATCGCCAATCTCGAGCAGGACGTCACCGGCAGGGACGACCGACTCGCTCACGCGCAGTCGACGCAACACGGTGCCGTCGACCGGCGCGCGCAGCGACAGCGCCGCCGCCGTCGTCCCTCCACCTGTTCCAGCGGCGATGGCAACCGCCGCCTGTGCGGCGTCGAGCCGATGCCTCGCCACGCGAACCGCGAACGTCGCCGCCTCGCGCCGATCGGTCGCCGTCCGCGCGCGCAGTTCGACCTCCTCGAGCGTCGCCGGCGCAATCGCCCCGGCCGCCGCCAGTGGACGCATGCGTGTCAAGTCGGCCTCTGCCTGACGCGCTGCCGCCTCGGCCGCGGCCTGGTCGGCCTGCGCCTGGCCCACCGCCGCCCGCGCCGCTTCCACCTGTGCCCGCAACTCCGTCCGCGTTCGCGAGTCGAGCAGCGCCGGCGCAGTCGGACGCATCGTCGCGACGACCTGCCCCTGGCTCACGGTGTCCCCCGGCTCCAGGGTGATCCTCGACACGGTGCCCGTCACGGGCGTCGTCAGGCTGAACACGTCGCGCACCCGCGTTCGCCCCTCTTCGTCGAGCGTCACGCGCATGGGCACGCGACGGACCTCGACGAGTTCCACCTCCACCGTCTCGGGCCGCATCACCTGGACGGCCAGGAAGGCGACGAAGGCGCCGCCCAGCACCCACGGCCACGCGCGCACGAGACGCCGCACGCGGGTCGACGATGTGGTCCGCGTCGCGGCCTGTCGGATCGTCACGCGCCCGCCTTGAGCACGGCCACGAGGTCGAGATGGTCGAGGCGCCGCCGTACGACAAACCCTGACAGGGCGCTTGCGACGAGCGTCGTGATCGCCGACCAGGCCGCCATGCGCGGCGCGAAATCGAGCGGAATGCGGAACACCTCGCTGCTCAGGAAGGTGGCGATCATCCTGCAGAGTCCATCGCCCGCGAGCAGGCCCACGGGCAAGGCCAGCAGCGTGAGCACCGCCAGTTCTCCAAGCAACACCATCGAAATCTCTCCCCTCGTGAAGCCAAGGACACGCATGCTGGCGAACTCGCGACTGCGCTCTGCCAGCGAGATGCGTGCCGCGTTGTAGATCACGCCGAACGCGATGATACCGGCGAAGACGACGTTCATCGAGATGGTCACCGACATGTTCTGCGCCATGATGTCGCGGAAGTTGCGCAACGCCGCCGCGGTCAGGGCCACGCCGGCCACGGCGGGCGTGTCCTTGAGCGTGCGGTACAGCGTGTCCACGCGGTCGCTGTCGACCAGCAGGTAGGCACCCGAGATCGTCGCCCCCTCCCGCATCAGCGCGTTGAGCGCGCCCCGTTCCATGTACGCCGACAACCCCAGCGCGTCCTCGACCGTCGCGACGATCTCGAGGTCGTGCACGCGGCGCTGGCCCTCGAGCACCTCGACGCGCAGCGTCTCACCCGCCTCCACCCGCAACGCGTCCGCGAGCGTCGCCGACAGGACGAGCCCGCCCGGCGGCAGTGTCTGCGCACGTCCATCCAGACTCACGATGCGATTGAGTTGCGGCACGGCGTCGAGCCCGAGCAGCGCCACGGTGCGATGGCGGTGTCCTGCACGCAGGCGGACGCCGACCGAGCGCATCGGCTCGACTTGGCGCACCCCTGGCAGCCGCGACAGCGCATACTGCGCGCTCGCCGGCCGTGGCTCGACGAAGGTCACCGCCACGTCGTGTCGCTGCGACGAGCGGAAGAGCGTGTTGATCAGCACCGATATCGCGTCCACCATCGTGAAGCCGACGGCCAGAATCGCTACGGCCGCGGCCATGCCGACCACGGACGTGAGCGTGCGGACCGGTTGGCGCTCGAGGTTGCGCAACACCATCCGCGCGGTCGTCGAAAGCAGGGGTTTGACGAGTCGCGCCTCGATGAGGCTGTGGCGGTAGCGAGTCGGTGCCTCGGGACGCATCGCCTCGGCGGGCGGAATGCGCGCGCTGCGCATCACCGCGCCCCACGCGCCCAGCGCGACGGCCACGAGACTGGCGCCGCCAGCGAGCAGCGTGACGCCGGCTGACAGTCTGAACTCGAGCGCCGGAAACCGGAAGTACAGGTTGTAGATCTCGACGACGAACCCGCCGAGCCAGGCGCCGGCCGCGACGCCGAGCAGGATGCCCCCGAGCGCGATGATCAGCGCCCACGACAGGTAGTGCCTCGCGATCGCCCCGTTGTGATAGCCCACGGCCTTCAAGGTCGCAATCTGCGGCCGCTGCAGCGACACGGCGCGCGACAGCGCCACGTTCAGCACGAAGGCGGCGACGGCGAGGAAGATGAGCGGGACGGCCACGCCGAAGCTGCGCAGCTGCGCGAACTCGTTCTCGATGCTCCAGTTCGACAGCTGCTTTGCGCGCGGGATGGCCCCGATGCTTCCGTAAGGCTCGAGCAACCGATCCAGCCGCGCCATCACGTCGGCCTCCGCCCCGGGATGGGTCAGGCGGATGACGAGATCGTTGAAGCCGCCCTCCATGTCGAATGCGCTCGCGAGCGCCTGGTGGCCCATCCAGAACACCCCGAAGGTGCGATCGTCCGGGATGAGCGCCCCCGGGCGCAGCACGTAGACGAACTCCGGAGACAGCGCGACGCCGACGATCGTGAGAGCCCGGCGCCGGCCGTTGATGACGGCCATGACACGATCGCCCGGACCGATGCCGTGCGCGCGGCAGAACGCCTCGGTGGCAATCACCTCGCCGGGCCGCGTACCGTCGATCCAGCGCCCCGATCGCAGGTACAGGTCGTTGAGCGGCGGGCGACGGTCCGTCGGCACCGACACCAACCGGCCGGCCGCCGGTTCGCTCATGCCCGGCACGTCCAGAGTGACCTCGACGACCACGCGAGGGAGCACCACCGCCACGCCCTCGATGTCCGCGATCCGCGGCACGAGGTGATTCGGCGCGCGCTTCATCGAGACGAACACGTCGGCGAAGCGCTGGCGCTCGTAGTACTGGCTCGCCGCACGCTGCAGCGAGTCGAACGCCGAGAGGTACATCACGCACATCGACACGCCGGCAGCGATGACGAGCGCGATCGCAAGCGCCTGTCCCCGCATCGCGAGCAGATCCCGCACCAGCTTGCGGTGCAGCGGCGACAGCAGCCCGAGCCGTTTCACCACGTCAACTCCTGCGGGCGCCGGCGCGTCGTGTTCGTCGTGATCTCCACGATGCGGCCATCCGACAGGTGGATGACGCGATGGGCCATGGCGGCGATCGCGGCGTTGTGCGTGATGAGCACGGTGGCCGTGCCGAGGTCCTCGTTCACGCGCTCGATCGCCTCGAGGACGACGATGCCGGTGTGGACGTCGAGGGCGCCGGTCGGCTCGTCGCAGAGCAGCACACCCGGCTGCTTGGCGATGGCCCGCGCGATGGCGACCCGTTGCTGTTCGCCGCCCGAGAGTTGCGCCGGAAAGTGGTCGAGCCGGTCCTGCAGCCCGACGAGGCCGAGCGCCTCCTCCGGCGGGATGGGGTGCTCGGCGATCTCGGTGACGAGGGCGACGTTCTCGGCGGCCGTGAGGCTGGGAATCAGGTTGTAGAACTGGAAGACGAAGCCGACGTGGCGGCGGCGATACTCGGTGAGGTCGCGTTCACTGGCTTGCGTCAGGTTCTGTGTACGGAAATGGACTTCCCCGCTGGTCGGGACGTCGAGTCCGCCCAGCACGTTCAGCAGCGTGGACTTGCCGCTGCCCGACGCGCCCAGCAGGACGAGCAGTTCACCTTCGCGCACGTCGAGGTCGGCACCACGGAGGGCCTCGACCACGACCTCGCCGAGGATGTAGTGCTTGGTGAGCGACCGGGCGGAGAGCACGGCGGGACGCGTGTCCACCGATGCGGGTTGCGGGGCAGAGACGTCATCGCCCATCCGCACACTGTAGACTGCTTCGCCATGCGACGTGTCTCTCTCTCCCGGCTTGCGCGAACGTGTGTGGTCCTGGGCACTGCGGTTGTACTCGGCGGCGCGGGCGCGGCGCAGGAGCGACTGATCCTCGAACCGGTGTTCACCGATCCGTCGCGGCTGGCACGTGACTGGACGCTCGATGGCTCGGGCGCGTGGACGATGGGCGACGGACTGCTGGCGCTCGTCAAGGCCGGGACGCCGTCCGGGCCGGTCAGGCGGCCGTCGGCGCTCGCCGTGCTCAACAGCCCCGTGTTCGGCGACGTGACCCTGGAAGTGGACGTGCGCTCGACGGCGGCGATGCCCGACGTCACGCCGCGGCGCGACGTGCTGCTGGTGGCGGGGTACCAGTCGCCGACGCGCTTCTACTACGCGCACGTCTCGTCGGTGCGCGACGAGGTGCACAACGGCATCTTCCTGGTGTACGACGCGGACCGGCGACGCATCGACACGGCGTCGGAGGACGCGCCCCTGGTCGATCGTGAGTGGCACCGTGCGCGGCTGGTGCGTGATGCGGCGAGCGGGCGGATTGCGGTGTACTTCGGCGCGCGCCCGGAGCCGATCATGACGGCGACCGACACCACGTTGGCGACGGGCCGG
>CAYMAG010000141.1:4786-6039 GCA_964388335.1 uncultured Vicinamibacteraceae bacterium | reverse complement strand
ACCGGACGTCCGCGCCTCACGGCCTCCTGCACCTCCGGCAACGCCTGTCCCGCCTCCAGTCCATCCGGATGCACGGCCACCAGCGGGACGCCCTTTCCCGCGCGATACCACGTCGGTACCCGGTCCTCGACGCCCTCGCGGCTCAGGACGCCTTCCCCGGTGCGCTCGACTCGCGCCGGCCACTCGGCCGCGGTCACATCCGCCAGCCGCCGCCGAAGCGCGTCCACGTCCGTCGTCGCGTCCGACTGCCGACGTGACGCGTCCCGCCACGACGCGAACAGCCCCGGCAGGTCCAGCGCCGTCCGCGGACGCGTCTGGCCGTCCCACACCAGCATGTCGGGCAGCGCCTCGATGCGCATGCCGGTCTCGCGCACCTCCTCGGTCTTGCCGAACGCCTGCGTGTTGAGGAAGCGGTAGACCGCCTCGCGGCTGCCCTGGTGGTAGTTGTGCGGCGCGTCGAACTGCTGGTCGGTCAGCTTGCCGGCCGCGTCGTAGAGTTCGTAGATGCGGCGGATGGCCGGGGCTTCCTCGGTGGGTGCGTGCTTCGTCCAGTCACCCGTCGCCGACACGAGCAGCATCGGGCGCGGGGCCATCGCCGCGATGATGTCGAGGTTCGAGATGCCGTGGCGCAGGCCCGGGGCGTTCTCGCAGAACGATCCGCCCTGCATGTAGGCCGACACCATGTTGACCGGGGCCGCGTACGCGATGCGCTCGTCGACCGCGGCGAGCAGGAACACCTGCGTGCCCCCGCCGGACGCGCCCGTCGCGCCAATCCTCGTCTTGTCCACCTCGGGCAGCGACTCGAGGAAGTCGACGACGCGGAGGGAATTCCACAACTGCAGTCCGAGCGGTCCGAACGCCCACAGGTGCTCAGCCTGTCCCGTGAAGCTGTGCGGAATCTGCGTGGTCTCGACGTAGCCGACCATGTCGTAGATGAAGACCACGTGGCCCTGCCGCGCCAGTTGCTGTGCGCGGCCCGGCACGGAGGCGAGCGCGCCGTTCTCGAGGCGGCCATACGTCCAGTGGCCGTGCGGCGAGACAACGGCCGGATGCGGTCCGGGTGTGGCGGGCATGAAGAGGTTGCCGGCGAGGAAGAACCCCGGCCACGTTTCGAGGACGACCTTCTCGACCGTGTACCCGTTGCGATCGAGGCGGCCCGTGCGGCGCGGTGACAGGGGCGTCCGCTCGGGCATCGGCACGAGGCCCGCGGCGCGCAGGATCCGCTGACGCACCTCGTCGCGGTGTGTCTCCCA
>CAYMAG010000141.1:2984-4686 GCA_964388335.1 uncultured Vicinamibacteraceae bacterium | reverse complement strand
GCATGGCGCGCCCGCAGTCGTCCGCCGCCCTCCGCTGTTGCCAAGGAACAGGGCCGATGGTACCGTCGAACCGGAAGAACAGCCCGCCTCAGCGTACGAGAGGCGTCGAGCCCGCCTGACTCGACCTCCCTTGTCATGTTCTCGAGCGGAGCCGCGCGTGCTCCGGCAGCCTTCCAAGCAGGGACGGCTGCATGCCGTTCGAGAGAGTCAGGCAGGGAGTACACGTCCGTGGCCAAGAGCCTTTTCGTCGGCAACCTTCCGTTCCAGACCAGCGAGCCCGAACTCGAGGAACTCTTCGGGCAGGTGGGGACCGTCGACACGGTGACCGTCATGCGCGACCGCATGACCGGACGCCCCCGCGGCTTCGCCTTCGTGTCCATGGCATCCGACGAAGAGGCGGACAAGGCCGTCCAGCAACTCGATGGCACGAGCCTCGGCGGACGCACGATTGCGGTGAACGAGGCGCGGCCACGGCCGGAGCGAGGGCCCGACGACCGCCCGCGCGGTGGTGGGGGCGGTGGCTTCGGTGGGGGCGGCGGCGGTGGATTCGGCGGTGGCGGCAATCGTCCGAGCGGCGGCAGCCGCAAGGCCGGCGGACGCGGCAACAACCGGCGCGAGCCGCGCTGGTAGGCGGAGGCTGGGCGGGGTCAGGCGCGCCGAGACCTGACCCCCAGCCAGGCCATCGCAGACCTGACCCCTCGCGCGTGCACAACCAGACCTGACCCCAGCCCTTCACCCACCGCTCACAGCGCCGACTCGATCTCCGCGACCTCCTCGAGCGTCAGCGGCACATCCACCGCGCCCACGACCCCGTCCACCTGACGCGGTGACCGCCCGCCCACAATCGCCGCGGTCACCGCCGGGTGCCGCAGCACCCACGCAATCGCCACCTCTCCGGCCGACCGTCCGTGGCGCGCACCCACACGCCGCAGCACGTCCACGAGAGCCAGGTTCTTCGTCAACCGCGGCTCCTTGAACTCAACGTTGTTGCGCCGCCAGTCGGACGCCGCCAGCCCCTCGATCCGCTCGCGCGTCATCGCGCCGGTCAGCAGGCCCGACAGCATCGGCGAATACACGAGCACGCCAATGCCGTGCTGCTGGCAGTACGGCAGCAGTTCGCGCTCCACGTCGCGCCGCAGCAGCGAGTACGGAGGCTGCAGGCTGGCCACCGGCGCGATCGCACGCGCCGTCTCCAGATCGGCCACGGTGAAGTTCGACACGCCGATGTGCCGCAACTTGCCGGCCTGCTGCAGGTCGGCAAGGGTGCCCCACGCCTCTTCCACGCTGCCGAGACTCGGCTCCTGCTGCGCCGCCCAGCGCGGCCAGTGCACCTGATACAGATCGATGCGTTCGACCTCGAGCCGCCGCAGGCTGTCGTCCACCTCCTGGCGAATCGACGCCGCGGTGAGGTCGTGCCGGACGGTGCGCGTGTCGTCCCAGACGAGGCTGCACTTGGTGAACACGAGCGGACGCTCTCCGGCGGGGACGTCTCGGAGCGCGCGCGCCACGACCTCCTCGGAATGGCCGAGGCCATAGGCAGGGGCGGTGTCTATCCAGTTCATGCCGCGGGACACCGCACGACGAATCGCCGCGATCGAATCGTCGTCGTCCTGCGGGCCCCAGCCGAAGCGCCATTCGCCGCCGATGGCCCAGGCGCCGAATCCGATGGGGGTGATACGGAGGTCTGTCCGTCCGAGTTGGC
>CAYMAG010000141.1:0-2884 GCA_964388335.1 uncultured Vicinamibacteraceae bacterium | reverse complement strand
CCACAGCCCGGTAGGACGATTCGCCGAGCATCGGCCTCGGCTCGCACTGCGTCGAGGCGTCCGTCACTGTCTGTATCGGACAGCGCTTGCCCTACCTTCGCACCACGACCGTCGCCGGCAGGGCGGTCGAGCCGGTCACCGGCGCGTTCAGGACGAAGTGCCGCCCGTCGGGCAGCACCGCGTAGTGGTAGCGCAGGTCGTATCCGCGGAAGCGCAGTTCGAACAGCGGCCGCGGCGTGCCCACCACCGGCTCGCCGTCGACCACGTCGACGCGGACGACCATGAGCTGCCGATCCTTACCGTGGAAGAACAGCTCGCGTCCATCGCTCCGCCACAACGGCTCGCGCCCGTAGTCGGTCGACACGCGCCATCGCCGATCGCCCGACGCACGCGTGCCCAGGTAGACCTGCCGTCCGCCGGAGTCTGGCGACGCATAGGCCACGAAGCGGCCATCCGGAGATGGCACGGGCTCGTGGTCGTGGAAGGGCGACTGCAAGTATGGCTGCGGCTCGCCGCCGTCGAGCGGCCGCCACCACAGATCCCAGCCGTTCACCTGGTCGAGCTGCTCGTAGAACAGGCCCGGCGCATCAGCCGTGATAGCGGTGGGCCGCACCGGCACGTCGAAGGTCAGCACGATCTCTTCCAGGCCCGAGCTGTTCACGGGCCGACGGAGCAGCACCGTCTGCTGATCCCGGTTCGACATGAAGTACACGGCACCGTCGTCCGGCGCCCACATCGGCGACGTCTCGTCAGCGGGATGCTGGCTCAACCGCATGCGTGCCCCGCGCGCGAGGTCGTGAACCCAGACGTCGCGTGTTCCGGTCTCGGGGTCCACTTCCTCGAACGCCAGGCGGGTGCCGTCGTGTGACAAGGCGATGTCGCGATACTCGCCCGGCCCGCCGAGGTCACGCAACACACGCCCGCGGTCGTCCACGAGCTGCAGTTGACGCGCCTGCTGCACGCCGGCGACGAAGGCCACGGGTCCCGCAGGGGATGCGGTCACATCGGCCACGCCGTAGTTGTAGGGATTGGTGCGGATGTGGTCGGCCACGACCTCTGGCGTGCCGACGAGTGCCGCCGCTGTCTCGTCGAACGCCTGCCGCATGAGCTGTCCGAGCCTGGTGAAGTGCAGAAGGTTGCCGGCCACCTGGACGTTGCCCTCGGCTTCGATCAGCAGCGTATCTTCACTCGCCGGGCCGTCCACACGCGCCAGGTACAGCGCGCGCTTACGCGTCGCGGGGTCGAGCGCCGAGTAGACGAATGCCTTGCCAGACGTCAGGAACGACGGCCACCACAAGCTGACGCGCGTCCCCGGCAGCTGCTCGCGGATGGTGCGCGGCTCGCCCCCACCAGCGGGGACGACGACGAGCGCACGACCGAGGTCGACGGAATACAACAACGTGCCGTCGACACCCCAGCTTCCCGTCGACGGACGCCTCGCGGGCGCGACCACCTGCGGCTCGCCGCCGTCGGCCGGCACCTTCCACAGCGACACGCCCTTGAAGAAGGCGATGGTCTGGCCGTCGGGGGACCAGAACGGATCGTGCGCCCCCTGCGTGTTGGCGAACGGGCGCGGCTCCATCTGATTGAACCGCCGCAACCACAACTGCCCGGCCGACGTGAACGCGAGGCGCGTGCCATCGGGCGAGAGCGCCATGCTCTCGACCTCGTGCGTCGCCGGCGGGTACAGCGGGAAGCGGATCTCTTGAGGAGGACCGGAGGTCTCACGGCCGCCGACCGCCATCAGCGCACCACCAGCGACGAGGCCGCCGAGCCCGGCAACGGCGACCGGCCAGAAGAGTCGTCCTCGACGGGGTGGCGCCGCGTCCTGCATGCCTGCGGGCGCGAGGAAGTCGGCCAGTGCCATCTCGAGCGATCCAGCACTGCCGTACCTGTCAGCAGGATTGGCGGACAGCGCGCGCTCGACGATGTGGATGAAGGCGAGCGGCAGATCGCTGCGTTCGTCGGACAGGCGTTTCGCCGTGCCGCCGGCGTGCGCCGTCCTCAGCGTGTCCACGGACGTTGCTTCGATGGGCACGCTCCCGGTGACGAGTCGATACAGCAGCACGCCGACGCTGTAGATGTCGCTGCGCACCGACGCCTTGCCACCCAGCAGCAGTTCGGGCGCCATGTAGAGCGGCGTCCCGACTTCGTCGTGCGTGAACGCGTCCGCGTGCGTGTCGAGCATGCGGCTCGTGCCGAAGTCCATCAGCACGATGCGTCCGCCCCGATCGCGCATCACGTTCTGCGCCTTCACGTCACGGTGCAGGACGCCCGCCTTGTGGACCGCCGCGAGGGCAGCACAGACGTCCACACCGATGAGCGCGGCCTCGCGTGCACTGAAGAGGCCGTCCTCGATCAGGATGTTCTCGAGCGTGCGTCCCTCGATGAGTTCCATCCAGAGGCCGGCCATGCCGTCGCTGCGTTCGGCGCCGTGGATGGTGGCCACATTCGGATGGTGCACGCGGGCGAGTTGCCGCGCCTCGTCAAGGACCTCGTCAGCCGATTCCGGTCCCTGCGCGATCAGCTTGAGTGCGACCTCGCGATCGAGTTGCGAGTCCCAGGCGCGGTAGACCAGACCTCGCGCGCCTCGGCCGATGATGCGCCGCAGCGTGAGATGGCCCCAGTGCCCCGTCAACCTGCCGACGAGTTCGTCCGGCGAGGGCAGGTGCTGGTCTGCCGGATCCGGCAGCGTCTCGCGGTGCAGCCTCGCGATGTCGGCGACCACGCGCAGTTGCTCGACCAGCGCACGCGTCTGCGTGTCGGCCTCCCCCGTCACGTGCCCCCAATCGACGGACTGACCGTCAGAAATGGCCTGCGACAGGTCGTCGAGGAACTGCTTCGGGTCACGCATCACGTCTACGGATCCGCTATTTTCGCACGG
>CAYMAG010000140.1:1786-11001 GCA_964388335.1 uncultured Vicinamibacteraceae bacterium | reverse complement strand
CCTGTAACGGAGATACCCATGAAGCTTCACCAATCAGTCGCACACGCGCTCGTGGTGGCGCTCGTCGCGTTCGCCGCGCCGGGCTGCTCGTACAACACGTTCACAGGCCAGCAGGAAGCCATCAAGGGCGCGTGGGCCGAAGTGAGCAACCAACTGCAGCGCCGCAACGATCTCGTGCCGAATCTGGTCGCCACGGTGCAGGGCTTCGCGGCGCAGGAGAAAGAGATCCTGACACGCATCGCCGCATCGCGCGAGAAGCTGGCCGGCGCGCGCACGCCCGGCGAGACCATGGCCGCGGCCAACGAACAGTCGTCGGCGCTGGCCCGCCTGCTCGTGGTGGTCGAGAACTATCCGACCCTGAAGTCCAACGAGACGTTCATGCGGCTGATGGACGAGTTGTCGGGCACCGAGAACCGCATCGCCGTGGCGCGCGGGCGCTACAACGAGCAGGTGCAGGCCTACAACGCGCTGCGACGCCGTTTCCCGTCGAACCTGACGGCCAAGGTGTTCGGTTTCGACGAGTGGGAGTACTTCGAGGCGCCGCCGGAGGCGACGCAGGTGCCCCAGGTCGACTTCACGCCGCGCTAGTGTCCCGTAGCAGTGATTCGTCACACAATTCGCGGGCGGGGCATCCCGTCTGCCGGCGTTGCACCTCCTTCGAATATGCCCCCAATATTCTCAGTCGTCGCGCCTTGCCAGCCGGGCGCCGCGCGCCGCGACTTATGCCACGAATCACTGATACGGGACTCTAGATGACCTCCGGCGTGATCTGGCGCGCGGCCCTCGTCGGGGTGTTGGCCGGACTGGGCGGGTGGGCGACACGGGCGTCCGTCGACCATGCGGCCGGCCCGGACGGTGCGTTCCGCGTGGTGATGCTGCCGTCGGTCTGGACACTGGTCGGCGCGGTGGTCGTGGGCGCGATGGCGGTCGTGGCTCTCGTGGGTGTGTTGCGGGTCGTGCTGCGCGACGAGGCCGGCAGCGGGCGGGCGCTGGATGCCGTGCGGCCGCTGTCAGCCGCGGCGCTGCTGCTGCTGCCCTGCCTGCCCTGGGTGGCGGAATGGTTCCCGGCGCTGCTGCTGCTGACGGGACCAGGCGCGTGGCTGTGGTGGGGGGTGCTGGGCGGGCAGGGGGTCACGTCTGTCGTGGCCTGGCGGAAGGTCAGGCCTGGGGTGGCCCCCCGTTCGGCCACCGCAGACCCGACCCCCCAGCGGCGACGCCGCACCACCGCCATCCTCCTCGCCAGCCTCCTCGCCAGCGGCATCCTCGCCGACCGCTTCATCCGCACGCCCCTCTTCCCCGGCGGCGACGAACCGCATTACCTGATCATCGCCCAGAGCCTCTGGCGGGACGGCGACCTCCGCATCGAGAACAACCACCAGCGCGGCGACTATCTCGAGTACTTCCACATCGACCTCACGCCCCACTACCTCACGCGCGGCGTGGATCGCGAGATCTACTCCATCCACCCGATCGGCATGCCCGTCCTCATGACGCCAATCTACGCCCTCGCCGGCTACGAGGGCGTCGTCGCGGCCTTCGTGCTGCTCGGCGCCATCGCGCTCACCCTGGCGTGGCGGCTCGCCTGGGCGGTCACGGGATCGGCTGCCGCCGCGTCGTTCGCGTGGGCCGTGCTCGCGTTCGGCGTCCCGTGGGTGTTCAACACGTTCGCCGTGTACCCCGAGATTCCCGCGGCCGCCGCCGTGCTGACGGCCTTCACCCTGACGAGCGGATGGCGCGCGGGGCGCGCGTACACGCCACCCGTCCACCTGCATGCCGCACGCTTCGTCGCCGCGGGCGTCGCCCTGGGCGCGCTGCCCTGGCTCAGCACGAAGTACGCCGTGATGGCCGCCAGCCTCGGACTCATCGTCTTGGCGCGGGTCTGGTTCCCGTGGCCCGCCGGAGGGGCCGCACGCCTCCGCGCACTCGCCCGTTCGCTCGCGGTCGCCCTCCCCTGCGCGATCAGCCTGGCCGGCTGGTTCCTCTTCTTCAAGCTGATCTGGGGACGCTGGTCTCCGGCGGCGCCCTACGGCACGCAGCGCGAGACCCGTCTCGAGTACCTGCCACACGGCGGGCCCGGACTGCTCTTCGATCAGGAGTACGGCATCCTCCTGTTCGCGCCCGCGCTGCTGATGGTGCTGCCGGGGCTCTGGGCGCTCTGGCGTGCCGGCGGCGGCATCCGGCGGATGGCGGTCGAACTCGTCGTCACCTGGGCTGGACTCCTGGGCGTCGTCGGCGCGTTCCACATCTGGTGGGGCGGCAGCGCGATCGTCGGACGCCCCGTCGTGGCTGCCCTCCCGCTGCTGGTGCTGCCCGTGGCGGCGCAGTGGCTGGCCAGCGCCGCCGCTCCGATGCGGCGCGCCACGCAATTCGCCCTGCTGTGGACGGGCATCGGGCTCACGCTGCTCATCGCCGGCGCTCAGAATGGCCTGCTGCTGGTCGCCGGCCGGGACGGCTCGTCGCAGGTGATCGAGTACCTGGCGCCGTCCTCCGCGGTGTGGACATTGCTGCCGACCTTTCTGCGGCAGTCGCCGGCCGCCGCCTCGGCGCTGGCCGCCGCCTGGATCGTCCCGCTCCTGATCGCTGGAGCCGTCCTCGGGCGCTTCAGCCGCGTGCTGCCCGGACGCCCCGGACAGGCCGCGGCGGTGAGCGCCGTGATCTCGGTCGCGCTCGTCGCGATCGTGTCCGGCATCGTGCAGGGCGCCGCAGCACCGTCCACTCCACCGCCCGACCTGACGCAGCGTCCCCGAGTGCGCCTCCTCGACGAGTTCGACGCCCGCGCCCGCCCGATCGTCGTCCGCTCCGGTCCGCTTGGCCTGATGGAACCCGCCGCCGTGCCGCCGCTCTTCTCGATGGTGGTCAACCCGCGCGGTGCGCAGGCCATCGACGCAGCCACCCAGCTCTTCGGACAACGGCTCTCGTTGCCCGCAGGCCGCTACGAGGTGGACGCCGTGTTCGCCGACGCGACGGACACGCCCGTCACGGGCGCGCTGGCCGTCCACGTGGGACGCACCGGGCCGCCTCACCACTCGTGGGATCTCGACCTGACCCCTCCGGCGACCTGGGGACGCGCGTTCGACCTGCCGGTGGACGCGGGCTTCATCGGGTTCAGGGCCGCGCCTGCCGTGGTCGCGGCGGGGCCGCAGATCCGCCTGACGCCCCAGTCACTCGTCGATGCCTCCGCGAGACCGTCCAGGCGGAACGTGCTCGCCAGCGGCCGGTACGGCGACGTGCAGGTCTTCGTACACGGTGAGGATGCCTGGCCGGAGCCGGACGGCATGTGGGTGCGCGGACGTGCGACGGCCGAGATGACCGTGGTGCACCCGCCCGGACGCCCGCTGACGCTCGACGTTCGAGCCGGCGCCCGCGCGGTGGACGTCACGCTCGAGCTTGGTTCCGAGCTACGCCGTGCGACACTGGGCCCTGGCATGTCCTCCGTGGTGGAGTTCCCCGCCGGCGTCGAAGCGAGATCGCTGCGCGTGACGACGTCGGATGGGTTCGTGCCGGCCGAGACCGAACCGGGCAGCCGCGACCGGCGCCTGCTCGGCTGCTGGATCGCCGTTCGATGAGGTCGACACTGCTCGCGCTGTTCGACGCCGAAGTCGCGCGCACCGCACCGGTGCTGGCAGCGGTACCGGACGCGTCGCTTGCCTGGACGCCCGATCCGCGGTCGTTCACCGTGGGGCGTCTCGCCATGCATGTCGCCACGCTGCCCGGGTGGATGAGCGCATTCACGACGCGAGAGGGCTACGACATGGCACCTGGTGGCCCGGGCCCCGCGCAGCCAGACACGCTGGACGTCGTGCTGACGGCATTCGCCGCCGCCACCGCTCGTGGCCGGCACGTGCTCGCGCGCTGCCCGGATGCCGACCTCCAGGCGCCGTGGGTCCTGCGGCGCGATGGCGACGTCGTGTCCACGCTCACCCGCGCCGAAGCGATTGCCATCTTCGGCCTGCATCACCTGGTGCATCACCGCGGACAGTTGACCGTGTACCTGCGGATGCTGGGCCGTCCCGTGCCTCCGCTCTACGGTGATTCCGCTGACGGGCAACTCCTGCCGGCCACGGACCATCGCGGCCCGCTGGTACGCGAGGTGGGCGACATCACTCATGGGTAAGCCACGCCGTACGCTCTGGGCGCTGTACCTGCTGTTGCTCGTCGTCCTCGCGACGGCCAACGCTGCCGGCTACCGCTACGGGGTGTCGGACCAGGCCTTCTACATCCCCTCGATTCTCGACAGCGTCGACCCGCGGCTCTTCCCACGCGACGCCGTGCTGCTGCGTGCACAGGACCGCCTGATGGTCAGCGACGAGATGCTGGCGTCTGCCGTACGCCTGGGCGCGCCCCTGCCGGCGCTGATGCTCGGCGGCTACGTCGCCAGCCTGCTGGTGCTCTTCGCGGCAGCGCTGGCGCTCGGACGGCGCTACTACGCGGCGGGGTGGACAACGGCGGCCTTCTGCGCCGCGCTGACGCTGCGTCATCGCATCACCAGGACCGGTGCGAACTCGTTCGAGGGGTACTTCCATCCGCGCGTCGCGGCCTTCGCGTGCGGCGCCGCGGCGGTCGCGTCGGTCGCCGGTGACCGTCTCGCGCTCGCCTGGGGTCTCACGACGCTGGCGTGCGTGCTCCACCCCACGACGGGCGCGTGGTGGGCCCTCTGGTTGCTGGTCGCGACCTGGTACGTCCGCCCGTCGTGGCGGCGTGCGCTGCGTTGGGCCGCGGCCCCGGCCGTACCGCTGGTCGTGTGGACGCTCACGCGCGGCCCGTTGGCTGGCCGCCTCGGCGTGATGGACGAGGCGTGGACGCGCGTGCTCGTGTCGAAGGACTACGTCTTCCCCGACGAGTGGTCCGTCGGCTCGTGGGTGGTCAACATGCTCACGGCCGCCATCGTGGTGGGCGTCTGGAGGCTTCGCGTGGCGCAGGGCGTCGCGCGCGCCTGGGAGCGGGGCGCAGCGATGGGCGTCGTGGCGCTCGTCGCGGCCTTCCTCGTGTCGATGCCGTTCATCGACGCTCGCGTGGCGCTGGCGGTTCAACTGCAGACGTCGCGTATCTTCTGGCTCGTCGACTTCCTCGCCGTGGCCGGCGTCGCGTGGGTGGCCGGCGAGGCGTGGAGCCGCAGGCCGCGTGCCTTCTCGTGGCGGCCCGTGGTCGTGTGCAGCATCGTGCTCTCGGCGTCCGCGGCGCGAGGCGCCTACATCCTGACCGTCGAACGGCCGGACCGCGTCCTGGTCCAGGCGACGCTCGGAGACGATGCCTGGAAGGACGTCGGCGCCTGGGCGGCGCGGGCCACACCGGCCGATGCCCACCTGCTGAGTGACCCCGACCACGACTGGAAGTTCGGTCACTCGCTCCGCATCCTCGCGCAACGCGACGTACTGCTGGAAGGCGTGAAGGACACGTCGGTCGCGATGTACTCGCGCGACATCGCCGTCCGCGTGGACGAGCGCGTCAAAGCCGTCGGCGACTTCTCGACGCTGACGCCTGCACGTGCGCGTGACCTCGCGCGCCGCTATGATCTCGACTACCTGATCACCGACCGCCAGATGGCGATGCCCGAGGCGTACCGCAACGACCGCTTCTATGTGTATCGCCTGCAGTGACCGCGACGTGACGCAACTGCCGACATACACTCCCCATCCACGCTGGCGTGGTGGCCACCGCATGACGCTGTACGCCTGGGGACGCCGGCGTACGTTCCCGCGGCTGCCGCCCGCCGATGCGGTCTACTTCGACACGGCAGACGACGCGCGCGTGCTCGCACACTGCAACTGGCAGCCGCACCGGTCCGAGGCGCCGGCGCTGCTGCTGCTGCACGGCCTGGAGGGCTCGTCGCAGGCGCACTACATGCGCGGCATCGCCGACAAGGCGTTCGCGGCCGGCTTCAACGTCGTCCGTCTCAACCAGCGCAACTGCGGCGGCACGGAGGCGCTGTCCCGCGGCCTCTACCACTCGGGGCTCACGCACGATCCCCTGCACGTGCTGCGTCACCTCGCCGATGGCCTCGGCATCCGCGAGGTGGTCGTCGCCGGCTACTCGCTGGGCGGCAACCTGACGCTCAAACTGGCCGGCGATGCCGGCGACACGCCACCCTCCGCACTCCGCGCCGTCTGCGCCGTGTCGCCGACGATGGACCTGGCGTTGTGCGTGGACGCGCTCGAGCGGCGTGCCAACGTCCTGTATCAGTGGAACTTCATGCGCAACCTCCGCAGCCGCATGCGGCGGAAGGCCCATCTCTTCCCCGACGTGTACGACCCACGCAAGCTGGCGGGCGTGTGGACGGTGCGGCGGTTCGACGACGTGTTCACGGCGCCGATGAGCGGGTTCGGAACGGCCGAGCGGTACTACCGGGAAGCGTGCAGCTATCGGGTCATCGATCGCATACGTATTCCGGCACTCGTCGTCTCGGCGCGCAACGACCCGTTCGTGCCCCCCGAGCAGTTCGAGCGGCCGGAGGTGACGGGCAACCCGCATGTCCACACGCTGCTCACCGACGAAGGCGGCCACTGCGGGTTCGTCGGCGTGCCGGCCGGCGAAGACGATGGCTACTGGGCCGAGTCGACGATCGTGCGCTGGGCGTGTGCGCACGTCGACGCCGCGGCGCTCACGCACCGAGGCGTTCGGCCAGTCGCGCCGCGAACTCCGGACCCTTCCCCTCGTCCTCGTGCTTGAAGTAGACGAACGTGTCGCGCCAGTCCGCGTCATGGGCGCGCACGACGTCCGCCCAGCGGGCGATGTCGGCCGTGCCGTATCCCTCGTCGCGCAGGCGCAGATAGCCCCAGGTGGACGTGACGACGACGGGCGTGTGCCTGGTGTCGCTGTCGGCGATGCAGAGCGCGACGTTCTTCGCGCGCAGGCGGGCATAGACATCGTCGGTCCACCACGACTCGTGGCGAAACTCCATCGCGGCGCGCGCGCCGGGTGGCAGTTCGGTGAGGAACGCGTCGAGCTTCGCGAGGTCGACCTTCATGTTCGGCGGCAGTTGGAAGAGCAGAGAGCCGAGCCGCGGCCCGAGCAGCGCGGCAGTCTCGCAGAAGACGCGCAACGGATCCGCGATGTCGCCGAGACGGCGGTCGTGCGTGATGCGCTTCGGCGCCTTGAGGGTGAAGGCGAACGACTCGGGCACCTGCGCCGCCCAGCCCGCCACGATTTTCGGCGTGGGCATGCGGTAGAACGTGTAGTTGATCTCGACCGTCGAGAACCGGTCGGCGTAGTACGGCAGCATCTTCGCGGCCGACAGGTCGGCCGGGTAGAAGCGTCCCTTCCACTCCGGGTAGTTGTAGCCCGACGTCCCGATGCGAATCATGGCGCCTCAGCGTAGCAGACCTCTCCCTGAAGACAACGCGCGCACCTGGGCGAGGCTGAGCGCGGCGGAAAGACGTCTTGCGCGACGGCTCACCACGCCCGCGCGCGTGCAGGCGTGGCTGAACGACCTGCCCTACAACACCGAGCCCGCCGGCGAGACGCAGCGCTCGTTTCGCGGCGTGGTGCGGACGGGCGAGGCGCATTGCATGGAGGCCGCGGTCAGCGCCGCGACCCTGCTGGAGTTGTACGGCTATCCACCGCTGGTGATGAGCCTCGAATCGGTGGATCTGCTCGACCACGTCCTGTTCGTGTACCGCGCACGCACGGGCTGGGGAAGCGTGGCACGGTCGCGCGACCCGGGACTGCACGGACGACGCCCGGTGTTCCGGACACTGCGCGATCTCGCGTCGAGTTATGTGGAGCCGTACGTGGATACCACGGGCCGCATCGTCGGCTACGGCGCACTCGACCTCCGCGACCTCGCGCCGTACGACTGGCGGCTGACGTCCCGGAACGTCTGGCACGTGGAGCAGGCGCTGCGCGACCTGCCGCATCTGCCGATTCGCTCGTCCGACGGGCGAATAGACCGCCTGCGCGCGAGGTACCACGCGTTCATGGCCGCGCATCCCGGCTTCAAGCCGCTGTACTACACCGGGCAGGACCGGTGGATGCCCCTGCCCAAGGGGTTCGCGCCGTCCGTGCGCCTCGCGCGCCGGATGCGCCGGTAAGGTAGGGACGGCTCTCCGAGCCGTCCGTCTGCACGCCGCTGTTCGTGATGTGGACACGGACGGCTCGGAGAGCCGTCCCTACTACCCATGGGTCATTCGAGATCGAAGTCGCGCGTCGGCCGCGACACGGGCTCCTGCTTCGCCTGCTCGAGCGCCTCACGGAAGCGTCGGTCGAGGTCATCGCCCCGCGATCGCTCGGCCTTGACGCTCTGCTCGAACAGCGCCTCGCGCCGCGCCGCTTCCTCGCTCAGCAACCGCTGGACGTCGTCCAGATCGCGCTGCGGTCCGGTGCGTGGCTCCTGGTGCGACACGACGCGCTTGAGGTTGACGTCCACCACCAGCGTGGCGCGGCAACACGGACACGTGACCGAGAACTCGGACTGCAGGCGACTCATCGTGCTTTCCTTCCCCCCGGCGATTGCGTAGGCTGACAGAGCCGGTTCGTCCGGCGATCATGCCACAGCCACACACCTCCCGCGCGACCGGTGACCGCCAGCGCCTCCGCCTCGCCACCTACAACATCCACAAGTGCCGCGGTATGGATGGACGGACGCGGCCCGAACGCATCCTCGACGTGCTCGAGCGGCTCGACGCCGACGTCATCGCGCTGCAGGAGGTCGTGGGCAGCGGTCCCGAGGAGGACGGCCAGGCCGCGTTCTTCGGCGCCCGACTCGGTATGGGCTGGGTGATGCAGACCACGCGCCTGCTGCGAGGCAAGGCCTACGGCAACGTCGTCCTGAGCCGGCTGCCGATGCGCGGCGACCACACGTGTGACCTGTCGTTCGGGGGCCGGGAGGCGCGCGGATGCCAGCGGGTGGACATCGACGTCGGTGGACGCGACTTCCACGTGTTCAACGTGCACCTCGGCACGGGCGTGCGCGAGCGCTTCCGGCAGGCGCCGAAGCTGGCCGAGTTCGTGGCCGACACCTCGATCAAGGGACCGAAGGTGCTGCTCGGCGACTTCAACGAGTGGGTGCAGGGTCTGACGACGCGGACCTTGAGCCAGATGCTCGAGGGCGTGGACCTGACGGCGTACCTCAAGAGCCGGCGGACGTATCCCGGCATGCTGCCGATGCTGCACCTCGACCACATCTACCTCTCGGGAGGCGTGACGGTCGACCACGTCGAGCTGCCGCGGACCAGGCTGACACTGGTCGCGTCGGACCACCTGCCGCTGGTGGCGGAGGT
>CAYMAG010000140.1:0-1686 GCA_964388335.1 uncultured Vicinamibacteraceae bacterium | reverse complement strand
GCGTGCGGCTGCTGCGCCACCTTCCCACTCCACTCCTGACCATCGCGCTCGTCGTCTGCTCGGCGGCCGCATCACCGGCGCAGACGCCTGGCGGGCCGCGCTCGGCGGCCCCGCCTCCGGGCGTCGACACGCTGACCGAGGCCCAGCTGCGCGACTACCTGACCTTCGTCGCGCACGACGACCTCGAGGGGCGCGATACGCCGTCGCGGGGGCTCGACATCACCGCACGTTTCATGGCGACGCTGCTGTCGCGCTGGGGCTACGAACCGGCCGGCGACAGCGGGACGTACTTCCAGACCATCGTCCTCACGCGCCGGACGCTCGACGCGCAGGGGACGTCGCTCACGATCGGTCGGCAGACACTCACGCTCGGCGACCAGTACCTGCCCTCGACGGCCGTCAGCGGCAGCGTTTCCGGCTCGCTCGTCTACGTCGGTCACGGCTACGTCGTGAAGTCGAAGGGCATCGATCCGTTCGCCGGCGTCGACGTCCGCGGCAAGATCGTCATCATGCAGCCAGGCCTGCCGAACGGCCTGACGAGCGCTGAACTCAAGGGGCCTCAGGGCGATGACTGGCAGGACGGAGCGACCGCCGCTGCCGCCCGCGGCGCCGTGGGCATCCTGTACCTCGCCGACTTCCAGCGCCTCGCCGAGTGGCCCCAGACGACGGCTACGGTGACTCAGCGAGGCGTCACGTCGGTTGACGCCTTCGCCGCGGAGGCCGCGTCGAGCGCGCTGCCCAGCGCGACGCTGTCGCCGGCGAGCTACCGCACCGTCTTCGCCGGCGAGCCAGTCAGCGCTCCCGAGGTGCACGCGCACGTGGCGGCTCGCACGTCTGCGGCGGCCTTCGACCTGGCCGCGTCGAAGCGGGTCACGCTCACCATCACCAGCACGGAGGCGCGCGAGACCACCCAGAACGTGGTCGCGGTGTTTCGCGGCAGCGATCCACGACTGCGGGACGAGTACGTCGCCCTCGGGGCCCACTACGACCACGTGGGCGTTCGCACGAACGCGGCAGCTGGTGATCGCATCTACAACGGCGCCGACGATGACGGCTCGGGCACGGTGGGCTTGCTCGGCATCGCGGAGGCGCTCGCGAAGGCGCCACGCAAGCCGAAGCGATCGGTGCTGTTCGTCTGGCACGCCGGCGAAGAGAAGGGGCTCTGGGGCGCGCGTTACTTCGCCCAGACACCGACCGTCGCTCTCGATCGCATCGTCGCGCAGCTGAACGTGGACATGATCGGCCGCAGCCGCGCCGAGGGCGACACGAACCCGGCCAATGCGAAGCTCACCGGACCGGATGCGGTATACGTCATCGGGTCACGCCTGATGAGCACGCAACTCGGTGAACTGGTGGACGAGGTCAACGACCGATATCTGAAGCTGACGTACGACTACTACTACGCGGCCCCGGATCACCCCGAACGCTTCTTCTACCGCAGCGACCACTACCATTACGCGAAGCACGGCATCCCCGTGGCGTTCTTCTTCACGGGCGTGCACGAGGACTACCACGGCCTCGGCGATCACGTGGAGAAGATCGACTTCCGCAAGATGACCCGCATCGCGCGCACGATCTACGCCACGATGTGGGCCGTGGCCGAGTTGCCGACGCGTCCCGTCGTGGACAAGCCGATTGCCCCGGAGTTGTTGACGCGGTAGACGGCCCCAATCCGGGGTTGAACAC
>CAYMAG010000139.1:0-11003 GCA_964388335.1 uncultured Vicinamibacteraceae bacterium | reverse complement strand
ACTACGGCATCGCGGGCGACCTGTTCGAGATCGTGCCGGCGATGATCGACGCGCTGAGGTAGGGGTTGAGGGGACCCGCGCCTCGGCGAGGCGCGGGCTACCAGGCCGTAGCGCGGGCTACCAGGGCATAGCACGGGCTGCCCGGCTGTACGCGGGCTACCGGACCAACTCGGGCAGGGGCTCGCCCTCGGGCACGAACTTCAGCGCGACGCCGTTGTTGCAGTAGCGCTGTCCCGTCGGCGCCGGACCATCACCGAACACGTGCCCCTGATGTCCGCCGCAACGGGCGCAGTGGTACTCGGTGCGCGGCAGCAGGAGCGTGACGTCGCGCTTGGTGGCGACGTTTCCCGCAATCGGCTGGAAGAACGAGGGCCACCCCGTGCCGCTCTGGTACTTGGCGGACGAGTCGAACAAGGGCAGGTGGCACGCCGCGCAGATGAAGGTGCCCGGGCGCTTCTCGCCGTTGAGCGCACTCGTGCCGGCACGTTCGGTGCCTTCCTCGAACAGGACGGCGTACGCGTCCGGCGGCAGCACCTGTCGCCACTCGGCCTTCGATTTCTCCACGGTCTCTGCAGGCTCGCTCACTGTGCGGATCCTCCCCGTGGCATTGTGACACCGCTGGCAGTCCCTTGGTAAGCTTGGCCCGATGACGGGCACGCTGCTGTTCTGGGCGCTGGTGCTGGCGGGCGTCGGTGCGTTCGCAGCCCAGATGGCGCCGCGCCTGCGGGCCGTTGCCGGCGCACCCGGCAGCTTCAGCCTCGACCACCTGTCGGTGCGCGTCGGCCGCTTCCTGACCGATGTCGTGTTCCAGGCGCGCGTGATTCGCCACAAGCCCTGGGTAGGCATGGCGCACCTGTTCGTGTTCTGGGGGTTCGTGGCGTTCGGCGGCTACACGCTCGTCGAGACGCTGCATGGCCTCGGGCTGATCGACCTGACCGCGACCGCGGCGTTCGCGGTCTACAAGCGGCTGCTCGTGCCGTTCTGCCTGGCCGTGCTGGCCGGCATCGTGCTGCTCATCGTGCGGCGCGGCATCGTCCGTCCGCGTGCGCTCGGCGCCACCGTGTCGAAGGAGTCGCTGCTCATCGGCGTGTTCATCGCCGTGCTGATGGCGACCTTCCTGTTCGATCTCACGCTCGCCGAAGGCGTAGCGCGGCAGACGAACTGGTGGCTGCACATGGGCGTCATCTACACGTTCCTCGCCCTCATTCCCAACTCCAAGCATCTGCATCTGGTGCTCTCGCCGGCCACCGTGTTTCTGAAGTCACCAGTGCTCGGCACGGTCCCGCCGCTCGACTTCGAACAGGAGCAGGTGGGTCTGGAGACCGTTGCCGACCTGCCGAAGAAGGCCGTGCTCGACGCGTTGACCTGCGTGGAGTGCGGACGGTGCCAGGAGAACTGTCCCGCCTTCGCGACCGGGAAGGCGCTCAATCCCAAGGCGATCGTCCTCCAGAACGAGGCAGCCATTCTCGCCGGCGCGCGCGACACGCGCCTGGTCGACGTCTACGATCCGGGCGTGTTGTGGCAGTGCACGACGTGCGGGGCCTGTGAGGACGTCTGCCCGGTGGGCATCGAACATATGCCGGTCATCATCGGGGCGCGCCGAGGCGAGGTGAGCAACGGGCACGCGCCCGACTATCTCGCACCGGCCTACAACGACCTCGAGCGTCGCGGCAACGTCTGGGGCCTGATGTCGGATCAGCGGCAGAAGTTCGTGGACGCTGCCGCACTCGAGGTATTCGATCCGGCCCGCCACGAGTATCTGATCTGGCTGGGCTGCGCGGGGTCGTTCGAGGCCGACTATCAGAAGTCGCTCCGGTCCCTCTTCGCCATTCTTCGCGGGAGCGGAAAGACGTTCGGCGTGCTGAGCAAGGAGCGCTGCACGGGCGACGTCGCCAAGCGTACAGGCAACGAGTACCTGTTCCAGGAGCTGGCGACGCAGAACGCGTCCGACCTCGCCGACGCCGGCGCACACCAGGTGGTGACGTCGTGTCCGCACTGCCTGAAGACCCTCGGGCACGATTACGCAGACTTCGGCTTCACCGGCAAGGTCGTGCACTCGTCGGTGCTCGTCGACCAGCTCACGCGTGACGTGTCATCAATCCCTCCAGACGACGAGACCGTGACGTTTCACGACCCCTGCTATCTGGGACGCTACGCGCGACACCACGACGAGCCGCGCGCGCTGATGTCTCGCCTCGGAGCGACGGTGGCGGAGCCCGAACGCACGCGTGACAACACGTTCTGCTGTGGCGCGGGCGGGGGACTGCTGTTCGAGGAGCACGAGTCGGGCAAGCGCATCAGCCAGGAGCGCCTCGACCAGCTGCAGGCGACTGGCGCGAACACGATTGTCATGGGCTGCCCGTTCTGCGCCCTCATGTTGAAGGGCGCGAAGGCGAGCCAGCCCGACACCGACGTGCAGATGGTCGACCTCATGACGTGGACGGAGGGCCGCCTCAGGAAGGCCGGCCGGCTCGGCTCAGCGGACTCGGACCACGAGGCGCCGCCCGCGTGACAGCCGTCGCGACAGGATGGCAGGCATCGCGCTGGCGTCGCGCGCAGGCTGCCGTCATCCCGCGACTCGTCGCGCCACTCATGAAGGCGCTCGCCCGTACCTGGCGTTTCGAGTGCGTCGGCATGGAGCGCTTCGATCGGGCCGTGGCCGCCGGTACGCCACCCATCATCGCCTGCTGGCATCAGGTCATCCTCCCCGGCACGCTCTTCTGGCGCGATCGCGACATCGTCATCCTGGCGAGCCAGAACTTCGACGGCGAGTGGATCACCAGGACGCTCGGCCGTTTCGGCTTCACCGCGGTGCGCGGGTCGTCGTCTCGTGGAGGCGCACGCGCGCTGATCGTCCTGGCCCGGCAGATGAGCGCTGGACACGGCGTGGCCATCACGGTGGACGGCCCGCGTGGACCGGCGCGTCGCGCGCAGCCGGGCGCGTTGTGGCTCGCGCGGCAGACCGGTCACCCGATCCTTCCCTTTCACATCGCCGCCTCGTCTGCCTGGCACCTCGGCGGCTGGGACCGCGGCCTCGTCCCCAGGCCACGCAGCCGCGTGGTGATGGTCGTGGGCGAGCCCTTCCACGTCGCGCCGGACGACCGGGCAGAACAGCTCGAGCAGCGACGGATTGCGCTGGAGGCGGCGCTCGGCGAGGTAGAGGCGCGCGCCACCCGCCTCGCCGCGGTGCAACCCTGAAGCCCCGCCTCCGCCGAAGGCTACGGCGGGCAAGCTGAAGCCCCGCCTCCGCCGAAGGCTACGGCGGGCAAGCTGAAGCCTGTATAGTCTCCCCGGCCGCCCATGATCTTCTTCTCCGACCGCTTCCTCGACCACCTGACACCCTCCGGGCATCCCGAGGCGCCGGAGCGCGGCGACGTGCTTCGCGCCGCGGCTCTGCGTGCCCGCGGTCTCGGCGTCGCATGCCGCGAGCCCCGTGCCGCGACGCGCGAGGAACTGTGTCGCGTACACACACCCCAGTACGTCGAGCAGATTGCCGCCACCGCCGGTCGTGCGGTGTCCCTCGACGCCGACACGTTCACGTCGCCCGACTCGTACGACGTGGCGTGTCTGGCCGCGGGCGCGGCGCTCGAGGCCGCGGACCACGCACTGGACGCGAATGCGCCGGCACTCGCGCTGGTGCGGCCGCCCGGTCATCACGCCGAGCGCGACCGCGCGATGGGCTTCTGTCTGTTCGGCAACGTCGCCGTCGCTGCTGCGCATGCACGGGCTCAGGGCGCCGGGCGCGTGGCCATCGTGGACATCGACGTGCACCACGGCAACGGCACGCAGTGGATGTTCTACGACGACCCGTCGGTGCTGTACGTGTCCACGCACCAGTTCCCCTTCTACCCGGGCACGGGGGAGGCCGATGAGCGCGGCCACGGCGCGGGGGAAGGGTTCACGTTGAACGTACCGCTCGAGGCGGGTGCGACCGACGCCGATCACTGCCTCGTCTGGCGCGAGCTGATCGTGCCGCGCCTGACGTCGTTCGGACCCGACCTGCTGCTCGTGTCCGCGGGGTTCGACGCGCATCGCGACGACCCGCTCGCGTCGCAGCGCATGACGACGGAGGGGTTCGCGGCCTGGATGGGCGCGCTGCGGCATGCTGCCGAGGGGCTGTGTGGCGGGCGCCTCGCCGTCGTCACCGAGGGCGGCTACGACCTGCAGGCCCTGCGGGCGTGCCTCGATGCCACCGTCGATCTGCTGCGTGTGCCGGCGGGGGAGGCAGGGGAGTGGCCGCAGTCGGAGGGCGACGCACGGCGTGGGCGGGCGGCCCTGGCGCGGCACGCGTAGCGCCAACGGACCGCGCGTCATTCGTCAACCGGTCCGAGGCGACCTCCGACCGTGCCGATCGGCATCTCGACGGCGGACCAGTGGGGATCGCGAGTATGGCAGAGCTATGGCTGGCGATGTTCGCACCGGTGCGGGGCAACGTTGCTCTAGATACACAGAGGACGTCCCTTTTCGTCTTCCTCCCGCAGGTTCTGCAGCGATGCTTCCCTCCAGCCTCGCCTCGGACGCCTCGTTCCTCTCGTGTGGGTGTCAGACGCGTCGGACTTCCGGTGCGGCGCAAGGAGAGTGACCATGGCCAAGAAGCGTGTACGCAAGACGCAAGAAGGCTCGGCGGAGCAGCGCGTGTCCGCCGGCATCGACGAACTACTCGCCGCAGCGCTCGAGCGCGGTGACGACAGCATGGCGACCGGGCGGTACATCGTGACGTTCAAGGAGAACGCCATCGACGAGGGCGTCCGGTCGTTGAACACGGAGGGCTTGCGTGTGGCCGATGCCCGCGACTTCGCCGACCAGAGTGTCACCCTCGAGACCGTCGGTGATGCCGAAGTGTTGGTCTTCCCGGAGATCGGCGCCGCCATCATCGGTGGGGAGGCATTCGACGCGCGTGGTTTCAGCGTGGAGGCAGAAGTGCCGCTGGACAGCCCGGTCGAGACGATCGAGCCCGAGTACTTCGCGTTCACCAGTGCAACCGAGACCTCGGACTATCTGCGCGGCTTCGTCCGCGCGGCCGAGGCCATCGCCCAGGACCTGGGTGCGCCGCGGGACGACGTGCTCGAACCTGACCTCGACCCGGCCGTGGTGGGCGCGACCTGGGGGCTCATCAGGTGCAGGGTCCCAACGAGCCTGAAGAGCGGCGTGGGTATCCGCGTCGCGGTACTCGACACGGGGTTCGACCTGGGGCATCCAGACTTCGCTGGTCGGACGGTGGTCTCGCAGACGTTCGTCGGGCAACCCGTCCAGGATCTCCACGGGCACGGCACGCACTGCATCGGCACGTCGTGCGGACCGAAGTCGCCTCCGGGCACGACGCCTCGCTACGGTATCGCCTTCAAGGCGCCGATCTTCGTGGGCAAGGTGTTGAGCAACTCCGGCTCGGGCTCAACGGGCAGCGTGCTCGCGGGCATGAACTGGGCCATTGCCAACCGTTGCACGGTCATCTCGATGTCGCTCGGGTCGCAGGCGCCGGTCCAGGCGGCGTACACCGCGGCCGGCACCGCCGCGCTCAGCCGAGGCTGTCTCATCATTGCGGCTGCCGGGAACGCGGCGGCCAACACCGGCTCGCCCGCCAACTCGCCGACCATCATGTCGGTGGCATCGCTCGACCCGAATCTTGCGCCGTCCTCGTTCTCGAACTTCGGCAAGGTCGAGATCGCGGCTCCCGGGCGAGACGTCTTCTCATCGGTGCCCAGGCCGACCCGCTACGGTACGATGAGCGGCACGAGCATGGCCACGCCACACGTCGCCGGTTGCGCGGCGCTGTGGGCAGAGACGAGTCCGGCGTTGCGAGGGGCGAGTCTGTGGAGGAAACTGGTCGCAACGGCCAGACCGCTGCCACACCCTCCCGCCCGGGTCGGTGCGGGCCTCGTGCAGGCGCCGTAGGAGCGAGGTGCATCATGCCGGAGACGAAGCGCTGGATCATCACGACGTCCGACGAACGTCCCCTGAAAGAGGTCTCGGACGAACTCGCCAAGGCGGGTTTCGTGGTGGGCGACGTCCTGGACGCCATCGGGAGCATTACCGGGACCGCCGACGACGAGGCGGCGGGCAGGGCGCGGTCGATCAAGGGCGTGACCGATGTGTCGCCGGACGCCCCCATCGACATCGGGCCCCCGGGTTCGTCCGAGACGTGGTGACGAGCGGCCAGCGCCGTCGGGTCAGGTGATGTCCGTGTCGGTGATGCCCCGGTCAGGGGCGTTGCCGATGCGGCCGCAAGCCCCCACGTGGCTTCTGCAATCGCCAGGTACGGCACCCAGGCGCCTTTGGCCACGAATGCCTCCGCGACCTTCAGCTGCCATCCCGCGTGATTGAGCGGTCTTCTCGGAGCAGCAGTCGCAACGCTACCTCGGGAGCGCGACCTGTCGGTTCCCACGCAGATACGCGACGAGGTCGCGCACCTCCTGGTCGTCCAGCGGCTCGAGCAATCCCTCGGGCATCATCGAGACGTCCGACTGCGTCAGCGTCGCGATGTCGGCCCGCGGCACGGTCACCGTCTCGTTCGTCGTCACGACGGTCACCACCTTCGCGTCCTGCGCGCCGACGACCCCCGACAGGACGCGGCCGTCACGCAGCGCGACGGTCGTCGCGCGGTAGGCGTTCGGAATCTCGGCGTTGGGGTCGAGGATGTTGTGCAGCAGGTAGTCGAGGTTCGCGCGGTTCGATCCGGTGATGTCCGGACCGAGCGTCCCGCCGTCGCCGAACACCGTGTGACACGCCGCGCAGACACGCTCGTAGACCGCCCGCCCGCGCGACGCATCCGACCGCGCGCCGCCCGTTCGTTGCACGATCGCCCGGTATCGCTCGATGTCGGCGGTCCGATCGCCGCTGTGGGTACGGGCCACGCCCCAGACCCGCTCCAGCGACGTCGTCAGCGCGGCGTGGTTCAACAGGCGCATCTGCCGGGCGATCTCCGCGGTGACGTCGCGCGGCGGAATCGTCGCGGTGTCGAGCGCGGCCGCGAGGGCCGGCGCGTAGTCCGTCCGGGACGACAGGGTGAGCAGGATGTCGCGCTTCTCGTCAGCCGTCGCTGACGGATAGAGCGCCAGCAACGCCTGTGGTGCACGAGGATCGGCAATTGCCGCGAGCGCGCGGATGGCGTCCCTGCGCAGGCGCCTGTCGTCCAGCGCGCGCAGCACCAGGGGCGTGGCGGCCTCGTCGCGCGCGTTGACCAGGGCTCCGAGCGCACGGCGCCGGCTCTCGGCGGGCATACCGGAGTCTTCGAGTGTCTCGCGCGCCATCTGCAGGGCAGCGGCACTGCCGAACGTGAGCCCCAGTGCCTGCGACTCGGTGCGTACCCGTGCGCTCGCATGCGTGCCGAGCGTCTGCTCGGCGCTGGCCCACGAGGCGGGAAGGGCGACGTCACGCTGGCCACGTAGCGCGGCGTTCATGCCGGTCAGGATGGCGACCGTCTTCGCTTCGTCGCTCGCTCGCACCGCGGCGTTCACCAGGGCGTTCAGCGTGTCGGCGCTGCCGGTCGCTGCGACGCGACGCGCGGTGAATTCGAGCGCGCGCGGCACCGCTGACGACAGCGCGAGATCCACGGCACGGCCGGCGTCACTGCCGGCGAGCGGCTCGAGCGCCCACCACGACATCAGCGGAAGGTTGTGATCGTCGCGGTGCCGGTCGGCCGTCGCGTGCAGGGCCTCCACCACAGGCCAGCGCTGGGCGTGCGGCAGACGCTGCGCAGCGCTCGCGAGGTAGAGCGCGACGGTCGGCGAGTCGTCCCTGCGGGCGAGGTCGGCCAGGGCGGTCTGCACCTCGGGCGCTACGCTGCCGTCTTCGGCGGCGAGTTGGACGGCCCACGCGCGCACGTGCGCATCGTCGTGACGCGTCAGCGCGACGATGTCGGCGGTGCGCAGACCGTTGACCACGTGCAGCGCCCAGAGGAGCCGCAGTCTGGCCTCCGTGGACGTCAGGCCGTGGTGGTCAGCCGAGGCCGTCACGACAGGAGCTGTCCCCTCGAGGCCCAGCAGGGCACGGAGCCGCGGCACGGTTGTCGCGGCGAGCCGGCCGGCTGATTCGCGCTCCTGCAGCACGCGCCGGGCGTGCCGGACGTGCCAGTCATTGCGCCGCAGCAGTGAGCGCACCAGGTCGTCGTCCGACAATCGCTGCACGTCCGGGCGCGTGGTCGGCGTGTCGCGGTACACGACCTTGAAAATGCGTCCGTTGCCGCGGTCGGGCACCTCCGGGTCGTTGAGGTGACATTGCTCCTGGTCGTACCAGTCGATCAGGAAGACCGACCCGTCCTGGTCGTACTGCAGGTTGACCACCTGCGACCAGGGGTCGTTGAACTCGAGGAAGTCCTTCGCGTGCCGGCCGACGTAGCCGCTTCCCTGCGGTTCGAGCGCGTCCACGTTGATGCGCGCGCCATGGATGTTGCTCATGAACGCCTGTCCCCGATACGCGTCGGGCCAGCTGCCGCCGAGGTAGACCATCAGGCCCGCGTGCGCGTGTCCGCCGCCCTGCGCCGAACTCTGGTCGTTGCCGTCCCACGGGGAGTCGCCGGTGTAGTGGAGGTGGTCGGCGATCGTCCGGATGTCGTCGTAGATGTGCGGATTGAAGTGCTGGCCGGCCTGGCGCTGGTAGCGCGCGCCCTGCACGATGTGCCACAGGTGAGGAATCACGCACGCTTCGGCGACGGCGTGCCCGTGATCGTTGAAGTCGAGACCCCACGGGTTGCTGAGCCCCTCCGAGAAGACCTCGAAGCGGTGCTTCGTCGGATGGAAACGCCAGATGCCGCCGTTGATCTTCTGGCGCTCCGCGTCCGGCGTGCCGGGCCGGCCGACGCTGCTGTTCGTGAACACACCATGGGCGCCGTACAACCAGCCGTCTGGCCCCCAGATCAGCGTGTTGAGCGTCTCGTGCGTGTCTTCGTACCCCCACCCGTCGAGCATGATCTGCGGCGGTCCCGAGGGCTTTGGCTCGTCGCCGTCCTGCATCGGAATGTAGAGCAGGTGCGGCGCGGCGCCCACCCACACTCCGCCGAAGCCGATCTCGATGGCGCTCACGAGGTTCAGGTCGTCCGCGAAGATGGTCGTTCGATCGAACCGGCCGTCGCCGTTCGTGTCGTCGAACACGAGGATGCGGTCCCTGCCTTCCCCTTCCGGCTGGCGCACCGGATAGGCGTAGGCCTCGGCCACCCATACCCGGCCGCGGTCGTCGATGGCGAACGCGATCGGCTGGCGTACGTCGGGCTCACCGGCGTAGGCATGCGCGGTGAAGCCCTCCGGCACGGTGATGGCACGCGCCGCATCCAGCGGACGGAGCCCTCTGAATGGCGCGGTCAGGCGAGGGTCGGGTTCATCCGTCGAGGCCGCGGCGGAGGGACGCGGTGGGCGCCGCTGCAGGTGGAGGAACGTGCCCTTCTTGTTGCCGACGACGACGTCTGGCAGCTTGTCCAGGTTCACGTCGCCGACCACGACCTGTGTGCCCACACCCGAATCGTCGTGAATCAGGTGGGGCACCCACTCGACGGTGTTGCCCTGCCGAACGAGCTTGAACCAGTAGACGACGGCCGGGGCGTTCGGCTCGGGGTCGCCGTCGCGGCCGTGCGCCCAGAAGCGCTTGCCGGTGACGATGTCGGGAAGGTCGTCGCCGTCGATGTCGGCGAGCGCGATCGCGTGGACCTGTGAGAACACGACGCCGTGCGGGCTGTCCTCCTTGCGCTCGCCCATGATCAGGTGGCGCGTGAACGAGGTCGTCTCGCCGTCCCGGCGCTGTTCCCACCACGCCAGTCCGTAGCCGTGCGCCGCGAGGCTGCCGATGACATCCGGCAGCCCATCGTCGTTCACGTCGTACGCGTAGTACTGGGCGCCCATGCCGAAGTCCGCGGGATGGTTGGTCCAGAGCGGGTGCCCGTCGACGGACGCTGGCTGTTCCCACCAGCCCTTGCCATCGATGATGTCGAGGCGCCCGTCGCCGTTGACGTCGCCGACGCCGAGACCGTGCGTGAAGTTGCCGAGTTCGATGTCGGGCGAGATCGGGCGGAAGGTCCACGGCTGCGTCGGGTCGTCGGCCGTCTGCTCCCAGTACCCGAACGCGCCCGCCGAATTGCAGACGATGCGCCGGCGTCCATCGCCGAAGAGATCCACGTACGTGGGCGACTCGTTGTCGACGCGGTCGGCGATCTGGTGGCGCCTCCAGTGCTGGTCGCGGCCGCGCGGGTTCTCGTACCACGACGCGTCCTTACCGGGGAAGCCGATGATCAGGATGTCGAGCCAGCCGTCCTTGTTGAAGTCGTCGGTGAAGGCGAAGAAGTTGTCCGAGTAGGTGAGCTTCGTGCCGAGGGCACCTTCAAATCCGGCAATCGTCGCGGTGCTGCCGTTCGGGCGGACACGCTCGAAGAACTGCGTGGCGGGGTAGTACTCGTGGCGCGTGCGGTAGTCGGGGCCGGCGTACCAGTAGGGTCCGGAGATGACGTCCACGCGGCCGTCGCGGTTGACGTCGCCGTAGGTCGCGCCCTCGCTCCAGAAGTGGTCGTCCATCTGGATGGTGTCGAACCACGGCGTGCCCGTTGCCGTCGTCGGCCCCGCCTGGGGCGCGCCGTGCATGCCGGGCAGGTGCGCCGTGGAGGCGACGGTGCCGAGCGTGAGGACGGCGAGAATGGTGAGGCGACCCAGTGGCGCCAGGGCATGATGCGGCACAGCCTGTACCTCCTGCGTGGACTCGCCTTCGCCAAGGCTACGGCGAGGCAAGCCCCGTGAACCGTCGTCCGGCATCCTACCGCAACGCGTCGTTCAGCGCCTTCACGGCCGTCGGGTCGAACTTGAACTGGCGGTCGTAGGTGAGCAGGCCGTTGATCTCCTGTTCGACGTCGGTGATCTGCGTGTAGCAGATGCCGATGATGCCCGGCAGCTTCGCCAGCGCGTCGTAGAGCCCCTTCAGCCGTGCGAAGGCCGCGTCCGCTGACGGCTCGACACCGGCGTAGCCCCAGGCCCCCTCGGGTACCGGCGAGTTCGGCGCGCGATAGGCGATGCCGCCGAACTCCGACAGGA
>CAYMAG010000138.1:0-11019 GCA_964388335.1 uncultured Vicinamibacteraceae bacterium | reverse complement strand
TCATCGGCTGCACGCCGGCCGATGTCGAGGACGTGGTCACCTACTACGTGATGTTCTTCACGAAGCCGGTGGGCACCTACACGCTGCAGGTGTGCCGCACGCTCTCGTGCGCGCTCAATGGCGCGGAGAAGGTCACGGCCGCGCTCTGCAGGCACCTGCAGGTGCAGCCGAACGAGACCACCCCTGACGGCATGTTCACGGTGATGGAGTTCGAGTGCCTCGGCGCCTGCGACCGCGCCCCCGTGATCATGGTCAACAACGAGCACTGGCACGAGTGCCAGCAGCCCGACGACGTGCCGGCGCTGATCGAGGGCCTGCGGACGAAGGGCCTGGCGGCGTTGAGCGGGTGCCACCTGGTGAAGGAACCGTCCACGACGTGAGCCGGCGGCACGCCTGAGAAATCCACGCAATGTTCGAACCCATTCTCACGAAGCACGTCAACGAGCCCTTCGGCTACACGCTCGACTTCTACGTCGAGCACGGCGGCTACCAGGCCCTGCGCACGGCGCTCGCCATGACGCCCGAGGCCATCACCGACGAAGTGAAACGGTCGGGTCTGCGCGGCCGCGGCGGGGCCGGCTTTCCCACGGGCCTCAAGTGGAGCTTCGTGCCGAAGGACATCCCGAAGCCGAAGTACCTCTGCGTCAACGCGGACGAGAGCGAGCCGGGGACGTTCAAGGACCACGTGCTGCTCGAGCGCAACCCGCACCTGCTGTTCGAAGGGTGCGTGATTGCCTGCCGCGCGTTCGGCGCCGAGACCTGCTACATCTACATCCGCGGCGAGTTCTACCACGTGCAGAAGCAGCTCGAAGCCGAACTCGCCAGGGCACGCGCCGCGGGGTACATCGGCAGGAACATCCTGGGCACCGGCGTCAACTGCGACATCTGGGTGCATCGCGGCGCGGGCGCCTACGAGGCCGGCGAAGAGACGGCGCTCATCGAGTCACTCGAGGGCAAGCGCGCGCAGCCGCGGCTCAAGCCGCCGTTCCCGGCGGTGGTCGGCCTCTACGGCTGCCCGACGGTGGTCAACAACGTCGAGACCATCTGCAACGTGCCCGTGATCATCGAGAAGGGCGCCGCCTGGTACGCCGCCATCGGCCCCGAGAAGAACTCCGGGCCGAAGCTGTTCTGCGTCAGCGGACACGTGAAGAAGCCCGGCGTGTTCGAAGCGCCGATGAGCATCACGCTGCGCGAGCTGATCTACGACTACGCCGGCGGCATTCGCGGAGACCGGGCGCTCAAGGCGGTCATCCCGGGCGGGTCGTCGGTGCCCGTGATTCTCCCCGACAAGCTCGACACGGCCGCCAGCTTCGACGGCCTCGTCGCGGCGGGGTCGATGCTCGGCTCGGCCGCGATCATGGTGATGGACGAGACGACCGACATGGTCTGGCTCACCAAGAACCTGATTCACTTCTACAAGCACGAATCGTGCGGCAAGTGCACGCCGTGTCGCGAAGGCGTGGACTGGCTGTACAAGATTCTCGCCAGGATCGAGCGCGGCGAGGGGCAGGAGCGCGACATCGACCTGCTGCTCAGCGTGTGCGACAACATCGCCGGCAAGACGCTGTGCCCGTTCGGCGACGCCGAGGTGGCTCCCGTCATCAGCACCATCCTGCACTTCCGCCACGAGTACGAGGCGTACGTGCGTACCGGCACCTCACCCGTGCACAGTGACTTCCGCGCAACGGAACCCGTGGGGGCCCACTGATGGGCCTCCGTGTCGGCTTCGCGCTTTCCTCCCTTCACGCCCGTGTCGATTGATCCCGTCCTCATCGCCCAGATCAGCCTGATCGGCGTGGTCTTCCTGATGCTGCAGATCTCTGCGGCGGTGCTCGTGTACTTCGAGCGGAAGATCGCGGCCTGGGCACAGCAGCGCGTCGGTCCCTACCGCGTGGGTCCCATCGGGCTCCTGCAGCCGCTGGCCGACATCGTCAAGCTGATCTTCAAGGAGGAGTTGCGGCCGAAGGCGGCCGACAAGTGGCTCTTCTACCTCGCGCCCATCCTCTCGGCGACGACGGCCTTCGCGGCCTTCGCGGTGATTCCGTTCGGCGGAGACACGACGTTCTTCGGCCTGCTCGACCGGCCCATCCGCCTGCAGGTGGCCGACGTCAACGTCGCGCTGCTCGTGGTGTTCGCCATCACGTCGATGGGCATCTACGGCATCGTCCTCGCGGGCTGGGCCAGCAACAGCAAGTATGCCCTGCTCGGCGGGCTGCGCAGTTCGGCACAGATGGTCAGCTACGAGCTGTCGTACGCCCTGGCCCTCGCGTCCGTGCTCGTCATCGCCAACAGCATGTCGCTGCGCGAGATGGTCGACCAGCAGGCGGGCTACTGGTACGGCGTGATCCCGAAATGGAACGTGTTCCTCACGCCCGTCGGGTTCTTCGTCTACATGGTGGCGGGCGTCGCCGAGACCAACCGCGCGCCGTTCGACTTCCCCGAGGCCGAACAGGAGCTGGTCGCCGGCTATCACACCGAGTACAGCTCGATGAGCTTCGCGCTGTTCTTCCTCGCCGAGTACGTGAACATGGTCACGGTCTCGGCCGTCGCCGTCACGTTGTTCCTCGGCGGATTCCACGGCCCGTTCCTGCCCGAGTGGCTCGGCTGGGTGTGGTTCCTCATCAAGCTCTCGGCCCTGCTGTTCTTCTACATCTGGATGCGCTGGACGCTGCCGCGCTATCGCTACGACCAGTTGATGACCTTCGGGTGGAAGTGGCTGCTGCCGCTCGCACTCGTCAACGTGCTGGTGACGGCCGCCGGCGTTCTCTACTGGAGCTGATCGTGGACGCCGTCCTCTTCTACCTGTTCGCTGCGCTCGCCATCGGAGCCTCGTTGGCCGTCGTGGGACAACGCAATCCGATGTACAGCGTGCTGATGCTGATCGGGTCGTTCATCGCGCTGGCCGGGCTCTACATCCAGCTCGACTCGCCGTTTGTCGCCGTCACGCAGATCATCGTCTACGCCGGCGCGATCATGGTGCTGTTCCTGTTCGTCGTGATGCTGCTGAACGCGCCCCGTGAAGACATGGCGCCAGGGGCCCAGGTGCCGATTCCCGCGGGCCTGAAGGCGCTCGGCGTCGTGATGGCCGTCGGACTCGGCGCGATGCTCGTCTGGGCGCTGCTCAGCCTGCAGTCGATGCCCTTCGTGGAAGACGCGCAGGCGGCCGAACGCGTGTCGTCCGTCAAGCAGATCGGCCTCGTCCTGTTCCGCGACCATGCCTTCGCCTTCGAAGTGACGTCCATCCTGATTCTCGTGGCCATGGTCGGCGCCGTCGTGCTGGCCAAGAGGAACGACTGAGTGCCGCGCCGATGATTACGCTCAACCACTATCTCGTGCTGTCGGCCGTGCTGTTCGCGATCGGCTCGTCGGGCATCTTCCTGCGCCGCAACATCATCACGCTGCTGCTGTCGGTCGAGATCATGCTGAACGCGGTCAACCTGACCTTCGTCGCCGTGGGCCGCTACAACGGCTCGGTCGAAGGGCAGGTCATCTCGTTCTTCGTCATGGCCGTCGCCGCCGCCGAAGCGGCCGTCGGTCTGGCGCTGGTCATCGCGCTGTTCCGCCATCGGGAGACGCTGACGCCCGATGCCTTCACATCGCTGAAATGGTAGGGCGCCAGACGACCATGCTGCTCCTCATCATCCTGCTGCCGTTCGTCGGCTTCCTGTTCAACACGTTCGTCGGCCGGCGGTTGTCGCAGACGATCACGGGCGGCGTGGCCTGCGCGGCCATGCTCGGCGCGTTCGCGGTGTCGGTGGCGCAGGCGGCGACCATCTTCGGACTCCCCGCCGATCAGCGTGTGCTCGAACAGACCGTGTACACCTGGATGAGTTCGGGCGACTTCACGGTGCCGTTCACGCTGCGCCTCGACACGCTCGCCACGCTGATGATTCTCGTCGTCACCGGCATCGGCGCGCTCATCCACATCTACTCCACCAGCTACATGCACGAGGAGAGCGACAGCGAGTTCGCCCGCTACTTCTCGTACCTGAACCTCTTCGCGGCGTTCATGCTCACCCTGGTGCTCGGCGCCAGCTTCCCGATCATGTTCGTGGGCTGGGAAGGCGTGGGGCTGTGCTCGTACCTGCTGATCGGCTTCTGGTTCACGAAGCGGTCCGCGAGTGATGCCGGCAAGAAGGCCTTCGTCGTCAACCGCATCGGTGACTTCGCCTTCATCCTCGGCATGTTCGGCGCCTTCGTCGCGTTCGGCACGCTCGACTTTCGCGAGATCGCCCGGCTCGTGAGCGCGATGCCGGTGGAAGCGCAGTTCGGCGCGCTGTCACTGACCACGCTGCTGTTCTTCATCGGCGCGACCGGCAAGTCGGCGCAGATTCCGCTGTACACCTGGCTCCCTGACGCCATGGAGGGGCCGACGCCCGTCTCGGCCCTCATCCACGCCGCGACCATGGTGACGGCTGGCGTGTACATGATCGGACGCAACGCCGAACTCTTCGCGCACACGCCGGTCACGATGGAGATCGTCGCGATGATCGGCGCGCTCACCGCGGTTCTGGCCGGCACGATTGGCCTCGTGCAGAACGACATCAAGCGCGTGCTCGCGTACTCGACCGTGTCGCAGCTCGGGTACATGTTCCTGGCGATGGGCATCGGCGCGTGGTCGGCCGGCGTGTTCCATCTGTTCACGCATGCCTTCTTCAAGGCGCTGATGTTCCTCGGGGCGGGCTCGGTCATCCATGCGATGGGCGGCGAGCAGGACATGCGGAAAATGGGCGGCCTGAAGAAGTACATGCCCATCACCTACTGGACCTTCGTCATCGGCGCTGCGGCGATTGCCGGCGTGCCCGGGCTGGCCGGGTTCTTCAGCAAGGACGAGATCCTGCTGCTGGCCTACTACAACGGGAACCCGTTGCTGTTCATGATCGGCGCACCCACGGGCCTGCTGACGGCGACCTACATGTTCCGGTTGATCTTCATGACGTTCCACGGCAAGGAGCGCTTCTCCGCGGCAGAGACCCACGGGCAGGCGTCACACCACGGCGGCGAAGACGTCCAGGCGACCGCAGCGCATGGCGGCACGGATCACTCGCATGGCGGCACGGATCACTCGGGCCACGCCCACGGCCATCACGGCGTGCCGCACGAATCGCCCTGGCCCATGGCCATGCCGCTCGTCGTCCTCGCCATCGGGTCGGTGCTGGCCGGGTACGTCGGCGTGCCGCACGTCCTCGGGGGCCACAACGAGATCGAGGGGTTCCTGCACCCCAGCTTCCATCCGTTCGCCGCGCACGGTCCGGCCGTGGCTGGCGACCACGCCGCCGCCGCGGCGGGCGCCGAGGCTGCCGGGCATGGGGCCGACGAGGCCGCGAAGACCCGCGTCGAACTCACGTTGATCGGCGCGTCGACGGCGCTGGCGTTCACCGGCATCGGCATCGCGGCCTTCTTCTTCCTGCGGAGGCCGGAGGCGGCCGACGCCGCCGCGCGCACGTTCGCGCCCGTCCATCGCACGCTGCTCAACAAGTACTACGTCGACGAACTCTACGACGCCGTGTTCGTGTCGCCCATCAAGGGCGGGTCGGAGCGGGTGTTGTGGAAGGGCGTCGACGTCGGACTCATCGACGGCGCCGTGAATGGCGTCGGGCACCTGGTGCGCAGCTCGGCCGGCGCGCTGCGGCGGCTTCAGACCGGTTCGGTTCGCATGTCCGCGGCGTCGCTGTTTGTCGGCGTCCTGCTCGTTCTGGGTTACTACCTCGCGCGATGACCTTCCCGCTTCTCTCCACCATCGTCTTCCTGCCGATGCTCGGCGCGCTCGGGCTGCTGGCCATTCCCAACCGGGATGGTGAGCGGAACGGGCTGGTCCGGCAGCTCGCGCTCGGCATCTCCCTGGCCGTCTTCGCTGTCAGTCTCGTGCTCTGGAGCCGGTTCGATACGACGTCGGCCGACTTCCAGTTCCTCGAGAAGGCGGCGTGGATTCCCGCGTTCGGTATCGAATACCACCTCGGCGTCGATGGCATCAGCCTCTGGCTCGTGGTGCTCACGGGCTTCCTGACACCGCTGGCGCTGCTCTCGTCGTGGCAGTCGGTCGAGTCGAACGTCAAGGGGTTCAGCTTCTTCGTGCTGACCCTGCAGACCGGCATGCTCGGCGTGTTCGTCTCGCTCGACCTGTTCCTGTTCTACATCTTCTGGGACGCGATGCTGATCCCGATGTACTTCCTGATCGGCATCTTCGGCTACGACCAGCGGGTGTACGCCGCGGTCAAGTTCATCCTCTACACGATGGCGGGGAGCGTGCTGATGCTCATCGCCATCATCGGCCTCGCGGTCATCCATGCGCAGACGACGGGGCAGTACAGCTTCGACGTGCTGCGGCTCTACGACCTGCAGTTGTCGCACGAGACACAGCTCTGGTTCTTCCTCGCGTTCGCGCTCGCGTTCGCCATCAAGGTGCCGCTCTTTCCGTTCCACACCTGGCTGCCGGACGCCCACGTGCAGGCCCCGACGGCCGGCTCGGTGATCCTGGCCGGCGTGCTCCTCAAGATGGGCACCTACGGTCTGATCCGCTTCGCGTTCCCGCTGTTCCCTGACGCGGCGCTGCAGTGCGCGCCGTATCTCGGCGTGCTGGCCGTCGTCGGCATCATCTACGGGGCGCTCGTGGCGATGGTGCAGCCAGACCTGAAGAAGCTGGTCGCCTATTCGTCGGTCAGCCACATGGGCTTCATCGTGCTCGGCATCTGCGCGGCCAACGTCCAGGGGATGCAGGGCGCGATCTACCAGATGCTCAATCACGGGATCAGCACGGGCGGGCTCTTCCTCATCGTGGGGATGCTGTCGGACCGGCGGCACACGCGCCTCATCGCCGAGTTCGGCGGCCTCAAGCACGTGATGCCGAGACTGGTGGCGGCGTTTCTCGTCATCACGCTGTCGTCGATCGCGATGCCCGGGCTGAACGGCTTCGTCGGCGAGTTCCTCGCGCTGCTCGGCACGTACCGCTGGAACCCGACGCTCGCGGCGTTTGCCGCCTCGGGCGTCATTCTCTCGGCCGTCTACATGCTCTGGATGTTCCAGCGCGTGAACTACGGTCCGGTCACCAACCCCAAGAACGAAGGGCTGCCCGACCTCTCGCCGCGCGAGTGGGCGGCGATTGGCCCGACCCTGGTCCTGGCCATCGTGATGGGCATCCTTCCGAACTTCTTCCTGGCGCCCATGGAACCCGCCGTCGACCGTCTGGTGCAGCGCATCCACGCGCAGCGGCCGGCGCTGGCCGACGCGGCCGGGAGCCTTCGCCCGATGTCCGAGGCACGCCGATGACCGACCTGCAGGCCATCATGCCGACGCTCATCGTCACGCTCACGGCGATCGTGACGATGCTGGCGGAGACGTTTCAGCGGAAGGGCGAGCGCGTGCCGCTCGGCGGCCTCGGCCTCATCGGCCTCACCGGCGCGGCCGTTGCGTCGATGCTGCTGTGGAACCGTGACCTGACGGGCTTCGGCGTCATGCGCGCCGACAACTTCGCCCTGTTCATCAATGTCGTCCTGTGCGGCATCGGCGCGTTGACCATCGTCCTGTCGACCGACGTGATCGAGCGCGAACGGCTGCCCGCCGGCGAGTACTTCTCCCTGACGCTCTTCGCGGTGGCCGGCATGATGCTGATGGCCGGCGCCAGCGATCTGCTGCTCATCTTCCTGGCGCTCGAGGCGATGTCGTTGTCGGTGTACGTGCTCACGGGCCTTCGCCGCCGCAGCGAAGCCGGTGCCGAGGCGGCCTTCAAGTACTTCCTGATGGGTGCGTTCTCGAGCGCGTTCTTCCTGTACGGCATCGCGTTCACGTACGCCGTCGTGGGCAGCACGCGGCTCGAGCAGGTGGCCGGCGTGCTCGCCACGCAGGCCGGCGGGCCGGGTGTGATGGTCCTGCTGGCACTCGGCCTGCTCTTCGTCGGCTTCGCCTTCAAGGTCTCGGCCGTGCCGTTCCACATGTGGACGCCCGACGCCTATCAGGGGGCGCCCACGCTCGTGACCGGCTTCATGTCCACGGGAGTCAAGGCGGCGGCCTTCGCAGCGTTCGTCCGCGTGTTCCTGTCGGCGTTCGAACCGATGCACGCCGAGTGGGCGCCGGTCGCGTCGGCCGTGGCGGTGGCCACGATGGTGCTCGGCACCGTGGTCGGCGTCGCGCAGAACAACGTGAAGCGCATGCTGGCCTATTCGGCCATCGCGCACGCCGGCTACCTCATGGTCGGCCTCGTCGCCGCCAACTCCGTGGGTAAGGCCGGCATGCTGTTCTATCTGCTGGCCTACGGTGTGACCAATGTCGCCGCCTTCGGCGTCATGGCGCTCCTGTCGACGGAGGACCACCCGCACGACGCCGTGCGCGATTTCGGCGGCCTCGGACGACGCCGGCCGATGGTGGCGGCGCTCATGACGGTGTTCCTGCTGTCGCTGGGCGGTCTGCCGCCCACGGCCGGGTTCGTCGCCAAGTGGTACGTGTTCGCGTCCGCCGTGCAGGAAGGGTATTTCGGCCTCGCCATCATCGGCGTGCTCACGAGCGTCATCTCGGTGTTCTTCTATCTGCGCATCGTCGTGATGATGTACATGTCCGACGACACGGCGATCGACCCCGCGCCTCCCCTGCCGCGCAGTGCGCTCGCGGGACTGGCCGTCGCCACCGGCGTGATCTTCTATCTGGGTGTCGTCCCGACGCGCGTGATCGACCTGGCCGTGCTGAGCGTGCAGGGGCTGTTTTGAGGACGGGGAGAGGGGCTTCGGGCTACAGGCTACGGGCTTCTGGCTACAGGCTTCAGGCTTGAGGCTTCGGGCTTCTGGCCTCGTGCTTCAGCGTTCCTCGCCGTCGAGGCCCTTCCCCTGTAGCCCGTAACGGTTGGGACACCGCCTGAATGTTCACGAAATATGCTATGTTCACAATGTCGTGAACATCTTGCCTGACGCGAACATTTCCCGGTCTGAGGCGTCCCTCGAACGCGCCCTGCAGGACGCCTTGGTGCGGCTCCTTGCTGAGGCGGCCTGGCTGCAGAAGTGGCGCGTGGAGCCGGGCACGTCCGACTGGGACCTGGCTGCGTCCGGCCCCCTTCCGAGCGGCGGCAGGGGCGTCCTCTGCATCGAGTGCAAGGGCGCGAACTTCCAGCCGAGCCAGTTCCCAAGCCTTGCCGGCCGGCCTTGCTCCGGCGAGAAGAATGGCGTCTCGGCCAAGGTGCTGGCAATGCTGCGAGTGTCGCCCCGCATGGCTGCGCTGTGCCGGCAGCACGGCTGGAACTGGTACGACCTCGGCGGCAACTGCCGGCTGGAGATCCCCGGGGTCCTCCTGATCGAACGCTCGGGTCGCGAGCCGATGAAGCTGCAGCCGCGCAGCGGCGCCAACCTGAGCACGCCGGAAGCGACGCGCGTTGTCCGCGCTCTGCTCGCGCCAGAGAACGCCGGCAAGCGATGGACGCAGCGCGAGATGGTCGGCCACTTTGCCGAACTTGCGCCGGCTGTTTCGGCGCCGAGCCTGGCGCTCGTGAACAAGGTCGTCCAGCACCTGCGCGACCAGGCGTTCATCGAGCCATTGCCCAACCGGGGTTTCCGCGTCAGCGATTTCGACGGCCTGCTCCAGACGTGGAAGCAGGTGTATCGCTTCGACCGTCACGTCCGTCGGCCGTACTTCACGCTCACGCAGGGGAAGGCGCTTCAGGAGCGGCTGCTGTCGCTCGACCCCGGCGGCGGAGGCATCGCATACGCCGTATTCTCCGCTGCGGACCTGCAGGCGCCTGCGGTGCGCCAGCCGCGCACGTGGCTGTACGTGGATGCCGACATAGAGGACGAGTTCGCGTCGAAGGTCGAAGCCAAGGTCGTCGACTCCGGCGAGAACCTCGTCGTGCTGATTCCGGACGACAGCGGCGTGTTCTATCGAGCGGAGCCGGGGAACGGCCGGCTGCCGTGCACGAACGTCGCCCAGACCTACGTCGACCTCGCCAAGGCGGGCGGCCGAGGCGAAGAGGCCGCGGAAGCCATCCTCAACCAGCGGCTGAAGCCGGCGTGGAGCGGCGCGCGGTGAGTCCCGAGCCGCGATTCGAGGGCGAGTACACGCCGCGACAGGTCGAGGCCGCCCGGCGTGTGCTCGTCGATGTCGGCCAAGTCCTCGCCTCCTTCGGCGACGCCATCGTCGTCGTGGGCGGCTGGGTGCCGGACCTCCTGCTGCCTACCGCCGGATCGGCACACATCGGCAGCATCGACGTGGACCTCGCGCTCGACGTCGCGAAGCTGGCCGACGGCCGATACGCCGAGCTGCTCGAGCTTCTGCTGGACACCGGCCGATATCAGAAGGGAGACGAGGACTTCCAGTTGGTGACGACCGTTGATCTCAGGGACTCCGAACAGCCGATCACCGTGGAAGTGGAGTTTCTCGCTTCGGATGATGTGGTGCTGAAGAGGAACCACCCCAAGTTGGTGGAGGGATTTCGGGTGCTGCGGTTCCCGGCGTTCGCGGCGGCCTTCGCGAGTCCGGTGAGCATCGAATTCTCAGGGCCGATGATCTCGGGGGCCGCGAACACCGTTCACCTGCGCGTGGCGTCGCTGCCGGACTTCCTCGTCATGAAGGCCCACGCGATCGGCGGGCGCGACAAGCCCAAAGACGTCTACGACCTCTGCTATTGTCTTGACGAGTTTCCGGACGCAAGTGAGGTGGTGGCGGCAGACTGGCGGGCGCGGCAGGACGATGCCCTGGTCGCCGGAGGCGTCGCGATCCTGAAGGAGAAGTTCCAGAGCGTGGACCACTACGGGCCGCAGCAACTGGTTGTCTTTCACGATGCCGCCGCACCGGACGAACGGGCCATGCAGGCGCGGCGGGCCTTCGAACTCGTCCGCAAGCTATTGAGCCTCCTCTAGGATCGCCTGATCGTGCGGAGGGTCAGGGACGCACTCGACAAGGCCAAGAGACGGCAGGCGACGATCACGAAGGAGAGCATTCGCGGAGTCGAGGACAGGATCCGCAAGCAGCTCGTTGCCAGTCGAGGCCAGACCAAGGACGCGAGTGCGTAGCCGTTGGCTGCGAGGCAGCGGAGGCAGACGGAGG
>CAYMAG010000137.1:0-11207 GCA_964388335.1 uncultured Vicinamibacteraceae bacterium | reverse complement strand
TCAGCGATTTCGCTCGACAAACGATGGCGCTCCAAGGCACAAGGCCGCCCACCAGTATAGCCGGACACATCCGTGAACACCCTCGACCCGGAGTCTGCGGGATCGCCTTCGACGAAGAATGTTGCACCGGCCCCCACGTTATCGCTGACCAACCGCACCGGGCATTTCAGCAAGCGCGGCGGGAAGGACAAGTGGGGCACTGGCCTCGGGAGGCGAGGACAAGGATCGAACATGGTTTCGATGAACCGCTCGGACTGCTGGGCGATTGCCATCGTCGGGTCGAGCCACGTTCTTGAGTCCTCGTCGCCGTGGCGAGCGGCCCGGCCGGGCTGCCCGCTGATATCTGAAGACAGGAGCGCGCTCGAGAGAACCCCGTGGAACATTGCCATTGCCGCGCCGAAGCACACCGCCGCCGACGAAGTCAGCCTGTCCCCGCGGTTGCGCAAACAGCGCCGCGCCCGTCGAACAGGCCCTGGCGTCACTGGATAGCTTCGAACACCATCTTTACGAGGCGGAGGAGCAGCACAACGCCGTCGACGGGCTGGTGCGGCTGGGGCTGGGGCTGGAGAATGGCGGCCTCTTGCCTGCGCTGCTTGCTCAGGCGCCAAGACGAGGCCGTGCGCTCGACGCACCGCGAAGGCCCGTGGCCTATGTGGCTGTCTTGGGAAGAGAGTCGCATGCTGACTCGGCACGGTTCGGAATGAAGTGTAGGCCTACAATCTGAATGGGCCGTGCTCGCGAAGAGCTCAAGGCGGGGCTTGGAGAGCGTGGAATTCGCGCTCGCCGTGCCTGGTGCGCGCCACGGCATCGTGATCACCCGTTCCACGCCATCGTGATCACGCATTCCACGGCATCGTGATCACGCTGACAGCGCGGGTGGTGTGCCCGCCGAAGCGTCGCCGGACGTCGTTCTACCATCGCCCATTTTGCCGATCCGTAGGTCGGCGGCGAGGGCCGATGGCCACGGAACGACTACCGATGCGACACATTTGAGAGATTCTGCGACTGAAGTGGGGCGTGAAGCGCAGCCGCCGCGAGGCGGCGCGCAGTCTGGGCATCAGTGCCGGCGCGGTGGCGTCGGTCCTGAGCCGGGCGACGGCCCTCGGGCTGACGCTGGAGGCGGTGGACGGGCTGACCGACGACGCCCTCGAACAGCGGCTGTATGGGGCGAAGCAGGCCGGCTCGGAGGCGCGCCCGCTGCCGGATGTGGCGTGGATCCACACGGAGCTGCGACGCACCGGCGTCACCCTCGAGCTGCTGCACCTGGAGTACCAGCAGCACCATCCGGCGGGCTACCGCTATTCGGCCTTCTGCCGGCACTATCGCAGGTGGCTCGGGCGCCAGCGCCTGTCCATGCGCCAGGTCCACAAGCGGGCGACAAGCTGTTTGTCGACTACTCCGGCAAGACGCCGGAGGTCGTGGATCCGGCCACCGGCGTGGTGCGATCCGTCGAGCTCTTCGTCGCGGTGCTGGGGGCGTCCAACTACCTGGCGCACAAGTTGCCTCTAGATCGTGTGTACGCACACGAAAGGAGGACGTCCCAGATGATTACGCACACCGGTGGCACAGGTCTCGAGAGGCGCAGTTCGGACACGTCCGGTCCGAAGTGGCAGACCCGGTTGGTCCCGCAGGCCGGCGACGTCCTCGTGTCATCGCGCTCGGCTCGGGCGGACATTCATACGATCAGCATCGTCTCGGCCGCCGCTCACGCGAGGGTAACTCGTCATGCTGAGGCAATCGAGAAGGTCCGCGCACTCGCGCGTGGACTGGGAGTCGACGGCTGGTTCACGTGTGACCACACGCACTATGCACGGGTGGCGAAGTTCCGGAAGGCACTGCGGCCCGAGTGAACAGCGTTCGCTTCCGTGGCCGTTTCAAGATGAAGTGAGGCCTTCACAGTGAAACGGTGAACCCGCACGGAATGACGCAATGCTGAGGAGTTTCGCCGGATCGCAAATTGCTCTCTCCATGGTCGAACGCATTGCGCTCAGCGTGGTCCGGAAGCGGGCCGGGGAGCGAAGCCGTGTCGCTGCGCGACGCGGCCTGGCTCACCCGTCGTCGACCGTGTCGCGCGCGACACATACAAGGGGGGAGGTCTCATATGAACCTTTACGCAAGGCTGGCATTTGGAAGTGACGGATTGAAGTTGTCGGAGCTCGCTGCGCGTCTGGCGGCGTGGCACGACGCGATGGTCGGGCACGAACGACGCCTCAGGACGGGACGCACGGATGACGAGTGTGACGACGAGTGCCCGCACGCCGAGGCGCCGGCGCTGTGGACCGAGGCGTTGGCTGCATACGGCGAGCGGTCACACGAGCTGTCGTTTCTCCGATCACGGGCGACGATGGTTCGCGAGCCTCGACGCCAACCGTCCATCCGTCCGTGGCTGCAGGTGCAGCACATGACGGCGGAGGCGGAATTGTGACGCTTCGGCAGCGACTTGGCCCGAACGTCCAACGCATTCACGAACTGGTCGACGACCTGCTGGACAACGAGGACGCCATCATCATCCTTGTCGATGAACACCGGGCGATCCACTACGCGCGAGGATTCGGGCTATCGGCGTGCCATCACGAACTGTTGGCTGCCGAGGTCGACCGTGCGATTCGGATCGTGACTCGAGGTGCAGGCGTCGACGCACATCAACCCGCCGAGAAGTACGAGGTATCTCGTCAGGCGGCCTGAGGAGGAACTGTGTTGCATACGAGAGCGGTAATCGAACAGCGAGGTGGCGGGTCCGATTTTCTCCTGCCATCGAGCGTACGTGATATGAGCGTTGCCAGAAGCGTGAGCCAGGAGGCGCGAGACGCGGCTGAGCGGGCACTGGATCAGGTGCTGGCGGACTCCTTTCCGGCGAGCGATGCCCCATCGTGGTCGCCGGGCATTGCCAGACCGGCTGGGTCCAGCCGCGGCGGAAGCGCGGCGTCCACGGAAGAGAGGACGATGACGTTCCGAGTCGGCGCGTCGGCCACCATCCCGAGTGCCAACATCGCCCGGCCGCGCACCGGAGGCACGTTCGGTGAAGGGCTCACGTGGCTTGGCGCCATCACCGGCATGGCGCTGCTGGCGCCGGTTGCCATCCTGCTGCTCGGCCTGCCCGTTGCCCTGGCCGTGCGAGGCATCGCGGAAGCCATCGGGTGGCTGGTGGCGCGCCTCGGCTGATGGGAGCATGTTCACGACTCCTGGTCGTGTGATCGACGCAACGATACGAGAGTCATAGAATGGGGCGGCACCGTGAAGGGACCCCGCTCCAAACAACCGACGGTCACGCCGCTGCATCTCGCGGAGCTGCTGGACTTCCGCCCTGACCAGGGCATCATCCGGCTGCACGAGCAACGCGTCGTGATCCTGAGTGCGGCAGCCATGGGGCTGCTGCGCAAGGAACTCGTCGATACGCTCGGCCTCGACACTGCGAGGCGACTCCTGCTGCGCTTCGGGTTCGCGGACGGCTATCACGACGCCGTGAGCCTGCGCGATCGATCGACGTGGGGCAGCCCCGAAGAGGGGCTGCGCGCCGGCGCCATGCTGCATACGCTCGAGGGCATCGTGCACGCGCACGTGGTTCGGATCGAGCACGATGACTCGACCGGACGGTTCGAAGAGGAGGTCATCTGGCGCGACTCGTACGAAGCCGAGCAGCATCTCCATCACTACGGTCGCAGCTCGATACCGGTCTGCTGGTCTCTGGTGGGGTATTGGAGCGGTTACGTCAGTGCCTGCATGGGCCAGGAGATCTACTTCCGGGAGACGGAGTGCCTTGGTCAGGGCGCCAAGGCGTGCTCCGTCATCGGACGCGATGCGGAGAGTTGGGGCGACGACCTTCGCGGCATTCGCGAGGATTTCCAGGCGGCCAACGTTGGTCAGAAGGTGGAGCGCCTGCGCGAAGCCGTCGGGCGACGGGTCAAGGAACTGGACCGCCGCGAGCGCATGCTGGAGCGCCGCGAGCGTGAGATGAACCTGCTGCGCGATCGTGTCAGTCGGCACGCGGCGTCCAAGCACTTCATCGTTCGCAGCCCTGCGATGGAAGAAGTGCTGGAGCTTGCCGCCCGCGTGGCGCCGCTTGACACGACCGTCCTCGTGTATGGCGAAAGCGGCACGGGCAAAGAGTTCATCGTCCGGATGATTCACGAGCAGAGCTCACGTGCCGGTGCGCCGTTCGTCAGCATCAACTGCGCAGCGCTCACGGAGACGCTGCTCGAATCCGAGTTGTTCGGCCACGCGCGGGGAGCCTTCACGGGAGCCGTGCGCGACAAGGCCGGTCTGTTCGAGGTCGCCGGCAGCGGCACAATTTTCCTGGATGAGATCGGCGAAGTGGCGCCCACGATCCAGGCCAAGCTCCTCCGTGCCCTGCAGGAGCGTGAGATCCGGCGCGTCGGCGCCGAGCGCAATCTCAAGATCAACGCGCGAGTGGTTGCGGCGACGAACCGCGATCTGCGAGCCGCCGTCGACGCCGGCACGTTCCGCGAGGACCTCTATTTTCGGCTAGCCGCGTTCATCATCACGGTGCCGCCGCTCCGGGAGCGACGAGAAGAAATTCCACCGCTCGTGCACCACTTTCTCGTCCGTGCGGCCTCGCGCATGAAGAAGGATGTGCAGGTCGTGTCTGCCGAGGCGATGACGGCCCTGATGAGCTACGGTTGGCCCGGCAACGTGCGCGAGCTCGAGCACGCGGTGGAGCGCGGGGTGATTCTCGCCAACGGACCAAGTATCCGCGTCCGCGAACTGCCGCCGGAGGTCACGCAGAAACCGCGTCGGCGCGCCGGAGACGACACGCTCGATTTGCACGAACAGGAACGGGTCATGATTGAGCGTGCCCTCGAGAAGTTTGGTGGCCATCGCCGCCGTGCCGCCGAAGCGCTGAAGATCAGCACGGTCACGCTCTGGCGGAAGATGAAGCAGTACGGCCTTTCATCGTGAAGTTGTCCGCTTCGTTGCGAAACGCGCATGCCCCAGCGGACATCGCGGGACCATGGTTCCGTTCGCCCGGGGACTGGCGCGCTGTTTGCGGTTGTCCTCGGCATGAGTCTCATTACGGTCGTCAGCGGGAACGACGCCATCAGCGCCCAGGCGCGCACATACGCTGAGTATCGGGTATTCGCGGTCATGGCTCGCCACACGCGAAACATCCGTCGGGTTCGTGTGGTGCTGCGCCATGTGGGCGCACGCGGAACCGGCGGCAAGGTCGCCTGTGCTGTCACGATGATGCTTGATCCCGCAGGCGTTCTGAGAACCCGAGCCACTGGCCCGCACGTGTACGCCGCGATCAACCGGGCGGTCGAGCGGCTGGGGCACGCCTTGGGACGGCGGATTGAGCAACGTCTCTCGTCCTAGCGGGGCGACCCCGGCGCGTGGCAAGGTCAGCCAGAGCTCTGGGCACGCCGTCCGCCCTTCAGACGTGTCGTCCGTTCCATGTGAAACGTCGGTGCTGCGCGATCGACCATTGCTGCGTGACTCTCTGAGAAAGTCAACGCTGCGCCGCCTGCCTCTTGAAGGAGATCACTGTGTCCGCATCCGCACGCATCCTCTGCGCTCTCGACTTCTCGCGACCGGCGACGTCCGCCTTCGAACTCGCGCTTGCACTGAGCCGCGACCGCAACGCAGAGCTCACGGTGGTCCACGCGGTTTCACCGGGGAAGCGATCCAGCTGGCGCGCGCGCGAGCGGATCGCCACGACGACGGCTCTGCGCGCTCAGGCTGGCGCGGCCGGCGTGCGTCTGCGTGTCTCCGAACAGCATGGCGACACGGCGGGCGTGATCCTTCGCCATGCCAACGCAGGGCGGTTCGACCTGATCGTCTTGGGCACCCATTCGACGATGGGCGTCGAGCGGTTCCGCACCGGATCGGTCGCCGAGCACGTAATCGACCGCGCCAGCTGTCCGGTGCTGATCGTACCGATGGCTGAGGTGCGTCACGAAGACAGGGCACCGTTTCGAAACATCGTGTGCCCGCTCGACTTCACCCCAGCGTCCGACGCCGCGCTCATCCACGCGCTGCACCTGGCGAGCGGAGGCCGGTTGACGCTGCTACACGTCTCGCCGCACACGATGGGCGCGCCGGGCTACCCAGATCACTGCCGTGTCCCTGGCCACGCTCGCCGGCGGCATCAGGACGTCTGGCAGCACCTGCAGGGCGCCGTTCCGGTTGAAGCACGTACGACGGCGGACATCCGTGTACGTGTGGTGGCAGGCACCCCGGCCACCGAGATCGCCCGGATAGCGTCAGAAGTCGGCGCCGACCTCGTCGTCATGGGTGTCAGCGCGCTCGGCGCCCTCGGGCGGCCGCTCAATGATTCCACCGCCGCTCGCGTCATCCGCTCGGCGGGCCGACCTGTGCTCGCTGTACCACGACAGGCTCTTGAACGATCTGATCTGCACCCGGAATCCAGATCCGTCATTCTCGTCGCAGCGTGACGGGTGCCGGATCCGCGAGTGCCTGCTGCGGCTGCGTCCTGCGGTACCGAATGCACGACCCGAGAGGTTCATCATGTCAGACATGGCGATGGAGAAACGCCGCACCGCCGAGACACTCGAAGGCGTCGGCGGAACCGTATCTCGAACTCGATCTCGCGAGAGAACTCGAGGCAACTCCAACGCGAACCTGAATGGGCGACCGGCCACAATGCAAAGACTCTGGTGACGTACGACAACCTGCGAGTCGTGTTGGCTTCATAGTGAAACGTTCTTACCTTATGAAAGGCCACAGTCGGTGCGCAATTGGGGGTCACAGCCGTGTTCCTTCAGATCTCAGGGTGGCCCGTTCTGTGCAGTCATCAATCAGCCAACAACAGGCGTCGGCGGGTACGTCGAGCCAACAACTCAGAGAAGCGACAGGAGGACCCGTGAAGAATACAAAGACACCAGAGATCGTGGCAATCGTGCTCGCCCTCATCAGCCTCGTCGTCACTGCCGCGGTACTCACAGCCATCTGGTTGACATCGGAGGTCACGGTGTTCGGTCTGGTGATGCTGCTGACGGCAATCGTCGCCGGGCTGCTGTTCGTCTGGTTCGACTGGCGGGCGAAACTGCGTACCCGAATCCTGACTGACCGTGACTACAAGAAGGCCGCGTAGCGGGATGAGGGCCCGGCGGCGCGGACATGCAGGCGCTTCACGTGCACTACGAACAGCCACCACTGCCAGCCCTTGGCCGCCAATCTGCTCGACCGCAGTTCACGGCGGACTCGCCTGATCAACGGGGCGGCAGGACGGAGTTCGTGACTGGCGTACTCGGACTTGATCGTGGGCTGGGCGGTCAGTTCGGTCGCCGATCTGACGCTCCGGGCATTGGGGGGCAGGCAGAGACGGCGTCAATGCCGAAAGCGAGTGTTCCCCTTCTGGCGGGAAGCATCGGTATCATGGGCAAGGAGTGCGCATTGTGAGCGGCGTCAACGACGACCGCCCAGGTGTCGCAACCCACGTGCTCGCCGGCGTGCCGCTCGGCACATTGGCGAACAGCGTGTTCAAGCCTTCCGCCATGGTCGGATGCGTCAGGATGGCATCACGAATCGTCGCGTAGGGAAGCCGCGCCATCATCGCGATCTGCACCACGGCCAGCACTTCACCGGCGTCGGACCCGATCATGGTGAAGCCGACGATCCGGTCGTCGTCTCCGACGAGCGCCTTCATGAAACCGCGAGTGTCCGACGTGGTTCGAGTGCGCAGGACCGCCTTGGCAGGCATGGTGGCCACTCGCACCGGGATGCCTGCATCACGTGCGTCGCGTTCGCTCATCCCGCCTCCGCGAGCAGCGACGTCCTGCAGCAGGAACTCGACTTCGAGATCTCGGACACGTTCAACAAGGGCCGCCAGCAGTTGCTGGAGCACTTCGACGATGAAGTGCGGGAGAAGCTGCGGGTCAGGAACGAGTCGTCGCGCGTGTCGCTGAATCGCTGCGAACAACGTTTGATGGCGCTCACGCGATTCGACCTTGGCGACGATGCGACGTTCCTGTCCGATGCCTCATTCGACCTGCACCGAGCGCCTGCTGACGCAGAAGTTCCCGCCGGCCGCTATGAGTTACCGCGGCGGTCCGGAGACGCGCACTTCTATCGCCTGAGTCATCCCCTGGCGGGGGCAGTGGTCGCTCGGGCGAAGTCGCGGCCGATGCCGGACGAGCCCGATTTCGAACTGCAGATCGACTACTCGAACCACGTCGGCAAGAATCTCCGTGCTCGAGCCGTTGCGAGGCAGAACGGGAATGTTCCGCTTGGACTGCCTCACCGTCGAGACACTCGGCCAGGCCGAGGATCATCTGCTCCTGAGTGTCGTCACGGACGATGGGGCCGTTGTCCCTGCGCGTGGGGCCTGGACCGCCTGCCCGGGCTCGCCTCACGAGGCGGCCCTCCAGCGCAAGTCCGTCAGGGGCTGGCTGAGCAGGTCACGGAGTGGACCTTCACACGCTCCGCGCAACCGACGCCCTGACGGCTTGATCTATACGTGAGCGGTCACGTATAGTGTGCTGATGCAGAAGAACCCGCATGCCGTGGCTCTGGGCCGCGAGGGCGGCAAGAAGGGCGGCGCGGCCCGTGCCAAGAAGCTGACGGCTGCCCAGCGGTCCGAGAGCGCGCGGCGGGCCGTGCTGGCGCGGTGGAAGCGCGACCACCCGCACGAAGTTCTCCCCGAGATCCCGAACGCGCGGTCGTTCTTCGAGAATCCGTCGCTCGAAGAGCTGGCGCGGAAGGCCGGCATCGAGCCCCTCTCCGATCCAAGTGTGCTCGGCGGCGTGTTCCCCGACGACTTCGACGTCGAGGGGATGGTGGCCGACATCTACAAGGAACGCCGGCGCCGGTGACGACGCCCGTGTCGCGTCCGGGCTGGGTGCTCCTCGACACGGACGTCTTCTCGTACCTGCTGAAGGACAACGAATTGGCCGAGCGGTATCGGCCGTACGTGCGCGACCGTTTGGTGGCGGTGTCGTTCGTCACGGTCGGCGAAATCTATTCGGGCCTGTTCAAGAGCGGCTTGCCGGCCGCGCGCGTCCAGGTATTCGAAGCCCGCCTCGCGAAGGTGCTGGTGCTGCCGAACTCGGCGGAGATGTGCCGTGCCTACGGACGGCTGATCCTCGAACGCACCCCACAGGGCTCGGCGCGCACGCTCAGCGTCAACGATCGCTGGATTGCGGCAGCGGCGATTCACTACGGATTCCGGCTGGTCACCAACAACGCACGCCACTTCCGCGGCCTCTCCGGGCTCGACCTGATCACCGAGGCCTGAGGCGCATGGCACACCGCAAGCAGAAGCTCGAACTGACGTGGATTGGGAAGACCGTCCTGTCCCGGTGCGAATGGGGCTGCGACGACTACAGCCTTGAAGTAGCGAGCCTGAAACCGGCCCCACCGCCTGAGGGGCTCGCCCACCGTAGCCTTGGCGAAGGTGGGCAGCAGGGGCTGGGATTCGAAGGGGTGTGACGCGTGCTTCCGCCGTTCAACGACCGCGGCGACTTGCCGGCAGGCGTCCATGCGGCGACCTGGGAGGAGTTGGCGGAGCGCTTCGGCGCCGGCCCGGTGCGGCAGGCTCGCCTGCGCACGCTGCGTCATCTGTATGCCCTGGTGGCGGCAACGGGCCACCTGGAGCGCTTTCTCGTGTTCGGCAGCTTCGTGACGAGCAAGGACGAGCCGCGTGACGTGGACGTTGTCCTTGTCATGAGTGAAGGGTTCGTGCTCGAGGAGGCGCCCAGGGAGTCGCGGACCGTGTTCTCTCATGCGGACGCCGACGCGCGGTTCGGCGCAAGTGTCTTCTGGGTGCGTCGCGGCATTCTGCCGGACGCCGAAATGCCGGCGTTCGTGCAGTTCTGGCAGACTCGGCGTGATGGAACGAAGCGAGGGATTCTGGAGGTGATCGAATGATTGGCAATGACACAGAACTGAAGACGGCGCAGGATCGGGTGGCGGCCCTCGAGCAGTTGCTGCTGCGTCTTCGCGCGAGCGCCCGCGGGGAGGAGTGGGCGGCGCTGAGCTCGGGATACCGGCTCGAGATCGAGCGCATGCAGGGGGAGATCCTCGACTACCTCGTCGAAGGGAAGACGCCAGCGCTCCCCCGCTAGCGAACGCCGATGCATCGTCAGGTCAACGCCATCGCCGGCCGGCTGAGTCTGCGTGCGCCCCAGCGGCGCTCGTTGGAGATCCTCGACCGCATCACGGAGCTGGCCACGTGAAGAAGGGCGATGATCCCGCTGTTCGCCCTGGAGGCCATCAAGGCCGAGTTCCCGACGGTCACCGACTGCGAGCGCGAGTTCCCATCGATCTGCTTCGCGCTGGCCACTGGCGTTGGTAAGACGCGACTGATGGGCGCGTTCGTCACGTACCTCCATCTGGCGCACGGCGCGCGAAACTTCTTCGTGCTCGCGCCGAACCTGACGATCTAGGCGAGCTGCTTGACGCGATCGAACGCCTTGCTGGGACCACATCGATCCTCCTGCCAATGACGACAGCAACACGCAACGTCGCCACGCACGTCGCTCTCATCGTTGGCATTGCGGCGCTCCTCGCGTTCACGACGGTCTATCCGTTCCTTCCTGGCAGATACGACAGGCTGGCAGTGCCGCTCTCGACGATGGTCCAGGTGTTCGGAGCGGGCGGGCTGGCGCTGGTTCCTGGAGGTGTGTTGTGGTGCATCATGGCGAGGTACGGTTTCGCGCTTGCCGTGCTCGCCACGGCCGTCGGCACCGGCATCGCGCTCATCCTCGCCCTGTTCGCGACGCTCAGCGTCGGCAACGCGTTCGGCGTGCTGACGCTCGCCGCCTGGGTGTATGTCCTCGTGCGACTGATACCACGGTCGACTGATACCACGGTTGAAGCACCTGATGAGTGGCGCCGAAGGCCGACGGTTTCATCCGGCACCACTCTATCTGATGCTCCTCCCCGCGCTCGCCCTCGCGTCCCAGTTGGCGCTTGCCGCTCCAGTAGCGCGGTGGAGCAGGGACCGCGCGATTGCGAACGCTGGTGAGTTCATTGCCGACATCGAGCAGTACCACACGAGACACGGCCGGTATCCCGTGTCGCTCCAGGCGCAGAACAGGGACTACCACCCTGACGTCATCGGGGTCGAACAGTACTTCTATGTGTCGCGGGGCGACTCGTACAATCTTTCCTTCGAGCAGCCGAGATTCCTGCTCGACCGCCTCGGCACACGGGAGTGGGTCGTCTACAATCCGCGCGACGAGCATCGCGTGTACAGCCACACGGCGTGGCTCCTTCCATCACCCGACGTG
>CAYMAG010000136.1:9587-11369 GCA_964388335.1 uncultured Vicinamibacteraceae bacterium | reverse complement strand
AACGTCCCACGTGGCCTCTGCGTCTCCGTTGCTTTGGGTGTGATCCCCTGGCCCCACCCTCCGCGCTCTCCGCGTCTCCGCGTGATCCCCCGGCCCCTCCGCGTCCTCCGCGCCTCCGTGTGATCCCCCCACCCTCCGCGTCCTCCGCGCCTCCGCGTGATCCCCTGGCCCTTCCGCGCCCTCCGCGTCTCCGCGTGATCCCTGTCTTGGACACCATGATTCACCGACGCTACACGCACGCTGTCGACGGAGGCGACGGAGGGAACGGGTGCACAACAGAGCAGCGGAGAAGCGGAGTCCTCTGTGGCTCTGCGGCTCTGTGTGAACCCGTTGCCTCCGTCCGCTCTGTTGGCGTCCACTGCGCGGACATCACGGGTTCACGCGGAGACGCGGGGGCCCGAGGCCCGCCTTCGCCTCACAGGCTACGGCGGGGCAAGCCTGAAGCCTCAGGTTAGGCATGAAGCATGAAGCATTAGGCATGAACCACCGGTCCCGTGAGGCGCAGCAGGAACCGTCCGACCTCCTCCGAGAAGGCCGGTGACCAGGTATGCCCCCCATCGATCTCACAGGGCTCGACCGGCACGAATCGCGAGGCGAGCATCTCGATGTCGGACGCGAAGCGCGCCGCCGGGTACAGCGCGTCCTGGCGCCCGCGTCCGATCAGCACGGGAGGGCACTCGCTCAAGGGGCGCACCGCGAACTCCGGCGGCACGTCGCCGCCGAACGTCACGAGACCGTCGATGCGCCGCACCCCCAGGATGGCCGCGCGCCAGGCCATGGCCACACCCTGCGAGTAGCCGAGATACACGAGGGCCTGCGGCTCGCCGCTGATGTGCAACGCCTCGATCACGACACTCCTGGCATAGCGCAGGTTGTCGGCAATCTGGTCGTCCCGATCCTGCGACGTCATCCAGCACGCGACGGTCTCGCCGTTCTTGCCGTAGAACCGGTGCAGCGCCTGGACGGACACCAGCGTCCACTCGTCACTGTGAGGAATCGCCTCGAGCCGCGCCATGTGCGCCTCGGCCGACTCACCGTAGCCGTGGAACCCGACGAGCATCGGGCCACCACGCCGCGGTCCGCCAGGCGACTCCGGCACGCGAATCAGATAGCGCCCGTGCACGGGCGTGACAATGCGATGTGTGACGTGAGAAGGTCCCATGGGCCGTCGTTGTCCTGAGGTCCGGGAGCGCTGCGCTCCGGCCGATCTCGCCTGCACGCTCCGTGCCACACAGCATGCCCCTCACCATCGGACTCATCGCTGACACGCACGGCCGCTGCCGTCCGGGTGTCGCCTCGGCGCTGTCGGGGGTCGACCTCATCCTCCACGCCGGCGACGTCGGCGCTCGTGACGTGCTCGTCGAACTGCGAACGATCGCGCCCGTCCTGGCCGTCTACGGCAACGTGGACGACCCCTGGGATCCGGATCTGGCAGAGGTTCGCGTCATCGAGCGCGAGGGGTGGACCATCGCGCTGACGCACGGCCACCTCGTCCCTCGCCTGACGCCCGAAGCCCTCCTCCGACGCTACGACACGCGCATCGTCGTGTTCGGCCATACCCATCGACGCGCCGAGCACCGGACGAACGGCCGTCTCGCGGTCAATCCGGGGGCCGCCGGGCCGCGACGGTTCGACCTCATGCCATCCGTCGCGCGCCTGGTGCTGTCACGGGAGCAGGCCGAGGTCACGTTCGTCCCTCTCGGATGATGGAGGTCACGTTCGTGCCCCTCGGATGATGTCGGGCAGGCGCGACGCGATGTCGGACGGTCTCGACGTCACGGG
>CAYMAG010000136.1:6237-9487 GCA_964388335.1 uncultured Vicinamibacteraceae bacterium | reverse complement strand
CTCGGATGATGTCGGGCAGGCGCGACGCGATGTCGGACGGTCTCGACGTCACGGGCGCCGCCACGCCCGCCCGTCTCGCTCGAGCTGCTCATGCGCGTCCTCGGGGCCCCATGTCCCCGCCTCATACGGGACAGGCGCTCCCCCGCCACGCCACGCGTCGAGAATCGGCATCACGATCTTCCATCCAGCCTCCACGCTGTCGGCGCGATGGAACAGCGTCTGGTCGCCCTGCAGCGCGTCGTAGAGCAGCGTTTCGTACCCGGTGGACGGCTTCGCGCCGAAGAACTCGTGGTACTTGAAATCCATGTGCACGGTCCTGATGTCGAGCGTCTGGCCCGGCACCTTGGCCTCGAACTTGAGCGAAATGCCTTCGTCGGGCTGCACGCGTATCACGAGCACGTTCGGGTTGAGACACGGGACGCACGTGTCGCGGAACATCACGAACGGCGGTTCCTTGAAGTGGACGGCGATTTCGGACACACGCTTCGGCAACCGCTTACCGGTCCGCAGGTGGAACGGCACGCCGGCCCAGCGCCAGGTCTCGACCATCATCCTCAGGGCGACGAAGGTCTCGGTGGCGGAGCCGGGCGCGATGCGATCTTCCTCGAGATACCCGCGCGCCGGTTCGCCGTCGACGGTGCCGGCGGTGTACTGCCCGCGCACGACGTCGCGATCGACCGACGCCGGCGTGTAGGGCACGATGGCCTGGAGCACCTTGAGCCGCTCGTCGCGGACGGCGTCCGCCTCGAACGAGATGGGCGGCTCCATGGCCGTCAGCGCGAGCAGCATGAACAGATGGTTCTGCACCATGTCGCGCAGCGCGCCGGCGTCGTCGTAGTAGCCCCCGCGCGAACCGATACCCTCGGCTTCGGCCGCGGTGATCTGCACGTGGTCGACGTAGCGGCGATTCCAGATGGGCTCGAAGACCGCGTTGGCGAACCTGAAGATCATCAGGTTCTGGACGGTCTCCTTCCCGAGGTAGTGATCGATCCGGTAGATCTGCGACTCGCGCAGGACGCCGGCCAGCGTGGCGTTCAGCGCGCGTGCCGACTCGAGGTCGTGCCCGAACGGCTTCTCGACGATGACGCGGCGCCAGTGTCCATCCTGCTCGTCCAGCAGCCCGTTGCGGCCGAGCGCCGATGTGAGCGGCCCGAACGCCTGCGGCGGCGTGGCCAGATAGAACAGCGCGTGCGCCGGCGTGCCGGCGGCCGACGCCCACGCGTCGATACGCGACCGCAGGTCCTCGTACAACGGGTCTCCATCCGGATCGCCGACGACGAACTGGACGCGCGACTCGAGCCACTCACGCACGGCGCGCCCGTTGCCGTCGCCGTGCAGCTGCGCCAGAAGCGCCTCGCGCACGTCGCCCTCGTCTTTCGGCGATCGCAGGACGCCGATCACGAGGAAGTCGTCGGGCAGCAGCGACGCGGCGCGCAGGTTGCCGAACGCGGGCAGCAGCTTGCGCTCAGCGAGATCGCCGCTCGCGCCGAAGATGACGACCACGGCGGGTTCGGTGACGAGCGACGCCCCACCGTCCGGACGGACCGACTTCGGCAGTTCCATGGAAACGATGTCCTTACGCGTCGCCGAGCACGCGCGCCACGAGAGCGTCCAGCGCGGCCAGCCCCTGCTCGACGTCCGCCAGGTGCACGCGCAGCGCCCGGCGGCCGCGGTCCGACAGCACGCCGAAATCACCGCGGGCCTGCGCGGCCTTCACGACGCCGAACGTGTAGCGCTGTCCGGGCACCGGCAGGTCTGCCGCGTCGTCGCTGGTCACCTGCAGGAACACGCCTGAATCAGGTCCGCCCTTGTACGCCTGTCCGGTGGAATGGAGGAACCGCGGTCCGAACCCGAGACACGTCGCCACGCGACGCGCGTCGCGCACGCGGTGCCGCACCTGCTGCAGCGACGCCACGTGGGCCGGCGTCATGTCCACGTAGGCGAGCAGCGCGAAGTAGTCGCCGGGTGACAGGCGCGCGAGGTGACGCGCCAGCACGGCCTCCACGCTGGACGGCTCCCCGAGTGCCGCGGCGTTCGCCTCGTCGGTGTACAGCGTCAGCAGCCCTTCGTCGACGATGGCCGTCTCGGCGGGCAGCGCGCCCTCGTCCTCGTACGCGGACGTCAGCGCTTTCGTCTTGATCTTGCTGGCCTCGACGTCGGGCTGGTCGAACGGGTTGATGCCCAGCACCGCGCCGGCCACCGCCGTCGCGATCTGCCAGCGGAAGAACTCCTGCGCGAGACCGTAGGTGTCGGCCACGTCGATGCGCACGACGGGCTGGCCGCTGCGGTTCAACGCGTCGATGAAGGCGTCCTGGTCCGGGTCGGGATCGGGCGAGAAGCGCAGGTACGCGAACAGGCGATCGTTGCCGTAGACGCGCGGCGCGCCGGGCGTCTCGAGGTCCACCGGGATGATCGCGGTGCCCTGCTTGCCGGTGGACTCGGCCACGAGTTGTTCGAGCCACGCGCCGAGCGCCGCGATTGCCGGTGAGGCGACGATGGTCAGCTTGTCGCGTCCGGCGAGGGCGGCTTCGCCCAGCACCACGCCGAGCGCCACGCCGGGGTTGGCGGCGGCATCGGACTGGCGGCACGCCTCCGCCATTGTCTCGGCCTGCCCGAGGAAGCGGTCGAGGTCCACGCCGATCAGCGAGGCGGGCACCGTTCCGAACGCCGACAGCACGGAGTAGCGTCCGCCAATCTCGGGGACGCCGAACACGGTGGCGTGGAAGCCGTCCTGCGCGGCGATCGTCTCCATCTGCGAGCCCGGGTCAGTGATGGCGACGAAGCGTGACCCGGCGCGATCGGCGCCGATCACCTCCTGCATGCGCGCGAAGAAGTGCTGCTTGAAGATGTTGGGCTCGAGCGTGCCGCCCGACTTGGACGCGACGATCACGAGGGTGCGCGACAGATCGACGGCGGCGTCGAAGCGGCGGACCTGCGCGGGGTCGGTCGAGTCGAGGACGTGCAGGCGTGGCGCGCCCGGGGCGGATCCGATGATCGAGGCGATGACTTCGGGCCCGAGGCTCGATCCGCCCATGCCGAGGAGGAGGACGTCGGTGATGCCCTCGGCGTGTGCGGCGGCGGCGAGCGCCTGGCGGTCGGCGATGGCCGCGCGCTGCGCGGGCAGCACGTCGAGCCATGACAGCCAGCGCTCTTCGCCGCTGTTGGTCCAGAGCGTTGCGTCCTTCGCCCAGAGGCGGGCGACGAATCCGCCGGAGGTCCAGGCGTCGAGGCGGCGCGCGATGGCATCGGC
>CAYMAG010000136.1:0-6137 GCA_964388335.1 uncultured Vicinamibacteraceae bacterium | reverse complement strand
CCGGTCGTCCCTGCTGCGGCTGCGCATCACAAGCGCCAGACGGCGTGACTCTACCCGGCCAGCACGGCACAGCGCCGCCAGCGCCCACTCGGCCCGCCGGGCACTGGGCACGGCACGTCGCCCCACCACACGCGCTACTTCGGTCAAGCGGGCTTCGTCCGCACATCGCCCCACCACACGCCACTGGCTGGCCGACCGACTCACTCCCTCGGCACCACGTCACCGGTCGGACCGGCAGGCTGGCGGGACGTATCGAGCGCCACGAGAGCAGCGTCGCAGCCACTGGGAGATCCCGTGGCCGATGCCCTGCGGCGCCAGGAGGAGGCACTGCTACAGTCCGCGAACGTCGATCCAGACGACTCGGCCGCCTCGGACCTGCACTTCGGTGTACAGATGGGCCATCCCGCCCGGACCGTCACCTCCGACGCCGTCCCAGAGCGTGACCAAGTGCACCTGGCTGCTGCCGGCCAGTGCCGTGCTCAGCCGCCAGAGATTGCAGCGCTCGTACGGATCGACACCAGGGGGAGCAGGGCCGAGGTCGTCCGGCATGAATCGGACGGAATGCGACGGTTCGAGCGCCCGTATCGTCGCGTAGAACCGCTCGCGCCACTCGCTTCCATTGGCGGATGGCAGGACGGAGCGCTCGACGAACTCGTCCTCGGCGAACGGCAACATCACCGTACAGTGCACGCCGCGTTGCCGGGCGGCTTCGAGAAACAGGAGGTCGCCGCCGGCGGCGGCACCGCAGAGCGCCAGATCCTCCGGTCCGACGTCGAGATCAGCGAGCGCCGCTGCGATCCTCGATGCGGCGATGGGCACTTTGTCAGCAGGGAAGCGCGGCGTGGGTCGCTCCGGCGTGTCCACCATGTGGCCGCTGAACAGCAGCACCTTGCGGGGCACCGGGCGTTCCTCGGGCGTCGCGAGCCGCCGAAGCGACCGGTCCAGCACCTCGATGGCCGGCGCCACGTTCTCCTGGCGGAACCCGAGGTCCATGAAGAGCTGAAGCTGGCTTCGGCTCCAGTGGAGCGCGAACCAGTCGCCGGGGTTCGTGAAGCCTGCTTCCTTGTAGGCCCGCCAGACCGTATCGGGCGTGCCGATGAGGACCTCGAGGTCAGCCAGGGTCAACTTGGACCAGAGCTGCTCGGTCTCGCCCGTCGTTCTCGCGGAGGCGAAGCGGACGGCGCCAGCCAATTCGACGCTCTCCTCGTCGTATCGCGTGTCGCCGGTGAGGTGACGATAGAGGTGCATCAACGTCAGCGCATTGATGCCGGGATAGTAGTGACTCAGATCGGCCCGGTACGCTCTCGAGTAGCTGTCGATCGCGGCGCGCAACCTCGCGTCCTCGTAGGCGGCCTCGTCGCGCATCTGCTCGGCCGTCAAGCCGGGCTGGCGCCAGGAACTCGTCCACGCATCCTGCTCGAGGCGGCCCGCGAGCGCCAGCGTCTCCCGATCGTTCGGGAATCGCTCAAGAACGTCCCGGTAATGCGCACGGGCACGGTCGAACGTGTGGCCCGGAGCGCCAATCGCTCCTGCCAGCCGCTGCAGACAGATACCTTTCTCACGCAGCGCCCCTATACGGTCGGGCTCGACGTCGAGACCACGGTCCAGCAGCTCCAGGGCGAAGTCGAAACGCCCGGCCCTGCGGAGCGCCTCCCCCGCCTTGAACCACGCGTCGGCACGGAAGGCGGCGATCGGCGCCTCTTCGGCCAGGACAAGGATGTCCCCGGCGCGGCGCTCCCGGCGTGCCGTCTCGATGCGGGTGACCCAACGCTCATGCTGCTCCCAGAACTCCTTCGCCTCGTTGATGCGCAGTGACCTCCAGTCCGGCTCCTGCAGCGCGGGCATCAGGCTGTAGACCGGACTCACCGTGCGCCCGTGCCAGGACTCCATGGTGGCCTTCGCCACCTCGGCCAGCCTGCGCCTGTCGTCCTCCAGGGTCGTTGGGTCCGATGTCCCATCCCTGACGCTGTAGCGAAGCTTGCGATCAGCGTAGAGATCGAACGCGGTGGGCACCGGACCGCCGGTCACGATCACGACGCCGCGCGCGCGCAGCGCATGGCGCACGCCGAGTTCGTACCACACGCCCGGGTCATCGACGGTCAGATCGACGACGACCAGATCGGCAAGGACCAGCTCCTGCAACAGGTCGGTGCGGATATCGCCGGGACGCGTCTCCTGGTCGGCTCGAAACGCCTGCAGCCCGGCGGACTGCAGGGCCGGCGCAATGAGGTCGCTGTAGATTCGGTTGAAGTCGACAAGTGAGCCGTCCCGGCGCGTCTTCGTGCCGAACGGCATGAGCACGAAGGCGTGGCGCGTCCCGTGGGCGCGTCTCACCTGCAGCTCCATCCGCAGCGCCTCTGCCTGCTCCTTCTCCGCCGCGACGCCTTCCTTGACCCGCGCCTCGATACGCTTCTCGGCCGCGCGCGAGCGGAGCGCCGTCTCCCGGGCCTTGTCCCTCGCCTCGGATCCGCCGTAGACGCGAAGCAGGCTCTGACGGAGTTCCTCCGTCAGCTCGCTCGGCGCGACCTGTACGCCGAAGACCCGGTCCGCAATCGCCTGCACGCACGTGAACAGGTTGATGTTCTTCGGGTCGTCCGGCTCGTTGGCGACGTCGGCAAGCACTTCTTCGTACGAGAACTTCGGGATGTAGGGCACCTGCATGGCGTCCCAGTAGGCTGCCTTCCCGGTCTCGGACGTCTCGTGCTGGAGCTCGGCAAAGCGCGCGCGTGCGCGCAGCCAGCGCTCGCGCAGGCGTTCGGCCTCGCTGTTGTCGAGGCGCATCGGCACGGGGAACACCTTGAAACCATCGGCGCGCTGCGAGAGCACCGAACGCGCGACCGCGGCCGCCCCTTCGATGCTCTGGTTGTTCAGCGTGAAGCAGGCGACCAACTGATCGGGCATCTGGACGGTGCTGATCCCCGACGTGTCGCTCACCCCGGTGCGGCTGTCGATGAGAACCTCCGAGAACCCGCTGGACATGTTCTCCCGGACCGCGTCCATGAAGCCGTAGCCCCCGAGGTTCTCGTAGAAATGCTGCCAGTTGAACGTGTTCGTGCGCGTCGCGTACGTCGGCCCCTGGCGTCCCGCCGGGACGAGCGTCAGCGACCCCCCGTCCGGGAATTGCCAGTCCACGCTGACGGCGTACTTCCGGATGTCCGCGTACTCGCGATACCAGTCCGTGCCGCGATCCGGCCTGGGCTCCACCGCCGCGGAGGCGTAGTCGATCACGAGGTCGATCAGCCCGTCCGTGTCGGTGAGATCGGGATCAATCAGGAACGGCGCGAAGTAGCGATGCAGGCCGGGAGCCTCGAGGTCCCAGTCCACCATGAGGACACGGCGGCCGGCCGACGCGAGGGCCCAGCCAACATTGGCGAGCAGCATCGACCGGCCGGTGCCGCCCTTATAGGAGTAGAAGGTCGTGACGCGGCCGTTGCTCTGGTTCGAGGGGCCGCTCATGCGTCGCCCCCTGGTCCCGTCACCGTCGGCCGGGTCCCGCCGGCGGGTAGATCGGCAGCCGGGGGATGCGTACGGTTGATCACCTCGGCGCGCAGCCGAATCAGCACGTCGCCGATCTGCTGCCGCAAGGTCGGCAGATCGCGGATCTCAGGCCGGAGGAAGAGGTCGCCCGCCGTCTTGAAGCGGTGGTACAGCGTCTCTCGAACGGTCTGGTCGAGCGGCAGGGCTGGCTGCGACGCCTCTGCGTCGACCGGGTTCACCGGGATGAGGATGCTGCAGTTGATATAGTTCTGCTGGTCGAGCCGACGCAGCGCCTCACGGTACTTCTGCAGCTGCACCGTCCATCCGTCCAGCAGCAGGACGACGAGTTGCCGCTTCTCTTCGTAGTGACGCACCTGGTTCTCCAGATCCGTGGAGAGGGGTAGCTCGTGCGGAATCATCCCGATCTCGTCCGAACCGGCGACCTGGGGTGCGATCGCGCCGACACTGCGCTCCTCCGGATAGAACGGCTGCCATTCCGCCCCGCCGTTCTCGCCGTAGGGGTCGAGCACCTTGCGTCCGGCCTGCTTCGCCTCGTGAGGGGCCAACGCGCAATAGACGAAGTGGACGTGCCGCGGCCCACCGCTCGTTCGCCGCGCCGGCTGGTCGCCAGCGCCCTCGTTCGCGCCGGGCGCGAGGAACGGCGACTGCAGCCCGGCCAGCTTCGGGACGTCGGCGTAGTTGTCGATCGCCTTGTGCGCGTGTGCGAGATCGACGATGCGATCGGCCAGGCCGTCCAGCAGGTCCAGGTACTCCTTCTTGAAGTGCCCCTTGAGCTTCGTCAGGTAGGCGATCCCTTTCGTATTCGGAATCGACGCCGGATCGGCCACGTGGAAGTGACGCTTCCTGATCGCGTCGGGGAACGGGGCCACTTCCTCCTTCGGGGGCACCCACAGGATTGGGATGGCGAGAGGAGGCTCCTGCAGCAGCTTCTCACCGCCGTGGTACTGCGCGATGCGCTCCTGGAATGCGGCCCACTCTTTCCCGCAGTACGGCTTCTTCACGTAGTCCGCCGTGGCGACGGCCACGAACACCCGCGCGCGCGCCAGCGCCTTCTCCAGATTGCGTTCCCAGAAGTCGCCAGGCTCGTTCCCGGACTGATCGAAAAAGCTGACGTCCGCCCCGCCCACCTTGTCCCGAACGGCCTCGTCGAGATCGTTGTAGAAGGTGCGCAGATACTCGGTGTTGTCGCTTCGCGAGTAGCTGAAGAAGAAGTAGTACATCTGAAGGGACACATGCTAGCGCGACTGTTCGGGCCGACGCCAGTCACGCCGGCCCGTTCCTGGTGACGCGCAACAGGCCATTCGCGCCGCGCAGCCCGGACCCGCTTCGCGCTGGATGGGTCGGCCCGTCGTCGACCCCGGCACGTCCGCCCTCGCCCCTCGCCGTCGCTTCCTCCGCTCGTGGGTCCGACTACCTGGCGTGGCAGGTGGTCGTGAACGGCGGCGGCTCCATTCTGGAGGCGTTGGACATCGAAGCGCGCTAGCGCTTCTTCGCCGCCCTGCTCTTCGCCTTCGTCCCCCTCTCCCCTCCCCTTTCCCCTCTTTCCTCTCCCCTCTCCCCTTTCCCCTCTCCCCCTTTCCCCTCCCTCCCTCCTTCCGTCCCTCGTCCCTCCATCCTTCGTTCCTCGGTTCCTTCCCTCCTTCGCTCCTTCGTTCCTTCCCTCCTTCGTTCCTTCGTTCCTCCCCTCCTTCGTTCCTTCGTTCCTCCCCTCCTTCGTTCCTTCGTTCCTTCCCTCCTTCGCTCCTTCGTTCCTGCCCTCCTTCGTTCCTTCGTTCCTTCCCTCCTTCGTTCCTGCCCTGTTTCTATCGGCTCGATCGCATCCAGCTTGCTCAGCACGGCGGCGAGCGTCTCCATCGACGCCTCGCCGGTAGCGCCGCGATTGCTCAGCCAGACATCGGGCGCGTCCTGCGCGAGAATCTCGCGGAACGTGCCGCCACTCTTGACGCTCTTCGGCGCGAACTCGGCAATGTCGAGCGCGCCGGCCCACTCGTCCCTGTGCTTGATCAGCAGCCACGACCGCCCGTCGTCTCGCCCCTTCGACTGGCCCCAGCCCCGCGTGCGGACGAGCACCCACGAGCCCTTCAGCTTGAAGCCGTCGAGCGTCATCTTCAGGTCGCCCTTCGCCAGCGCGGCCGCGACGTCGTCACTCTCCGGCGTCCACGTGCCGTAGTCCCACAGCATCACCACGCCGGCGCCGTAGCCCTCCGGAATCACGCCTTCGAAATCGCCGTACTCGATGGGATGGTCTTCCGTCTGCATCGCCAGTCGCTTGACCGACGGGTCGAGCGACGGCCCCTTCGGCACGGCCCACGACAGCAGCACGCCGTTGTGCTCGAGGCGGAAGTCGTAGTGCAACGCCGTCGCGAGGTGTTTCTGCACGCAGAAATAGCCGGCAGACCGGCGCGCGCGCGAGGCGGCGACGGTCTCGTCGCCCTTCGGCTCAGGCGTGGAGGTGAAGTTGCGCTTCTTCCGGTATTCGTCGAGAGGCATGGGAGGAAGGGTTGCAGGAATGAAGGAGGAAAGGAAGGGAGGAGCGAAGGAACTGAGGAACGAAGGAACTAAGGAACCAAGGAACTAAGGAACCAAGGAACCAAGGAACCAAGGAAGGAAGGAGGGAAGGAGGGAAGGAGGGAAGGAAG
>CAYMAG010000135.1:0-11418 GCA_964388335.1 uncultured Vicinamibacteraceae bacterium | reverse complement strand
CCCTCCAGCCAGACGTCCACCTCTGACGCCGTGAACTGCATGCCCACGTAGAACGGCCCGAACTCCCCGTAGTCCGCGCTCGCCTCGTCGAATCGCATCTCGTAGATCAGCTTCTTGAACACCACCGGGTCGTCCGCGAAGAGATCCACCCCCCATTCCCAGTCGTCGAATCCAATGGACCCCGAGATGATCTGCGTGACGGTCCCCGCGTAGCTGCGGCCGATCATCCCGTGCTCGCGCATCATCAGCGTCCGCTGTTCGAACGGGACGCGATACCAGTTCTTGGCCTCGCCCCGGCGCTTGTCCATCGGATAGAAGCAGACGTAGCGGCGCCTCGGGAACGGCGTGAAGAGTCGACCGCTCACGCGCCCGGCCTGCGCGCGCATGAGTTCGGCCTTGGCATCGACGTACTCGTCGGTACCCGGCTGATGGCCCTGCGCCACCAGCTGCTCGTGGATCTTCACGGTCATGTCGTACATCCCGAGTTCCACGACCGACACGTACGACGTCGTCGCCTCGAGCAACCCGGCGATGGCCAGCCTCGACACGTCCAGCTGCGCCTGCAGCAGATCGTCGAACGAGCGCCGCGCGTGCACCAGCAGGAGATCGGACTTGTGCCCGAGCATGGCCACCGGGATGGACGACCCCCGGTCGCCGCCGGACCACGTCGCGAGCCAGGTCGACAGGTCGTCCGCGGCCAGGCGCCGGTCATCGTCAGACATGTCGGCGAGGGCGGACCACTCGACCCGGAAGAACTGATGGAGCAGGCTCCAGCCCTCCAGGGTCTCCGGGACGACGAGTGCTTGTGCGGTGGCGTCGGTCATGGTCGGCGATGGCGCGGAGATGGGCGGCTGCGGGGGCGCGTTCGCCGTTCAGTATAGCGGGGCGACCGAACGGGACCCGACCCCACTGCCCCCACTACTTCTCGATCACGTCGAACAGGTTGCTCCACGCGTCCGTCCATGGGCGCACCCAGGGTTCGGCGTCCGCTTCGTCCGGGTCGCCGAACGCCTCGAGTTCCTCACGCTGGCGCGACAGGATCACCCACGTGGTCGACTCCTCGCCGTCGCCATCCGGATAGTGCGACACCACGACCGACGCGAACCCGGTCTCGACGCCGGCCGTCCGCACGATGCCACGCAGATCCAGGAAGCGATTCGACACGTGGACTGCCAGCAGACTGCGCGCGTCACGCAGGTGGCGCGCGTACACGTCGAACGCTTCGACCGTCAGCAGGTGCCCCGGCACGGCGTCGCTGCTGAAGGCGTCGAGCACGAGCAGGTCGAAGTCGTTGGGCGCTTCGCGCTCCAGGCTCAGACGCACGTCGCCCGGCACGATGGTCACCTCACCCTCGGCCTGCGCGACATACCGGAACACCGGGGCACCGCCTGTCGGCGGCGTCGACAACGCGATGACCTGCGGATCGATCTCGTAGACGCGGAACACGTCGCCCGGCTGCGCGTACGCCGCCATGGTGCCCGTGCCGAGTCCCGCCACGCCCACGCGCAGCGGACTCGCGCCGTCCCGCTCACGCAGCCACTGCACGGCCTGCCCCACACCGCTGCCGCTCGTGTAGTACGTGGTGGGCTGCCGGTCGCGCGGCGGCTCGAGAAACTGGTTGCCATGCACCGTGTTGCCGTGCAGGAGCCGGCGATACCGGCCCCCGCCAGGCGCCTCGGACTCGCGCACGCGAATCCAGCCGAAGAAGTTGCGCGACGAGACGATGACCGACGACTGCTGGTCCTGCCCCATCAGGATCGCCAGCCGGGCGATCCCGACCATGGTCGGGATCAGGGCGACGGCGATGATCCGGCTCCACCACGTCAGGCGCGAGACGCCCGGCGCGCGCCCGCCGCCGTCGCTCGCCTCACCGTGCTGCGTCGCGTAGACCGCGAACGCCGCCAGCGCGACGGCCAGCAGCGACGCGGGGTACTCCACGACCCATGTCGACAGGAGCGGCGGCAACAGGGCGGTCGCCGCGCTGCCGGCGGCACCTCCCGCGGCCACGATCAGATAGAAGCGCGTGAGATACACCGGTGCCGGTGCGCGTGTGCCGAGTTCGCCGTGACAGAACATGCAGGCGGCGAGCAGGGCAGACAGTCCGGCCAGCATGTGCCGTGGCGGACTCCAGTCGGTATCGGCCTGCGCCGCGGCAATCGCCCCGGCCAGCGACAGGAGCAGCAGCAGCGTCCAGGTGAGGCGATGGTAGGCCCGCGGGTACTCGAACGCCACGATGAAGCTGAGCAGGTACACGGCAAGTGGTGCCATCCAGAGCATCGGGACGGCCGCCACGTCGATCGTCAGCCAGGCTGTCGTGGACTGCAGCAGGGACGCCGCGGCCGCGGCCAGCCAGGCCCACAGCAGTTGCTCGCCGAGCGGCGGCGCCGGGACGCCGGCAGACGAGGTCCGCAACTGCGTCTCGGCGGCCCCATGTCGGCCGAACTCGACCGTCGCCGCGAGCAGCGCCCCGCCATACGCGATGAAGAGCCCGCTCCAGAGCCACCCCTGCTGCGGTACGGCGAGCCAGCGCTCGACGAGGAACGGATACGTCAGCAGCCCCGCCAGCGACCCGAGGTTCGACAGCGCGTACAGGCGATACGGTGACCGATCCGGCCACACAGCCGCCCACCAGCGCTGCAGCAGCGGACCGGTGGACGCGAGCAGGAAGTAGGGCAGGCCCACCGCCACGGTCAGCAGCCACAGAATCTGCCGCACCGGGGAACCATCCGGCGTGGGACGCCAGGCGTCGTCCGGCGTGATCGGGCTCGGCCAGCCGCCGATCCGCACCACCAGCACCAGACCGCCCAGCGCGACGAGCGCGACGTGCACGCGCATCTGGCGCCCCACGGGGAGCCGCGTCAGGCCATGCGCGTAGGCGTACCCGCCGAGCAGCAGCGTCTGGAAGAACACCAGACACGTCGACCACACCGACGGTACACCGCCGAACCAGGGCAGCACCTGCTTGCCCAGCACGAACTGCACCTGGAAGAGGAGGAGGGCACCCAGGCCGATGGCGAGAGCGAACGCCGCGCGCATGCGGTGAGTAGACGCTTACGCGTGTGCCCCGGGCGGCGTCGTGGTCGTCCGCGCGGCCGCCGGCTCCGGGGGAGTGGCCGCGTCATCGGACGCGATCCGCATGCCCGCCGGGAGGACCAGCGTGCGGTACGGGAACGGAATCTCGATGCCGTGCGCGTCGAACGCCTTCTTCACACGCCGCAGGAACTCGCGACCGACTTCCCATTGCTTGAGGGGAATCGTCTTGATACGTACCCTGATCTCGACCGACGACTCGCCGAAGCGGTTCACGCCGATGACCTCGAGCGCGCTGAGCATGGAGGTCGCATACCGCGCGTCCCCGAGCATGTCGTCGGCGACCTTCTTCATCACCTCGACGACGACGTCGGTGTCCTCCTTGTAGGCGACGCCGATGTCCACGACGTAGTACGCGAAGTCCTTCGTCAGATTCGAGAGGCGCTGGATACTGCCGTTCGGGATGACGTGGACCGTTCCTGCCATGTCGCGCAGGATGATGACCCGCAGCGTGATGCGTTCCACGGCGCCGCCGGTGCCGTCGATGTTGGCCACGTCGCCCACGCGCACCTGGTTCTCGAGGATGATGAAGAACCCGCTGATGACGTCCTTGACGAGCGACTGCGCCCCGAAGCCGACGGCCAGCCCGACGATGCCCGCGCCGGCGAGGATGGGCGTGACGTCGAGGCCGAGTTCGCGCAGCACCATGAGCGTGGCGACCAGCGAGACCAGCACGAAGACGGCGTTGTACAGCAGATCGCCGATCGTGCGCGCGCGCTTGGCGCGTTCAATCACGTCCACGGTGGTGGCGTCGTCCAGGCCGGCTTCGAGCCGCGCCGCCACCAGCCCTGCGACATGGGTGATGAGCCACGCCATCAGGACGATGAGGCCCACGCGAAGTCCCGACTGCGCCGCCCATCGCCCGAGGGCTTCCGGGCTGAGACCGACATCGGTGGTCATGCCCACGGCGCGCAGCGCGGGGAACACCAGCAGGACGGCGGTGAGGAGGAAAATGCTGACGCGGACGAGCCGAAGGGTACTCCGGAGCGAGGCGCGTGCCGGCACGTCGCCGGCGCCGAATCCACCGACGAAGCGCTTGACCAGCCTGGTGGACACCTCGGCCACCAGATAGGCGCCCGACAGGGCCGCGGTCAGCGCGACGAATTCGCCGGTGCCGGCGGGGTACCCCTTGAAGAACTCTTCGAGCATGTCACCTTACTTCCCGTAAAGCTCGCCCCTCCGGAGCTGACGGTAGAGGTCGAGCGACTCCTTGAGGATGCGCAGCGCGTCTTCGGGGCCGAGGAAGTCGGTGACCTCGACCTGCTTGTTCTCGAGCGTCTTGTAGTCTTCGAAGAAACGCCTGATTTCGCGCAGCGTGTGGCCCGGCAGCTCGTGGTGCTCGTCGTAGTCGCTGAAGGCCGGATCGCTGACGCTCACGGCGATGATCTTGTCGTCGATGCCCTTCTCGTCGCGCATCCGCATGACGCCGATGGCCCGGGCCAGCACCACGGTCATCGGATGGACGGGCTCCTGACCGAGGACCAGGGCGTCGAGCGGGTCGCCGTCGTCGCAGTACGATCGCGGGACGAACCCGTAGTTGGCCGGGTAGTAGACCGCGCTGTAGAGCACGCGGTCGAGACGCATCAGGCCTGATTCCTTGTCGAGTTCGTACTTGTTCTTGCTGCCCATGGGCACTTCGATGACCACGGGGAAGTTCTTGGCGATGAGATGATCGTCGACGTAGATGTCGTGCCAGGGATGCATGCCGTCATGTAGTCTATCCGTCTTCGGCGCCCGCGTAAGCGCCGCCCCTCGCGTCGTCGTACTCTTGACTGGTCACATGCGCCTGCTTCGCCCCCCGTTCCCGTCGTCCCATCTCGTTGCGCTCTGCTGTGTGTTCGTCCTGGCCGCCGGTTGCGGGGGAGCGGGCCCCAGCACGTCGGCGACGGCTGCGGCCGGCCCGGCCGAGCCCCGCGATGTCGTGGTGGCGCAGGCCACCGAAGAGCGGCTGCAGCGGGTCGTCGCGGTCACGGGGACGCTGGCCGCGCAGGACCAGGTGTCGCTCGGATTCAAGGTGCCCGGGCGCATCGACACGCTGGATGTCGACCTCGGGAGTCGCGTGCAGGCCGGACAGCGACTCGCGCGGCTCCTCCCGGTGGACTACGAGTTGCGCGTCCGCCAGGCCGAGTCGGGCCTGCAGCAGGCGCGCGCACGCCTCGGCCTGCCTCCCGAGGGCGATAGCGAAGACGTCGATCCGGACGCGACCGCGATCGTCCGGCAGGCGAAGGCGGTGCTGGACGACGCCAGGCTGACCTATGACCGGCTGGCGACGTTCGTGCAACGGGGCATCTCGGCGAAGTCGGAACTCGACGCCGCCGACGCGGCGCTCAAGGTCGCCGACAGCCGCCACCAGGACGCCCTGGAGGAAGTCCGCAATCGGCAAGCCCTGCTTGCGCAACGAAAGTCAGAACTCGCCCTGGCCGAGCAGGATCTGACCGACACCGTGCTCGTTGCGCCGTTCTCCGGCATGATTCGCGACCGTCAGGCCTCGCTCGGACAGTTCGTCGCGGGCGGTGTCCCCATCGTCACGCTGGTACGCATGCATCCCCTGCGCCTGCAGGCCGACGTCCCCGAGCGCGAGGCGATGGAGGTACGCGTGGGGCAGGACGTGCGGGTCCATCTCGAGGGCGACGCCGTGGTCTATGCCGGACGCGTCGTCCGCGTCAGCCCGGCGATCGACGAGACGAGCCGGTCGTTGCGGGTCGAGGCGGAAGTCGCCAACCAGGACGCCCGCATCCGGCCGGGGTCGTTCGCCACGGCGGAGATCGTGGTCGCCGCCAGCGTTCCGGCCATCGTGGTGCCACTGACGTCGATTGTGACCTTCGCGGGTGTCGACAAGGTGTTCACGGTGGTGGATGGCAAGGTCGTCGAGCGTCGCGTGACGCTGGGACGCCGCGAGTCGGGACGCGTCGAAGTACTCGGCGGCCTCGACGCCGGCACGCCGGTCATCCGGGAACCCGGTAACCTCGTGGACGGGGAAGCCGTTCGCATCACGCCGTAGCAGGGCGACGCGCCATGCACACCCTCGCAGCCATCTGCATCCGCCGCCCCGTCTTCGCCAGCATGATCGTGCTGTCGCTGGTCGTGGTGGGCGCCGCGGCTTACCTGAACCTCGGGGTCGACCGCTTCCCGTCGGTCGATCTGCCCACGGTGCGGGTCAGCACCGTGCTGCCGGGGGCCTCGCCCGAAGAGGTCGAGGTGCTCATCTCGCAGCGCCTCGAAGAGGTCATCAACACGGTCGAAGGCATCGACGAACTGCGGTCGATCTCCGGCCCCGGCGTGTCGCTGATTCTCGTGGGCTTCAATCTGACGCGTGACATCGACGTCGCGGCGCAGGACGTCCGCGACCGTGTGGCCACAGTGCTCAGCCGTCTGCCCCGCGACGCCCGCCCGCCGGTCATCGCGAAGTTCGACAACGACTCGGCGCCCGTCATGAGCATTGCGCTGTCGGGCAACCGCTCCGTGCGCGAGTTGACGGAACTGGCCGACAAGGTGGCGAAGGTCCAGTTCGAGCGGTCGCTCGGCGTGGGGGAGGTCCTGATCGTCGGGGGACAGGAACGGGCCATCAGCATCTGGCTCGACGCCAACCGGCTGGCGTCCTACGGCATTCCGGTGGCCAGCGTGCGCGATGCGCTGATTCGCCAGAACGCGGACCTGCCGGGCGGCAACGTCACGACGCTCACCAGGGAGCAGACCCTCCGCACGATGGGGCGCGTCGAAGATCCCCGCGACTTCGCCAACCTCATGATCACCAACCGCAACGGCGTCCCGCTGCGGATCAGTGATGTCGGCCGCGTGGAAGACGGCACGAAGGAGCAGCGCAGCCTCGCGCGCCTGGACGGCCGTCCCACGGTCGTCATGGAGGTGCGCCGGCAGTCGGGCGCGAATACCGTGGCGGTCATCGAAGGCGTGAAGGCGGCTATCCCGCGTGTCACGGCGCTGTTGCCGGCCGACGTGCAGCTCGAGGTCATTCAGGACCAGTCGCGCTACATCTACAACGCGCTGCACGAGATCAACGTGCACCTCGTGCTCGGCAGCATTCTCGCCTGCCTCGTCGTCATGGCCTTCATGCGCAGCTGGCGGTCCACCGTGATCGCCGGCGTGGCCATCCCGGCGTCTGTGATCTCGACGTTCGGCGTCATGCAGGCGCTCGACTTCACGCTCAACAGCGTCACGATGCTCGCCCTGGTGTTGATGGTGGGCATCGTGATTGACGATGCCATCGTCGTGCTCGAGAACATCTTCCGCTGGGTCGAAGAGAAGAAGATCGACAGCTTCGCGGCGGCGAAGGCGGCCACGGAGGAGATCGCATTGCCGGTGATGGCGACCACGCTGAGCCTGGCGATCATTTTCATCCCCGTGTCGTTCATGTCGAGCATCTCGGGACGCTTCCTGTACCAGTTCGGCATCACGTCGGCGGTGGCCATCCTGGTGAGTCTGCTCGTGAGCTTCACCTTGACGCCGATGATGAGTGCCCGTCTGCTGCGGGGCGAGGTCGCGAAGCACAAGGACAGTCACGGCGCTTCGTCGCGCAAGGGATTCTACCGGCACATCGACGCCTTCTACAGCCGGGCGCTCGGCTGGTCGATGGCGCATCGCGGCGTCGTGCTGGCGCTGGGCCTGCTCGTGGCGCTCTCGGCCATTCCGTTGTACGGCCTGGTGCGGCAGGAGTACGTGCCGAGCAACGTCGACGAGGCCGAGTTCGAAGTGCAGATCAACGCCGGCGAGGGCACCAGTCTCGCGGCCATGGATGATGCGATGCGTCGCATCGAGTCGCAGATTCGCGCGTTGCCGTCCGTGCGTACCGCGCTGACCACCATCGGCGGGTCGTTCCTGGGATCCGTCAACTCGGGGCGCATGTACGTGCGGATCGCGCCGCACGAAGAGCGGGTGTTCTCGTTTGGCCGGCTGTTCAACGAGACGATCAGGCTGCGGCCGTGGAAGGCCTTCGAGGGCAACTACTCGCAGCGTGACGTGATGGGGCAGGTGCGGGCGATCATCCGCCAGTATCCCGACCTGCGTGGTGGCCCGCGCAACATCCAGACATTCAACTTCGGCGGCGGACCGTTCGACATCGACCTGTCGGTGCAGGGGCCGGTGCTCGAGGATCTCGCACGATTCACAGAGGAGTTGCGCGAGAAATCGTTGTCGATGGGCATCATCGACGCCGACACGTCGCTCAAGCTCGACAAGCCGGAGTTGCAGGTGCGCATCGACCGCGCTCGGGCAGCCGACCTCGACGTCGACACACAGGACGTGGCCAACGCGCTGCGTCTGCTGGTCGGCGGCGACGACGAGGTGACGCGTTACAGGGATGCCGTGGTCAACGACGACTACGACGTGCAGATTCGTCTCACCGAGGCGGACCGGCAGGACGTGGCGACCATCGGCCGCCTGCTGGTGCCTTCGCGTGACGGGAGGCTGGTGCGCCTCGACAACCTCGTCAGTATCGAGTCGTCGCAGAGCCCGTCACGCATCGACAGGCTCGACCGGCAGCGTGACGCACGACTTCGCGCCTACGTGGCGCCCGGCTATGGCCAGCAGGACCGCATGGACGCCTTGCGTGCGGCGGCCGCCGACATGAACATGCCGGCAGGCTACAGCGTGACGATTGCCGGCAAGGGCCGTGAGCTGGAACGGACGTTCACCGAGTTCCTCTGGGCCTTTCTGCTGTCGGTCATCTTCATGTACATGATCCTGGCGGCGCAGTTCGAAAGCACGATTCATCCGTTCACCATCCTGCTGTCGCTGCCGCTGGCCGTGCCGTTCGCCCTGCTGTCGCTGTATCTCACCGGCAACACGCTGAACCTCTTCTCGGCCCTGGGTCTGCTCGTGCTGTTCGGCGTGGTCAAGAAGAACTCGATCCTGCAGATCGACCACATGAACAACCTGCGCGAGAAGGGCCTGCCGCGCGCCGAGGCGATCATGCAGGGCAACCGCGACCGCCTGCGGCCCATCCTCATGACCACGCTTGCGCTGGTCGGGGGGATGCTGCCGCTCGCCCTCGGCACCGGACCGGGCGCCGAAGAGCGCCGGACCATCGCGGTGGTGGTCATCGGCGGGCAGACGATGTCGCTGCTGCTGACATTGCTCGTGACGCCAGTCGCGTACTCGGTCTTCGACGACATCGCCCAGACCGAGCGATGGGCGAAGCTGCGCGCCCGCCTGGGCGCCCTCACCCCCCTCCGCCTGCGCCGCGCGCAGTGAAGGTGGGGTCAGGTCTGGCGCTGCAGACGCGAGGTGCCAGGTCGCGCCTGCATCCATGGTTTCGTACTTCCTGCCGGTGACTCGATCCATCACGATGGATCAGTAAGTGTCGCTTTAGCTCAGCTAATCATGTGAGAAGCGCCGCAAATGGTGTGTTGCGACACACTTACGTCCGTGTGACGAATTGGTGTCATCTGGCATGCCATTCGCTCTGAAGACGTGACGGATGTTGCAGTTGCGCACTTCTTACAGAGAAAAGAGGACCATCATGAATAGCTGGACCAGGGTATGCCTGGGCTTGCTGGCCATCACTCTGTCGGCGACGTTCGCGTCCGCTCAGGGTGTACAGACCGGTACGCTGCAGGGAACCGCACGCGACACGGACGGCCTCGTGCTGCCAGGCGTGACGGTATCGGTGACCTCGCCTGCCCTTCAAGGCACGCGAACCACGGTGACCGACGACAACGGCGTCTACGTGCTGCGGGGCCTGCCGGGCGGTGAGTACGAGGTGGCCTTCGAGTTGTCGGGCTTCACGACGAAGACGGAGCGGACGATGGTCGCCGTCGGGTCGCCTTCGCTCGTCAACGCCACGCTCGCCGTGGGCGGTCTGACCGAGACCGTGAGTGTGACGGCCAACCCGATCGAGTCGATCGTCACCAGTACCGCGGGCACGGCCAACTTCAAGTACATGGAAGTGCAGACGCTGCCGGCCGGACGCACGCCCCAGGGCATCGCGCAGCTGTCGCCGGCCCTGACCACCAACACGCCGAACGCCAACCAGATCACCATCAACGGCGCATTCGCGTATGACAACGTGTTCCTGATTGACGGTGTCGACGTGAACGACAACCTCTTCGGTACGGCCAACAACCTCTTCATCGAGGACGCCATCGAAGAGACACAGGTGCTGAGCTCGGGCATCTCGGCCGAGTACGGCCGCTTCTCGGGCGGCGTCATCAATGTCGTCACCAAGAGCGGGGGCGATCTCTTCTCGGGAACGTTCCGCAGCAACTTCACCAACGACGACTGGCAGGAGCTGTCGCCGTTCGAGGAGGAGCGCAACATCACTAAGTCGGACAAGCTGAACCAGTCGTACGAGGGCACGTTCGGCGGTCCCGTCCTACGCTCGAAGCTCTGGTTCTTCGGGGCCGGCCGTTTTGCCGAGACGACCAACACCGCGCCGCTGCCACAGTCGGGTGCGTCGTTCACGTCCACGAACACCAACAAGCGCGGTGAGATCAAACTGACCGGCACGGTTGCCAACGACCACACGATCAGCGGCAGCTACATGAACAACGGCACGGACGCCACGCGCGTCCCGTTCAACTTCACCATCGATCCGAACGTCGCCGAGAGCCCGTCGTTTCCGAACGACCGCTTCGTGGCGAACTACCGTGGCGTGCTGTCGCCCCGCCTCTTCGCTGACCTCCGCTACTCGCAGAAGCGCTTCGGCTTCCGCGGGGCAGGTGGCACGTCGCAGAACCTGAACGACTCACCGATCATCGGCCTGTCGCAGCTGGTGCACTACAACGGCAACTACTTCGACGCGACCGACCCCGAGGACCGCGACAATTACCAGGTCGCCGGCAGCCTGTCGTACTTCCTCACGACGGGCAGTCTGGGCAGCCACGACGTCAAGGGCGGCTTCGAAGTCTTCAACAGCAACCGGACGGGTGGCAACTCGCAGAGTTCGACCGGGTACGTGATCATCGCCGACTACCTGCAGGACGCGTCGGGCGCGCCGGTGTACGATGCGGCGGGCCGTTTCATCCCGCTCTTCGAGCAGGGCGCGGCGCTCAACGAGAACTGGCTTGCGACGCGTGGCGCCACACTCGACATCCGGACGACGTCGCTCTACCTGCAGGACACCTGGCGCGCCTCCTCGAATCTCTCGTTCGACGTCGGCACCCGCTACGAGCGTGTACGGGGGAACGCGACGGGCGGCATCGTGCCGGTGAACACCGACACCTGGGTGCCGCGACTGGCGGCCACCTACGATCTCAAGGGCGACGGCCGGTACGTCGTCCAGACGACGTACGCCTGGTACGCCGGCAAGTACAGCGAGTCGCAGTTCGGCGGCAACACCGACGTCGGCAACCCCGCGCTCATCGAGGGTGAGTA
>CAYMAG010000134.1:0-11441 GCA_964388335.1 uncultured Vicinamibacteraceae bacterium | reverse complement strand
CTTCCTGGATGATCGTGTGGATGGTGTCGACTTCGTGGTCAGCCCACGTCTTCATGCGGTGTCCTCTCGCTGGGGCCCTGGGGTGTGCCGTTCTCGTTCAGTGAAGCAGAAGCATCGGCGCCGAGACCGCTAGGGTGGCGGGGAGGGCGGCGGCGCCGCGGGATCGACGGGGGCCGCGCGCGGCACGAGGTCCAGCGTCTGCGGGTCCACGTCCCACGCCGGCGCCGCGGCCTGCAGCCGCTCGATCAGCGCCGGCACCTGCTGCGCGATCTGGGCGTTGACGAGCTGCGCGCGCAGCTGCGCCACCTGCGTCTCCAGTTCGTTCACGCGGGCGGTCAGCAGCAGGTTCTCGCGCGCGAGCCGGAGTTCGGTCGGCAGCTCCGGCGGGGTCGGTCCAGGGGCCGCTGCGGGCGCAGGCTCGGGCGGCGGCGCCGCGGGATCTTGCGCGCGCACCGGCGTGGACACGATCAGCAGCGCGAGCACCACTCGCAGCGTCAGCATGAGCCCCCCGTCAGGATCCCGCCAGTGAAGATGAGCGTGCAGAACCCCGTGCCGGCCGGGTCACGCACGATGGCCGTGCGACTCTGCCCGACCAACCCGCGCATGAAGAACGAGGCGCTCCCCACGTTGCTGCCAATGTCCCCGTTCGCCGTGATGCTGCCGCCCGCCGAGATGCCGCCGGCCGACGCGAGCCCGCCGTTGAATTCGAAGTAGCCGCCGCTCCCGTCCCAGGAGATGGACCGGCCGGCGATCGAGAACGCCCCGAAGGCGTTGCCGATGTGCACGCCGCTGTGATTGATCTCGACCTGATTCGAGGTCAGGCCGGTGTCGGAGATCGTCAGGCCATTGGTCTGCACCTGCAGCTCGGCGCCGGTCCAGCGCAGGTACTTGCTCGGCGAGCCGAGACTGAGCCGAGGCGTCCCCGCGTTGAACTCGAGCCAATAGCCCGTGCCGGTCGCATATGCCGTCTGTCCGGACCGCAGGAAGCCCGCGGTCCCCACCGTGACCCCTGACCCGATCGTGGCGGTCCCGTTGATCGCGAGGCTTCCGGACGAGGTGATGGTCCCGCTCGCGCCGTCGAGCGTCAGCGTGCACGCGACGTTGAACCCGCACAGGCGGATATCGCCCGCGCGCACCGACACGAACGCGTCGCCCGTGGTGGTCTGCCGACCAACGGTCACCCCGTCGGTCGAGTCCACGCGCACGCGCCGGACGCCGCCGAGGTCGTTGATCTCCAGGCCGGCCGAGGACAACAGCAGGCCCACGGTCGTGCCGCGACGCAGCTCGACGCGCCCCCCGGTGATGAACGCGTTGGCGTTCGTGCCAGACGTCTGCCCCACGGTGACCTGACCCGAACTCACCCGGGTCAGCACCGTGCCGCCCTCGTCGTGGAGCGTCAGCCCGAGCGCCGTGAGCTGCAGGCCGAGCGTCGTGCCGCGCCGGAGCGTCACACTGGTGTCCGTGAGGAGGAGGTTCGGCACGCTCCCTGTGGTCGAGCCGAGGAGGATGGATCCATCCGTGGCCCAGCGCGACCGCTCCGTGCTGCCGTGCAGCACACGGAAGCCGTGCGTCGCATCGGCACCCACCCACGTCGCCGCCGCATCACCCGCCGCGAACCCCATCGTCGGCGTCGTGTAGGTGTAGAGGCCCTGCAGCTGGCCGAGGGCCCAGCGCGTCTCTATCGCGAACGGGTCGCTCCACGACGTGCGCTCATCGCCCGTGATCGTCGGCCCGTGCGTCAGGGACGTCTGCCCGACGTCCCGCGCCTCGTAGTGCGCGCGCGCCTGCTGCTGCGAGAGGGGGTAGCCATAGATCGCCAACTCCGAGAGGCCGAAGCCCGCGCCTGTCACCCATTGCCCGGCCCCCTCGATGGCGCTGGGATTGGCCGGCAGGCAGACGCCGCCGGCCGGTGGTGCCAACCGGCCGCCCTCCTGCACGCCGTTGACGTAGCGATACCCGCCGTCGATGTTGCTCCAGGCAAACACGAGATGCACGTACGCCGCGGTAGTAAACACGGACGTCTCGCCCGTCAGCTGCTGCCACGTGCCGCCGGGCGCGCCAAAGAGCGCGAAGGAGCCGGTGCTACGGTGCAGCACGGCGAAGTGATTGCCCGGCGTGCCCGGCGTGCCCTTGGTCACGACGTACGCCTGCGTGCCGCTGAAGCCCCCGTCAGGAATGCGGACCAGCATCTCGACCGTGATCGCGCACGTGCCGCGCACGCCGTTGAGCGCCGTGCCCGGCTGGACGCCGCTGAAGACCGCACCGGCCGAGCCCGACCGGTAGAAGAGGCCCGGTGACGACGTGCCCCCGCCTGCCCCGGCCGCGAAGGTGGCGCCGCTGCCGAGCGTCGCCGTCGCGCCCGTGCCGGCGAGGTCGACCGACGGCGAGGCCGCGAAGTTCAGCGCGAGCAACGGATGATCGCCGAGCACGCTGCCCCAGTACGACGTCTTCACCGGGCTGTAGCTGTACACATTGACCATGCGATCGGTGCTGATCGCCGCCGTGCCTGCCAGCCAGGTGTTCGCCCCCGATCCGTCGAGGTTACGGTCGATGGCGCAGGCATAGTCGCCGGCACCCTGCGGGACGCACGCCAACTGCGCGTGGCGCACGATCTCGTACTGCGGGAGCCCCGTCGCGCTCAGCGCGCGCATGACGATGTAGTCGGCATACCGATAGATCGGCGCCGTGACGTACATCGTCGTGCTCGCGGGGCCGAGGTCGCGGGTCAACGTCGATCCGCGCGACCACATGCCACTCCCGTACGTGTACGCGATCGTCTCGTCGGCGATGAAGCTGGAGGCCACGAGTTCCCCGACGTGCAACGACAGGTAGGCCGCATTGCGCCACCCGAGTTGCGTCCGCATCGGCGTGCCGGGATTCACGAAGTCCGTCGCGGCCTGCAACTCCACGGTGCCGCTCGGCGATCCGATCGGCACGCTCAGCGACAGCCCCGCCGATGACAGCCGTGCGCGCTCCGTGCCGCCCGTGCTGAGGCCGAGGATGCCGGCGCCGGGACGGAAGAGGCCGGTGGTCGTGTCGCTCGCCCAGCGGGCGCCTGGCGTGCCGGCCGTGCCATCGGCGAAGAGGAGGCCGCCGCTGAAGGTCCACGGCTGCGCGATCGTCTCGGCCACATCGCGCCGGGTGAACGGCGCGGGGATGTCCGCCACGCCGAGCCCGCCGCTCAGGACGTTGCCACTGGCGTCGACGCCCAGCACGAGCTGTCCCGCCGTGCGCGGCCCCGTGCCCGTGACGCGCAGCGAGGAGCCCTGCGGCGCGCCGCTGCCCGCACCGCCGCCGACCCGCAGCGCCACGCTGTAGTCGGTCTGCGCGCTCGCTGGCGCCACGCCCAGGAGCCCGCAGAGCAGCGCCCCGCGGACGATCCGTGTCACCCCGCTCATCCGTGTCACCCCGCTCACCCGTGTCATCCCGCTCACCCGTGTCACCCCGCTCACCCGTGTCACCCCGCTCACCCGTGTCACCCCTGTCACCGGTCGCCTCCGTGTCATCCGTCGTGTCCTCATGCGGCCTCGATCTGCGTCATGCCCACGAACGCCTCCCCCACCGCGCCGGGCGCCTCGTATTGCACGAGCACGCGGATCGGCGTGGCCGGGGCGGCAAAGGTCAGCGCGAGGGCCTCCATCGTGGGATGGCTCGCGAACGTGGCCGGCGGCGTCGGGCCGGCCAGCACCCCGCCGCCGGCCTGCAGGATCCGCAGGCGCACCGACTGCCCCGCCGTGTCGACCATCACGTAGCTCTGGAGCCGCAGCGACGCGGGCCAACCGGCGCCGCCGAGCAGCAGCGGCACGGCGTTCGGGATGTCGCGGAAGGTCGCGGAGCGCAGGCCGCGGTCGTTGTCGCCGCCCGCGAACAGCGGCGTGAAGACGCCGCCGCCGCCCGTCGACGGCGGCGTGCCGGGCGTCCCGCCCGTGCTCCCGGTCTGGCCCACCACCGTGATGCCCCCGACCGTGCGCCCGGACCGGCGCTTGAAGTAGTCGACCGCCCCGCGCTGCAGGACGTCATCCTCGACGCAGGTCAGCGTGTAGTACACGAGATCGTCGTCCACCACGTCGACGCGCACCGCCTCGATCAGATACGGCCCGGTCACCCCGCTCTCGGGGTGCGTGATCGGCACCTGCTGGAGCGGGTAGTACCCCTTCAGCCGCGTGCGCACCGTCAGCACCTGCGGCTCCGCGCGCCGGCGCGCCAGTTCCGCCATGCCCCACCAGGCGGCCTGCACCACGTCGGTGTGCTCGGAGGCCTCGAGGATGCCGTCCACCAGCGCCGCGGGCACCCACGCGCCCGAGGGCGCCAGCGCGCTCGCGTCCCAGACGCGCACCCACGCCGGCAGCGTCACCGGGTACGGCCCGATCATGGCCAGGTGTCCGGCCGTGCCGGGCGTGGCGCGCACCGCGGCCTTCCGCGCCGGGTCGTAGCTCCACGTCCCGCCGCCGATCGGCATCGCCACACCGTTCTCGGTGACGATCGTCGGCGGCTCGGTCGGCTCGACGTTGAGCGGAAAGATCGTCTGCACGCCGTTCAGCGTGCGCCCCTCCTGATGCGACACGGTCCCCGTGCCGCCCGTCTGCAGGAACAGGCGGGTGGCGCGGATCGCGCGCGACTGCTCGACGCGGAAGACGTCGTCGTCGAGCACGGTGTCCGGGGTGATCGCCGTCCACACGAGCGACCCGGGCGCGATGAACGCGAACTGCCGATCGCCGTTGATCCGCCACGGATACCCGGGGCCATCGGCCAGCTGGTGGAAGATGGCGCTCAGCGTCTGATGGTCGAACGTCAGCGGGGGCAGCAGCGGCCCGCCGGTCAGCGGCGTCAGGTTCGTGACCCCCAGTGGCGCCAGGTACTGGGCATGCAGCAGCGCGACGGTGTCGTAGAGCCCCTGCGACGGGACCGTCAGGTGGTCGACGACGATGCGGTCGGCCAGCGTGTCGAGCGAGCGGGCGGTGAGGGAGGTGATCGTGGCCCGGGGCACGCCGTCCGCGTCCCACACCGTCTGTTCGCTGCGCTCGATGATCTCCCCGCCGAACAGGAGGGTCCCTGTGTCCTGGCAGTACACGAAGGCCCCCAGCGGCGGGCGCACCGCGCCGGCGCCAGGCGTGCGGGCATCGACCACCTGCGCCGTCAACACCTCGACGCCAAGCTGCTTGTCGATCGACAACGAGCCCTCCCGCAGGAACGGGCGGCGGTCCACGCCATCGATCGTGAAGGCGATGGCCATCAGGCGGCCCCCGTGTAGACGCGCACCAGGCGTGGCATCTGCTGCACGACGGTCCCCGCGATGAGGCGCCCATCGAGCAGGACCTGGACGGTCTGCTCGGTCGCGGCCTGGGCGCCGCGCCACCCGGACAAGGGGATCACGGCCTCAGGTCCGGCCTCGCCGATCAGCGCGCGGGTCGGCCGCGTCACGATGCCGCCGCCCGCCAACCGGGGGAGGTCGTCGCCGCCCCCACCCGCGGGCGCGCCCGGGCTTCCGGGTGGCGCCGGTGCCGACGGGGGCTCACCGCCGGGCGCCCCCGGGGCCGGCATCCCCGGCATGCTCGCGACGAGGGCGATCCACTCGCGCAAGGTCGCGATCAGATCCTCCAAGGCGTCGATCATCTGGTCGATCGCGGGCCGGAAGTCCTCGCCGATCAACCCGCTCTTCTCAGCGAAGTCCAGGAGCGCGCGCGTCGTCTCGTCGAGCGTGTCGGCCAGCGCCGGGTTGTCCTGGATCATCTGCCAGATCGCCTGCAGGGACGGCTGCAGCAGGCGCGCCGCCTCGAGGCCGCCCTGCCCGAACAACTCCAGCTGCCGGTACGCCTCGCCGATGCCGTTGGCCAGCTCGGCGAACAGATCCGGCGAGAGTAGCCCGGTGTTGGCGAACCCCGCGAGCGCCTGCCCGAGGCCTTGCGCCAGCGACACCAGCGGGCCCGTCTGCTCGCCCGTGGCGATCCCGGTGAGCACCTGGAGCTGCCCGAAGCCGGCGCCCGGCGTCTGGCCCGCCGCGGCGAGCAGCCGCTGCAGCGTCTGGATCGGCTCGGCCAGCCGCTGCAGCACCGTGATCGCGGACTCGCCCTGGCGCAGCGCCGTGTCGAAGAGCACGACGAGCGAGGCGGTCGTCGCGCCGATGCTCGCCTCGAAGTCGGCCATGTGCTCGGTGCCGCCGGCCGTGGCGGCGTCGATCGCCGCGATGGCCTGCGCGATCCCCGCGGTCGCCTGATCGCGCTGCTGCTGCGCGAAGGCCAGGACCGCCTCCGCGCCCGGGCCGGCCGGGTCGGTGGTGACGATCTGCGCCCGCTGCTGCTGCGAGAGCACGCCCTGCACGCGCGCGACCTCCTGCAGGCCCTTGCTCAGCGCCTGCGCGCGCGACTCCTGGTGCTGCAGCGCCGCGTTGAGCTGGTTGACCGCGACGGTGAAGTTGCTGGGGGTGTCGCTGTTGAAGAGCCGCAGGAAGCCCGCGTACTCGAAGCCCGCGCGCTCGACGGCCCCACGGAAGGCCTCGATGCCGCCCATCGACGCGATGATGCCCTGGCGCTGCTGCGCCAGCGCGGCCTGCTGCGCGCGGCGGTTCTGCTGCGCGCTGTAGATCGCCGACGCGGCCCCAACCGCGCCCGAGATCCCCAGCGTCGCGCCGGACGCGCCGAGGGCCACCGCCGTCGCGACGCCCCCGCCGCCGCCGAGCGCGCCGCCGAGCCACCGGTTGCTCGTCAGGCTGCCGAGCGACGTCCCGATGCCGAACGAGGCGAGGGCCGCCGCGCCCCGCGTGCCGCCCCCGATCAGCGACGACATCTCGTGTGCGGCGTTGATGGCGTTGATCGCCGTGCCGAGCTGTCGCGTGACCCCGTCGAGACTGCCACCGGCTACCTGCGCCAACTGCGCGAAGGCCCGGGCGGTGCGGTCGATCTCCTCGGTCCAGTCCTTCGTCGTCCCGCTGGCCCGGGTGACGGCGTCCGAGATGGCGCGCGTGGTGTCGATCGCCCCGCTGATCCCTCCGATCATGCCCGGCGCGTTCCACAGGGCAGGATTCGCGAGCGTCGGCCGCGTCGGCGCCGAGAAGGCGCGCGTCAGGTCGGCACCCGGCACCGAGGCCGTCAGCGTGTTCCACGGGGCAGGCCCCTTGAGGCTCGCCGCGAACAGCTCGCGATACGCGGGCGTGTTGGCAAGCGCCGTCAGCTGCTGGCGCGCGAGACTCGACTGGTCGGCCACCGCCGCGAACTGGTCAGCGAAGGCCTTTACGTGGTGCGCGCCGACCTGGCTCGCCCCACCGACACGATCGATGTTGCGCGCGAGGGCCTCAGCAGCCTTGATGCGGTCCGCCCCGGTGATCTTGTCGAGTTCCGTGGCGAGGGCCTTCGCCGCCGTCCCTGCGGTCGTGCTGCCCTGTGCGATCTTCTTCAGCGCGTCCGCCTGGGCTTTCTCATACGCCTGCTGCTGTCGGGCAATCTCCTCGTCCAGCCATGACTGCGCACGCCTGCCCTGCCCTGCGGTCGGGTCGAGGAGCGTTCGGTCACGTCCCGGTAGCGTGATGTCCACATCGCCGAGGGTGCCGGCCATCCACTGACGCGCGGCGACGATCCGTTCGAACACCGCGGCGACGCCTTCGAGGCCCTTGATCAGCAGGGTGGGCGTCCAGGTGACCAACGACGCCAACGTCCTCGCCAGCCACTCCGTGGCTTCCGCTGCCTCCTCACTGCCAGTCGTGATCTCGGCGTAGAGGCTGATCAGTTCGCCCGACTGGGAGAGCAGTTCCGCCGTCTTGTCCACGAGCGCGCCGACGATCGTGGACAAGGTCTCCGAGGCGTTCGCCGAGGCCATGAGGCCGCCGCCGCCATCGGTCAGCATCACGGTCACCCGCTGCCACTGCTCCGCCAGCGTGAGCGATTCCTCCCCCAACGCGGCGGCCTTCTCCCGCATCGCCTCGAGCGCGGCGGTCGTCCACGCCACCTTCTTGTCGTGCTCGGAGAGGGCATCGACCGACACGCCCAGCGTCTCGGCCATCGCCGCGTAGGCCGCGTCCGCCTTGACGACCACGCCCAGGTTGTCGAGGACCTGCGACGACTGGCGCCCGAAGCCGCTGGTCACGTCGTCGATGGACGTCAGCGCGTCCTGCCCCATCGCCCGCCCGAGGCGGGTCGAGAGCCCGGCGAGTTCCGAGAAGTCGACCCCGAGCTGGTCGAGGCCCAGCACCGACGCGCGGCTGGCCGCACCGACGAGTCCCAGTTCGCCGACCAACCCGCGGCTGGCCACGCGTAGGTCCGCAAGCGCTGCCGCCGCCTGGCCACTGCCGCCACTCATCGCCTCCAGGGATTGGCGCAGCGGGCCGAGCTGCGTGCCTGCGGCGGCCAACTCCTTGACCTGGCTGGTCAGGGCCGAGATCCCGGACATGGCCAGGCCCGCCGCCCCACCGCCGATGACGCCGAGCCCGACCGCGCTGAGCGCCGAGGAGCGGAAGCCCGCGGCGGCCTGCGCCTGTTGGCCCTGCGCCTTGAGCGCGGCGGTCGCCTGCTCGGTCGTGCGTGCCAGATCCTCTTCGAGCGCGCGGACGTGGGCGATGTCCTTCGCCACGCGCTGGAGCGACGACGGCGCCTCCTGCCCCATCACGCGGAATTTATCGGTGGCCGCGGTGACGGTCCGTTCGAGTTTCGTCAGCTCCTGACTCGTGAGCTTCGTGACCCCACCGACGCGCTCCACCCCCCTGACCGCCCGGAGGGCCGCGCCTTCCAGGCGCGTGCCATCGAAGCTGCTCCCGGCCGCCTTCAGTTGGCGCGCGGCGCCCTCGGCCTCGGTGCCGACCTTGCGGAACTCCTCCCGCGCCTGCTGCGTCGAGCGCTGCAGGTCGGAGACATCACCGACAAAGGCGGCTTTGATGGGCATGGGGGCGTCGAGTGGTCAGCGTCGCAGCGCCCGCAGGCGCGTCTCCTGTCGTCGGTCGCGCTCCTCGCGGTGCAGCTCGTCGAGCGTGAGCCACACCCACGTGATGGGCCAGGCGTCTACCTCGTGGGGCGCGAGGCCCTGGAGCGCGCGCGCGATGCGGACGCAGGTGCGCCGCCAGGCGTAGGGTCCGTGGGCCCGTCGTCACCGCCGGGACGGGCGTAGATGTGCCGCAGTAGATCAGCGTAGGTCTGCTGCAGCGTCACGTAGTACGCGGTCACCAGGTGCACCATCGCCTGCCGCACCGGCTCCTGCAGGTCTTCGATCGCCTCGCGCGTGATGTCGAGGCCAAGATCCCAGGCCTGCAGCGCATGCTCGAGCATCCGCGTGTCCTGGTCGAAGGCGGACTCCCCGGGCCGCACCGTCTTGATGGCGTTCCACACCTTGGCCGGCGGATCCTTCAGGATCTCGATCTCGTACGACGTGCCGGCGACCTCGAACGGGATCCGCTCGAGATCGGTCGCATTCGCGACGCCTTTGACCCTTCCTGTCATGCGGTGACCTCATCCCGCCGCACACGGCGGGCGTACCGTGCGGGCGTCGTGATGGAGAGGCGGCCCTCGAAGACCGAGCCGCCGGTGACCTCGTAGACACACGTCACGCCGCCCTGCACGCGGGTCCAGACCTGCACGTGCGTCGGGGCGGCGGCCAGCGCCAGCGACGGGCGGAGCGTCGCGCGTGCCGGGGTGAACACGAAGTAGGGACCCGCCTTGTCCCCGCCGCGGATCTCGCCCATGACCTGGCGCCGGAGAAACAGCGTCGCGCGCTCACACGGGAAGTGCAGGCTCGTGACGCCCTGGCGCCGATCGCCGCCCGCGCGAATCAGGCCCGCCATCCGTCAGGCCGCGATGAACGCCCGCACCATGTCCTCGGCGGCCCCGCCCCCGAGCGACATCGAGATGATCTGGTCCTGCCGCGCCTCGATCTCGAACTGCTCGAGCACGCAGTCCCCGGTGTACTCCAGGTGCCCCACGTCGTCGTAGGGCGTCATCCGCAGCGGCACGGCCTCGTTGCTGTCGAGCGCCGTGAAGAGCGCGGTGCTCGCGTAGTCGTAGTGCCCCTCGGCCGCGAACACGAAGTCGGGCTTGCCGACCGCGTACTGCTTGTTCCCGGAGCCCTGACAGTCGACGCGCGCCTTCTCGCGCGACTGGTTGATCCGCAGGGCCGTCGAGCACAGCAGCCGCTCGTAGACCGGCGTCACCGGGTCGGCCGTGTTGATCTCGAGGGCCGCAAAATCGCCGTAGTATCCAGACATCGGTCTCTCCTTACGCCGCCACGAATGACAGCAGGTACTGTCCGCCCACCGCTTGCCAGCGGTCCTCGCCGTCGGTCGGCAGGGGCCGCTCGATGACGCGCTGCCACGTGCGGCGCCGCAACGTCCACCCGTCGAACACGTGCCCGAGCGCGAGCGCGAGCAGCGCGTCGTGGACGGCCGTCGCCGCGTCCTGCAGCGCCGCCGCACTCACCGTCTGCAGCGGCGCGTACGCGAGCGCCACGTACGTGAGATCCAGCGTGCCGACCTGCCCGCCCTGACAGACGTGGGCGTTCGCCCCGTCGAGCAGCGCGAGCACCGCGAAGGGCGGCGCGGCGGATTGATCCGCGACCCCCCACCACACGCCGCCCGGCACCGCGGGCGGCACCCCGGCGTCGGCGTTCAGCGCATCGACCAGCGCCAGGCTCGGCGTCAGGCTCACCACGTCACCTCGAGCGCCCGCAGGCGCCCGCCGAAGTCCGGCCCCACCAGGCGCGTGAGCTGCCGCACGAGGTCGGCACGCAGCGTCTGCGCCAGCGGGATGAAGCGCGTGGTGCCCGGCACCTGCCGCCCGCTGACATGGCTGAACCCGAACTCGACGAGATGCGCGTGCGGCCGCACGTTGACCACGTGAAACCGGAACGGCCCCGGCCGGCGGATGCTCCACCCCGTCATCAGCGGCTTGCGCCCGCGTCGTGGACGACCCACCGGCGTGATCGTCGTCGCGCGGTGCAGATACCGGGTGGCCGTCGAGTGCAGCTCGGCCTGCACCTGCTGCGCCAGCACGCGATCGATCTCGTCGAGATCCAAGAACGCCGCCTCGAGGTTCAGGTCCAGGTCGAACCGTGCCATCAGGCCCGCACCTCCAGCGCGTCGAGGCGCATCCAGCGGGCATCGTCCGATTCGCTGATGCCGAGGATCTTCAGTAGCCGGTCCCCGGACGGGTGGTGATAGACGCAGCGATCCTCGGTCGTCACCTCGCCCCGCGGGCGGATCTGCACCGTGTACCGCCGCGCCGTCGTCGTCTGCACCTGCCCGTCGAGCAGCACCTCCTGCGGCCCCGGCTCCGTCACGACCTCGGCCGGATAGCGCGCCGGCGGCAGGTCCGGCCAGCTCTCCTGGCCCACGCCGCCGACGTTGGTCACCACGCGCCGCTGAAACGTCACGCGATCCCCCTGGCGTCCGGCCCCGCTGCGCGCCTCGGTCGTCACAGGCTCCTCACCGCGTACGAGCGGACGCGCACCGCGACCGCCCGCTGCCAGTC
>CAYMAG010000133.1:7488-11572 GCA_964388335.1 uncultured Vicinamibacteraceae bacterium | reverse complement strand
CGTCCAGCTCAGCGAGCCGGTCCGGGATCGATGGCCCATCACGCGTGAGCACCGCCACGGTGGTGCGTTCGAGCGCGTCGTACGCGTCGGCGTCGAAGAGGCAGTCGGGCCGCAACAGCGGCGGCCATGCGCCACACGCGTCGAGACCTTCGTACAGAGGTGCCGCATCAAACGCCACCGGCCGGTCGACGATGGAGACTGGATCGTCGTGCTCGAGGCACGCGAGGGCCGTGGGACACCAGTGCGACAGCGAGACGTCGGTGCCTCGGGCGTCGTGCCGCGCGATCCGCGGAAACTGCCGGCAGGCGATCGGCATGGCCGCGACGCCGGCGCGACGGTGGACGCGACAGTGCCCGCCACGCTGCAACCGGTCGAAGAAGACGCAGGCGCCCGTCGACGTACGGCCGAGGACGGCGCCAACCGATGGCGGCCGTTCAGCGGGGAACGTGAGTGGTGGTCCGTCCGCTGCGGGCGTCACCAGCTGCGTGTCGAGCGCGTGCGTCAGCACCGGCAGCACGTGCGTCTCGACGGGAATGGGCCAGCCCGCGGAGCAGCAGGCGCCGCTGTTCCCGCAGGCGTAGGCGGCGTGGAACGACAGGGCACGCACGCGTCGTGGTTCGTGCGTCACGACACGGTCACGTGGTGTACCTGACGCGCACGACTCGTACGCGTCGCTCGTCAGGCTGCGTGGCATGTAGACTCGGTGCCGGAAGGGAGAAGGGTATGCCCAGTGGCCTCTGCGTCTCCGTTGCTCCGTGTATACCCGTTGCCTCCGTGATCTCTGTTCCCTGTCGGCGTGCTCTACGGCAGTTCCTTCACGTAGATGTTCCTGAACTGGACGAGCGCGGGAATGCCGCCGTACACGCCGTCCTTGTTCGAGCCGTGGTGCTGCAGGCCGATGGGCCCCTCCGCCGGCAGGTCCGGCAGCGTGATGCCGGGAATCACGTCCTTGCCGTTGTGGACCAGCTTCAGCGTGTCGCCGATGGCCGTGATCTCGAAGGTGTTCCACTCGCCGATGTTCCTGTCGGCGTTCATCTTCGGGGTGGCCGCCGCGCGCAGCTCTGGACTCGACTTCGGATCGGTGCGGTACCCGTACATCTCGCCCGAGCCGACCGGCCAGTTCCAGATGTTGAACTGCGCCTTGCCGTGGCCCCGCGGCATGATGCCCGAATCCGAGTCGGGCGCCACGAGGTTGATCTCGCGGCCGTTCTCGTCCTTCTTGTTGGTGCCGTCGGGCAGCACGATCTTCATGTTCTTGCTGATGAACGGCACGGACTTGATGCGCCAGTCGATCTTCAGCTCGAAGTTGCGATACGCCTTCTCGGTCCACAGGTTCTTGTTGCCGGGCGCTTCGCTGCCGGCGTCGTAGTCGATCACGCCATCGACGACCTTCCAGTGTCCGTTGTCGCCCTCCGGAATCTTCCAGCCCGTGAGGTCGCTGCCGTTGAAGATCGAGACGAAGCCCGCGGGCACCGATCCCTGGGCGCTGGAGGTGATCCCGGCGACGCCCAGCGCGGCGAGCGCTCCGAGTGTGAACAGACATGCCATGGCCTTCATCGTGCCCCCTGTGACGTGACGTCGATTCGGCGGTGCAGGTGCCCTGCACACGGTGTGCGCACACACTACCAGAACCGGCGCGTTGTCTACGGTGATCCCGGCGTCGGCGAACTCGGCACGGCACCTCCTGCCGCTGCGACAGACGTCGGGCAGCAGCACCCGGTTGCGCGAGTCCGGGCGCGGGTGCTCGTTGGTCACCACAGTGGTGCCGTGGACCCACGTTCGCACCCCCAGCGCAGCATCTCGGGGCGGACAGGGATGCGGTTCATGCGACTGCCTCGATGTCGATTCTACCTGTCACGACTGGGCAGGAGCGCGGGCTCGAGCGGCGGCATCGCCCCCTGCGTGTCACTGCAACCAGGCCAGGAGCGCGGCCTTGTCGATCGACTCCAGCAGCCGCATGTTGGCGGTGCATCGACCGGGGTGGGGATCCGGCCGGTTCGGGGGCAGGCACCGCTCGACGTGCGAGATGGTCAACAACTGCGGCGCCGATCGCGGGAGCGCCGGGTTGACCAGCGACCAGTTCGGGCGCACGAGCGGATCGCAGCCGGATTCCGGCGCGCGACGGAAACGTGAGAGCGCCTGGCCGCCACTGGCATAGCAGGCGGGCGCCGCCTTGTCTGCCGCTGACAGCCCGGTAGCCCTCGCCCTGGCCTCGGCCAGCTCCTGCTCGATCGTCGTCACGACTGCCTTGGCACTGGCGATTCCCGGCAACAGCTGGTCAGCGGTCTGCGCGAGTTCGTCCTCCACCTTCGCCATCTTGTCCAGATACGTCGGATCCTTCAGCGCCACAGCGATCTGCCTATGCTCCGCCATGCGCCGCTCACGCTTCGCGGGATCCGTGCGGTCGTCATACCCCGCCTGAAGGCGGGCCACGGTGTCGCGTTGGTCGGCCAGGCGCTGATCGATGCTGCGCCCGACGAGCTCCAGCGTCTCGGCCACGGTCACCGCGGTCCAGATCAGGGCGTCGGTCTTCTTGATCACGATCGTATCGCTGCCGTAGCGCGGCAGGCCGAACACATCGGGCTCGGGCCGGGCGAGGCGCACGACGTCGACGTCGAGCTTCTCGAACTCCGGCACGCGGCTGTCGCGGGCCGCGAACAGGGCTGCGATACCTCGTTGACGAAGAACGCCAGCAGTGCCGTCTCTCCGCCGTCCTCGCGCCTGGCCGTGGCGCCGCTGCCGTACTCCACGATCGGAAAGGCGCCGAAGTACAGCACCGCCGGCAACGGCCGCACGGTCAGCGCGGGCTCGCCGGGGATCGGCTCGCTCCGACCCGACGCCAGGCTGAGCGAGCCCGATGTCTCGACGCTGAACCCCATCGGGTGCGTGATGCCCCCGGTGCCCTTGATGATCTCGTTCAGACGAAGCAGCTGCGCTTCGAGGCCCTTCACATCGGCCGGCCGGGCGCCGAGCAGCGTCCGAGTGTCGCCGTAGGCGGTGAACGTCCATGGCTTCCACCTGCCGGGAGCATCCGGGATGTAGCGCATCTGTGCGACGAGCGCCACGGAGGCGCACGCGATGAGCAGTGACAGAGCAAGCAAGACCGGGCGCATTGTGCCGCCTCCCTGGCAGGTGCCGAAGTGTCGGGCATTGTATATGCGTTCCGGATGACGTCCTCCACGTCGGCCAGAGCGCCCTGTACCCCGCGCGGCAACGGCCGCTGCTCAACGGCTGCGTCAAGGCCGCGTGGCGGTCTCGAGGCAGGCCCTCCTTGGCGTCGAGCGCTGCCTGGAGTCCGTCGGGCCAGCGTCGGCCGTGCATCACCGGCCCGGTATCGCGTCCACGAGTGTCTGACTGATGTATTACACTGTGCAGACGTAAGAGGCGGGACATGAAAACCACGCTCACGGTCAGACTCGACAAACGCCGGGCCCGGCGCGTGGCCGACGCCGCCAGGCGCCTCGGGAAGTCGGCGTCCGACATCGTGCGGGAGGCGCTCGATGCGACGTTGACCGATCGTACAATCGCCGAGCGAAGCAGCCACGTCGAGGGCCGCCTCCGGCTCAACCAGCAACGGTCTGAGTCGTGGCGCGACGGCCTGCGGGAGCGGAACTGGCGCACGTGACGTCATGGCTCATCGACACCGGGCCCCTTGTGGCCTACGTGGACGCGAGCGATCCGTTCCACGCGCGCGTGGTCGACCGACTGGCCCCCTTCAGAGGACGCCTGTACACGACGTCGGCGGTTGTGACCGAGGCGATGCACCTCGTCGGCGAGGATGACGCCGGTCCAGACGTTCTGGTGGAGTTCCTCGTGACAACCGGCACGGCGATCGAGGGGACGACCGACGCCGCGCATCTGCTGGATGCCGCGCGCCTGATGAAGAAGTATCGCGACACGCCCATGGACTACGCGGACGCCACGCTCGTGCTGCTCGCCGGCCAACGCGGGCTTGCCGACGTTCTCACCCTCGACGTGCGTGGATTTCGGACGACCTCGGCATCACTCGTCGTCGTTGGGTACGGGTAGGCAGCACCGGACTTCTCTGGCGCCGATCCACCCGCGTGCGTCGCGCACGACCACG
>CAYMAG010000133.1:0-7388 GCA_964388335.1 uncultured Vicinamibacteraceae bacterium | reverse complement strand
GCAGCACCGGACTTCTCTGGCGCCGATCCACCCGCGTGCGTCGCGCACGACCACGGTCAGCCGCACCTCGCGCCTCGGCGCCTCGGTCGTGAGCACCACGCGGAGATTGTTGGCGGCCGTGATCCTCGTGTACTCGTCGCGCGTGAGGTGCAGCGTGATGACCTTGCCCGGGACGTCGATGGTCGCGGCCGGCTGCGCCGGGTCCTCGAGCACCGCGTGCACCACGAAGTCGGCCTCGTACTGCCCGGACACCTCCGAAAACGTGATGGCGGAGGGGCGGACGAGCACCTCCACGGAAAGCGTCTCCTGCTGGACCGTCGGCGTGACGACGATGTCGTCACTGGCGAAACGCGCGGGTGCGGCCAGAGCCTCGTCGATGGCGCGATCGGCCTCCGACACGCGCGGTCCGGCCACCGCGGTCGGTGCGGAGATGTAGCCCTTGCGGTAGCGCACGGACGTGCCCGAGCGCTTGACCGACACCGTGATCTTCCGCAGGTCGCTCTGGCCCGTGGCCGGCGGCGGTGCGTAGCCCACCAGGTAGTACTGGCCGGCATCCTCCCAGGCGCGTCGCAGCACGACGGCCATGTCGTTCGACTTCACGGTCAACCCGCCCGTCTCGATCGCCAGGCCTTCCACGTAGTCGCGTCCGGCGTCGGAGCGCAGGCCCGCGAAGGCGGCAAGCGGTCCCCGGCCACCCGTCTGCGCGGTCCCGCGCGTGGACGGCAGGACGGTGCTCGTCGTGATGCCGGAGGGATCGATCGTGTAGAAGGTGATTTGCGCGCGGTTGGCGTGATCGATGACGTCTCGCAGACCGTCCGAAGCCGCGCGGCTGGTCAGTCGTCCGAGTGCAGACGAGGCGTCGCGGCGCACCACCATCGGGTCGAGGCCCGTGCAGGCCGACACGGCTGCGGCGACGGCATCCACGGCCTGGGTCTCCGGACTCATCGCGTGGCCGGACGAATACAGCACGAGGTGCTTGCGGCCCTCGAAGGCGCCCAGGCGGGTCGCCAGCATGGCGAGCGCCTCGGACGATGCCGCGCTGCGTGCCTGGGCATCGGCGACGAGCTGTTCCCCGGCCTCGATGGCGGCGTCGACGACCCGCCGCACGTCCACCGCCGAGGCGCACAGGCGATCGACAGCGTCGAACACGCGTGCGACGCCGGCCGGTGTGTCGAGTTGGGTCGGCAAGGCGGCGATGGCGGTGCGCAGGGCTTCCTTGTCCGTCGTGAACGGCTGCCGCACGTGCAGGGTGGTCCCGATGGTCGCAAGCAGGATCGGGAGGCCGTCGGGCACGTCGGCGAGCGTCGCCGACAGTGACGCGCGCACCCTCGGGATGGCGTCCGCCGAGAGTGAGAGCCCGTCCACGACGATCGCCAGCCGCCTCGGCACTGGCGCTGCCTCATCGACAGCCTCGAGCGCGGCCGGACGCGACGCCGCGTCGGGTGGCGTGTCCGATGAGGCCGAAACCGCTGCGGACACTGTCTCGTCGCTGTCACCAATGAGGCGCAGCAGTTGCACGGGCTGCCGCTTGCCGTCCTCCTTGACCTCGACCTCCTCGGGACGCAGATCGGTGAGGAAACGTCCCTGGCGGTCGACCGCGACAAGGTCGATCACGACCAGTTCGGACGCCACGCGGAACGAGGGCTCCGGCTGCTGCGCGTGCCCGAGCGCAGTCACACACGTGACGAGCGCGAGCACCACCGCCATCGAATGCGCTGGTCGAGACATCAGGGGGCGCCTTTCGGCTCTGCAACTACCAGCTTTCGGCTCTGCAACTACCAGGAGGAGTCGAACGTGTCACTTCACTACACAGTGTGTCGCAAGAGGGTCGCAGGCTGCACGCGCCGCAGCCGGTATGCGACCGTCGCCCCGCTGAGCATCTGCAGGGCGAGGAGCAGGGCCAGGAAGGATGCCGTCCACAGCCACACGCCAGGACGCGGTGCATCCAGCACGACATGCTGGTTGATGACCAATCCGCCGAGCACCCCGACTGTGAGGCCGAGCACAACCGCGGCGGTCGGCCGGCCCATCGTCGGTCCTACGAGGAATCGGAATGTCGCGCCGAGCGCGACGCGAATCGCCGTGTGTCTGGTCTGCGCGTGCAGGTGCTCGCGAAGCGCGCTCCACAGGCCAACCATCGAAGCCGCCGCGGTCACGACGGCCAGGCCAAGCAACAGCGTGGTCAGGAAGCGCTCCCGCGCGAGCACCTCGCGGACATGACTCCACCACGTGGCGGTTCGGAGCACCGAGGTTCCTGGCAGGGACCGTTCGACCGTGCGTACAATCGATGCGCGTACGTCTTCGTCGGCGGGTAGCTGGGTCCGGACGATGAGGGTGGCGTGTGGAGGCGCGGTGCGTGTCAGCGGCAGGTAGACCATCGCCAATGGCGCCTCCCACGGCCCGTGGTAGGTCAGGTTCGACACCACGCCGACGATTGTCGCCCGGCCTTCGTATCCGGCGGTGCCGGCGAGGTCGACCGTTGTGCCAATCGCCTCGGCAGGTGACCCAAAGGCTGCCGCCAGTATCTCGTTGATCACCACGGCTGCCGCGTTCTCGCTGTCCGACGCTGCCGCAAACGTTCGTCCGGCCTGGCGCACCACGCCGATCGATTCGAAGTAGTCGCGGTCGACGGCGTTGAATTGGACCGGCAGCTCGAGGCTCGTGCTCGTCGAGCGCACCTCGAGTCGCCCGAACGCGCCAGTCTTCGACCACGGCCCGAACGCGGCAATCGCTGCGCCAGTAATGGCGGGGGCGCGACGGACCTCGTCGAGCAGACCCTGGTAGTCACGCATGCCGGACGGGGTCGTACGGCGGGCGGTGTACTCGAGATCCATGAGGGTCAGGTCTGTCGTGTCGAACCCCGGCGAGGCGCTTGTCGCGGCGCGCCACGCCGCGGTGTACTGGGCGCACGGCAGGGCGACAGACGCGGCGATCGCGGCCTGCAGACACACCACGCCCAGCCGCCAGCGGCTGGCAGCGATGGCGGTGCCGGTGCGCAGCATCGACGTGGGCATTCGCGCGATGCGATGGACGCGCAGCACCACACCGACGTAGGCCAACAGCGTGGCCGAGGCCACGATGGCCGCGACCATCAACGCGAGGCGTGGTGAGGGGCGGGCGACGGTCGCCGCAAGGGCCGGCACGCCAAGCGTGGCGAGACTGGTGCCGGCGCGATCGAGCGCGAGCAGCATGACCGCGACGGCCGCGGCCATCGAAGCCAGCGCGGCAGGAAGGGTCAGCATGACGACGTCACGGGTCAGCCTGAACGGTGTAGCGCCGAGACTGGCGCGCAAGGCCGATTCGCGGTCGCGGTCGACCACGACCGCCGACAGGTAGGCGACGAGCGTGCTGACGCCAAGGAGAAATGCCAGAACAGCCACCACGGCCAGGGCCGCGAGCCCGCGCGTAACCTGCTGGCGCCGATTCGGATGGGTCGTCGTTTCGAGCAGAGGAAGAACGCGGCTCACGGCCGCAGGCGATGCCGACTGAGCACCTCCCAGGCGCAACGCTTCCTCGATGTCTACGCGCACCTGTGCTTCTGATACGTCGTCGCGCTGTCGCCCCACGACGACGAGTATCGGCGCCGCCTCGAGTTCGGCGCCGCTCAGCGCGGCGAACGCTGGATAGAGGTCACGCAGGCTGCTGACGGGTAGCCAGACGTCAGGCGCCTGCTGCCAGTCGAAGTTGACGCCGGCGAAGCCCTCCGGCACCGTGCCGGCGATCGCGTACGCGACGTCGTTGATGATGATTGCCTCGGTCGGGCGCCCGGCCAACTGGCGCGCGAGTCGCGGGCTCAGCCACACCGCTCCTGGCGCTCCGAACGGCCGCACGCGGTCGAGGCCGAGCGTGTCGAAGTACTCTGGCGACACCACTTCGGCGGTGAGCGTGCGGACGCCATCGCCGGTGCCGACGTCCACCGGCATGCGGATGTAGCCGGCGACGTGCTCGAGCGCCGACGTTTCAGTCCGCAGGCGCTGGAGGTCGCCGAGCGACAGCGAGACCTCGCGGCGCGACAGAGGGTCGAGGCGATAGATCGTGACCAGGCGCACCGGGTCGACCACGCCGAGGCTGGGACGCGCCACGAGGGATACGACGTGCGTCATGGCCATCGCCATGCCCAGGCACGCGCCGCAGACGAGGGTCGTCAGCAGGAGCGCGAGCGGCCGCTGGAACGCTCGAGGCCATGTGACGCCCTGGTCGACCAGCATGTCGATTCTGGCCATCGTGCCGAACCTCACCACGTCCCAGATCGCGGCGGCCCAGCACCTGAACACGGCGAGGCGCCCCTGTGTGCTGGCCGCGTCCAGCTCCGCCAGGAACGTGTCGGCCATGTGTTCGGCGAACCGCACGCGGAACGCGGAGGGGTACGCCACACGCAGCAACGCCGCATACGCCCGCATTGCACGAGTGTGCGCGGCACGAGCCGTCGTCGTCATCCCCGGCCCCGCCGCATGGCCGGCGTCAGCGCGTTCAATGCGGCCACGACATCGGTGAGGTACAAACGCTGACCTTCGAGAGCGGCACGCCCACGTGCCGTGATGCGGTAGTACGCACTCCGTCTCGGATCATCGAACGCCGACGGTTCGATGCTCACCACCAGTCCCGCGTCCATCAGGTCCGCGAGATGGCGGTAGAGGGACGCCGTGCGCAGCACGACGCGCCCGCCTGATTGCTCGAGCACGGCACGCAGCAGCGCGTAGCCGTGCAGATCGCCCTGGCCCAGGGCCAGCAGGACGTGCAGCGACGCGGGTTTGAGCGGTGGCTCCTTGCTCATGTGCAACATGTCCGAAGTGAACATATTAGGCCAACCAGCGTGAATCCGATAGCGTCGTACTCCACCGACAGGGACACAGCGGAGGGCGTCGTGCGCGAGATCGTGGTGGACATTCGACATGCATCGCGGGTGCTGGCGTCAGCGCCCGTCACGTCCGCCGTGGCGGTGCTGTCGCTGGCCCTGGCCGTTGCCGGGGCTGCGAGCGTCTTCGCCGTCATCGACGCGTTCGTGTTCCGGACCGTGCCCGTGGACCAGCCTCACCGGCTGGTCGCGGTGTGGATGGTCAGCCGCGACGGTGCGCCGAGTGATCTGTCCGTGCCGATGTTTCGCGCCTTCGCGGCACGCCAGCGGGTCTTCTCGCACACGGCCGGATGGGTCGGCGACCTGGTCCTGAACGTCGAAGCCGGCGGGCAGACAGGCCTCGGCAACGTCTGGGCGGTGACTGACGACTTCTTTGCCATGTTGGGTGAGCCGGCCGCACATGGGCGGGTGCTCGAGAGAAGCGGCGGGGCAGAGGGCGACGCCATCCCTGCCGATGCCGTGGTGATCGGTGACAGGCTGTGGCGCGAGCGATTGGACAACGACCCCGCCGTGATCGGCCGCACGATTCGCATCGAGGGGCACGCCTTCACTGTCGTTGGCGTCAGCCGACCGAAGTTCTCGGGACCGTCCCTCGGCGTGGGCATCGATGCCACGGTGCCGCTCGCCGCGCTTCCGCGGCTACGCGAGGCAGTCGGACACAGCACGGACGTCCTCACCGACCCGATGTTCCTGGGGCTTGCTGTCGGCGGACGCCTTGCCGACGGTGTCGACGTCACGTCGGCCTGCGCCCAACTCGACTCGTGGTGGCAGAGGATGCTTCACGAGACCGTCCCGGCCACCACCGGCGGGGCTTCGAACGAGGCGCTCCTCGACAGCCGCGTGCGGTGTGCCTCGGCGGCCTACGGCGTCAACGCGGACGTGAGCGCCGCACTGGTGCGTCCGTTCTATGTGGTGCTGGGCCTCGCGGCGGTGGTGGCGGCGATCGGCGCGTTGCACGTGGCCCTGCTGCTCCAGCAGTTGATGGTGCGGCGGACGCACGACCTCGCCGTACGGCTGGCGCTGGGCGCCTCGCGCTGGCAACTGCTGCGGCACGTGCTCGTGCTGGGTGCGCTCGTCGCGGTCACGGGCGTCGCGGCTGGAACGGTGCTGGCGCCGTGGGGTAGTCGCCTGATGCTCGCGGTGATCGCCGACCGCGGGTTCCTTCCAGTGCTCATCGAGGTTGGTGTGACCGGGCCGATGCTTGCCGTGTCCGGCTCACTGGCGGTGCTACTGACGCTGCTGAGCAGTGTGGCATCCTGCGCGTTCGTGCTGCAGCAGGCGCCGACCTTGCTCGCGACGGCTGCGACGCCTCGAACGACCGCGCGCATCGGCCGCGTGGCCAGCACGCTCCTCGTCGCGCAGATCGCGACCGCGTTGGCCTTGGTCATTGCCGCGTCCACGCTGCACCAGACTCTTGGCACGTGGACGGCTGGAGCCGACGGACTTCGGCAGGCGGGTCTGCTGGTGTCTCGCCTCATGCCTCGGCCCGCAGCCTACGCGGCGGTGGACGACGACGCCTACTATCGAGCGCTGGTCGAGCATGTGGCGGTGGTCCCTGGTGTCGTCGCCGCTGGTCTGTCGATGTACGAGCCTGGCGCCGCGTGGCAGCACGAGACGCGCGTCACGCTCCCGGGACAGGAGTCCTCCGCTCGTGGGGCCGTGCTCGCCTGGGTCTCACCTGGCTTCCTCGCCGCCCTCGAACTACCGCTGCGCCAGGGCCGCGACTTCATCTGGTCCGACACGCGTGCGACAGACCGCGTCGCCATCGTCAGTGCCGGCCTCGCGCAGGCGCTCTTCCCGGACGGGGATGCGCTTGGACGACACATCCACCTGAGTGACGCAACCGCGCCGTCGGCGCTGCGCATTGTCGGCATCGTGCCGGATGCGCGGGTCTTCGACCTCCGCCAACCAGCGCAGTCCACGGTGTACCTGCCCTGGTTGCAGGCACCCTCGGAGTATCTCCACTGGTCCAGCAATCTGGTCCTGCGATACAGGGGCGACGAGGGGCACGTCGGGGCCGGCGTTCGCGAGGCGGTCTCCGGTCTCGATCGCGAGTATGTCGTCTGGATCCGGCCGGCGGCAGAAGTGGCGGCGCAGGCCATGTGGACCGAGCGCCTGACACGCACGCTCGCCTCCTTCTACTCCGGCCTCACCTTGCTGCTGACGGCCATGGGCGTCTTCGGCGCGCTCGCACTGGTTACGACCCGCCGGACGAGGGAGATCGGCATTCGAATGGCGCTCGGTGCGCAGCGCGCCCAGATCGTGCGCCTGGTGCTGTGGCAGACGCTGTGGCTCGTGGTGAGGGGCCTGCTGGCCGGTGTGCCGCTCGCCCTGGCTTTCGACCGAGAACTGCGGTCACAGATCGTTGGGTTGGCGACACCCTCGGCGGGCGACGTGCTGCTGGCTGTCGCGGCGGTGATCGCCGTCTGCGGCGTGGCAAGTTACCTGCCGGCACGTCGTGCGCCGCGCACGGCGCCCGCTGCAGCGATTCGGTCTCCCGACTAGCGCACGTCGAATCGTGCGACCTGCATCG
>CAYMAG010000132.1:0-12040 GCA_964388335.1 uncultured Vicinamibacteraceae bacterium | reverse complement strand
GCCGCGTGCCAGTCTTCGAGACGGTCGCGTCGCCCGACGATCAGATCGGCGCCGGTCTTTCCCGCTGCGAGCAGACTGATGACGCGCTCCCAGACCGGGTAGTTGTGACTGAACGAGCCCTGCAGGCGGATGTTCTTCTGCACGAGCGGATTCAGGTTCACCGGCACGAGGTCGGGCGACCAGCCCACCTTGATGACCTGGCCGTCCGGCTTGGTCAGCGCGAGCGCCGCCTCCAGGGGACGGCTGGCGCCGGATGCCTCGCAGATGACGTCCGCTCCGAGTACGTCCAGCTCGCGGACGACCTCTTCGAGCGACTCGTGTTCGATCTCCACGACATGCGTCGCGCCGAGGGCACGCGCCACCTCGAGACGCTCGCGGTCCGCTGCCCGGCCGGCCACCACGAGCGGATGAGCGCCGCTCAGCGCGGCCATCTTCGCGCAGAGCAAGCCGATCGGCCCCGGGCCGAGCACGACGACGAGGTCGCCTGGCTTGATGCTGGCGTTCACGCACATCGACTGATACGCCACGCAATGCGGCTCGGTCAGACACGCGATGTCGAACGGCAGGCTGTCGGGGATGTGGTGCAGGCAGCGCGCGGGCACGCGCACGTACTGCGCCATGCCGCCGTCGATGCCATAGCCGAAGCCCTTGCGCGACAGGCACAGGTTGTAGCGGCCCGTGCGGCACAACAGGCAGTCGCCGCAGATGTAGGCCGCCGTTTCGCTGACGACGCGGTCGCCTTCACGAAATCCCCGGACGTCCGCGCCAACCTGCGCGATGATCCCGCCGAACTCGTGGCCGAGCGTCACCGGGGCGTTCACGGGCCACGAATGGGTCAGGTAGGCCTGGTGCACGTCCGAGCCACAGACGGACGCCGCGCCAACCGCAAGCAACACGTCGGCCGGCCCTGTCTCGGGAATCGGCACCTCGCGCAGGGCGACCTGCAACGGTTCGTCGAGGCCGTACTGGACGACAGCAGGTTGCGTCCCGGTCACCGGGTCCCCCCGGCGGGCACGCGACGGCCGTCGGTCGTCCAGCCTTTCAGCGGCGTCTTGCGGATCTCGGTCGAGATCTCGGTGAGCACCGTGTGCAGGTCGTTGCTCGACGTCCTGAACTCGTGCGCGTCGATGACGAGCGGCGCTCCGAGCACGACGAGCGGCGCGCCATGTGCCGGACACGCGATGGCCTGCGGAATCGTGAGACCACCGACCGCCTGGACCGGCACGTTGACGGCCGCCACGACGGCGTCGAGTTCGTCCATGGGGCTCAGCCCCTTCACGAGCGCGCGTTCGTCGAAGCCGATGTGATGAATGATGTAGTCGCAGCCGAGTGACTCGAGCCAGCGCGCGTTCTCGACGCGGTCGTCGGCCACCATGTTGTCGCCCATGACCTTGATGCCGTAGTCGCGCGCGGCGTCCACCACGCGGCGCACGGTCGCCTCGTGCGCCCGCCCCATGACCACCACCAGGTCAGCGCCAGCCTTGGCCATCATCTCGGCCTCGAGGTAGCCCCCGTCCATCGTCTTCAGATCGGCGACGATCGGATGATTGGGAAATCGCGCACGCAGCTTCTCGACGGCATGCAGGCCTTCGGCGAGCAGCAGTGGCGTGCCGGCCTCGAGCCAGTCGACGCCGGCGTCCACCGCAATGGACGCCGTGTCGAGGGCTTCGTCGATGTTCGTGAGGTCGAGGGAAATCTGGACGATGGGGAACGTCAGGGAGTCGAGTCGTGACACGTGCGCGATTGTACCCGCCTTTGCGAGGCCGGCCTAGGCTCTGCCGGGCGACCTCGCGTCGGCGAGGCGTCCCTACCCTATCTTCTCCGCCTTGTAGCCGCCCTTGGCCTTGTCGGACAGATGGATGGCCATGAAGATCACGAACAGCACGAGGGGCAGCAGCGCCCAGGTCGCCACGACGGCGCGCGGACCGCTCGCGTCGTTGATCGCGCCCATCACCGGACCGGCCAGGGCCGTCGAGATGCTGCCGGTGCCGCCAATCACCGCCAGGGCCAGCGCGCCACCGCGCGGGAAGCGCTCCGAGGTGATGCCGAGCATCGTCGGCCACCAGAACGCCGTCCCCACGGCGACCAGCACCGCGCCGGCGAGCGCCATGGGCGCCGACTGCGCCTGACTGAACAGGTACAGGCCCGCCGCGGCGGGCAGCGACGTCGCGGCGATGAGCAGCACGGGCGAGACCTTGTGCGAGACGCCGCCGGCGAACTGCCGCATCAGGTACATGATGCCGTTGATCAGCACGAGGACCAGGATGCCCGACTGCGTCCCCGCCGGCATCACCTCATTGAAGATGTTCGTCACCCACGCGCCGAAGCCGAGTTCGGTGGCGGCCGTCAGCCACATGCAGAGGAAGATGACGATGAAGAGCGGACGCAGCAGTTCCCTGAACATGTCGCCGAACGACACGCCCGCCGCGACGCGTTCGGTGTCAGGGAAGCGGTGGCCGACGAACATCGCCGCGTAGATCACGGCGGGCACGAGCATCAGCAGCATCTTCGCCTTCCACGAGGCGATGCCGAGGAACGTGGCCACCGGAAGGCCCGGCTGTGCCACCTGCGTGAGTAGATACGCGGCCACGCCGCCGATGACGATGCCTCCGGGGAACCAGGCGTGCAGCAGCGTGAGCTTGGCCGTCTTGTTGTTCGGGAAGATGGTGGCCACGAGCGGATTGACTGCCGCTTCGATGAGTCCATTGGCGATGCCGATGAGCACCGTGGCGAGGAACAGCGCCACGAAATTGGGGGCGACGATGGTCAGCAGCACACCGCCGATGTGCCCGGCCGCGGCGAACCTGAGCAGGTTCCCCATGCCGAGGATGTCGCACAAGGGACCGCCGAAGAAGATGGCCAGCCCGAAGCCCCAGAACGCGGCGCCGGCGATCCACCCGAGTTCGGTCTTGCTGAGCGCGAAGACGGTTTCGAGGTCACCCATGATGTCGCCGCGAATGGCAAACGACATGGCGGTCGCAATGAGCGCGACGCAACTGGCTTGGAACAGACGACGTTCGTTCATCGGTGTGCAGCCCCCGGGATGCGTGCGACCACGCCGACGGGACGCCGGAACGGCGCCCGCGCGACGGTCACGACTCTGCTGATGCGCGGCACAGCATAGCAGTAGAACAGGGAGGAGGCATGAAGGGAGGGAGGAACGAAGGAAGGAAGGAAGGAAGGAACAAAGGAAGGAAGGAGGGAAGGAACGAAGGAGGGAAGGAACGAAGGAAGGGAGGAACGAAGGAAGGAAGGACGGGAGGGATGCCAGCGCGGCCCCGGTAGGCCCCGGCTCGCCGAGCCGGGGCGAGGAGGGATGCCAGCGCGGCCCCGGTAGACCCCGGCTCGCCGAGCCGGGGTGAGAAGAGACGGACAGGTAGGCCCACCCACGCATCACGCGCGGGACGCGTCGGCCGTGCTCGGGCGGGGACGCGGGTACAACAGCACCGCGCCGAGGTAGCTGAGTCCGACCACGATGAGCAGCGCCTGGTAGCCGGTGACGAGCGCCATGTACTCGGCGAGGCCGCCGAGCATCGACCCGAGCAGGTTCGCGCCGTACGCACCGGCGACATCCGGCGTCTGCTTCAGGCTGCCGCTGAAGATCAGTCCGGCGAAGAACACCGGGCTGAACGTCAGCAACGCGTAGAACAGCGTCTCGACGCCAAGCGACGGGAACCCTACGCGTCCGACGGGCAACAGATAGGCCAGCACGAGCAGCACAGCGAGCGGCGCCGCGGCCACCCACGGACGGATGCGTCGTACACGCGACGCGACGATCGCGCTCAGCACGGCCATCGAGAGCACCGCGGCGATCGTGAACGACGCCACGACCCAGGTCGAACCCCAGATCAACGCAAACTGCGTGATGCCCTTGGTCTCGAGCATCATGAATCCGGCGCCCAGCAGGAAGAACTGCAGGAAGCTGCGCACCGGCAGCACGCCGCCCCGCGTCGCCGCGACGCCGGCAAGCGTCCCCACGACGGTCACGACCGAGACAGCCAGGACGCCGAGCAGTGCCCACGCATAGTGTGACGGCAGGTGCGGCTCGCGCATGTAGAGGAAGGGCCAGTTGTCGGTCGCCGGCTGGATCGCGGGGTCGCGCGTCAGCGCCCGCCCGGGACTCACGACGTCCGGATGGTTGTAGGCCGCGACGCGATCGGGCGGCGCCGGCCACACGGGCACACGAGCCAGGCCGGGCCCGGCCAGCATGACGCCCAGGTAGCCGTGCTCCTGGTGGATGTGCACGCGCGGCTCCTCGCCGAACACGCGCGCCGCCGTGTTCGCGAGGCGATCCACGAGCCACTGCTCGCGGAAGTAGTTGTAGATGACCAGCACGCCGCCGGGCTTCAGCCGCGCCTGCACGGCCCGAAACGCCTCCTCCGTGAACATGTAACTCTCGAGGCGCACGGCAGAGAAACTCGACTGCAGGGTCAGCGAATCGATGAGCGCGAACACGACGAGGTCGTACTGCTCGGACGACGTCCTCAGGAAGTGCCGCGCATCGTCCGTAACGACGTTCACGCGCGCGTCGTCGAAGGGTCGATCGGGGTGGTGCTGGCGGCCCAGCCGGACGATGACCGGATCGATCTCGACGGCATCCACGCGCTCGGCGCCGTGCAGCAGGGCGGCCGCCACGTCGGTACCCGAACCCGCGCCGAGAATCAGGACATCCGTGAACGTGTCACCGAAGACCGTGTACGGCCACTGGTAGAAGTACTCCTTCTCCTCGACCGGCGCCATCGACTGGTGGAAGATGTTGTTGACCTCCACCACCGTCTCGCCGTTCTCGGTGAACGACGTGATCTTGTAGTAGGGCGACCACAGCGTGTCGGCCGCGAGGCGATGCACGACGCCCAACGACAGGGCGAGCATCACGACGGCGGTGGCGGCGAGAGGCCAGCGCTCTTCGAGCACGAAGGGCAGCGCCGCCAGGCCCGCGATGCCGAACCAGACCGTCGGCGGCAACTGCAGGGCCGACATCAACCCGAACGCGGCGACGCCGAGCAGGCTGCCACCCAGGTTCCAGAGATACGCGCGCAGCGGGGCGCGCTGGGCGGCCATCTCCTGCCCCATCCGCTGCGACAGCAGGACGAACACCAGCGCCACGGCGCCGAAGAGCACCGGCAGAAACCACGTGCTCTCGACGGCCACGACCTGTTCCGCGGTCCCGCTCGAGAAGTAGATGCTGGTGGAGGTCTGCGGCACCGCGATGTCGATACGTACCCAGGCGACGACACCGACCAGCATCGCCAGCACCGGCGGAAACCACGGCAGCAGCCGCGCACGAACGGGCGCCAGCAGACAGCCGATCCCGATGCCGAGGAAGCTCGCCAGCAGAATGAAATTCGAGAAGTACGACAGCAGGCGCACGTACGCCGGCATCCAGCGGATGAGTGCGACCTCGAGAAACAGCACCAGGAACGAGATGAGGAACAGTCGCGCGGCGGGAGAGCGCAGGATCGGCGTCGGACGTGCTGTCACGCGAGCGATCCTACCAGCCGAGGATGCGGGCGAACATCAGCGGCACCACGATGGTGGCATCTGACTCGATGATGAATTTCGGCGTGTCGACGCCGAGCTTGCCCCAGGTGATCTTCTCGTTCGGGACGGCACCCGAGTACGAACCGTAGCTGGTCGTCGAGTCGCTGATCTGACAGAAATACCCCCAGAGCGGGACCTCCGTGCGCTGCAGGTCCTGGTGCAGCATCGGCACGACGCAGATCGGGAAGTCGCCGGCGATCCCTCCGCCAATCTGGAAGAAGCCGATGGACGATGAGGGGCTGACGCGCGTGTACCAGTCGGCGAGCGCCATCATGTACTCGATGCCGGTACGCACCGTGTGGACGTTGTCGACGTGGCCCTCGATGCAGTGGCCCGCGTACATGTTGCCGAGCGTCGCATCCTCCCAGCCGGGCACGAACATCGGCAGGTTGCGCTCGGCAGCGGCGACGAGCCAGCTGTCGGCAGGGTCGATCTGGTACGACCCGGCCAGCCGACCGTCCTGCAGCAGCTCGTACATGAACTCGTGCGGAAACCGTCGCGTTCCCGCGGCGTCGTGCTTCTGCCACAGCTCGAGCACGGCCGCCTCGATGCGCCGCATCGCTTCGCCCTCGGGGATGCAGGTGTCGGTCACTCGATTGAGGTGGCGGTCGAGCAGGTCCTGCTCATCCTGGGGCGTGAGATCGCGGTAGTGCGGCAGGCGAACGTAGTGGTCGTGCGCCACGAGGTTGAACACGTCCTCTTCGAGGTTCGCGCCCGTGCAGCAGATGCCGTGCACCTTGCCCTGACGAATCATCTCGGCCAGCGACCTGCCCAGCTCGGCCGTGCTCATCGCCCCGGCGATCGTCACGAGCATCGACCCGCCACGCTCGACGTGCTGACGGTAGGCGTCCGCCGCGTCCTTGAGAGCCGCGGCGTTGAAATGCAGGAAATGACGGTCGATGAACTGGGTGATCGGTCCGGCGCTCATGGGGTGTCGTCCTCGGCAGGCGCGCGACCACCGCGCGGCCTCGGACGCGGCAGTGTATCGCAGGTCGAACGTGGTACGCTGATGTGATTTTGCGACCGGATCGCAGAAATGCGGTCCGCCAGTCCCCATCCAAGGAGTCCTGCTCGTGTCCCACGCCGCGCTTCGCGTACTCGCCGCCATGGCTGCCACCCTCACTCTCGTTCTCGGCGGTCGGTCGCTGAGCGCGCAGGACGGAGGCGAACTACTCGTCTACTCGTCGCGCAGCCACTACGGGGCGGAGCAGGTGTTTGCCGACTTCACCCGCGACACCGGCATCCGGATCACGTTCTTCGAGGGCAACAACAACGAGGTGTTCGAGCGCCTGCGCAACGAGGGCGCGCGCACCAAGGCCGACGTGCTGCTGACGGTCGACGCCGGCAACCTCTGGAACGCGGCGCGCGCAGGACTGCTGCAGCCCGTCCAGTCGTCGACGCTCGAGGCCAACGTCCCCGCGCACCTGCGAGACCCGGAGGGCCGCTGGTTCGGCATTGCGGTCCGCGCCCGGACCATCATGTACCACACGGGCCGCGTGCAACCCGCCGAACTCTCCACCTACGAGGCCCTGGCCGATCCGAAGTGGAAGGGCCGGCTGTGCCTCCGGTCGTCGTCGGCCATCTACAACCAGTCGCTGATGGCCTCGCTCATCAAGGAATACGGCGCGGAGCGCACCGAGAAGATGGTGCGGGGCTGGGTGAACAATCTGGCCGCCACGCTGAACAACGACACTGCCGTGCTGCAGGCCATCGCCGCCGGCCAGTGTGACGTCGGGCTGACCAACACCTACTATCTGGCACGCATCGCGGCCAAGGACCCGGCCTTCCCGGTCAAGCCGTTCTGGGCGGATCAGCAAGCCAATGGTGTCCACGTGAACATCTCGGGGGCCGGCGTCACCGCGCACACGACGAAGCGCGCCCAGGCCGTCCGCCTCATCGAGTACCTGACGCGTGCCGACGTGCAGGCCCGGCTGGCGGGCGCGAGCTTCGAGTATCCGGCCAACCCGGCCGTCACACCCGTGCACCTGCTGGCGTCGTGGGGCACGTTCACGCCCCAGCGCTCCGGCGTCGCGGCTGCCGGGCAGTACCAGGCCGACGCAGTGAAGCTCGCCGACCGAGCGGGCTACCGCTGAGCGGAGCCACGCGGGCCAGATGAACGCACGGCTGGAGCCCGGTGCCGACGCGATCCGGTCGCGCCGAAGCACGTCCCTGCTCTCCGCCGTGGCGTGGACGGCGGCCTGCGTGTTGCTGGTGCCGCTGGTGGTCGTCGCGGCGACGCTGGCCCTCCCGCGCGGCGACGTCTGGCAGCACCTCTGGGACACGCTGCTCGGGGAACTGGTCGTCAACACCGGCCTGCTGCTCGCCGGCGTGGGCCTCGGCACGAGCGTCCTGGGGACGACGCTCGCGTGGATCGTGACGGCTCACCGGTTCCCTGGACGGCGCGTCTTCGATCGTCTGCTCGTCCTGCCCCTCGCCATGCCGGCGTACGTCGTGGGCTTCGTCGTCGTGGCGCAGCTGGAGTTCACGGGGCCGGTGCAGACGGCCGCGCGCGGATGGTTCGGTGACACGGCCCGTCTGGCCGAGGTCAAGAGCCTGTGGGGCGTGATCGCCACCATGTGTTTCGTCCTGTATCCGTACGTGTACCTGCTGGCCCGTGCGGCGTTCGCCGACATGAGCGCGTCGGTGCTCGACGCCGGCCGAAGCCTCGGCTGCTCATCGCGGCGTCTCTTCTGGAAGGTGGCGGTACCGTCGGCGCGCCCGGCCATCGCGACGGGTGTGGCACTCGCCCTGATGGAGGCGCTCGCCGACTTCGGCACGGTGGCGCTCTTCAATGTCACGACCTTCACCACCGCCATCTATCGCGTCTGGTTCGGCATGTTCGACCGGGAGGCCGGCAGCCAGCTTGCCTCGCTGCTGCTCGTGACGGCGCTCGTCCTCATTCTGCTCGAGCGCCGGGCCCGGGGCCGCGCGGCCTTCACACAGAGCCCGGGACGCTCGATCGATGCGGCCCTGCCGCCGCTGCGTGGGCTGCGCGCGATGGCCGCCGTCGGCTACTGCTCCGCGGTGCTCGGACTGGCGTTCGTGCTGCCGGTGGGTGTCCTGGTGCACTGGTCGCTGCAGGCCTGGGCCGAGGGGCGTGTGGCCGCATCCTACCCGTCACTCGTGTCGACCACGCTCCTGCTGGCCGTCGCGGCGGCGGCGCTGTCGGTCGTCGTCGCGCTCGTCCTCGCGTATGCCGTGCGGCGCGGAGGGTCACGCTGGCTGCGCCGTGTCGTGGACGTCGCGACACTCGGATACGCCGTGCCTGGCTCGGTTGTCGCCGTCGGCGTGCTGGTCACCCTGGCCTGGCTCGACGACGGGCTCGCACGCCTCTGGCAGCAGTTGACGGGTGAGGTGCCTGACCTGCTCATCATCGGGACGGTGGGGGGACTCCTGTTCGCATACGTCGTGCGGTTCGCCGCAGTGGCGCGGTTCTCGATCGAGGCCGGCCTCGTCCGAATCACGCGCGCGCTGGACGATGCCGCGCGCAGTCTGGGCGCACGGTCGGCGCACGTCCTCGTTCGCGTGCACGTGCCGTTGCTCCGGCGTTCGCTGCTGACGGCGTCCCTGCTGGTGTTTCTCGATACGATGAAGGAGATGCCGGCAACGCTGCTCATCCGCCCCCTCGGATGGGACACCCTCGCGGTCGAAGTCTGGCAACGGACGACCGAGGGGCTGTGGGTCGAGGCGGCCGTGCCCGCGCTCTCGATCGTGGCGGTGGGGCTGCTGCCCGTCTTCCTGCTGACGGCGCTGCGGGAGCGCACGTTTCGATGAATCAGGCCGCGCCACTGTTGTCGCTGCAGGCCGTGACGCGTCGCTTCGCGGGCAGCGAATCCGCCGCGGTCGATGCCCTCTCGGTCGACGTGCCCCGCGGCACCATCCTGGCGCTGCTCGGTCCGAGCGGCTGCGGCAAGACCACGACCTTGCGCCTCGTGGCGGGGTTCGAAACGCCGGACGCCGGCGAGATCGTCATCGACGGCGTCTCGATGCAGCGCAATGGGCGCCCTGTTCCACCGGAAGCACGGCACATCGGGTTCGTCTTCCAGGACTTTGCGCTCTTTCCGCATCTCACCGTGCGGCGGAACCTGGGGTTCGGTCTTCGTGAGGGCACGCGCGCCGGCCGTCAGCATCGCGTGGAGCAGGTGCTCCAGCTGTGCGGACTGGACGACCTCGGCGACCGGTACCCGCACGAGCTGTCGGGCGGACAGCAGCAACGCGTGGCGCTGGCGCGGGCGCTGGCGCCGGACACGCGGCTCGTGCTGCTCGACGAGCCGCTGGGGGCGCTCGATGCCACGCTGCGGAAGTCGCTGCGCACCGACATGCGGCGCATCCTGCGCAAGGCCGGGACGACGGCGGTGCTCGTCACCCACGACCACGAAGAAGCCTTCGAAATGGCCGACCAGGTGGCCATCATGCACGCCGGACGCCTCGAGCAGCTCGGGACGCCTGCGGAACTGGTGGCGTCTCCGCGCACACCGTTCGTCGCCCGATTCGTGGGGGCGGGCACGCTGGTCCACGGCACGTGTCACGCCGGTGCCGTCACGACGGCGCTCGGTCAGGCGACCGTCACCGACGACACGGCGCTGCCCGACGGGAGCGATGTGGACGTACTGCTGCGGCCATGGGGACTCGATGTGCTGGGCGACCTGCTGGTCGGGATTCCAGCGACCGTCGACGACGTGATCTTCACGGGCAGTCACTGGCACGTGTATCTGGACTTCGGCGACGCGCAGTTCGTGGCCGATCTGCCGATGCAGTGGCAACCGCCGAAGCCGGGCGCCCGCCTGCGCGTGCGCCCGTCGCCCGGGCCGACGGTTGGGTTCTGTGGGGACCGCCGCCTGTCGCTTCGATGGGTGAAGTAGCCCCGCCTCGCCGAGGCGGGGACTCTGCTACGTGAGCTTCTGCGTGCGCGGGTCCATCTGCATGACCTTGCCCTTGCGGTACGCGGTCACGCCCATCCCGATGGCTGCCATCGCGCGGTAGCCAAGCTCCGCGTCGAGGTTCGGCTTCTCGCGCGAACGCATCGAGTCGAGGAAGTTGTCCATGTGCGGGTGCTCGCCCCGGACGAACGGCTTGACCTCGATCTTCAGCTCTTCCTTCCCTGTCTTCTTGACGAAGTCATCCTTGTAGTCGCGGTCAGGGACGACCACCATCTCGGTGTTCGCGAAGGCCTCGCTGTCTTCGGCCACGATCAGCGTGCCCTCCGACCCATGGAACACCAGCGGCGCCCCCTTGCCGCTCGTCACCGAGCACGCCAGCTGCATCGTCCACGACGGGTAGTCGACGTTCATGAAGAACGTGTCGGGCACCTCGCGGTCCTTCTGCACGTAGATACCGCCGCTCGACACGACGCGCAGCGGGAACTCGGGGCCCACCGCCATCAGGATGGGCGACACGGTGTGGTAGAAGAGGTCGGTCGCGATGCCGCCCGAGTAGTCCCAGTACTTCCGCCACCGGAAGTAGCGCGCGGGGTCGAACGCCCGCTTGGGCGCGGGCCCGATGAACGCCTTCCAGTCGAGGTTCGACTCGTTCGCGTCCGGGTCGATCCGATAGTTCCACTCGTTGCCGCGCTTCGTGCTGTTGCGGCCGAAGCCGCCAGACGCCCACACGACCTCGCCGATCAGTCCGTCTTCGACGACCTTGCGCGCCTTGTGGAAGTGGTCGAGCGAGGTGTACTGGCTACCCACCTGCATGATGCGGCCGCTGCTCTTCACGTACTCGGCGATCTTCCTCGCCTCGTCCACCGTGTAGGTCATCGGCTTCTCGAGATACACGTCCTTGCCGTTCTCGAGGGCGGCCATGGCATGCGCGTAGTGCCAGTGATCGGGCGACGAGATCACGACGGCGTCGATGTCAGGACGGGCGCAGAGTTCGCGGTAGTCGTGATAGACCGACTTCTCGTCGACGCTCGTCTTCTCGCGGGCCGCCTGCTTGCGCTTGTCCCAGATGTCGTTGACGGCCACCGCCTGCACGTCGCCCTTCTCGGTCGAGCGGTTCACGATGCGCGTGATGTGCGAGTTCATGCGCCCGCCGCAGCCGACGAAGCCGACATTGATGCGGTCGTTGGCCCCGAGGATGCGGCTCTTGGCCGTGTAGGGAACGGTCGTTGGCACGGCCTGCGCCTGCGAGGCCACGGCCACCGTGGAAGCGGCAGCGACGGCGCCCGCGCCCACTTGTCGAATGAAGTCGCGGCGAGTGGTGTCTTCAGCCATCTCTGGTCTGGTCCTTTCGAATGCGGTTCCGGGAAACCGGGAGATTGTATCAGGGGAGGAGGAAGAAAAGGAACAAAGGAACGAAGGATGGGAGGAACGAAGGATGGGAGGAACCAAGGAAGGGAGGAACGAAGGATGGGAGGAGCCAAGGAAGGAAGGAAGGAAGGAAGGAAGGAGCGAAGGACGGCAGGAGCGAAGGACGGAAGGAGCGAAGGAACCAAGGAGTGAAGGAACGAAGGACGAAGGACGAAGGACGACAGCGCGGCCCCGGTAGGCCCCGCCTCGCC
>CAYMAG010000131.1:4002-12065 GCA_964388335.1 uncultured Vicinamibacteraceae bacterium | reverse complement strand
CCCGTCGGCGACAAGGTCGGTATCGCGTTTTCCGGTGGCCTCGACACGAGCGCTGCGCTGCACTGGATGCGCCACAAGGGCGCCATCCCGTGTGCCTACACGGCGAACCTGGGGCAGCCCGACGAGCCGGACTACGACGAGATTCCCCGCCGCGCCCTCGAGTACGGCGCCGAGATCGCGCGGCTGATCGACTGTCGCCGGCAGCTCGTCGCCGAAGGCATCGCGGCGCTGCAGGCCGGCGCGTTCCACATCACCACGGCCGGTGTGCCCTACTTCAACACCACGCCCATCGGCCGGGCCGTCACGGGCACCATGCTCGTTGTCGCGATGAGGAGCGACGACGTCAATGTCTGGGGCGATGGCAGCACGTTCAAGGGCAACGACATCGAGCGCTTCTATCGGTATGGCCTGCTGGCCAACCCGGCGCTGCGCATCTACAAACCGTGGCTCGACCAGGCGTTCATCGACGAACTCGGCGGCCGCACGGAGATGTCCGAGTACATGGAGCACGCGGGGCTCGCCTACAAGATGAGCACCGAGAAGGCCTACTCCACCGACTCGAACCTGCTCGGCGCGACGCACGAAGCCAAGGATCTCGAGCACCTGAACAAGGGCATCACGATCGTGCAGCCCATCATGGGCGTCCAGTTCTGGCGCGACGACGTGGACGTGCCGCGCGAGACCGTGACCATCACGTTCGAGGACGGACAGCCGGTGGCGCTCAACGGCCAGACGTTCGCGGACGCGGTGGAGCTGCTGCTCGAGGCGAATCGCATCGGCGGACGGCACGGCCTCGGCATGAGCGACCAGATCGAAAACCGGATCATCGAGGCGAAGAGCCGGGGCATCTACGAAGCGCCCGGCCTGGCGCTGCTGTTCATCGCCTACGAGCGCCTCGTCACCGGCATCCACAACGAAGACACCATCGAGCAGTACCGCGAGAACGGCCGCCGCCTGGGTCGGCTGCTCTACCAGGGCCGCTGGTTCGACTCGCAGGCGATGATGCTGCGCGAGACGGCGCAGCGGTGGGTGGCGCGCGCGATTACGGGCGAGGTCACGGTGGAACTGCGCCGTGGCAACGACTACTCGATTCTCGACACCACGAGCCCCAACCTCACCTACAAGCCGGAACGACTGACGATGGAGAAGGGCGAGTCGATGTTCTCGCCGCTCGACCGCATCGGCCAGCTCACCATGCGCAACCTCGACATCGTCGACACGCGCGACAAGCTGCTGCTGTACACGAAGGTCGGGCTGCTGGCGCCGGGACCGGGCCAGGCGCTTCCACGGCTGGCCGAGCCTTCCCCCGACGAGGACGGGACGCCGGACGCGTGAGCGTGAGGGATCGGCGGCACGTGGACCTGCAGCTGTGATCGACCGCAATCGGAATGGCGTCCACTGACCAGCCATGAGGGACGCGCGGTCCACCCTGCTCGGTGCCATGTTCCTGATGGCGACCTCGGCCATCGGACCGGGCTTCATCACGCAGACGACGGCCTTCACCGTCCAGCTCGGCGCCGCCTTCGCGTTCGCGATCGCCGTCTCCATCCTCGTGGACATCGCGCTGCAGCTGAACGTCTGGCGCGTGATCGGCGTCACCGGCCGCCGCGCGCAGGAACTCGGCAACCTCGTGGTGCCGGGCCTCGGCTGGGTGATGGCGACGCTGCTGCTCGCCGGCGGCTTCGTCTTCAACGTCGGCAACGTCAGCGGCGCAGGTCTGGGCACCGACGCGATGTTCGGGCTCGATCCGCGGATCGGCGGCACGATCTCGGCCGCCATCGCCATCGGCATCTTCCTGAGCAGCCGCGCCGCAGCTGCGGTGGACCGCAGCGTTGTCGTGCTGGGCCTCACGATGATCGCGCTCACCACGTACATCGCCATCACGTCGGGCCCGCCGGTCGGCCAGGCCCTGCGCAACGTCGTCCTGCCCGACCAGATCAGCGTGCTTGCCATCACGACGCTGGTCGGCGGCACCATCGGCGGCTACATCGTCTACGCGGGGGCACACCGCCTGATCGACGCGGGCGTCAGCGGCGCCGATCGGGTGCGCGAGATCAGCCTGGCGTCCGTCACCGGCATCCTCATCACCGGCGTGATGCGGGTGGTGCTCTTCCTCGCGATCCTCGGCGTCGTGAGTGGCGGCGCCGTGCTGGATGCGGACAACGCCGCAGCGTCTGCCTTTCGGCAGGCTGCGGGCGAGGCGGGGCTCCGCGTGTTCGGCCTGGTGCTCTGGGCAGCCTCGATCACGAGCGTCATCGGCGCGTCGTACACCACCGTCTCGTTCATCACCTCGCGCACGCGGACGCTCGAACGCACACGCACGCTGCTCGTCTGCGGCTTCATCGCACTCACCACGCTGGTGTTCGTCCTCGTCGGGACCGCTCCGGTGGTGTTGCTCGTGTTCGCAGGCGCCTTCAACGGCCTCCTGCTTCCGGTGGGCATCGGTGTCATCCTGTGGGTGGCGACGCGGCGCGCCGACCTGCTCCACGGCTACGTCTACCCGCGATGGCTGCTCGGCGTCGGCTGGGCCGCCTGGCTGGTCACGCTCTACCTGGCCGCCAACTCGATACGCCCGGCGATCGCGCTGCTGCTGCCCCCTGCCCACTGACGTCCCCCGCGTGGCGGCCACGTGGCCCACAGAAGGACCCCACGTCCGACGGCACCGGACGCTGTTCGAGCCCACCCCGAACCGCCGCTACGAGGTCGTGCCCAATGTGAGCGAGCCGAGATCACGGTCCGCAAGGCCATCGAACGGCGTCACGCTCCTGGTCCACCGGAGGTGCTGGGGGTCACGGCAGGTTGTAGCGCACCTGCGCGAAGAACAGGAACGCATCGGCCGAGTTCGGTCCGCTCCCCGCGGACCATGGCTCGCGCCGCAGCCACGACGTCTGGACACCCACCTGGGCCGACCCCCGGTTCTGCGTCCGGACGGCGAGATACCACGCCGCGGCCGTGACCTGGCGGAGGCGCCTGTTGACGGCGTTCGACGCGCCGTCGTGCCCGAAGCCGATGAGACGGCCGTCCGTCTCCACGAACTGCGTGTCGTCGATGGCCATGCCGGAGTAGTAGCCCGAAAGCGAGAGCCGCTCCGACACCGCCTGCTCGACGCCACCCACCCAGGACGTCACGGGAATCGGGGCAATCGAACCATCGGGACGGAACGCCACGTCCGGTGCCAGCCCACCCACGTATCGCCCAAGCCCCGGCCCGTAGGCCGCCTGCCCGATGATCCGCGTGGCGCGGGTCGGGCTGACCCGCACGTTCGCGCTCACGCCCCCGCCCGAGGCGCGCTGGACGTCGTCGTAGGGCGCCAGGGTGTGGCGGAAGACGCGCCACACGCCGCCGACGTCCACGTGGAAGGCGTTGCCCGGGGTGAGCCCGACGCGCGTGACGAAGTCCGGCATCAGGTTGGGCACCGACAGCGCCTCCGCGCCGGTGTTGTACTGCAGCGCGATGTCCTGCGCGCAGCACGCGGGCAGCGTCACGAGGTCGCTCCCGATCTGCTGCTCCGGGTTCTCGATCGAGACGGCCCAGTCGAGGACGGGTGTTGGCCGCCACGTGAACCGCACCTGCGGCACGCGCTCCCAGACCATACCGGCCAGATAGTTGGTGTCGACCGCCTGCGACATCTCGTAGTCGGACGGCCAGATGCTGAGGCGTCCCTTCGGCGGCGTCATGAGCGTGAACGCCTGGCCTGCCGCCATCGACACGGTGTCGCCGTACTGCACGTCCACGAACGCCTGCCGAAGCCGGAACCCCGCGCTGTTGCTGGTCACGGCGATGGTGCCGGAGGTGGCGCCGTTGAAGTCCATCTCGAAGTAGCCCGACAGGTTGCGAAACCGCGCCTCGGGGAACGGCGCGTCCACGCGGATCGAGATGCGTGAGGACTGGGCCGTCAACCGCGTCTCCGACACGTTGCCCGCCAGCGTGTCCTCGTAGGGAATCGTGGCGAAGTTGGTGCCCGGTCCACCGCCGCTGTTGGTGGATCGAAAGATGCCGGTCACGCCCAGATAGCCGCCGATGCGCAGTTGCGCCGGGCCGACGCCGATGGCGGCGCCTTCAGCCTCCGCGCCGGCGATCTCCTGCCCCGGGTTGAGGGGAGGCTGCGCGCCTGTCTGTGGCGGGGTGGCGGTGTCCGGATCGGCGGGGCGGGGGGTCTGTACCGGCGTCTGGGGGGCTGGCGTCTGCGGCTGGCCCGCAGCCGCGGCGACGACACAGAGCCAGCACCCCACCGTGGCCAGCGCACGCGTGAGCCGCACGGTCGACAAGTATAGACGAGTCGAGTTGCGGAGCACGGGGGGCAGGGGCGGTCGTCTCCCCTGGCGGCAGGCGCGTGCGCGACCCTGCACCCGGGGTGGTCGTCATCACCGGCCGGGGACGAGCCGCGCTTCCACGCCCCATCCGCCGGGAACGGCGAACGGAGCGAGGGCGACCTTCTGCTGACGGAGGTGGAGCGTCACCGTCCGCGCGGACGCGATGCCGACGAAGGCGCCCATCGTCACATCGCTTGCCCAGTGCTTGTTGATGGTCAGCCGCGAGATGGCCGTGTAGGTGGCGGCCGCGAAGAACGGGACACCGACCTTCCACCCGTAGTGATCCTGCAGCACCGTCGCGGTGGCAAAGGTGGCGGTGGCATGGCCGGACGGGAAGGATCGCGGGTCGCCGTTCGGCCTCGTGCGTCGTACCGCGAACTTCATCGCGTAGTTCCAGCTCGTCGCACTGATCTGCGCGCGTACGAGGTCGCGGCCCGCGTCCATGGCGCGGGCGCTGCCCACGGCGCGGCCCGTCACCCACCAGCCGATGGCGAGGGGCACCTGCAACGAGAGGTTGCCGTACGTGTCCCCACCCTCCAGCGCCTGGCGTGTCGCCGGAGACGGGTCGGCCAGCGCTTCGGCGATGTCTTCGTCCCAGATGTGCACGACGGCGGCCGCTGCGCCTCCCGTGACGTACCAGCCCAGCGTCTCGGTGGAGAAGAAGTCGATGTAGTCGGAACCGACGTCCCTCACGAAGCGGCCGAATGCCGAGGCGTCCTCCTGCGGGACGGTGTCCGTCGATGGCTCGGGAGCGGCAGTCGACGGCTCAGGAGCGGCAATCGATGTCTCCTGGGCCCACACAGCGCCCGGCCAGCCCGGCCAGACGAAGAGCAGTGCCGAGACGAGTAGGAGGCGATGCATGCGTATGATGGACTCCGGTCGAGGCATTAAAAGGTAACTGATTCGGGCCAGTGCCCCATACACTAATCTCATCCCCGTCATGAATCGACTTGTACTTGTCTGCGCGTGCCTGCTGGCAGGCGCGCTGGAATCGAGGGCGCAGTCCACGCCGACGGAGGATGACACCCGTACCGGCCGCATCGCCAGGCAGCAGCAGGAGAAGGCCAGCGACCTCAAGCCCTACGAGCCCGGCAAGGCAGAAGCCCTGGTGAAGGAGATCGAGGAAATCCTCATGTCCGGCAACAGGAACTGGCACCCCTTCTTCGACAATGCGTACAGGGGCGGCGGGTTCACGCTCGGCGCCGGCTACCTGCACCACGTGGGTGACTACAACAGCGTGGACGTCCGTGGCAGCTTCACGCCCAGTGGGTACATCAGGCTGGAGAGCGAGTTCCTGGCGCCGCGCCTGTTCGACCGGCGCGGAACCCTCTCGGTGATCGGCGGCTGGCGCGAGGCCACCCAGGTGGGCTACTACGGCATCGGCACCGCCAACACCTCGAAGGACGACGAGGCGACCTACAGCTTCACACAGCCTTACTTGTCGGCGACGCTCGACGTGCGGCCACGCCGGGACTGGTTCGTGCTCACCGGCGGGGCGGACTACTCGCAATGGAAGCCGGGGCCCGGCGAGCGCGCACCATCGATCGAGGAGATCTACTCACCAGAGACCGCGCCCGGGCTGGGGGCCTCGCCCACGTACCTGCACGTGTTCGGCACCGTGGCCGCCGACTCGCGCACCTCCCGCGGCTACACGCGCCGAGGCGGGTACTACGCGATCTCCGCCCACAGCTTCGGCGACACCGACGACCTGTACAGCTTCCGCCGGGTGGACTACGACGCCATTCAGCACGTCCCGATCGGGCGTGACGCATGGGTGCTCTCGCTTCGCGGCCGGGCGGAAACCACCTACACGAACGCTGGCCAGGTCGTGCCGTACTTCATGATGCCGTCGCTTGGCGGCGGCTCGGACCTCCGGGGGTTCAGGAGTTGGCGGTTCCGCGATCGGAACAGCCTGTTGCTCCAGGCCGAGTGGCGCGTCCTCGTCAACAGCTTCTTCGACACGGCGCTCTTCTACGATGCGGGGAAAGTCACGGCCCGCCCCGGAGACCTCGGCTTCACCGGCCTCAAGAGCGACTACGGCATCGGGATTCGCCTGCACGGTCCGTTCTCCACCCCGCTGCGCGTCGACCTCGCCCGCAGCAACGAAGGTTTCCATATCGTCTTCGCGGCCGATGCCGTGTTCTAGACAGCGCCTGATGACACATCACGTCACCCACCGCACGGTGAGGCGCCGCCGAATCGCCCGGGGCCTCGTCGCCGCCGGCCTCCTCCTCGCGGCCCTCGGCGTCCGCGCCTCCGAGCCGAAGTTCTTTTCCGACGACCCGATCGCGCGGGAGCCGGAGGCGGCGGACGCCTCCGGCGCGCAGCCGTGGGACATCGACCTGTTCTACGACCTCGCGTACAACCTGTTCGTGACCGCCCGGCGGACCCCGGCCAACGTGCGCGCGCAGAACGTGAACACCATCGACGAGGTGCCCGACTCGAGTTGGTTCACCAACCGCATCGGCGCGCGCCAGTTGACCGTCGACGAGGTGCTCCGCGGTCCCGTCGTCGGGCCGGCGCCGGTGTCGTCCCGCTGGACCATCACGCGCGAGAAGAGCGGCGGAGACGCCCCCGGGTTCACCGCACAGGATGCCAACGGCCAGACGTTCTTCCTCTCGTTCGATGCGCCCGCGAACCCGGACGGCGCGACCGGCGCGCTGGTGATCGCGACGAAGCTCTTCTGGGCCTTCGGCTACAACCAGGTGGAGTACTTCATGACGGACCTGCGGCCGGAGCAGATCACCGTCGCCGACACCGCGACGAAACAACGCCCGTCGGGCCGGCGGACGCCCCTGACCCGGGACGACGTCAACGAGGTGCTCGAACGCGCCGACCGGCGTGCCGACGGGTCGTACCGCGCGGCCGCGGGCCGCCTCCTGACCGGCAAGATCCTGGGCGGGTTCCGGTATCAGGGCACGCGCCCGGACGACCCGAACGATCTCGTGCCGCATGAGCACCGCCGCGAACTCCGCGCCCTTCGTGTCTTCGGCGCGTGGACGAACCTCACGGACATGAAGGCCGGCAACTCCCTGGACACGCTCATCACCGAGGGAGGACGCGGCGTGATCCGCCACTACCTGCAGGATGTCGGCTCCACCTTCGGCGTGGGGGCCAACGGCCCGCACGACTGGAACGAAGGGTGGGAGTACGTCTTCGACGGCCCGGCCACGACGCGCCGGCTCTGGTCCTTTGGCCTGGCGCGCAGCCCCTGGCAGACCATTCCCATGACGTCGTACGACGCCGTGGGCCGCTTCGAAGGCGACGGCTTCGATCCCGACACCTGGAAGCCGCGGACCCCCACCGCCGCCTACCTGGAGATGCAGGACGACGATGCGTTCTGGGCGGCGCGGCGGGTGATGGCCTTCTCGGACGAGCTGATTCGTGCGGTCGTGACGACGGGCGAGTTCCGCGACAAGGAGGCCGAACGCTACCTCGCGGACGTCCTCATCAAGCGGCGCGACAAGATAGGACGGACGTATCTGACCCGGCTCAACCCGATTGTGGATCCGGCGCTCGACGCGTCCGGCTCGTTGACCTTTGGCAACGCGGCCGTGGATCACCGTCTGGTGGATGCGCCCGCGTCGTATCGCGCGGAGTGGTCCGCCTTCGACAACGCCACGGGAGAGACCCGCCCCCTGGGCGAGAGCGTCAGCGCACGGTCGCCCATGCAGGCGCCCTCCGGACTGCCCGTGACGCCGGGCGCCTACATCCAGGTGGAACTCACGGCCGATCACCCGACCCAGGCGA
>CAYMAG010000131.1:0-3902 GCA_964388335.1 uncultured Vicinamibacteraceae bacterium | reverse complement strand
GCCCCGACCGCACTCGGCGAGGCCATGGTCGGCAACCTGATCATGACGTTGCTGCTCGAGTTCGTGGTGATCCACTCGGCGGGCTTCATGGGGCTGGTGGCGATGGCGAAGATACCTCGCGCCAGGCGCGCGGCCGGCATGCTCGGGCTGGGCGCGTTCTACACGGCGTTCGTCTGGCCCATCGCGACGCTCTCGGGAGAGACGTGGATGATCTGGGCCTTCTGGGGACTCGTGGCCAACAGGTTGTGGTCGGCGGTCGGACCAGCCGCCGTGGAGGGAGGCGAGGCCCACAACAAGGAGTCCTGGGGCCTCTCGGTGCTGGTGTATCTGGTCGCGGTGCTCGTCACGGCGATCGTGCCGCTGCCGGCGTTCGGCCTGGGTGCGCCGGACGCCTGGACGCCGCCGTCCAACAGCGGCGGCCTCTGGAACGAGCGGCCGCAGCAGGCGCTGGCCGCCGGCCTGCTGTACTTCGGGGGCGGTGCAGCGATTCGCGCGCGGTGGTTTCGATAGTTCGGCCCGCGGCCACCGGCCGCAGACGGGGGAATGGCGACGTGAACAGCACAGAACTCAACTCGAAGGCCCTTCGAGAAGCGATCCTGCGAAGCGACCGGATTCGCATCATCACGATCCTGATCGTGCTGGGTCTACTGTTCGTGTTCACGGTGGGCCGACGGCTCGCAGTCGAGGGCATCGACGACGCGCGGAGCCTGGCGATCTTCGCCGTCCTGTTCGCCGGCATGATCGCCTATGAAGTGGTGACCCTCCGGCGCGTAACCCGTGCCCTTCGAGAGGGCACGGAACCGCACCCTGCCCGTTGGATTGGCACCGTCGTCGTCGAAGCCCTCTTTCCGACCATCGGCCTCGGCATGCTCATCGCCACGGGCATGGCCCGCCCGTACGCCGCCCTGGTCGCGCCCGTCGTCCTGACCTATTTCCTCTTCATTGCTCTCTCGACGCTGCGGTTGAGTCCGCCCCTGGCACGCCTCTCGGGCCTGTGCTCGGCCGTCGGTTACTCGGCCGTCGCGATCATCGTGTTCGTCCGGTATCCGGCGCCGGACCTGGGGGCGGGCCTGTATCCGATCGAATTCTACGTCGGCAATGTCGTGGTCATCCTGGTCGCAGGACTGGTGGCCGGCGAGGTGGCCCGTCAGATGCGAGGTCACGTGAGCGTGGCGTTACGCGAAGCGCGCGAGGTGGAGCGGATACGTGGCGAACTCGAAACCGCCCGCACCATTCAGCAGGGGCTGCTGCCGGGAGAGCCACCGCGCCTCGCCGGCTACGACGTGGCCGGCTGGAATCAGCCTGCGGACCAGACCGGTGGGGATTTCTTCGGATGGCAGGACCTTCCCGATGGACGCGTGGCGTTCACGCTCGCCGACGTCACCGGACACGGCATCGGTGCGGCCCTGATGGCGGCCACCTGTCATGCATACACCAGGGCTGGCATGGCCGAGCGTTCAGACCTGGGCACGATCCTCGGCCACCTGAACCGACTCCTCTGTGACGACTTGCCGCCCGGCAAGCTGGTGACGTTCGTCGCAGCCGCACTGGAGCCCGCGGAGGGCCGGCTCGAACTCCTCTCCGCGGGTCATGGTCCACTGCTGCTCTACACGGCATCCGACGATCGCGTCCAGGGCTTCGAGGCGCATGGCATCCCGTTCGGCATCGTCCCCACCATGCCCTATGGGCCGGCACAGACGATCCACCTGGCCCCTGGCGATCTGCTGGTGCTCCTCACCGATGGGTTCTTCGAGTGGGAGAACGCGCAGGAGGAGGACTTCGGCATCGCGCGGCTGCAGGAGGCCATCAGGGCCGCGCACGACCTGCCGGCTTCGCAGATCATCTCCAGTCTTCACGAGGCCGTCGTTCGCTTCGCCGGCGGCACGACGCAACTGGACGACCTCACCGCGGTGGTGGTGAAGCGCCTCGCGTGAGCGTTCGTTCGGGCCGGCGCTACCTCGGCGGCTCCGTCCCCACGGTCCAGAGGGTCGGCATGGCACTCGGGTCGACATTGAGCCAGTCGTAGAGCCGCGGAATCCGCACGAACAGCAGCACGAGGAACAGCAGCGTCGTCACCGCCAGATACGCCATGATTGCGCGCTGCCGCCAGAGCGCTTCGGGCCGTTGTGCGGGGCTGTCGGGCAGCATGCCGAGCTTCAGGTAGGAGGCAAAGAGCCCGGCGACGGCGGGCACCACGAGAATCAGCTCGAGGTGAAAGCGCAGGATGAAGATACCGCCGAAGAACGCGCCCGACACGGCGTAGAAGAACATCGAGATGAGCAGACGTTCCTCGGTGTAGTGTCCGAAGGAGCGCCGGTATCGGGCCGCCCTCGATGGATCGCCGATGTGCCGGTACTCGGCGTAGCGCTTCGTGGCCATCAGGAAGGCGCCGGCCATCCAGTACGCGAGAGCGAGTGAGATGGGCGGCACGAGGTTGTCGACCAGCGCGAACCAGCCGAGCAGCAGCCGGATGGGATTGTTGATCGATTCGGTGAGCACGTCGACATAAGGCCACTGCTTCGAACGCACGGGCGGTACGTTGTACACGAGCCCCATGACCCACAACGCTGCCGCGGCGCACAGAAACCAGCGGCTGATGCCGGCCGCGATCGCGAGACCGGCCGCCGCCAGCACGAGCCACCACGCCACGGCGAGTGGCACGCGAACGCGCCCGGACGAGATCGGCCGGGCGAGCTTCTGCGGATGGTGCCGGTCGGTTGGCGCGTCGAGGATTTCGTTCAGGACGTAGTTGCTCGAGGCCACCAGGCAGGTGGCGAGCACGCCGGCCAGGAGGCGACCCGCCGCCGAGGCGTTCAGCAGGGTGGGGTCGTAGGAAACCGCCAGCGCCGCGCCAGGCAGCATGAAACCGTTCTTGAACCAGTGATCGGGCCTGGCAAGTGCGATGAACGCCGCGGCACGATGGGCCGGTCGTTCATCGAGTACGGGATGTGGCAACCACGCCATGCGCGATGCCGGCCTCACGCGGCGCCCGCCAGCGCCAGCCGTGCCGGCCTCCCTCAGCAACCGTAACACCGCTTCCGCGATTCGCGCGCCTGGTGGTCCTGCAAGTGTGCGTCACCGCGACGGGGTATGCCGTCGACTTCTGTTCGTGCTCGTCGCCAACCCGAACGACGCCGCGGCGGAGGTCACGGTGGCCTATCCGGTCAGCGACGGCACGACGTACCAGCGGTCCTTGGTCGCGCCACCCAACTCGCAGTCGAACGTCTGGGTGGACCACGAACATTCGGGTGCGCCAACGTAGAGATCCCCGACGTGCCGAGGTTCCCCCTGGCCAATGTCGCGGCGTCGACGCGGTGACCTCCACCAACGGAGTGCCGATCATCGTGGAGCGGGCGATGTGGTGGCCGGGCGCCTTCACGACGTGGCACGAGGCGCACAACTCGGCAGGCAGCACCGAGACGGGCACGCGCTGGGCGCTCGCCGAAGGAGAGGTCGGAGGGCCGGGCGAGGTGGAAACCTACATCCTGATTGCCAACACCTCGGAGTTCGCGGGCGAGGCGACCGTCACGCTGGTGTTCGAAGACGGAACGGTGGACAGCTTGGCGTACTTCCTGCCGCCGAACTCGCGGACGAACGTGCCTGTGGCACACGACTTCGCGAGCGCAGCGGATCGTCGGTTCAACGCGATTGTGGAGTCGACGGGCGCCACCCCGGCTCAGATCGTCGTCGAGCGCGCGATGTACAGCAACGCCGCCGGCGTCACCTGGGCCGCCGGTACCAACGCCCTGGCCACGAAGATACAGTAGCGCTGCCTCTCTGCGCCTGACACGCTGCTCGATGCGCTCGGCGGTGCTCGGCCAGACATCATTCGCACGACGTAGCGCTCGTTCACCTCGCCCGACTGTCCTCTGGTCCTCTGGGACGTCAGGCACGGCTTACAC
>CAYMAG010000130.1:0-12325 GCA_964388335.1 uncultured Vicinamibacteraceae bacterium | reverse complement strand
TCGGGTACCGGCGAGTTCGGCGCGCGATAGGCGATGCCGCCGAACTCCGACAGGAAGATCGGCGTGCCGTTGTACTCGTAGCCCGGCACGAGGGCCGCGCGTCCGTTGTCGGGAATGCGCGCGTTCGGCTCGCCGAGGCGGCGGTACTTCTCGTACAGGTCGTCGCCCGTGCGAGCGTAGTCGTGGATGCCGAACAGATCCGTCGTGTCCACGTGCTCCCAGCCATCGTTCTCGATCACGAGTCGCGAGCTGTCGAACGACCGCGTCAACATGTAGTTCGCCTTGAGGTGCATCTGCTGCCGCGGATCGCGCAGGTTGGGCGTGCCCCAGCTCTCGTTGATGGGAATCCACATGATGATGGACGGGTGGTTCACGTCGCGGGCCAGCACCTCGAGCCACTCGCGCGTGAACCGCGAGACGTACTGATCGTCGAACAGATACGCATTGGCCATCTCGCCGGAGATCAGAAAGCCCATGCGGTCGGCCCAGTAGAGGAAGCGCGGGTCTTCCACCTTCTGGTGCTTGCGCGCGCCGTTGAAGCCCATGTCCATCGCGGCCTTGATGTCGAACTGCATGGCCTCGTCCGACGGCGGCGTGAGCAGGCTCTCGGGCCAGTAGCCCTGGTCGAGCACCATCTTCAGATAGAGGCGCCGGCCGTTGAGTTGCAGGCCGTGCGCGTCGCGCGTCACCTCGCGATAGCCATAGTAGGTGTGGACCGTGTCCAGCACGGTGTCACCGCGACGCAGCTCGAGCGCGACGGTGTAGAGGTTGCCGCGGCCGACGTTCCACGTCTGCGGGTCGTGGACGCGCAGGGCCAGCGAGGCGCGCGCGCCTTCCGTGCTCGCGGATCCGCTCGACACGTCCGTCTCGTTGAAGCGCACGACGGCGCGCAGCGTCAGCCCGTCCGCGGGCCGGGCCAGGCGGGCGTCGAACCGCACGGCACCGTCCATCGATGGCGTGATGCGCACGCTGTCGAGGTAGCTCTCGCCCGTGGCCTCCAGCCACACCGGCTGCCAGATGCCGGACGTGCGCGTGTAGAAGATGCCTTCGGACTTCTCCTTCCAGTACTGCTTGCCGCGCGGCACGAAGCGGTCGGTCGGCGGATCCCATGCGCGGACGACGAGGTCGTTGTCGCCGGCGGTCAGGTGGTCCGTCACGTCGAACGAGAACGGCGTGCTGCCGCCCTCGTGCTCGCCGAGCAACTGCCCGTTGAGCCACACCGACGCGTGGTAGTCCACGGCGCCGAACTTGAGCAGCACCCGTCGTCCCGCCCACCCGTCCGGCAGCCTCACCGCGCGCCGATACCAGACCCAGGGATGGAACGTCGTATCGCCGATGCCGCTCTTCGGACTCTCGAAGGCGAACGGAACGGTGATGGTACGGTCGAAGGTCCTGCCGCCAGCGAACCATTTCTCCTGCAGGCCCACGTTCTGGTCGTCGAAGGCGAACTGCCAGGGCCCGTTGAGTGTCTGCCAGTCACGTCGTTCGAACTGCGGCTGTGGGAACTCGGACCGGGGCACGGACGGCTGGGCCAGCGCGGACGAGGCGGCCACGAGGCCGAGGGCGAGGATGAGCACGGTCGGAACGGGCCGCCGGCAGACCCGGCCGGGCCGGAAGGGACGTGGGACCTGAGGCATGGCGCGCAAGGTAGCACAGGAAGACAGGAAGGCAGGAAGGAAGGAAGGAACACAGGAAGGAAGGAACACAGGAAGGAAGGAGGACAGGAAGTAAGGAGGACAGGACGGAAAGACGACGAATGAGCCAGGTAGCCGCGTCTCGCCGCGAGTCCGGTAGGCCGCGTCTCGCCGAGAAGCGCGCAACCTCGCCGGCACGCGCCCCCGACCTCCGACCCAGACCCCAGACGTCCGACCCCGCCTGCCGACCTCCGACCGTAGCCCGCAGGCCGTAGCCTGAAGCCCGTAGCCGCAGGCCGTAGCCTGAAGCCTGAAGCCTGAAGCCCGTGGCCCGTAGCCCGTGGACGGTATAATTCCTGTTCCTCCGTCTTCGTGAGACAGGTGACCCCGCAACGTGGCTGATTACTCTCCGCAGGACATCGAACAGAAGTGGCAGCAGCACTGGACCGACACCGGCGCCTTCGAGGTGGTCGAAGACCCCACGAAGCCGGCGTTCTACTGCCTCGAGATGTTCGCCTACCCTTCCGGCCGCGCCCATGTGGGCCACGTTCGCAACTACATGATTGGCGACGTGGTGGCCCGCCTGAAGCGGATGCAGGGCTGCAACGTGCTGCACCCGTTCGGCTGGGACGCCTTCGGCCTGCCGGCCGAGAACGCCGCCATCAAGAACGACCTGCACCCTGAAACCTGGACGCTCGAGAACATCGCGCACATGAAGGGGCAGTTGCAGCGCCTGGGCATCAGCTACGCCTGGGGCCGCGAACTCGCCACCTGCCTGCCCGACTACTACCGCTGGAACCAGTGGCTGTTCATCCGCATGTTCGAGCGTGACCTGGCGTACCGCCGGCGCTCGACGGTCAACTGGTGCCCGAGTTGCCTCACCGTCCTCGCCAACGAGCAGGTGATTGACGGCGCGTGCTGGCGGTGCGGCACGCAGGTCACGGCGCGCGAACTCGAGCAGTGGTTCCTGCGCATCACGCACTACGCCGAGGAACTGCTCGACGGCGCCAATCGGCTGACCGACTGGCCCGAGAAGGTGCTGACGATGCAGCGGAACTGGATCGGAAAGTCGGAGGGCGTGCAGGCGACGTTCCCGATTGCCGACCGGGAGGGTCGCGCGACGGCCGAGGGCATCGAGATCTTCACGACGCGCATCGACACGATCCACGGCGCGACGTTCGTCCTGATCGCCCCCGAACACGAGCTGGTCGAGCGATTCGCCGCCGCGTCGAATGACCCGGCCGGTTTCCGCAAACAGGCCGAACGGTTCCGCCAGCAGGACCGGCTGGGCCGCATGTCGGGCGACGTCGAGAAGGAAGGCTTCGATACCGGCCGCCGTGCCGTCAACCCGTTCACTGGCGAGACGGTGCCCGTCTGGGTGGCCAACTTCGTTCTCGGTGGCTACGGGACGGGTGCCATCATGGCGGTGCCGGCCCACGACCAGCGCGACTTCGAGTTCGCGCGCAGGTACGGGCTCGAGATCCGCCCCGTCGTCGCCCCGGTGGGCAGCGATGCGCCGGACGTCGATGCCATGATCGAGGCATTCGTCGAGGACGGCGTGAGCGTCCAGTCAGGTGAGTTCAGCGGTCTGGCCACCACCGAGGCCTGGCAGCGGATGGCCGAGTTCGCCGAAGCGCGGGGCATTGGCCGGCGGACGATCCAGTACCGCCTGAAGGACTGGGGTGTGTCACGCCAGCGGTACTGGGGCACGCCCATCCCGATGATCCACTGCCCGTCGTGCGGCGTGGTGCCTGTGCCGGACGATCAACTGCCTGTGGTGCTGCCGAAGGTCGTCGAGTTCAGCGGCAAGGGCGAGTCTCCCCTGGCGCAGATCCCGGAGTTCGTCAACGTGTCGTGCCCGACCTGCGGCGGCGGCGCCCGCCGTGAAACCGACACGATGGACACGTTCTTCGACTCGTCCTGGTATTTCTACCGCTTCACCGACGCGCACAACGCCACAGCGCCCTTCGATCCGGCGACGTGCAACTACTGGGCGCCGGTCGACTTCTACAGCGGTGGTGTCGAGCACGCGATTCTGCACCTGATTTACTCGCGCTTCTTCGCGCGAGTCTTCCGCGACCTCGGGATGGTCGACCACGACGAGCCCTTCACCCGCCTGCTCACGCAGGGGATGGTGCTGAAGGACGGGCAGGTGATGTCGAAGTCGAAGGGCAACGTCGTCGACCCCGACGCGATGATCGAGCGCTTCGGCGCCGACGCCCTGCGCCTCTACGTGATGTTCGTCGCGCCCCCCGAGAAGGAGGTGGAGTGGACCGACACGGGGCTCGAGGGCAGCTACCGCTTCCTCACGCGCGTCTGGCGTGTGGTCGAACCGCTCGCAGCGACCCTGGCCACCGTGCCGCCCGGCATGCCGGCCGAGTTGTCGTCGCACGAGCGTGCGCTGCGGCGCAAGACGCACCAGACGATCGCGAAGGTCACCGACGACCTGTACCCGCGGGTCCACCTCAACACGGCAATCTCGGGCCTGATGGGGCTGGTGAACGAACTCTACGCCTATGGTGACCGTACGGGCGTGTTCAAGCCGGGCCGGCGTGCCGAGGGCGATGCCCCGGACGATCTCGCGGCGCTGCCGGTGAGCACTCTTGCGGTGGCCCGTGAAGCCGTCGAAGCCCTCGTGCTGATGATCTCGCCGTTCGCGCCCCACATGGCGGAAGAACTCTGGGAGCGGTTGGGACATGCCGGGGGAGTCGTGGCGGCCGGCTGGCCCATCGTGGATGAAGCTGCGGCACGCGCTGAAGAGCTGACGTTGCCGGTGCAGGTCAACGGCAAGGTGCGCGCGCGAATCACGGTGGGCGTCGACGCGGAAGAGGCCGATGTGAAGGCGCTGGCCCTGGCCGACCCCAACGTGCTGGCGCACACGGCGGGCAAGCAGGTGGTGAAGGTGATTGTCGCGGGCGGCCGACTCGTCAGTATCGTCGTCAAGGAGCCGAAGTGACACGACGGACGCTGCTGTGCGTCGGGCTGCTGCTGGCGGCAGGCATCCAGGCCGGGTGCGGCTACTCCCTCGCCGGACGGGGCAATTTCCTGCCGTCCTACATCCGCATCATCGGTATTCCCGCGTTCGCGAACAACACCACGATCTTCGACCTGGATCGCACGATCACCGATCGAGTGCGCGCCGAATTCATCGGGCGCGGCCGGTATCAGGTGGTGCCTGAGATCGAAGGCGTGGATGCCGTGCTCACTGGCACGATCGTCTCGGTGACGCTCGAGCCGAGCGGCTTCAACGAGCAGAATCAGGCCACGCGCTATCTGTTCCGGATGACCATGAAGCTGGAGTTCCGCGACATGAAGGCGGGCAAGCTCATCTGGGAGAACCCGGCGCAGTCGTTCGACGAGGAATACGACCTGACCACGGGCACCGGCGCGACCGACGCCGCGTCGTTTCTGGGCCAGGACCGCACCGCGCTCGACCGCGTCGCCAACGACGTGGCGCGCCGTACGGTCAGCGCCATTCTCGAGGCGTTCTGAGCACCCATGCCGACCCTCCTGCCCGACCATCTCGTGACGCACCTGCAGAAGGGGCCGGCCCCGCTCTACCTGCTCGTCGGCGACGACGACCGGGCGAGAGACGCCGCCATGGCAGCCTTCGTTGCGCTGGTCGACCCTGCGTTGCAGGCGCTCGACGTCGAACGTTTCCACAGTGATGCCGAACCGGCCCGCGTGGTCGCCGCCGTGCGGACGTCACCGATGCTGTCCGAGCGGCGCGTCGTCCTGTATCTGCACGTCGAGCGGTTGTTCAAGGTGCGGCGGAAGGCCGCGGCGGGCGACGAAGACGGTGATGTTCCCGCTGAGGAGGAGAGCCGGGACGACCTGGCGGTGCTCGAAGCGTACGTTGCAGCGCCCCAGCCACCCAACGTGCTCGTGATGGTCGCCAGCAGCATCAACCGCTCGATGCGCCTCGGCAAACTGCTCGAGAAGCACGCGGTCGTCGTCGACTGCAGGGGCTTCGACGTCTCCGGACGGCCTGATGGCGTCCTGCGTGAGGCCAGGCAGTTCGTGGGGGCGCAGCTGCGGAAGGCGGGGAAGTCGATCGAGCCGCAGGCGCTGACGCTGCTGGTCGAGCGGGCCGGTCCGAACGTCGGGCGTTTGCGCGGCGACATCGAGCGCCTGGTGCTCTTCGTTGGCGATGCCCCCAGGGTGACCGAGGCCGACGTGCGCGCCGTGTCGGGTGCCGCGAAGAGCCTCGACGACTGGGGCGTCACCACCGCGATTCAGGCACGCGACGCTGCGGCGGCGCTGCGCCTGCTGGCGCTCGCACTCGACAACGGCAGCGTGCCGTTCATGGTGCTGGGGCAGCTGGCGTGGTGGGTCCGCACGAAGATGGCGCAGGTCGATGCGGCACGCGTGCCGCCGGCCGTGCGGGCCGTGTTCCGCGCGGATGGAGCGATGAAGTCCGGTGGACAGCCACGCATCGTACTCGAACGACTGGTCGTCGAGCTGTGCGGCCCTGGGCGGTCGACATCTGCCGTGGGGCGGCAGGGCGCGATGCGCGGTGGAACGTCGTGGGGCGCTACGCCGACGCCAGGCCGCTGAGACGCTTCGCGAGGCGCGACTTGTAGCGGCTCGCCGCGTTGTCGTGGATCACGCCCTTCTTCGCCATCTTGTCGATGAGCGACACGGTCTGGTTCAGGCTGCCCTTGACACCTTCGGCGTCGCCGTCGATGAGGGCCTTGCGGATGCTCCTGAGGGCCGAACGCAGACGCGTCCGCGACTGGCGGTTGGCGTCCCGATTGACCACGCTCTGCTTGTGCGCCTTCAGCGCCGACTTGTGACTGGCCACAACGAATCCTCGTACCTGTGCAGTGGTGAACCGTGAGCGCCATTGGCGCGCCCACAAACGCCAGAGTATAGCACGCCGGACGTCAGGCGCGGCCCTTCATGCGCCGCAGTTCGCGTCGTTCGCGCCTGTCCGGAGCGTTGACAGGGCCCCGGGGCCGCGTGTCCCGCAACAGCTGCTGAAAGGCCAGGTCTTCGGGCGACGGCGGGGGAGTGACGTCCTCGTAGAGCAGCGTCCGCGCGTCCGCCTTCGGCAGGTGCCGGGAGGCTGTCGCCCGCACCACGACCTCCTGCCTGCGTCCGAGGGGGCGCGTCAGTGACAGCGTGTCGCCAGGACGCACCTCCCGGTGCTGTCGGCCGCGCTGCCCGTTGACCTCCACCTTGCCGCCCTTGATGGCCTGCTGCGCCGCCGACCGCGTCTTGAACAGGCAGGCAACGTCGAGCCAGACATCGAGGCGGACTGGCGTGTGGCCAGCGGGCGATGGCGTCTCGTCTCGGGGACCGGACTCTCGGGACACGGGCTGCTCCTGCTATCTTAGGAGGGCTATGGGATTTCTCGTGCAGTGGATTGTCGTGGCGATCGCCCTCTGGGTGACCGCGTACATCGTTCCCGGCGTCGGCTTCACCTCGGTGACGGCTCTGGCGGTGGCCGCGCTCGTCCTCGGGTTGGTGAACGCCCTCGTTCGTCCGGTCCTCACCATTCTGACACTGCCACTGACCATCCTGACGCTGGGGTTGTTCTACCTCGTCGTCAACGGGCTGGCGTTCGGGCTCGCGGCGGCGATCACCCCGGGCTTCAGCGTGGATGGGTTCGGCAGCGCGATCATCGGAGCGCTGCTCGTCAGCATCGTCAGCTCGGTGGTCGGCTCGATCTTCAAGGGCTGACTGGATGATCGGGTCGTTGCTGAAGTCGCTCGGTCTGGGAGGAGCGGACGACGGGCCGGTCGGTACCGAGACGGTGGGAGCCATCGCCGAAACCATCGATGGGCTGGAGCCGGATCGGGCCCGGTTCGTCGCGGCGTTCGCGTACCTCCTCAGCCGCGTCGCGTTCGCCGACCACGAGGTCACGGCGAGCGAGCGCACGACGATGGAGCAGCAGCTGGCTGAGTACGGTGGCATTCCGGCCGACCAGGCGTCCGAGGCGGTTCGCGAAGCCCTGCGCGCGACGGGCAGGCACGGCGCGACCGAGGACTACCAGGTCGCCCGCGAGTTCAGCGCGCTGGCCACGGAGGAGGAGAAGCTGCGCCTGCTGCGCTGCCTGTTCGCGCTCTCTGCCCACCATGGCATCTCGACGTCGGAAGACAACGAGATCAGCCGTATCGCGAACGGCCTGCGCCTCGAGGCTCGTCAGGTGACGGAGGTACGCACGGAGTATCGCGACCGTCTGAATGTCCTGCGGGCGCGCGGCCGCGGCGCGAAGGGAGCCGACGCAGTCAGCCTGGCGAGCCCTCGACGTCTACGGTAGCCAGGAGGACGAGGACGGTACGGTCGGTCGCGCTCGGGTCGCAGATCGCCTCATCGTCCGACGACGTCGTACGCGCCCGCGCGTGGACGCACATCCGTCAGTCGCATCACCTGCCGGCCGTCGACGTCCTCCCAGACCTTGTAGATGACCGGCGTCCCGGGCCGCGTGAGGCGCGCGCCGGTGATCACATCCGTACGCGCGGCGATCCTGCGCACGTACTCCTGCGTCTCGCGGTAGGGCGGCACCTGCTGGCCGTAGCGCTCGACCGCGCCAGGGCCGGCGTTGTAGGCGGCGAGTGCGAGCCGTTCGTCCTGAAAGCGGTCGATGAGCCCCGCGAGGTAGATGACGCCGCCGCGGATGTTCTCCGACGGATCCCAGGGGTTGACCACGCCGAGTTCGGCCGCGGTGGCCGGCATGAGCTGCATGAGGCCCATCGCACCCTTGTGCGACCGGGCGCGCGCGTCGAAGCCCGACTCCACCTGGATCACCGCGCGGACGAGGTCCGGCCGGACGCCGTGTGTGGTGGCGTGCCGATCGATGAGTTCGTCGTAGAGCGTGACGCTGTGGCGCTGCGCATCTGGAGCCTCGCGCATCGTGCGACCGCTCGAGCCACGAACGGCGTAGGTCGTCACCTGACCCTCGACGCTGGGACGGTCCGAGAGAATGATGGTTCCTGCGGCGTCACGCGCCATGTAGATCTGTGCGGACGCGTCCACGGCCAGCAGCACACTTACGACGGTCGCCGTCACGAGGGTCCGTACCGTCCCCTTCATGCCGGGATGGAGGAGCAAGACGCGATCCCGCGAGAAGCCGCGGGAAACGGGCGGCATTCTTCACTGGTGTGGCAAGAAGCGTGACGCGGGGCCGTCAGGACCGTCGCAGAAATGACAATCCTGCCAAGCCGGCAGCCCGGTGACCTGGCACCTCGGACAGACCACGCCAGACCTGACCCCTCGCGCGTGCACGTTCAGACCTGACCCCGGACGTCGCGCAGGGCCGCGGGCGCGGCGGTCAGGAGCTGGTCGATGTGCTCGGGCTGCTTGCCGCCCGCTTCGGCGAAGTCTGGCCGTCCGCCGCCACCGCCGCCGACGATCGGCGCGAGCCGCTTGACGAGGTCGCCGGCCTTGACGCGACCGCTGAGGTCCTTGGTCACCGACACGACCAGCGACACCTTGTCGTCGGTGTGCGCCGCGAGCACGACGACCCCGGAGCCGAGCTGCTGCTTGAGCTGATCGGACAGCTCGCGCAGGCCTGCCCGATCGAGACCGTCCACGCGCCGCGTCTGCAGGCGGATGCCGTCCACGTCGACCGGTGCGTCGGTCGTCGCCGGCGTACCCATCGCGGCCTTCATCCGCGCGTCGTGCAGTTCCCTCTGCAGCCGCTTGACCTCGCCCTGCAGCTTCGCGATGGCGTCAGGGGCCTGCGCCGGTGTCGTCTTGAGTTCGTCGGCCAGCAGCGCGAGCTGCCGGCGCTCGTCGTGCAGCCGCTCGAGGGCGCCAGTCCCGGTCAGGGCCTCGATACGCCGCACACCGGCCGCCACACCGCCCTCCGAGACGATGGTGAAGGGCCCGATCTCGCCGGTCGCGGCGCAGTGTGTCCCGCCACAGAGTTCGAGGCTGAAGCCGGGGATGTCCACGACGCGGACGCTGTCGCCGTACTTCTCGCCGAACAGCGCCATCGCGCCCAGCGCCATCGCCTCGTCCGTGCCACGCACGGTCGTCTCCACCGGAGCGTTGCGCATCACCTGCGCGTTCACGATGGTCTCGATGGACGCGAGTTCGTCGCGCGAGATGGGCGAGAAGTGAAGGAAGTCGAAGCGCAACCGGTCGGGCGCCACGAGGGAGCCGGCCTGCTTGACGTGCGAGCCCAGCGTCTGACGGAGTGCGGCGTGCAGCAGATGTGTCGCCGTGTGGTTGCGGCGAATCGCCTGGCGCCGCTCGGCGTCGACCTCCGCACGGAGCGTGGCGCCGCTCGCGAGCGTGCCCGCGGTGACGGTCACATGGTGCACGCGCGGACCACCCGGCGCGAGCCGCGACATCGCCGTGACCTCGACGCTGAGCCCGTCGGCGCCGAGGCGCCCGACGTCGGACACCTGGCCGCCGGCCTCGACGTAGAACGGCGAGCGGTCGAGCACGACGTATCCGCTGCCGCCCTCCGCCAACGCGGGTACCTGCCGCCGCTCGGCGTCGAACGCGGCCACCACACGGGCGTCGTCGACCGCCGTCGCGCCGTATCCCTCGAAGACGTCGGGAAGATTCTCGAGCGCCTGACGCGACGCGGCCTCGAAGGCGAACGCGGTGTGTGCCGCCGTGTCGAAGGCACTCGAGGCGCGCGCGCGCATGCGCTGGGCCTCCATGGCTGCCTCGTACCCTTCGCGGTCGACTGCCAACTGGCGCTCGCTGGCCATGTCCTCGATGAAGTCCATCGGCAGGCCGAGTGAGTCGTACAGTCGGAACATCTCGTCGCCGGGAACGGTCTTCGCCGCCGATGTCGCTGCGCGGTCGAGCACGTCTTCGAGGCGGGCGAGCCCCGACGTCAGCACGGCGTCGAACCGCTCTTCCTCCGCGCGGATGACACGGACGACGGCGTCGCGGTTGGTTCGCAGCTCCGGGTACGCCTCGTGCATCCCGGCGACCACCACGTCGGCGAGTTCATGGAGGAAGGGCCGGTCGAGCCCGAGCTTCTTGCCATGCCGCATGGCGCGCCGCATGATCTTGCGCAGCACGTACCCACGCCACTCGTTGCTCGGCACGACGCCGTCGGCGATGAGAAACGTCATCGCGCGCGTGTGATCGGCGACGACGCGCATCGAGATGCTGGCCGGGTCGTCGCCTCCGTACGGCGTGGCGCACCGTGTCGCGACGGCCTGGAGCAGCGGCTGGAACAGGTCGGTGTCGTAGTTGCTCTCGACGTCCTGCATGATCGCCGTGATGCGCTCGAGGCCCATGCCCGTGTCGATGGACGGCGCCGGCAGATGGAGCAGCGTGCCGTCCGCCTGACGATCGAACTCCATGAACACGTTGTTCCAGATCTCGAGCATCGACCCGTCGTCGCGCACGTAGTAGATCTCGGAGCAGCGTCCGCACGGCCCCGTCTCGCCCATCTGCCAGAAGTTGTCGTCGGCGCCGAGCGCGCCGATACGCTCGGCCGGCAGGAACTGCTGCCACAGCGCATACGCCTCGTCGTCGCGCGGCACGGCCGCGTCGCCCTCGAAGACGGTGGCGTACAGGCGGTCGGCCGGCAGCTTCCACACGTCCGTCAGCAGGGCCCAGGCGAAGGGAATGGCGTCGGCCTTGAAGTAGTCGCCGAACGAGAAGTTGCCGAGCATCTCGAAGAACGTGTGATGGCGATGCGATGGGCCCACGTTGTCGAGGTCGTTGTGCTTGCCGCTGACGCGCATGCACTTCTGGGCGGTGGCCGCACGCCGGTAGTCACGGCGCTCGCGGCCGAGGAAGACGTCCTTGAACTGGTTCATCCCGGCGTTGGTGAACAGCAGCGTCGGGTCATCGCCCGGAACGAGCGGGGCGCTCGACACGAGGCGGTGGTCGCGGGCCTGGAAGAACTCGAGGAAACTGCGGCGAATCTCGCGCGACGTCATAACGGACCATTGTAGCGGGTGACGTCTCGGCTACACTGCGAGGATGTCCGCTCCAGTTCGATACGCCACGCTCGCCGCCGCGCTGCTCGCCGCCGGCACCTGGACCGCCACGGCACAGCCCGCCACCATTCCGGCCAGTGCGTCGTACGACGTGAAGCCCGCGCCATCCGACCACGCCGGGTTGCTCGCGGCCGCCGACGCTGCCTGGTCCGGCGCGCAGGTGCTCACCTGGGTGCCCGCGCCGTACGAAACACGTTTTCGGGCGCTATGGAGCGAGAAGGGCCTGTATCTGCGGTGGGACGCCGACGACCCGGCGCCGTGGCACACGATGACGAAGCGCGACGAACACCTCTGGGACGAAGAGGTCGTCGAGATCTTCCTCGACCCGTCCTGGAAGGGCACCGGCTACTGGGAACTCGAAATCAGCCCGGCCAACGTCGTGTGCGACGTCCGCATGGTGGACGTGTATCCGAACGTCACGTCTGACCTCACGTGGGACCACGACGGCCTCGAGACGAGCGTGCGCCACGAGAAGGACGCGGCGGGCAAGCCGGTGCGCTGGGTCGCGACGGCCTTCGCGCCCTGGACCGGCTTTGCACGCCTGCCAGTGGAAGCGTCGGTGGCTCTGCCGCCGAAGCCAGGAGATGCCTGGGGTTTCAACGTCTTCCGCATCGAGCGGCCCAACGGGCCGGCCGAGCCGAAGAAGGGCAACGTCTCGGTCGCCTGGTCGCCCACCGGCAAGCCGAGTTTCCACGTGCCCGAGGCCTTCCGCCGCTTCGTGTTCGTGAAATGAAGCATGAAGCATCAGACATGAAGCATGAAGCATGA
>CAYMAG010000129.1:2017-12518 GCA_964388335.1 uncultured Vicinamibacteraceae bacterium | reverse complement strand
CGTCGAAGCGCGCCAACTCGTCGCCGGTGATGACGAACAGCGCGGCGTTGACGTGACTGTCGTCCTGCCGGCGCAGGTTGAGATACAGGACACGATCGGGAACCACCGTGCGTCCGTGTGTCCGGTACGCCCAGGGATGCCGGGGCATCTGCACGTCCCAGCCGCGGCGCCAGCCGTTGAGCCGGCACAGGTGCCACGGTCCGTCATACGGGCGGCCAAGGGTCCGCTCCATGCTGGCGATCGACAGGAGCGAGCCATAGCCGACCAGCGCGTGTTCGCCGGCGCCGAGCCGTACGACCGTCATGGCGCCACATCCCACGTGATGTCCAGCACGCCGTGATGGATGTGCTCGAGTTCCCAGGACCACTGGCCCGGCGTCCGGACGCCCTCCGACGGGTCCGGCGTCCGCCAGTCGCGCAGCGCGCACAGGCTGTGGTCGTCGCGGTCATCCGGGTGGTAGTACAGCTTCGGCGGGTCGCTCACCCGCCAGCCGGCGGCGAGGTAGGCGGTGAGATCCAGCTCGAAGCGGACGCGCCGGAACAGGCACTGGTTGGTGAAGTGCTGATGGTAGTCCGGTGGCCGGCCTCGAATCCGCGCAGCACCTTCATCCGCAGCGTGAAGGTCTTGCCCGGCGCCGCCGGCGTCAGATAGTTGACCGCCACGCCCTTGTCCTCGTACGTGCCGAGGTGATCCGGCCGCATCGCGATGTGCGGAAACACCGACGGGTCGATGAACCCGTCGTTGCGCGTGCGGTACTTCAACTCGAAGTCGTTCGCGCAGGTGTTGTGGCGTCCGAACGTCACGGCGCGCTCGACGGTCGCCTCGTTGTCGCACTCCACCTCCCGCGTCGTGCGGCCATGACGGACCGCCGTCCGCGTGCCGGGCGGGAGCGGCCTGACCGTGGCCGAGTACCGGAACAGTTCGATCTCGAAGATCGACGGGTGTCCGTGTGGATGGCGGAGGGCGTCGACGAAGGTGTCGTACGTGTCTCGCGTCTGCAGGGCATCGGCACGGTCCTGATGCTGCGCTACCAGGAGGGGTCGGCGGCCACCGAGGATCGCGAGCGCGGGTTTCTCGAGGAGCTGGCCGTGCGCTATCCGGCCCTCACCGTGATCTCGTCGGACCAGTATGCAGGCGCCACGCGCGACACGGCGAAGCGCGCCTCGGAGAACCTGCTCAACCGCTACGCCGCGCAGCTCGACGGCATCTTCACGCCCAACGAGTCCTCGACCGCGGGCATGCTGCTCGCCCTGCAGGACATCGGCCGCGCGGGCGACATCGCGTTCGTGGGCTTCGACTACAGCTCGTCGTTCCTCGAGCCTCTGCGGACGGGACAGCTCGAGGGCTTCGTCGTGCAGCACCCGGTGAACATGGGCTACCTCAGCGTGCGGACCATGGTCGATCACCTGCAAGGCAGGCCGGTGCCTGCCGTCGTCGACACGGGCGTGTTCATGGTCACGCTCGACAACGTCGGGGCGCCTGATGTCGTTGCCGTGATCGATCCTCCGGAAGCAGGCCATTGAGCGATCCGGTGATTGACGGATCCGGGGATCGTTGACGATTCGAAGCCTAGCGGATTGACGATTGATTGCGCCGCAGGCCAGTCCTCGTTGCGCGTCGTCCAACACCGGCGCGACTGGTGGATACTAGGAGAGGCGGTGCTCGGGTGGTCGACCATCCGCGCTTGTCCTGCCGCGTGGCGCTCCGGGTTGCCGGAGCCGACAGAGGGTCCTGTCGAGCGGACGGTGCACTGCACCGCACCGGACGAGCTGCTGCCGCGACGCGCACGGACGGCAGGCACCCTCGAGGATCGTCCGAACCGGTGCTCTGAACGTATCCTCAATGGCGAGCTTCGAGAACCTCTACCATGCACACGCGGCGGCGGTGCTTCGATTCGCCGTGAGCGTCACCGGACGACGGGACGTCGCCGAGGATCTGACGGCGGACGCCTTCCTGGCGCTGCACAGGAACCTCGATGCGATTGACCAGACGCAGCTGCCTGGCTGGCTGCTGACGGTGGTGAGGAACCGCGCGCGCGACTTGTGGCGTCGACGGGTCGTCGAAGAGCGGTACGCGGCACAGATAGCGCGGCGCCCCGTGCCGGTCGAGTCGCCGATAGAGCGGTGGGTGCTCGAAAGCGGCGATCTCAAGCCCATCCACCGCAGCTGCATCATGCTGCGCTACGTCTATGGGATGACGCGTACAGAGATTGCCGCGCAGACGGGGCTGACAGAAACCCAGGTGAAGGGCTACCTGCAATACGCGCTGACCCTGCTGCGGAAGGCGCACGGAGTCCAGAAGGCATGAACGGGGATCGCAGCGACTGGGATCGTGACGAGCGCGAGGCCCTGACCGGCCTCGAGGACGAGCTCCACGCGCTTGGCGAGCGACGCCGCGACGACCCGCCGCTGGATCTGCTGCGTGCCGCGCGGGCCGACGTCTTGCCTCAGGAGTGGCAGGTGTCTGTCGATCAGCGGCTGGCGGAGGACACCTGGAGCCAGACGCTCGTCGACGGCGTGGCGGACATCGAGCCCGCATTCGATGCGGACGCTGAACGCCGGCTGCTCGCTCGCATCCAGCGTGCGGCCGCGCAGGAGCAGGCCGCTATCGCCCCTCGCTGGGGCTGGCTCCGCCCGGCGCTCCTGGGCGCTGGCGCGGTCGCCGCGGTGCTGCTTGTCGTCTTCATCGCGCGCCGCCCGGCCGACATCGTCGCGCCACCGGTGCCGCCCTCCACCTTGGCGGTCGTCGAGGCACCAGTGGCGCCGCCCTTCCGTCTCGCGTTCGAGAAGCCGGAGGTGCGGCTCGGCATGGCGTCGTTGACGTGGCGCGGCGCGCCGGGCGAGTCGCCGCTGCTCGCGGACCTCAAGCCGGCGCTCGATGCCTATCGGCGCGACGACTACGCGTCTGCCGCGCGCGAGCTCGCGACGCTCGCCGGACGGTATCCCGACGCCGTCGAAGTGCACTTCTATCGAGGCGTCTCGCGGCTCTTCCTGGACGACGCCACTGGCGCCATCGCGTCGCTGGACGCGGCAGAGCACGCGGCCGACGACACCTTCATCGCCGACGTGCGATGGTACCGGGCCGTCGCCGCGCAACACGCCGGGCAGGCAGACGATGCCCGCGTTCGCCTCGACGCGCTGTGCCGGCGCGGCGACGCCCGCGGCTGCAACGCGCTCAGTACGCTCGAGACCGCCACTCCGATACCATAGCGAGCATGCCCAGCCGGTACGCCGCCCTCACAGCGCTTTGCCTGGCGAGCGTTCTGACCGGACTTGCGCCCACCGTCGCCACGCGCGCGCAGACGCCGGCCGGACTCCAGCCGCCCGATCGGGACGAGACCGGCGCGTTGCTCGCATCGGCCGAGGCGCTGCTGCGGGAGCGGAAGGGCGCGCAGGCCCGCCCGATGTTCGAACGCGCCCTGGAAAGCGCCCGGGCGGCTGGCCTCGACGCTGAGGTCGCGCGGGCCCACAGCGGCCTCGGCCAGGTGCTCGTCGGTGCCGCCCGGTACGACGCCGCACGCGAGCACGGCTTGAAGGCGCTGGCGATCTACGAGCGCCTGGCGCTCACCTCGGGGATCGGCCGCGCGTGCCATGTGCTCGGCCAGGTCGAGGAGCTGTCGGGCAACATCCCCGCCGCGCGCGAGCTCTCGGCGCGTGCGGTCGCGGCCTTCGACTCGGCGGGCGATCGCCAGGGCAGGGCCGTGGCGACGCTCCAGATGCTGAGGGCCGGCGGGTTCGATCTGGACGCACAGGCGCCGCTCTACGAACGTGTCGTCAACGACGCACGGGCAGTCGGCGATCCGCGCATCGAGGCTCGCGCGCTGCACAGTCTGGGCGACCATCTCTTCATCGCAGGCCAGTACGAAGACGCGCTGGACCGGCTGACTCGGGCCGCAGCCATCGTCGAGCCGCTCGACTCTCCGCAGACGCTCGGCACCATCTACAACAGCCTCGGCCGTGTATACCGCGCACACGGACGTCTGGACGAGGCGTTGAATGCCCAGCAGCACGCCCTCGGTATCCACGAGCACGCCGGCTCGCCGCTCGAGCTCATGCAGAGCCTGAACGCCGTCGCCACCGTCCATCAGCGGACGGGCAACGTGGAGGACGCGCGGACGCACTACGAGCGCGCGCTGGTCCTCGCCGAGCAGTCGAGCTCGCAGCGCGTGCAGGACCTCGTGCGGGCGAACCTGGCCAGCCTGCTGATCGATATGGGACAGTACGCGGCCGGCGCCGCAGGGCTGGAGCAGGTGATCGCCAACGGCGTCGACAGCTATCCGGGGCAGCGCTACTCCAAGCTGTCGCAGGCGTACGTGAAGATGGCACGCCTGGACGAGGCGCTCATCGCGGCCGACCGCGCCGTCGAGGCCTGCGCCGGCGTCGACACCACGTGCATCGGCGCGCTGGGCAGTCGCGCGACGGTGCATGCCGCGCACGGCAACTTTGACGCGGCGCTTGTGGACGTCAACGCCGCGCTGGCCACGCTCGAGTCGATCCGCGCCCGTCTCGTGCCGCTCGACTTCTTCAAGCAAGACTTCCACCGCTCCCAGGAGGACGTCTACAGCCTGGCCATCGGACTGCAGGTACGTGAACGGCAGGCGGCGGCTGCGCTCGCGACGGCGGAGCTGGCGCGCGCACGCGCGTTCCTCGACTTGCTGGCCAGCCGCGACCTCGGTGCCAGGGACGGTCGTCTGTCCGAGCTGGCGCGCCACGCGGCGGCGGCGCCGCCGTCAGCGCCCGATCTGCAACAGCTCGCTCTGACGTTACGCGGCGGTTCGGCCGAAGCGCTCACGTCGAGCGCGCCTGCTGCCACGCCGGAGCTCGCCAGCGACGCGGCGGCGCGTCCGTCGGCCGTCGAAGACCTCGTCGCCACGGCCGCCCGGTTGCGCTCCGCGTTGCTCGTGTACTGGGTGGCTGCAGACGATGTCTTCATCTGGGTGGTGGCACCTGAGGGGCTGGTCGCTTCCGAACGCGTCGCCGTGCGTCGCGCGAGGCTGGTCGAGCTCGTTCGTGCGACCGCACCCTTCCCCGATGCCGTCGGCACCACGCAGCCGTCGACGACAGCGCGCAGCACCACACGTGCGGAAGGCTCCGCGGGAAGGCAGCGGTCGGGATCCGAGGCCTTCCGCGAGCTGTACGCGCTCCTCATTGCACCAGTGCGGGCACATCTGCCCGCCCAGGAGGGAGCACTCCTGACGATCGTGCCGCACGGACCGCTGCTCAGTCTGAGCTTCGCGGCGTTGCAGGACAGCCGCCGTCGCTACTTCATCGAGGACTACACGCTGCACTACGCGCCCGCCGGTGCGCTGCTGCCGTTCACGGCGGCCCGGCGGCGCGGCGACGCGAGGACCGGCCAGGTGCTGATCGTCGCCGATCCCGCATCCCCCCGTTTGTCGCCGCTCGATCGGCCTCTCGCCCGGTTGCCGGGTGCGCGTAAGGAGGCAGCGGCCATCGCGGCGCTCGTGCCGGCAGACAAGGTGACGCTCCTGCAGGGCGCGCCTGCGAGCGAGGCGCGCCTGCGGTCGTCGGCCTCCGGCAAGGCCGTGCTGCACTTCGCCACACACGCCGTCGTGCGCGATCACGATCCGTTCATGTCGTTCCTTGCGCTCGGACCGTCCGACGACGCGAGCGATGGCGACGGCATCCTCACCTCTGCGGAGGTGTACGGCCTCGACCTCGACGCGGACCTCGTCGTGTTGAGCGCGTGCCGTTCGGCTGGTGGACTCGTCACCGGCGACGGCATCGCGGCGTTCGCCCGCGCGTTCGTCTATGCGGGAACGGCGTCGCTCGTGGCCAGCCTGTGGGACGTCGCCGACCAGCCCGCCAACCGCCTGCTGCCGGACTTCTATCGGGCGTGGCTGGCCGGCGAGTCGAAGGCCAGCGCCCTGCGATCCAGCCAGCGCCGCCTGCTGCGCGATCTGCGCGCCGGCCGCGTGCGCATCGACACGCCCGTCGGCCCGGTCGCCATTCCCGAGCACCCGGTCTTCTGGGCCGGGTTCGTGGTGTTTGGCGAACCGTGAAGAGCATTGCCGATCTAGCGATCCGGGAATCCGGGAATTGTTGACGATCGGGGGATCCGAAAATTGCCCGATTGATTGCCGATTCGATCCGTCAATGAATCCGGCAATCTGCCAATCCTCGGATCGTCAACAGTCCCCGGATTCCCCGATCGGTCAATCGTCGATTCGCGTGGCCAGGGCATTGGTACCCGCCGCCCACCGCACGCCGTGCGCGTTGGAGTACATCGCACGCTCGACGACGGTCTGAATCGGCTGGCCGCCCAGGCTCTCGACGATCATGCCGAACCGTTTGCCCACGGTCTCCGGGAAGTCGGCGTGCGGCACGACGTTGAAGCGGCTGTTGGCCCCGACGGTGAACGTCTTGCTGACCGGCGCCGAGCCATCCTCGAACAGCACCGTCGCGCGCACCTGCCCGGCGAAGGCCGACGCGTTGGCAATCAGCACGTACGTCTCGATTGCACGCGGACCGCCCACCTCTCCCTCGGCGATGGCCCAGCGCGTGCCGGTCGTCGTCTCGCCCGCGCTGTTGTGCCCCTCGTGCCAGGTGCTGCCGTCCCCCGGCCACCACATGGCACGTTCGACGATGAGCGGTACCCCGTTGAGCGACTCCACCGTCGTCGAGACCGCCGTGTCGACCAGCAGCGGATCCTCGAAGTCTACCCAGATGTTGAAGCGGCTGTTGCCGCCCACCGTGTACTGCTTCGACACCACCGTGCCGTCTGGCAGCAGGAACCGCGCTTCGACGTCGGCCGCTTCCGGGTTCGGATTGGCCACGAGCACGAAGAGGTCGAAGTAGGGGCCCGTCGCGCCCTCGGCCAGGAACCACTGCGTGGCCGGCTCGGTCGCGCCGGCGCTCTCGTGGCCCGCGGCAAACGGCTGGCCTGGACGATGCAGGTACATCGCGCGCTCGGCGATGATCGGCACGCCGTCGAGCGAGCGCATCACGGCGGAGAGCTCCGCGGCGCCGAGCGGCGCCAGCGCGGGGTCGGTGCTGGCCTCGCTGTTGACCCAGATGTTGAAGCGGCTCTGGGGCGGCACGGTGTAGATCTTCGTGAGCGGCGTGGCCGGCGCGGGCCGCAGGTACGTCACCTCGACCTGCGCGGTCTCGTCGCCGGGATTCTGGATCAGGTAGTACAGCTCGAAGCTCCCGATGGTGGCGCCTTCGGCGAAGTACCACGTCGTGGCCGTCCGCGTCAGGATGCCGCGTTCGGCGTGGCTGCCGTAGCCGCTCGCGTCCCACGTCATCGTGCGGTCGACCACCACCTGCACGTCGGCCTCGATCAGCGTCGCAAACGCCGTATTGCCCATGTCGGCCACGTCGTCTACGACGATCGTCGCGCGGCTCATCGGCGGCACGACGCGGTAGTCGCGCACGGTCTGGCCGTCGGCCCGCTGGAAGCGCGTGAGGACGAGCGCTTCCGTGTCGGTCGGGTTGGCGATGGCCAGTTGCGTGTCGAAGAACGGGCCGGTCGCACCCTCGGCGAGGTAGGTGATCACGAAGCCGCGCGGGTGTGTGCCTTCGAGGTACTCCTCGAGGTTCGTCTTGCCGTCGCCGTCCGGATCGTCGTGCGCACCAGAGCCTGGTCCACCGAACGGATCGAGACCGAACGGCACCTCCCAGCCGTTGGGCAGGCCATCGCCGTCGGCATCACCCGTGGGCTCGAGCGTCGGCACCGAGACCGGCGCCTGCGCGGTGTTGTTGGCTGGCACTGGATCGAGCAGCGCCCCCGACACCGTCGCGGTATTGAGGATCACCTGGCCCGGTGTCACCGCGACCATCTTCGCGACGATGGTGACCGTGGCACTGGCGCCTGGGGCCACGGTCGCAAACGAGACGGACCGGTTGTTGCCGGAGCCCGCGCAGATGCCACCGCCGGTGCTGGTGCAGGAGACGAACTCAAGGCCCGGCGGCAGCGTGTCGGTCACCACCACGCCGCTGCCGGCGTCGGTGCTGTGGTTGGTGACGACGAGCGTGAAGGTGACGTTCTGGCCCGGCAACACGACGGTCGGGTTGGCGGTCTTGGTCAGCGACAGGTCGACCGAGAAGCCGTACTTCTGGAGGATGGCGTCTCGGTCGCCGCCGCCGTATGTCGTCTGGAACGGGTTGAGCAGCGGGAAGCCATGCGGCTGGGTCGCGCTGCGCGCCGTCGCGGCGTTGGTGGCGCCGCCGACGTAGGTCTCACCGGCGGCGTTCACGGCCACGCCATACAGCTCGTTGGTGTAGGCACCGCCGCCGATGAAGGTCGAGAACGCCAGCGCAGATCCAGTGGGGTTGAGGACGCTGACAAACGCGGTCGGCGTCGTGTCGAACGCGTCCACGAGCGGGAAGTCGTTCGAGCGTGAGTAGCCGACCACGTGCGCGCGTCCCAGGCTGTCGACGGCGATGTCGTGGACGTTCTCGAGGTCATCGCCACCGAGGTACGTCGAGTACACGAGTGCGGCCGCGCCCGCCTTGGTGAGATCGAGCTTGGTCACGTAGAGGTCCTGCGGGAACTTCGTGAACACGGGCGTGGTCTTGAGTGCCCCCGGCGTGACCGGGAAATCGGTGGACCGCGTCTCACCGGTCACGTACACCACGCCCGGTCCGGTCGACACGATCCCGTAGATGTTGTCGGTGCCGCTGCCCCCCAGGTACGTGGCGTAGAGCAGGCCGGCCGCGCCGCCGACATTGGTGTCGAGGCGCATCAGGAACCCGTCGTAGGTGCCTCCGGCGTAGGTCGTCCGAAGGGCGCCGGCTGTGGTCGGCAGGTCGGCGGCCCCCGTATCGCTTCCGATCACGACGCGGCCGTCAGCCTCGACGCCCATCGCCACGTTGAAGAACGCCTCGCTGCCGTTGCCGCCCGCGTACGTGCAGTAGACGATCTGACCGTCCGTGTTGAAGCGCGCCACGAAGATATCGGTGGTAGACGGCGTCGAGCGGAAAGCGTTGCCGGTGACAGGGAACCCGTCGCCCTGCGTCGATCGCGTTGCGCCGGCCACGTAGACGTTGCCCGCGGCGTCGAGCCCGACGGCCGACGCCCAGTCGGTCTGGGTGCCGCTGATGAACGTCGAGTAGGCCAGGCCGCCCGTCGGCGTCAGCTTGGTGTAGAAGGCGTCGAGGCCGTCGCTCGCCGGTCCCGTGCTGTCGGCCGCATCGGGCGTGACCGGGAAGTCGGCAGACGATGTCTCGCCGACCACATACGCGTAGCCGGCGGCGTCGATGGCGAGATCCCCGGGGATGTAGAAGGTGCTGAAGAAGTCGTGGCCGCTCCCGCCCAGATACGTGGAATACACCAGCGCCGTGCCGGCGGGGTTGAACTTGCTGACGAAGTAGTCGCTCGTCAGGGTCGGACCGGGCTTGGTCGGCTGCATCGTGCCGGGCGTCGTCGGAAAGCCTGTCATGTCCGTGGTGTACCCGAACAGGTAGATGAACCCGTTGGCGTCCACTTTGAGGCTCAGGATGCCCTCTTCGCTGAGCCCGCCGAACCAGCTCGAATACACGAGCACCGGGTCGATGACCAGCTCGTAGGCGGGGTCGTAGTCTCCGAGCCCGAACGTCACGCGGCGCGCGGCCGTGTCGACGTCGAACCAGCTCTCTACCGTCACGCGACGCCCGTCGATCACCTGCCAGGACACCGGGCGTCGCTGGTGCAGCGTCCGGTCGCCCACGTGTACGAGGAGCTCGCCGTCAGCGGCCAGCTCGATCGCGTCGGCTCCGACGAACTCCATGCCGGCGCGCGTGGGGTCGGCCCCGGGTGCGATGACGAAGTCGTATTCCAGTTGCCGCTCGTTGCCGTAGTAGACGAGATCGATGCCCGGCGCGACGCGCGACGCGTGCACGCGCGCATAGGTCGGCAGCCCTTCGCGCCAGTGCTCGCGCGCGCCCACGAACCGGTTCACCACGCCCGGCAGGCGGTCGGTCCCCGTCAGCGACACCGGCTGGGCGCCGCCGATCGGCCGCATGTGCAGGCGCGCCGCGTGGTGGATGTCACGCAGGGTGACCAATGCGCCCTCGCGTGACACAGTCACGTCGTAGCCCGCGCCGCGTGCCGTGAACACGTCAGCGTCTGCCGACGCCTCGAAGTGGAGCGGCAGCCGCCCGAGTGCCGTCATGGCCGAAACCGGCGTGATGTCGGGCGCGGCCGGGCGCACGCCGGCGGCCGATGTGGACGACGATGCCGCGGCCCGCAGTGGGGCGCTGTGCCGGATGGCGTCGGAGGCGAGCCCGGCAACGATGACGACGAGCCCCGCGACGACTGGCTGCCGGTAGGAACGAAGACATCTCCGCACGCTGGACCTCCTGCATGACCGCACTAGCGGGTTCGCTAGATCGCGGGATCAATGCCTGCCGCGAATACGCGCCAGAGCAGGGGTGCGGAAGAAGCCTTGACAGCGTCCTGCCAGTCGACATAGTCAGCGTGGCACGACGTCAGATGACGTGTGCGCGGCCATCGGGCCCCTGGTACGAGGCCTGCAGCGGCCGTGAGGCCGCGCCGCACGAAC
>CAYMAG010000129.1:0-1917 GCA_964388335.1 uncultured Vicinamibacteraceae bacterium | reverse complement strand
GGCACGATTGCGATCTACACGCTCTTCCTGCTGCTGGAGCAGCACAAGCTCAACAGGAAGATCGCCAAGCGGTTTCCTGAGGCGGAGCGGCAGGCGCTGGTCCGCCACATCCTCGATCGCATCGCCCACGAGGTGCAGACCTACGTGTGGCTCAAGACGCTGATCAGCGCGGCGACGGGCATCGCCTGTTACGCCGTCATGAAGGCGGTGGGCCTCGACTTCGCGGAGTGAGGCTGCCCCGGTTTCGTGGCCGTGTTCCGCCTGTTGCGGGACCAGGCCCGCGCCGCTGGCATGGAGCAGCCGCGTGGGGGAGCGGTCGCCGTGATCCAGCGGTTCGGCGGGGCGCTGAACCTCAATATTCACATCCACGCGCTGGTGCTCGACGGCGTGTTCGCGCGCCACGCCGCAGACGTCGTCGCGTGCCATCCCGCCCCGGGCCTCACGACGCTGGACGTGGCCGAGGTCCTCGCCGCCGTGGAGCCACGGATCCGACGGCTCATCGAGGGAGGCGGGCGTCGCGAGGATGAGCCCGGGGATTACCTTGATGCGCACCTCGAGGAGGGTGGCGTCGATCCATGGATGGGCGAGGCGCCCGCGCTCGCGGGCCTGGCGGCCGCGTCGGTACAGGGCCTCGTCGCGCTCGGTCGTCACGCCGGTACTGGCGTGCGTCGTCTCGGACAGGCGCGTGCGCCGGTCGAGCGCCCCCTCAGCCCGTGTCACGCCCGCTGGCATGGGTTCGACCTGCATGCGGGGCTCGTCGTACCGGCGGGACGCCGCGAGCGGCTCGAACGGGTCTGCCGCTACGCGCTGCGGCCGCCCGTCGCGTCCGAGCGGCTCGCTCTGGCGGCCGACGGCCAGGTGCGCCTCGCGCTGAGGCAGCCCTGGGCCGATGGGACGACCCACGTCACGTTCGACCCGGTGGAGTTCTCGGCCGGCTGGCCGTGCTGGTACCACGGCCACGCGTGAATCTGCGGCTCTACTATGGGGTGCTCGGGGCGCGCGCGGCGTGGCGGTCGGAGGTCGTGCCGCGACCCGGGGTCACGTCCGGGCGACCGGCGATCCCGTGGAAACGGCGTGTGCGACCGCCACGCCGGATGCGCAGCGCCGCGCGCGTGGCCAGCGGTGGGCGGATCTGATGCGGCGCGCCTTTGCGTTCGATGTCCTGGCGTGTCCGCGGTGTGGCGGCCGCCTGCGCCTCATCGCGCTCATCGAGGCGGCCGCGGTCATCGGTCGAATCCTCGGGCACCTGGGCTTCCCGACGGATCTGCCCGTCGCCCGCCCCGCCCGAGCCCCCCGCTCTTCGCCGCGTCGGCTGACGCTCCTGCCGACGCGTGCGAATCCGCCCCCTGAGCGACCGCTCTCTTGGCCGTCGATGTGCCGAAGGTGTGCTCGATTCGGCGTACGGGCCTCCTCGACGGCTCGACAGGGCTGCCGCTGGTGCGACAATCGTCGCGTGCGGGGAGGGGCGACCGGCAGTCGGACTGAGCTAATCCGCGCGTCGGGCGTTGGGCCTCCGCCGTGGGGCGTGGGACTGAGCATGGGCGTTCGGTTAACTGGACAGGCGCCTCTAATGCTTCCTATCGTCCTCGAGATGAAGGGCTGGCCAAGGAAGCTGTGGAGAGGTTCAAGAGCAAAGGTTGGAAATAGGCCATTTGGGGCCGCTCGCTCTGGCGTGACGGCGTCCAGCGGCACCATCCACTTGTCGTGGAAGCTCGTTGGGGACGCTACATCCTGTGGACAGATCACTCCGGTGAGGAGAGCGCAAAGGTAAGCCGAATCTTCATCTCGCACCGTAGCCAGTCCTCGATCAACGGCCGCAGCTCGATCCTTCCAGCGAGCAGTGTGTTGGCGATCTGCCTTGGGCTAGCGGTACACCTCGCGGCGATGCCTGACGCGGACCACGAGCACAGTGAGGAC
>CAYMAG010000128.1:0-12742 GCA_964388335.1 uncultured Vicinamibacteraceae bacterium | reverse complement strand
AACCTGGCGTCCACGACTCGCGCCAAGTGCCGTACGGATCGCCGCTTCACGGCTGCGTGAGGCGATGCGGGAGAGCAGCAGATTGGCCAGGTTGATACAGACGATGAGCAGTACCGCGCCGACGGCAGCGGTCACCATCCACAAGCCGAGTCGCGCGTCGGCGACGAGTTCGTCGTGCACGGGAACGAGCGTCGCGGTCAGGTCCGCGACGCCGTCGCCGCGGAGGAATCGCGCCTGTACGGCGTTGACCTCGGCCAGCGCGCGCTCGACGGGTGCGCCCTCCCTTACGCGTGCAACCGCCGCGTAGTTGTAGTTGCCCCTGAGCCGCGTCAGCTCCTCTTGACCAAGGACGAGCGGACGAAAGATATGGGCGTGCTCGGCCCCGGCCATCGGCAGTCGAAAACCCGCGGCCATGACACCAACGACGTCATGGTGCTCGCCGTCGAGCACGACCGACGTGCCTACGAGCGACGGATCTGCGTTGAAGCGTCCGCGCCAGAGCGCCTCCGAGACGATCGCGACCCGGTCGTTGCCCGCCAGCTCTTCCTCGGCACGGAACGCGCGGCCAAGCATGGGCTCGACGCCGAGGAGCGCGAACAGATTGTGCGCCACGCTGGCGCCCGCGACAGCCGCGGGCTCCCCTCCGGTCGCAACTTCGACGCGATCGCTGCGCAACAACGCGACGTGCTCGAGCGACGGACACTGCGCGCCCCACTCGCGTGCGTGCACAGGGTTGACGAGCCAGGGGCCCCTGCCGCCGTCGTGATGCTCGTGCACGGCGAACACCCGGCGTGGATCCTGGTAGGCCAACGGCCGGAAGAGCACGGCGTTGACGAGCGAGAAGATGGCGGTGTTGGCGCCGATACCGATGGCGAGGGAGAGGACGGCGACAGTGGCGAAGCCGGGATTGGCGCGCAGCCCGCGCACCGCGTAGCGGAGGTCCTGCACGACGGCGTCGAGGACTGGCAGTCCACGCTGATCCCGGTAGCTCGCCTTCACCGACTCGAGGCTGCCGAACCGGAGCCTGGCGCGGCGATGCGCCTCGTGCGGCGGCACTCCGCAGCGGACGTGCTCGTCGGCGAGCATCTGGATGTGGGCATCGAGTTCCTGGGCGAAGTCGTCGTCGACCGTCCGGCGAGAGAGGCCTCCGAGCAGACGTTTCCACGTGCGGCGCAGCAGACGGGTCATGTCGTCACTCCTATTGTGTCCCCATAAGAACCTATCAATCTTCTTATGGGAACACAATAGGTCTGTTCGAACGCCGGACGAAGCGCATCGTCGAGCGGGCGAGGCGTGCCCAAACGGGATCACGCGGAGGCGCGGAGGACGCGGAGAGGGGCCAAGGGATCACGCGGAGGCGCGGAGGACGCGGAGAGGGGCCAGGGGATCACGCGGAGGCGCGGAGGGCGCGGAGGGGACCCAGGGACCACGCGGAGGCGCGGAGGACGCGGAGAGGGGCCAGGGACCACGCGGAGGCGCGGGGGACGCGGAAGGGGCCCACAGAGGACTCCGTTTCTCCGCTGCTCTGTTGTGCACCCGTTCCCTCCGTCGCCTCCGTTGACAGCGTACAGATGTGCTGGCGAGCCGCTCGCTTCAGCGGGGTGAACGGCCCGTCGTGCCGGCGGCGGTGCTGGGGCAGGTATGGCGAGGCGGGCCGCACGCGATCACCGATGAGTGCCGGGCTCGCTCGCGACGCCCAACGTCCGGGCCACGTGCTGCTCCAGGACGCCGAGCGGCATCGGGCCGTGGCCGATGACCGCCTGGTGGAAGGCCTTGACGTCGAAGCGCGGGCCGAGCGCCGTCCGCATGCGCTCACGGAGTTGGCGGATGGTCCGGCTCCCGAGCTTGTACGCCAGCGCCTGCGCCGGGATGTCGGTCGAGTAGCGCAGCGACTCGGTGAGAATCTGCGCGTCCGATTCCAGCGTGTGATCGCGCATGAACTGCATGGCGCGCTCGCGGCTCCACCCGAGCGCGTTCATACCCGTGTCGACGACGAGGCGTGTCGTGAGGAAGAGATCCATCGCCAGCCGGCCGGCGCGATCGTACGGGTCGGCGTACATCCCCATCTCGCCCGCCAGGTCCGACGCATATTCACCCCAGCCCTCGATGTAGGCCGTCGTCAGCGCCTGTTGCCGGAAGGCCGGCAAGCGCGTGTTCTCGCGGGTCAGGACGATCTGGAAGTGATGGCCCGGGACGAGTTCGTGGTACGAGAGCGCCGCCGCGTTGAGCATCGATCGCTCGTCCAGCGTCGACCCGTTGAACAGGTAGTAGCCCCTGGCGTCGGCGGCCGTCGGCACCTGGTAGTAGCCATAAGTCATCGACGCTTCCAGCCCTGATGACAGCCGGCGTGTGCCATAGCCAGCCGTGGGCCGCGACGAGAACCAGTCCGCGAGTGTGGGCTCGATGCGGTCGGCCGCGCGCATGAGCGCCTCGCCCATCTGCTCGGGCTCCGCCGGGAAGAACCGCGCGTCCGTCTTCAGGAACGTGCGGAATTCCGCGAGCGTGCCGCTGAAGCCCGTCTGCCGTCTGACCTCGTCGAGATCGCGCTCGAGGCGTGCCACCTCGTCGAGACCAATCTGGTGGATCTCGGCAGGCGAGAGGTCGAGGCCGGTCTGCAGACGGATCAGGAAGCGGTAGTAGTCGGCGCCATCCGGGTACCGGCCGACGCCCACGGCCTCGCCGGCGCGGGACCGATACTCGCCGTCGAGATACGCGGCGAGGTGTTCGAACGCCGGAGAGACCTCCTCGACGATGATGCGATCCACTGCCTCCGCGAACGTCGTCCGCGCGTCGGCTGGCGCGGCCTCGAAGCGACTCGCCACAACCGCGAACGGGCTCTCGCCTGGCGCGACCGCAAAGCCGCGCAGGTAGGGAACGACGAGATCGATTGCCGCGCGCGGCAGGACGATGTTGCGATCGGCCTGGCCGCGGGCCTTGACCTCCATCGCTCCAACCAGCAGCCGGAGTTGGCGAAGGCCGTCCAGATACCGCTGGCGCTGCGCGGGTGTTGCGAGAGGAGCCGCGCCAAACGCTGCCTGAAGTTGCCGGAGCGGCGACGCATACGGTGTCATCGCCATCTCGTGCCAGAACCAGGCACCTCGATCGGCACGCACGCCGGCTTCGTGCAGCAGCACGGCGCGAGAAATCCAATCCTCGGTGTCGAGCGACGCGGGGTCGATCGCCTCGACGCGCGACCGGAAGCCTGCGGCCCATCGCGCCTCCTCACGGGCGGCGGTCTCCGAGACCAGCCGAGTCGCCAGGGACACGAGAGGCGCCTCGGGGTCGGGCGCCGTCAGGCCGGTGCGCGTGGCGAACTCGTCGGCAAGTGCGTCCAGCGTCGCGTGGTTCGAGGCGGGCTGGCCTGCGAGCAGCGGCACGACGACGATCGCGGCTCCCGCGAGCACCAGGAGCGTCGACGCGATGCGCCGCTCAACCGCTCGCGAACCGCGCCAGCCTGAATGTCGCGTCGGGTGTTCCGTCGGCGAGGATGAGGTCCGCCACGAGTTCGCCGAGCGCCGGGCCCATCTTGAACCCATGCCCCGATCCTCCTCCCACGATCCAGACGTTTGCCGCACGCGGATGCCGGTCGACGATGAAGTGCGCATCCGGCGAGTTCTCGTACTGGCAGACTTCGCCACCGAGGAACGGCGCATCGGCAAGCGCGGGGAAGCGCAGCCGCAGGAAGGCTCGCGCTGCGTCGAGTTCCGCCACCGTGTTCTGGCGATCGCCGGTCGTCGGATCGAAGGGCGCGCCGAGTGTGTCGTCGGCGATCTTGAATCCGCGTTCTGCGTTGCCGGGAATGCCGTACAGCAGGCGGTCGCGGTAGTCGATCCAGACCGGCAGCGCGCCTTCGGAGAACCGCGTGTCACCGGCTGTCGCGCCGAAGTAGAACGACTCCTGACGCGTCGGCCGGACGCGGCTGGCGATGACGTCTGGGAACAGCCGACCGAGCCAGGGGCCGCACGCGTACACCGCGACGTCGGCAGCGATCGAGCTGCCGTCCTCGAGCGGCACGCGGTCGATCGCACCTGACGGGTCGAGTGGTCGCGCTGCCGCGACACGGTACTCGGCGCCGGCGGCGCGAAGCCGATCGACGACGAACGCGCACGACTGGCGCGCGAGCAGGTACCCGGCTTCGGGTTCGAACATCAGCGAGGCGATGCCCGCGAAGTCGATCTGCGGCCATCGACGGCGAGCGTCCTCGATCGACGGGCGCTCGAACGGAAACCCATGCGCGGCCATCGGCTCCGCTGATGTACGCGCGAAAGCGTCGTTGGCCCCGAACATCCAGAGCGCGCCAGTGCGGACGTAGAGCCGCCGCTGCCAGTCCGTCTCGCGTTCGCGCCAGAGCTGCAACGCGCGCGCCGTCAGGCGCGTGTAGATGGCACGGTCGCCGTAGGAGCCGCGGATGATGCGCGTCTCGCCGCCAGAACTGGCGCGCATGTGGCCTGGGCCCCAGGCGTCGATGAGCGTGACGCGCGCACCGCGGTGCGCCAACCACCACGCGGTCCAGCCTCCGAAGGCGCCTGCGCCGATGACGACGACGCGCAAGGGACGTTGCACGTGCGGCGCCGCTGCGAGGAGGAACGGGGCGGCGGAGAGCGCCAGGACACGCCGGCGCGTGGGCATAGGCGGGGAGTGTAGCATGCGGGTGTGCGCACGCTTCGCGATACCACTGTCGTGCGCGTCGCGCGCAGCCAACGTCGCGTCACGGAGAGCGCGTGCGGCCGTCGGAGCGCATGGCGACGGTCCTGTCGGAGTACGCTACTTCAGACCGAGCTTCCTGCCTGCTGCCAGCAGCGCGACCGACTCGCGCATCCGTCGATCTCGCGTGTCGGGCCTCCTGGCTGTGTGAATCCACACGACGAAATCGCGCCGGTACGTTGGTGTCAATGCCTGGAAGCATCGCCAGGCTTCCGGGTCTGCCTTGAAGGCCGTGGCAATGTAGGTCGGCAGCACCGGGATGGGTGGATGTCGCGTGTAGCGGTTGTCGGTGGGTGCGGCCGCGAGGCCCGGCGCGGCGAGCAGGCCGGCCGCCTCGAGTTCGGCCCAGCGCTTGCGGTTGATATCCGACCACTTGCTCGTCGGCTTCCTCGGCGTGAACTTCCGAACGTACCGATCATCGTCGACGCGTTTGACCAGGCTGTCGATCCATCCGAAGCACAGCGCCTCGCGAACGGCGTCCTCGTAGGGCATCGACGTGACTCCGGTGTGGTCCTTGTGGAACACGAGCCAGATGCCGGGGCTCGACGCATGATGCTTCGCCAGCCACGCGCGCCATTGTCGCCGCGTTCGGATGTCAACGTCACTCAGGTCTGTCGTCATCCCGTGGTCCCTTCCAACGTAACGCAGGTGTACAGCCCGCGCTCACTGCTTCAGTTGCCGTTCCGCGCCCTCCAGCCACTGAGCCATCTTCTCGTCCTTCGCAGCATGGAGCGCCCACCCGTGTGCCGTGCTGTTCCAGCGGTAGTCCTTGATGGTCATATCGATGCCGCGATCGATGAGGAATTGCATGGCTTCGTAGTTGCCATGAAAGACGAGTTCGTGGAGGATGCTCGCCGGCTCATGCGAACTCCAGGTGGTGTTGATGTCTGCGCCGTGGTCGAGCAGGAAGTCAGCCACGCCGAAGTGGTCGTTCATGACAGACCATGCGAGCGCCACGTCGAGTACGTGCTGCCGCGTGCCTGGCGCGTCCCACTGGCGCGCATATTCCTCGACCCGGTCCTTCGGCATGTACGGACTGGAAGGGTAGTGATCGACATCGCCCAGGGCCACCGCGCCGGACTCGTCGAACCACTGCCTCACACGCGAGAGGTCGCCCATGCCTGCCGCGTGCGGCAGATCGTCGGGCAGCGGCCAGATGCGGGTGAGCAATGGAATGAGGTGTGTCCTCACGTAGGTGAACGCGAACTCGATGGCCTGCGACGCGGGCGGCGGCTGGCGCTGCAGTATCGCCGGATCGAGGTCGAACAGGGCCGTGATGAATTCCCCGCGGTCCTTCCGCGTTGCCCTCTCGATGATCCTCGCTTGAAACTCCACGCAGGCTTCACCGAGCAGCCACGGCTCGCGGTGTAAGAGGCGAAGGAACGCCGTCAGGTCGCTATTTCCGCTTGGTGACGCCACCGAGGTCTCGTGCCCGCTATAGGAACTGACCGTCCGGCTGACCTGCTCCATGACGAACGCCTTCCACAGGCCGGCTTCGGTCGCGTGCCCTGGGCGGTTGTCGACGAAGTACGTGATGAAGGCGAGCCGTCCCAGGCTTCCATCGACGTGTGTGCCGAGATCGGGATCGAGCGCGATGGCTCGGTTCAGCAGGAGTGACGCGATCGCCTCGTGCTCGAAGCTGCACGCGACCCCGAACGCTTCAGTGACGGCGGCCAGATCGTTCCCGTTCTCGTCGAGCGCGATGCGAACGGCGTCGACATCGCCGAGCGCCGCGAAGAATGTGAGCGCGCGCGGAAGCAGGCCTTTGCGCTGAAAGAGCTGCAGCAGTCCTCTGGCGTGCGACCTGAGGAGGCCCTCACACACTGATGGCATCACGACTGCGCCGGCGTCGATCAGCAACTCAGCACACGCCGAGCGTGTGAAGTGCTCTTCGCTGACCGGGTCGAAGCTGTCGCCATAGGAACCCGTGGCGACTCCCAGCAGGCCACCCTGGCTGTCCCAGTCGTGACCTTGCCAGGACAGCAACGCCGGATAGTCGGTCAGGAGCTGCTTCAGGCGTTCGACGTCGTTGTCGTGAATGATGCGTCGAGCCTGCGCGACCGCCCACTCCAGCCCCTGGCCGAGGCGCTTGCTGACCTCTGCGGTGAGGTCCTGCCAGCCGGCGTGACCGTACTCACGTGCGATCACGAGTTGCGCGTTGCGCTGCGTCAACGGCAGGTTGGCATTCGGCAAGTGCGCACGCACACGCGCGATGGCCGCGGCGTCACCGGCGGCGATGTCACGCGCGAGCTTCTTTGCCTGTTTGCGGAGGGACTCGAGAGACGGACGCGCGGGGAGAGACTTCGAAGCGGTCATGGCGACCTTCTTTCGTGAGTCGCCTGTCCCCGCTGAAATCAGGCTGAAAGAAGGTGCACACGCACTCGACTCAGACCCAGGACAGGTGGGAGTGTTCCCTTGCCGCGGGGTTGGTGGCGCCCTGTCAGCGCGCTCCCGGCAGTATCAAGTGACTGCCGCTCCCGTGTCAGCGACGGCGGAGCCAGTGTGGCGTGCCCCAGCCCGTTGACAGTCCGAGGCGGTTGTTCGCGGCTGCCTTGACGTGCTCGAGTCGTTCCGCTGATGCTCGGCATCACGATGATCGGCGTTGGCAATCTCCTTCCTCGAACTCGTCCGAACCTGGCGATTGGCATTCGGACACGGCGAACGTTATCCGACCGTGCGTATTGGCTCGAGATCCACCGACGCGCCGGGTACCTGGTTCTGACCTGTGGCGCCGTCGTCGTGTTGTCGGCGCTCGCCGTGCCAAGACTTGTCGGCCCGGGAACAATCCTGCTGGTCGGTCCAGCCGCCCTCGTTGGAACGTGGCTGCTTCTCCGGTTGCAGGGACGACACGCCCGTGCCTGAGGGAGGCGTGTGGAGACGGATACGTCGCTTGGCTCGCGTGGTCGCCAAGGCGGTCGCCATTGTTGTCGCACTCGCGCTGCTTGCGGCGGCCACGTACGAACAGATCGGCGCGTGGCGCGACGGGCACGTGCTGGAGCAGGTCGGACGCTCAGTTGACGTGGGCGGGCGAACCTTGAACATCCACTGTGTCGGAGAAGGACATCCGACCGTCGTCTTCCTCAGCGGTCGAACTGCGCCCGGCTACGTCTGGACGCCTACCCAGCGTGGCGTGTCCGCCTTCACCCGTGCGTGCTGGTACGACCGTGCCGACATCGGATGGAGTGATGCCGGCCCCGACCCTGCGTGGGGCGACCAAGCCGCTCGGGACTTGCATCAACTCGTCCAGAACGCCGGGATCGCACCGCCGCTGGTCCTCGTCGGCCATTCGTTCGGTGCGTACGTCGCCCGCCTGTACCACCAGGCATACCCGGGCGACGTGGCGGGCATGGTGCTCGTGGACGCGGCCTTGGAGGACGCGGGCACGATTCATGGCATGCCGCATCGTGACCGGCCGCCGATTCCGCGCTCGGTGATTCGGGGACTCTCGATCGTGCTGGGTCGGCTCGGGCTGATGCGCTTGATGGCCTCCCATCCCGGACCACCGCCGAAGGACTGGACCGCCGCGGAGTGGGACATTCTGGCCCGTCTGCGTCGGCAACGAAACGTCTTGCTTGCCGATGCGAAGGTCGGGCCCGGGCACGCGACAGATGATCTCGTGCGCTCGGCCGGCGGGCTCGAGGACATGCCCCTGATCGTGCTGACCCAAGGCAACCAGTCCAGTCCCAGTGCAGCCGCGCCTGGCGTATTGCGAGGGTGGGTGGACCTCCAACGACGTTTTGCGGAGCGTTCACGCCGCGGACGTCAGGTGTTGGTCCCCGACAGTGGACACGCGATTCCCGAGGAAGCACCCGACGCGGTGATTGGTGCCGTCCGCGAAATCGTGACGACGGTTCGCGACGAACGGCAATAGGACTAGGATCCGGCCTGCTTCCCGTTCTCGAGCTCCCGCCATCGGTAGTAGCGCCGATCGGCCAGCGCGAGCATCTCGCGGTCCTCGACGGTGTCGCCGTACGCGTAGACCGTCACGAAGTCGGCAAGCTCCAGGGTCCCACGCACGCGCTCGGCCTTTGTCCGCCCAGAGCAGTCGCCGTGCCGGTAGCGACCGGTCATTCGTCCGTCTCGTTCTTCGAGTTCAGTGCAGATGAGCGCCACGCCGTGAACGTCGCACCACGGGCGCAGGTAGACATCGAGACCCGCGGAGACGACTACGACGGTGTCGCCCCGTTGCTTGTGCCACTCGATCCGCTCCATCGCTCGTGGTCGTACGACTGCCGGGACTACTTCTGCCGCGTACCGGCGTCCCATCGTCTGCACCGCGCTGGCAGGCAGGCCTCGAAAGCCGACGCGACACACGATGGGCCGTGCTCGTGGAGAAGACATGAGGCCAAGCCGGTGCGCAGCCAGGACCGGGCTCAGGACGAGCCCGCCGACAACGAGGCGACTCGGCGGGATCGCGAACCGGAGGAACGGCGTAAACGTGTCTCCGGTCGTGATGGTGCCGTCGAAATCGAACAGGGCAAGGTCTGTGGTTGGACACGGCACATCGCGCTCCTTTCAACCCAGGCCATCGAGGTTCCGCCCAAGGGTGCGGCGGCGGCCAACGTGAGCGGCTAGTCTTGCGGCGCCTCTGTCTCGGCCAGCCCCAGGAACACGAAGACCGCGCGGTTGAGCGCTTTCAGTTCGTCAGGGCTCAACGTTCCGACACGCGTCCCAAGCCGCTTCCGCGGCACCGCAGTCAGCTTGTCCACCATCAGCCTGCACGGCGCTCGCAGTCCTGTTCTGCGATTGGATGGAATCGCAAGCCTGAAGATCGGCGCCGATGTCGGATCGGTCGTCAAGGGACACACCACGATCGAGTCGTTGGCGTCGAATCGGTCGTCCTGGACGATGACTGCGGGACGCGGCTTGCCGACGCAGGCCGCGCCACCCGCGACGGTCCAGATCTGGCCGCGCTTCATTCGGCATCCCAGGCCGAGATCGCGTCGACGAACTTCTGGTCGTCCTCTGCGTGAGGACTGGTGGCCACGGCGAGGGACTGCCTGTGTGCAGCGCGGGCGAAGGCCCTCGATCGCACGTCCGGAACCCAAATCTGGACCGGGCGAAGCCCTTGCTCGCGAAGACGGGCACGATGGGCCCTCACCTTGTCACGTGACGTTGCTCGAGTTGCCGTGGGCATGACGCTCCTGGTTACATGTAACGTAACATGCGACGAGTCGCAGCCGCAAGCTGTCCGCGCCACTGCGATCCTGCACGTCCAGCCACGGTGATTGGCCCTGCCGGGAGAGCGGTCGCGAAGGGCTCCCGCGCTCACCGAGCCGGCGCCGGTCATCTGAGGGGCCATCGCCGCGACCGGAATTGCGCGTGCGTCTGAACACGCGCACGCCTCACGCCTTGTGGTAGAACATCGCGCATGGGCGACGAACGGAGGCGTGTCGGGATCTTCGGATGGGGCGTAGTCGCCCCGAAGTCGCCCGACATCGACACCTTCGCGCGCAACCTGCAGTCGTCGGTGAGCTGGCTCGCACCGTTCAACGGTTTCGGGCCTGACAACTTTCTTGTCGGCACACCTGCGTTCGACTTCGCGGCGTATGAAGGCTGGGTCAGCGAGCGTTTCGCTCCCCGTCATTTCCAGCGCCTGGTCGCAAAGATGGACTACCCCGCGCTGTACGCGGTGGGAGCGTTCATTCAGGCGCTCGGCCAGAATCCAGGCGTGGAGCACCTGCTCCATGCGCTCGGCGCCGAGGCGCACGTCTACGTCGGCACCGGGCTCGGCAGCCTGCACACCATCTACCGCGAAAGTGTCGCGCTGCACGAGAGGCAGGCGCGCTGGGACGAGTTCTGGGCTGGACGAGACGACGAGCTGCAGACATACCTCGACGAACTCGCCGCCATCGACAGCGCCGTGATCGACGGCAGCGTCGAAACCGGCAAGCTGCACGTGATTCGCGACAAGGAGAAGAATCGCGCCAGGCTGCAGGAGCGGTGGAAGGCCCCGGAGCCGCCGTGGGCCGTCTCGCCGGATCTCATCTGGAACATCCAGAACACACCCGCCGCGCAGATCTCGATTCTCGGCAGGATCACCGGCGTGACGTTCGCGCCCGTCGCAGCGTGCTCCACGTTCGGCGTGGCCCTGCACCTGGCGATGAACGCGATCCGTACGGGTCAGGCGAAGGCGGTAGTAGTCGGAGCGACCGACCCGCCGCCGCATCCCCTGACCGTCGGGTCGTTCTACAGCGCGCGGGTTCTCTCTGCCAATCGCGGTGTGTCGCTTCCCCTGACGCGGCTGCAAGGCACGCATGTGTCTGGTGGTTCCGTGGTCTGGATCGTCGGCGATCTGGACTACATGCAGGCGCAGGGGTTCCGCACCCTGGGGATGGAACCGGTCGGCCTCGGCGTGACCTCCGACGCGCATCACATCATCACGCCGTCGCCCGACGGCCCCCTGGCTGCGATCTCCCTGGCATTGAAGGACGCGGGTGCAACGCCGCAGGACGTGGCGACATGGGACCTGCACGCAACGGCCACGCCTGGCGACTATTCGGAAGTGACGACACTGCGGTCCATGTTCCCGGAAAGCCTGCTGGTGACGGCGCGCAAGGGCACCTTCGGTCACGGCATGAGCGCTGGCGGAGGCTGGGAACTCACGGCCCAGTATCTCGGCTACGCGGGAGGGCGGTTGTTCCCAACGCCGCTGGCGAGCGGCGAACTCAACGGCGCGATCGCCAGCATGCACGAAACCTTCGTCTTCGACGAGCCGCTCGACGCACCCGGCGGGTTGGGTGGAAAGCTATCGATGGGCATCGGCGGCATCAACGCCTGCGTGATCTCGCGGCCCCTCGAGACGAGGTAAGGACATCGCGCCGCGCGCCGCGAGGTCGGGAAACCGCTCGTGGAGGAATGCCGCAAATCGATCGAGGTCGGCGAGGGCGTCGAGCGACCACGCGATCTCTACTGGCCCGGCCACCGTCGAAACACGGGCGTGCCCCACGTGCGGAGCCACTGCACCACACGGTCATGCGTCACGCTCGAGCCTTCCGCGGCCCTGGCCGCTCGACGATCGAGTTCTGTAACCTCGTCGGCGTCCGCTTCCCTGGGAGCGCCATCAAGGGCGGCAGTATGAGCTACGCAAGGGGCCATTGTTGGGCTCTGTGCAGGATTCGCAACACCTGCACTTCATTCTCGAGAACCTCATACACTGCGACGAACGGCAGCGGCGCCAGCACGAGTTCGCGGGTCTCCTCCACACGTCCAGGGCGCCCTCGGTTCGGAAATGTGTCAAGGCCGTCGACGGCTCGTAGGATGTCGGTCGCAATTCGTCGCGCAGCCTCTGGCCGATCGCCGGCCACATAATCGCAAATTCGCTCGAGATCGTCGGCCGCATCGGCCGTCCAGCGTACACGCATCAGCCGCCATAGCGCCGATCAATGCGGGACGCCACCTCGTCGTGCTCGAGTAGGCGGCCTTCACGAGCGGAGGCGCGCCCCTTCTCGACCTCGCGGCGAAACCACTTGTCGTGGTCGACAGAACCTGCCAGCAGATCAATCGCGACCTGATCGACTGTGCGTCCCGTGTCCGCGGCCAGACGGGTCAGCTTTGCTTCGAGTTCTGGCGGCACGTCCAAGTTCATGGAAACCAGCGTAGGAGCGACGGAAGGCCCTGTCAATCAAGGTCTCAGAATCGGCCGATTCGTCAGTGTTCCCCGCCTGCAGGGTGAAGTGCGGCCTCACCGCGCAGTCGCGTCAATTCTGCCGCAACAGCATGACCGGACTGATTCGTGAGGCGCGTCGGGCCGGCCAGAAGCAGGCGAGCAGGCCGACGACGACGACCAGCAGAGAGACGCCCGCGATCGTGACCGGATCGAACGGGGACACGTTCGCGAGGAAGCTCCGAAGCACGCGCGCGCTGAGCGCCGCCCCTGCGAGGCCAATCGCCAGCCCGGCGCCGATGAGCCACGCGCCCCGCCCGACCACCATCCGCAGCACATCGTCGGGGCTGGCGCCGACGGCCATGCGGACGCCGACTTCGTGCTGCTGCTGCGCAACGGCGCTCGACATCACGCCGAAGACGCCAATCATCG
>CAYMAG010000127.1:0-12883 GCA_964388335.1 uncultured Vicinamibacteraceae bacterium | reverse complement strand
CGTGGCTGACCGGATCAACGGGAACGGACGTGCCCCGGTTCCGTACGGCTGCCGGCTCGTCACAGCGAACTGCGCCGCCCGTTCGATCGCCGGGTGAGCCAGAGCCCTGCAACGGCATCGGCCTGACGGCCGAAACCGTCCGTGACGCCAGGGCTGGGCAGGAGCTAAGCGCCGCGCGCGGCCGTCAGCCGTGTGCGCGTGGCCTCGAGCTGCTCACGCAGCGTCCGGATGGCCTCGAGTTCCTGGCCGGGCCGGCCGTGCTCGATGCCGCAGTACCCGTGGTAGCCGGCATCGACGACGATCCGCATCATCTTGTCGAGGTCGATCGGGCCGCTGTTGCCCTTGAAGTCCCAGACCGTGGGCTTCACGCTGACGCCCTTGGCGAGCGGCATCATCTCGGCCACGCCGACGTACGAGTCGTAGCTCTCGATCGGCGCGGTCGGGTTGTCGCGATCGGCGCGGCCGATCCGGAAGTTGCCGAAGTCAGGCAGCGTGCCCGCCCGCGCATGGTCGGCCTGCCTGATGGTGGCCAGCAGCCACTTCGCATTGCTGCTCAGGCCGCCGTGGTTCTCGATGATCACGTGGATGTCGTGACCGTCGGCGAAGACGCAGAGCGCATGCAGGCCGTCGGCCACGAGTTTCATCTGCTCGTCCGGCGTGCCCTCGCTGTACGCGTTCACGCGGATCGAGTGGCAGCCGAGCGTCTTCGCGGCTTCGACCCACTTGTAGTGGTTCTCCACGGCAGTCTTGCGCGCGGCGGCGTCCGGATCCCCGAGTCGCCCCTCGTTGTCGCACATGACGAGCACCTGCGTGACGCCCTCGCCCTTCGCGCGGGTGTTCATCTCCTGCAGGTACGCGCGGTCGGTGGCCTTGTCCATGAAGAACTGGTTCACGTACTCGATGGCGTCGATGCCCACGCTCTTCGCGATCTTCGCGAAGTCGAGGTGCTGCATCGTCCCCTTGCGCAGCGGGCCGTTGATGGACCACTGCGCGACGGAGATCTTGTAAAGGGGCGCGGCCTGCGCCGCCGCCGATGTCGGCGCGCCGAACCATGCGGCGCCCAGTCCGGCGGCGACGCCGGCGGTGGACGTACGGAGGAAGTCTCTGCGGGTGGGGAGGATCTGTGTCATGGCGGCACTATACCCGCAGATCACGCGGCAGGCACCCGGAAGGTCTCGCGGACGTACGCGATGTTGGCGCGCGTGTCGGCGATGAGGTCCTTGGTGGGCGAGCCGGTCTCCAGCACGTACCAGCCGCGGTAGCCGATGTCGTGGTACTCCTGCGCCAGTCGCGGCCAGTCGAGTGTGTCCTGTTCGCGCATCAGCTTCTGGCCGTTCTTCACGCGAATCTGGTGGATGCGCCTACCCAGCTTCGCGGGCTCGCGGTAGGGGTCGCGCAGCCGGCCCTTGACGCTATCATCGTCCGCGTGGCGCCTCCCCTGTTCAGTGTTCCCCGGCCGCGCGGCCATATCGTCCACGCCAGTGCCGTCCTCGCCGCGCTGGCGATCCTGGCGGTGGACCTGCAGTTCGCGGCGGGGACCGCGATCGGTATGCTGTACGTGGGCGTGATCCTGCTGGGACTCTGGAGCCCGTGGCACCGGTTCCCGGCCGTCGCCGCCCTCGGCGCGACCGTGCTGGCCGTGCTCGACCTGGCGCTCGATCCGACCAGTCCAGTCCCCGCCACGGTGTTCATCAACAGGCCGCTCATGATCATGGTGTTCGCGCTGACGGCGATCCTCGTGACACGGTCTGCCCGCCTGCAGCGCTCGGCGTTCGCCTCGCTGGAGCAGCTCGCCGACTTCAAGCGCGCGCTCGATGCCGCCGCCATCGTCGCCATCACGGACGTCACCGGGCGCATCCGCGACGTGAACGACACGTTCTGCGCGATCTCCGGCTACTCGCGCGAGGAACTGATCGGCCAGGACCACCGCCTCATCAACTCGAGCTATCACGACGCGTCCTTCATCCGCGACCTGTGGCAGACGATCGCCCGCGGACGGGTCTGGCACGGCGAGATCCGCAACCGGGCCAAGCAGGGCCACTTCTACTGGGTGGACACGACCATCGTGCCGTTCCTCGACGAGCGCGGGAAGCCGTATCAGTACATCGCCATCCGGTCGGACATCACCGCGCGGAAGGAGGCGGAGGCCCAGTTGACGCACCAGGCGGCGCTCGCACGGGTCGGGAAGATGGCGGCGGTGCTGGCGCACGAGATCCGCAATCCGCTCGCCGGCGTCAAGGGTGCCATCCAGGTCATCATGTCGCGCCGTCCGCAGGACGATCCCGAGCGCCCGATCATGCGCGACATCATCGGTCGCATCGAGTCGCTCGGCGAACTGATCAACGACCTGATGGTGTTCGCGCGTCCGCGTCCGCCGAAGTTCGCGACCGTCGCCCTGAGCGGGCTCGTCGGCGATGCGATCGCCCTCGTGGGGCGCGATCCCGTCACGGCATCGGTTGCGGTCAGCACTCTTGGCGACGACGACGTCACCGCCGACGTGGACGCGGATCTCATCCGCGCCACGCTGCTCAACCTGCTGTTGAACGCCGCGCAGGCCATGGGCGGCCAGGGGCGCATCGACGTGTCTCTGAGGCGTCAGGGCGAGCACGTCGCGCTCGACGTTCGCGACACGGGGCCGGGCATTCCCGCCGATCTCCGTGCACAGGTCTTCGAGCCGTTCTTCACGACCAAGGCGCGGGGAGGAGGACTCGGGTTGCCCATCGCCAGACGGACGGCTGAACTGCACGGCGGGTCGCTCGCGCTGGAGTGTCCGCCCGAGGGCGGCACGGTCGTGACCATGTTGTTGCCGCTCCGGCAGGCGGGCATCGACGCGGCGGTGTGAGGCTCACTGCCTGGCGGCGCGCGCCCCCATCTCGGCACGGAGCCGGTCGATGGTCTCGTACGCATCGCGCTCGAGCAGTCGACGAATCAGGAACTCCGGCACGCTGAAGGCCGGGTCCGCGGTCAGGCGATAGTCGATGACGGTCCGCGCCCCCTGGCGGGCGACCTGCCACGAGCCGTCGTATCGGTGGAAGCTGTGTCCCGAGGTGTCGCGAAACCGCAGCGCGTCACTCGTGCGCTCGACCGCGAGCATCAGGTGCACGCGTTTCGAGAACAGCATCACCCGTGACACGGCTTCCTGTTCGACCACCGTACGCTCGTTGGTGCGCTCGTGGACGACGCTCTTCTTGATGTCGGGCATGAAGCGCGGGATGTCCTCGTAGTCGCTGAGCACCTCGAACACGGTCGAGACGGGATACGGCACGTCGAAGCGTGCCGTCACGGTGTAGGCGTCGCCGTCCTGGCCGACCGCGAGGGCGGGTGCCGTGCTGGCCGACTGCCCGTGCGCCGACTGCCCTTGCGCCGTCCCCACGCCCAGGAGGGCCACGACGAGGAACACCACGGCACGAGCCATGCCGGGCCCGTGCCGTGGTCGTGGTATCCGTGCGGAGTTCCAGGGAGGCGTCGCCTGCATCAGAACGCGACGACTCCTTCGAGCATGAAGCCGTTGAACCTTCCGCCATTCCGGATGTCGGTCGGGAGGAAGTTCTTGTACTCCTGGTCGACGTACTCGGCCTTGACCAGCAGCGTCGGCAGCACGAACCAACCCGCGGCCACCTGCCAGCGATTGATGTTGATGTCGTTCGACATTCCGGCCAGCCGCGCGTCCACCGTGTTGTAGCGGGCGCCGACGTACATCATCTCTTCCGGCATGAAGCGGTAGACCACCTCTGCTGCATACTGGTTCATGTCGCGTGCGGACGTCTCGTTGGACGCCTTGCCCTCGGCGCGCTCCATGGCGCCGAAGAACTCCAGACCACGGTACTTCACGAACGGGTTGATCTGGAAGGCCGTGACCTCGTTGCGGAACCCGGGGTTGAGGCGGCCCGAGGTGAACTGTGCCGATTCGGTGGCCTGCGTGTTCTCGAGCACGAAGTAGTAGCGCGAGCCACCACGGTCGCCGCCGTACAGGGTGTTGCTGTTGGACTTCTCGGCCGTGTACATGGAGCCCGTCAGGCGGACGCGGAGGTCGGGGTTGAGCTGGCGATCGTAACCGAGCTTGCCGAGGAACGCCGGGCCGCGGTTCTGCGGAACCGTCACCGTGCCGCGGATTTCGGCGCCGGTGATGCCACCCATGACCATCCAGCCGTCCTTCTGCACGTAGACCTCACCGCCGATCTCGGTGGTGAACGCATCGACGATGAAATTACCGACGAAGGGGTTGTACATCGCATTGCCGTTGTCGCTGCGGCGGAAGTGCTGGTCACCGTAGTTGATCTCGAAATGCCCGACCTTGAGCGTCACGTACTGCATCAGCGTCTCGAGCGGGGGAATTTCGATGGGCGAGTCGTCGATGAGGATGTACCCATCTTTCACCCAGGTCTCGTTGTGGTGCCGCGCTGACAGGTAGGACGTCAACTGGATGCGGACGCCCTTGGCCAGCTGGGCGTGCATGTACAGGTTCGCGTTCGACGTGTTGGGCCCGAACCCGATGCGCATCAGCTCGTTGGCATCGACGCCGCTGACGATGCGCGGGTCGGCGGTGTTGCTGTGATCGAGGTTCTGTACCTGCGACGTGAACGCCGCGCCCCAGTCGAGCTTGAAGCCCTTGTACTCGACGCCGGGGTCTTTCGACGTCTCGAACACGTTGACGCCGCGCTTGTCCTGCGGGCGCAGGTGCTGGATGGTGATCTTCCGGCCACGCCAGGGATCCAGCGGCTCGGCCTCATCTTCCTTCTCCTCCGGGGCCTCGGCCGGTTCTTCGACTTCGGGCAGCGGCTGCACTTCCGGGATGGGCGGCTGGGCCAGGGCGGGCGCGGCCGCGAGCAGGAGCGCGACGAGCGCGCCGGTGATCGGTTGGAGTGTCATGGCAGTCTCCTGGACGAACGGGTAATGAAGGTGCTGAACGTATGAGTTGAATGCGTTAAGTCACGCTTACGTGAGTGGAGACGACACGACGGTCTCGAACTTGATGGTCACGTTGGGGCTGCTGCGCACGGTGCCGAGCAGGGCCCGTGGCGGGTCGATGCCGAAGTCGGTCATCAGGATCTCGGTCGTCCCGCGCACCACGAGGTTCTGGCCCGATCGTCCGAGGGTGATGTCGAGGGTGACATCGCGCTCGACGCCAGCCACGCGCAGCACGCCGGCTGCGGTGAAGGCGCCGGCCGTCGCCTTGGGAGTGAGGCTCTCGAGGCGGAACGTGATCTCCTTGTGCTGATCCGACTTGAGGGCCTTGTACATGTTCGCGTCCAGGCCGCTTCTCGGCGACGTCAGCGTCGTGACGGGAATCACCACCTCGAAGGTCTCGATCGCGGCAGGCTTGACGACGGCATCCCAGAATCCCGCGCCCTTCGCGTCGACCGAGACCTTCGCCTGCGCGAGCCGGACGGTCGACGTCGTGGCGGTCCAGTCGTGAACGTTGGACGTGCCGTCGATGGTGATCTTCGCCTTGCTGAGCGCGAGGGGAGCGTCTGCGGTGGCCTGCGCCAGGGCCGGCACGCTGAACAGCGACACGCTGAGCGCGAGCGTGGCGGCGAGGGTCGTGGCGGCGATGTGTCGGAGTGTCATGATGTCTCTTCCTGAATGAGTGCGTGGCGGTTGTTCTTGAATCCGTCCGCTGTTCCCTTCGAGCAACTCGCGTGCCGTGTGGCGTTGCGAGCGGTTCCGCCTGATTTCTGGCGCGTTCAGCCCGATCCTTGTGGTCGTCAACGTTGTCCCTCGGGGTTTTTGCGAGCCCCGGTGGGGTTTTTCCCGGGTCAGAGCGCGGGCCGCCGCGCGGCGTGTGCCTCTCGGAGGCACGCTTCGATGCTCTGCATCTCGAACGGCTTGTCGACGACCCGATACGCTCCGAGCGCCAGCGCATCGCGCGTCAACTCAGGCGTGCTGCAGGCGGTCATCATCACGACGGGCCGGCCGGGCGCGACGTGCAGGATGCGCTGCAGCAGCCCGAGGTCGTTCGAATCGGGCAGCCGGAAATCGAGCAGGACGGCGTCGATCACGACCGGTTGCTCCTCGAGCGCACGCAACGCGCCCACGGCGTCTTCCACGGCGGTCACCACGTGCCCCGCCGACGCCAGCGATTCGGAGATGGCCCAGCGCAGCAACGGTTCGTCCTCGACAACGAGGATGCGCAGGGCGTTGCGTCCTGGAGGGTCGGGACGAGTCAGAGGTTCCACGGGAACTCTTCCCCTTCAAGTCCTGTTCCACATCCGAAAACTCCCGCACGTGCCGGTGTTCTTCGTCACGGCGGGGTCACGGCTGGGGAATTGTCCGAGCGCCCCTCGGTAATTTCCCGCGCTCCTATACACTTGGGGGTCGATGCCGACTTCCACGATTCTCGTTGTCGACGACGAGCAGTTGATCCGCTGGTCGCTGGCCGAGCGACTGCGCGCCGACGGCCACAACATCCTCGAGGCCGCGACCGGGCTCGACGCACTCGAGAAGGTGCGCGAGGGCGTCGATCTGGTGCTGCTCGATTACAGACTGCCCGACATGGACGGGGTCAGCGTTCTGCGGCAGATCAAGGAGCACGACCCCGACATCCTGGTCATTCTGCTCACCGCTCACGCGACAGTGGACACCGCCGTCGAGGCGATGAAGATCGGGGCCTACCACTTCGCCAACAAGCCGTTCGACCTCGACGACATCTCGGTGATGGTGGCTCGCGCCCTCGAGACGACGCAGCTGCGGCGCGAGGTCAGGCAGCTCCGTTCGGCTCAGGCGCAGCCCTACGCCTTCGACCGCATCGTCGGCGAGTCACCGGCCATGGAGGCGCTGCGCGGCCTGCTCGGCAAGGTGGCACGCAGCCCGGCGTCCACCGTGCTGCTGACCGGGGAGAGCGGCACGGGCAAGGACCTGGCCGCCAAGGTGCTGCACTACAACAGCGACCGCGCGAACCGGCCGTTCATGAACATCACGTGCTCCGCGATTCCCGAAGCGCTGCTCGAGAGCGAGCTGTTCGGGCACGAGCGTGGTGCGTTCACCGACGCGCGCCAGCAGAAGCGCGGACTGTTCGAGCAGGCCGACGGCGGCACCGTGTTCCTCGACGAGATTGGCGAGATGGTGCCGGCCCTGCAGTCCAAGCTGCTGCGCTTCCTCGAAGAGAAGGCCTTCAAGCGCGTCGGCGGCCACAAGGACATCCGTGTGGACGTGCGCGTCATCGCGGCGACCAATCGCGTGCTGGCCGACCAGGTCAAGGGGGGACACTTCCGCGAAGACCTGTTCTATCGCCTCAACGTGCTGCCCATCGAGCTGCCGCCGCTGCGCGCGCACGCGGACGACGTGCCCGTGCTGGTGCGGTTCTACGTGGACCTGTTCAACCAGGAGTTCCGCAAGAGCGTGAAGGGCGTGTCACCGGCGGCCATGCGCGTGCTGCAGCAGTACGGCTGGCCGGGCAACATCCGTGAGGTGCGCAACGCCGTCGAGCGCGCCATGCTGCTCGCGGATGGCGAGTGGCTCGAGCCGGTCGATTTCCCGCTCATGGGGGCGGTCGAGCCCGGCGTGCCCGGCATCGGGCTGCCCCCAGAAGGCGTCAACCTGGACGACCTCGAGCGCAGCCTCGTGATGCAGGCCCTCGAGCGTGCCGGCGGCAACCAGACGCGCGCGGCGGCGCTGCTCGGCCTGAACCGCGACCAGATTCGGTACCGTGTCGAGAAGTTCGGGCTGGCGAAGCCCACGGCGTGATTGACCTTCGCTGACCATCTGTCATCCAGGCGATCGATCGACATGCCGTGGCAGCCGGGGCGTGCGGTGCGACTCCGCTGCTCTGTGGCTCCGCTGTGCACCCGTTGCCTCCGTCCGCTCTGCTGACGTGCACCAGCGCCTCACACTGAGAGGTCGCCTGCGGGGTGCGCCATCAGCGGAACGGGTTGACCACGCGTACGCCGTCGAAATCCTGCCCGTGCTGCAGGTCCTCGGAACAGATGACGTCGCACCCGATGACGCGCGCAGATTCGACGTGGCCGCGTCCCAGTACACGAGGCGCCAGCGTCGGGCCGCATGGAGCGCCGAGTGCACGACGGCCAGCGTCAGGTCTTGAATGGGGAGGCGCTCGAGCGTAGCGAGGAACGACGTAGCCGTCTCATGCGTCAGCGGTGCGCTCCTCGATGTGCGGGTCGCCTGCACGTAGAACTCCTGCAGGACCTGCACCGACAGCGCGAGGTCCGTCTCCTGCAGCAGCGCGGCGGCCCGGGCCGACTTGTCCACCTCCGACGGATCGGAGCTGATCGCGTAGAGCAGGACGTTGGTGTCAACGAACCGCATCGCGATCGTGCACCTGCGCGCGGGTCAGCCGGTTCGCCGCCGAGAATCCCGTATGCTCGCTCTTGATGCGGGCGATCAACTCGTCCTGTTCGCGGCGCAGACCCTCCATGGCCGATTCCTCCGTCGTCAACTGCACGAGATGCTGCCGCACCAGTGCCGACACGGTCGTCCGGAGTTCGGCAGCTCGCACACGTGCCCGATGATACAGGTCGTCGTCCACGGAAACTGTGATGTTCTTCACAGTCACAGTGTAGCGAGTCCCGGACGACCTGCTGGCGTCAGGTCAGCCGATGCCGCGTCACGCTGCCCAACAGCGTCACATCGCCGATCGCCACGAACAGTTCGTCGTCCATCACCGACAGGCTGAACGCCACCCGACGGTCCAGCCGCGCCACCAGCTCTCCAAGCAGCATCCGATCGATGGCCCGCAGCTCGACGGTCTCGGCGCGGTGAATGCGCGCCCCCTCGAGCCGAGCCAGGTACTGCGCCGGATCCTTGTGCATGTAGACCGCCACTCGCGGCGCGGCCTTCGACGCCTTGTGGAGGCGGTCGGCGTCGGGTGTGCCGATGTCGATCCACGTGCGCAGCGTGCCAGTGGCGTCTCGAATCGACAGGGTCGGCTCGTCGGGCTCAGACAGGCCACGCGAGAAGGCAATGCCCTCCGTGTACTCCAGCGTGTAGGCCAGCACCCGGGCGAGCAGGTACTCCTCCGATTCGGACGGATGCCTCGGGACGCGGAGCGCCAGCGTCTCGTAGACATGCCGGTCGGCGTCGGCGAGGTCGATGTCGAACTGGTGGATGGTGGATGTCAGCGCCACCGGGCGGGCCTTGCGTCGAACATGCCGCGATCATGGCACCATGTCGCATGCTTCAGACACCCGGCTTCCGCCTGGCCTCGTGCCGCACCCCCTGGTTCGCGGTCGCGCTGCTCTGCCTGACCCTCGTGCCTGCCACCGCGGCGCGCGCGCAGACCAAACCCTACGCCGACGTCGTCCCCGCCTCCGCGACCAGCGACGCGGGCCTGTTCACGACGCATCGGGTGGACGACCGCCTGCTGTTCGAGGTACCCGACGGTGTGCTCGGCCGCGACATGATCGTCATGAGCCGCATCGCCAGCGCGCAGGACGGCCTGGCAGACGGCGGCGCGATGATGGCGCCCAACATCGTGGTCCGCTGGGAGCGTCGCGAAGACCGCCTGCTGCTGCGCGCGCTGTCGTACGCCGACACCGCCGACGCGGGCACGCCCTTGCGTCTCGCGGTGGACAGCTCCAACTTCTCGCCCGTGCTCGCGAGCCTGCCCATCGCTGCGCGCGGTGAGCAGACATCAGTCGTGGACGTCACCGACCTCTACCTCGGTGACACGCCGGCCTTCTCGCTGCCCCGGGCGCGACGCACGCAACTGGGCGTGCGCAGCCACGATCGCGCCCGCACCTGGCTCGAGTGGACGCGCAGCTTCCCCATCAACGTCGAAGTGCGCGTCGTCCGCACGTACGTCGCCGACCAGGCGCCGTCCAACCCGCGCGGCGGCACGGTGTCGTTCGAGGTGAACCACTCGATGGTGCTGCTGCCCGAGACGCCGATGATGCCGCGCCTCGCCGACGAGCGCGTGACCTACATCAGCACGCGGCAGACCAACTACTCGGATGCGTTCCAGGGCGTGCGCCCGCGCCAGTTCATCCGCCGCTTCAGGCTGGAGCCGGCCGACCCCGCGGCCTTCGCGCGCGGTGAGCTGGTGGAACCGAAGAACCCGTGGGTCTGGTACATCGACCCGGCCACGCCGCGGCAGTGGGTGCCCTATTTCCGCGCGGGCCTGCTCGAGTGGAACGAGGCGTTCGAGCTGGCGGGCTTCCGCAACGTGATCCAGGTGCGCGAAGCGCCCACGGAAGCCGAAGACCCAGAGTTCAGCCTGCTCGATGCGCGCTACTCGGTCGTGCGCTACGTGGCGAGCCCCGTCCGCTCGGCGAACTCGGGCGGCGATGTCGTCGACCCGCGCTCTGGCGAGGTCATCCGCGCCCACACGAACATGTACCACGGGCTCATGGAGCGGCTGCGCTGGTGGCTGCTGTCGCAGGTCGGCACGGCCAACCCGAGCTTCCAGACCAACGAGTTGTCGGAGGCCGACATGGGCGAAGCGCTGCGATACGTCATCTCGCACGAGACCGCGCACTCCGTCGGGCTGCCGCACAACCAGCTGGCCAACTTCGTGTATCCGGTCGAGTCGCTGCGTGATCCCGACTTCGTGAACAGGATGGGCCACTCCGCTTCGTCGGTCGGCCGCACGCGCTACAACTACATCGCGCAGCCTGGCGACAACGTTCCGCCCGAGCGCCGCATCGGCGTGTGGGACAAGTTCGCCGTCATGTGGGGCTACCGTCCGATTCCGGAAGCGACGACGCCCGAGGCAGAGTTCCCCACGCTGAACCGGTGGATCGTCGAGCGCGCGCACGAGCCCTGGTACCGATCCGCGGAAGCGCAGTTCGGCATGGACGTCGAGTGGGATCCGAAGCGGATGACCGAGGGCATCTCGGACGACCCCGTTGCCGCCGCCGTCTACGGCATGCAGAACCTCCGCACCGCCGCCGCGAACCTCATGACGTGGGTGCTGGACGAGGGCGACGACTACCATGAACTCGGCACGCACTACCTGCAGAACCTCACGCAGTGGAACCGCTACGCCGAGCACGCCGCCGCAGCCGTCGGCGGGTCGTGGACCCATCACAAGCGCTATGGCGAAGAGGGATGGGTCTACACGCCGATTCCCCCAGACTACCAGCGCAAGGCCATGGCCTTCATCGACGAGCACGTGCTGCAGACCCCGCGGTGGGCGCTCGACATCGATCAGTTGCGGCGCCTCGAGCACGCCGGAGCCGTCGAGCGCATCAGGGCGTACCAGGAGCTGGCGGTACAGCGCCTGCTCAACCACGCCCGCCTCGCGCGCATGATCGAGCACGAGGCGTTCCTCGGCGACGAGACATACCGTCCGGCCGACATGCTCGACGACACGCGCGCGATGGTCTGGCGCGAAGTGGGCCAGCGCGGCGCGGCCGACACGTACCGCCGCAACCTGCAGCGCGCCTACCTGGCGCAGGCCCACCATCTGCTGCACGAGGCCTCGTCGAAGCATTGGACGCCGCCTGATTCGGGCAACCTGCGCGTGACGTCGAACGACGATCCGCCGCTGAACGCCGACCTGCACGTCGCGCAGTCGGATATCCGTCCTCTCATACGCGACCAGCTGAGCCTGCTGCGCACCGAGTTACGCGAGGCACTCGATGCTGGCGTGGCCGACCGGATGACGCGCATCCACTACGAGGACGCGCTCGAGCGCATCGCGAAGGCCATCGGGTCGTGACCACGCGCCTGGTGTATGCCTCCGACAAGGGACGCACCTGTCCAATCTGCGGATGGCCGGCCACCGACTGCCGGTGCTCGACCGCCGTCAACCAGCCGGTGCCGGCGAAGGTCACGGCAAGCTTACGTGTCGAGTCGAAGGGCCGCGGCGGCAAGCAGGTGACGGTCATCGATCGGCTGCCAGACAACGCGCCATACCTCGAGGAACTGTCGCGTCTGTTGAAGAAGGCCTGTGCCACGGGCGGCGCCGTGCGGCCGGGCGCCATCGAACTCGCGGGCGACGTGCGCGCGCGCGTCCGGCCCCTGCTGACCGCGCGTGGCTTGGTCGTGAAAGGCTGACGATTGGTGGCGGCGCGATGGCCGCGTTGCCTTGACTCTGCCGGCGGCCCACCGCGATACTCGGCCAACAACCTCCTCCCCAGAAACCCATGACACACACAACCCTTCACCCCAGTCGCCGTCGCTTCCTCGGCCGGGCCACCGCGGCCGCTGCCGGCCTGGCCGCCGTGCAGGCCGGTTCGTCGTCTCTTGCCGCCCAGCCAGCCGCAGACGCCATCATCCGTCCGCCCGAGGGCAAGCCGCTGCTCCTCGCCTGCAAGCTGGGCATGATCGCCAAGGATGCCGGGGGTAGCCCCCTGTCGCTCGTCCAGCGCCTGCGCATGGCGGCACAGGCCGGGTTCGACGGCGTGGATTTCGACGAAGCCGGCAGCTTCACCGTCGAGGAAGCGCGTGCGGCCGTCCGCGAGTCGGGCGTGTTCGTGCACAACGCCATCAACCACGACCACTGGCAGCAACGGCTCACCAGCGCCGTGCAGGCCGAGCGCGATCAGGGCAGGCAGAACCTCGAGCATTGCGTGCGCCTGTCGCACGCGTGCGGCGGCAGCGGCGTGCTGCTGGTGATCGGGCGGGCCACGGATGGTCCCATGGCCGAGATCGAGGAACGGGCGCGTCAGGAGATCCGGAGGGTATTGCCGCTCGCGTCGGCGCTCGGCCAGATGATTCTCATCGAGAACGTCGGCAACGGCATGGGGTACGACCCGGAGGGCGGCGCCGATCAGGGTCCCCAGCACTTCATCCGCTTCATCGACAGCTTCCAGAGCCCGTGGGTGGGGATGTACTACGACATCGGCAACCACTGGCGCTACGGCCAGCCGGGCGAGTGGATCCGATCGTTCGGGCATCGCTGCGTGAAGCTCGACATCAAGGGCCGCAGCCGCACCATCCAGAAGGGCGTGGAGTTGTCGAGCGAGCAGGACGACGTGCCGTGGGA
>CAYMAG010000126.1:0-12918 GCA_964388335.1 uncultured Vicinamibacteraceae bacterium | reverse complement strand
TGCCGCGGTGCTCGAGTTCGTACATGTCGACGTCGATGCCGCGATCGCGCAGCGCGCGGCCGTACAGTTCGAGCTGGAAGACTTTGATGACGTCGATCGACGCGAGGCCGCCGCCGATGCAGATGGCACCCGGGGGCACCGTGTAGACCGGACCCGCGTACGCGGCTTCCTGTTGGTGATTGAACCAGTAGATGAACGGGTTCTGGTAGACGAGGCCGCGGCCGACCCAGCGATCGGCATCGGGTACGTCGAGCGGACGATCCCGCCAGGCGCCGTTGGCGAGCAGTACCGCGCTCCAGCCCCACGACGTCACGTCCTCGAAGTCGAGATCGCGCCCGAGCCGCGTGCGGGGCACGAAATGCACGCCGGGCCGGTTGAGCCTGCCGTCGATGCGTCCATACTCCATGCGCCGCTGGTCGCGATGCCAGCGCGGCAGACCGTCTTCGATCTTGCCGTACGGTCGTGTGTTCTGCTCGAACACCACCACCTCGACGCCATGTGCCGCCAGGACGTCTGCGGCTGTCGAGCCGGCGCAGGCACCACCGAAGATTGCCACCACGTGGCGCGGAGCGGACGAGTTCATCGTGAAACCTCTGAACGGGCGGACGCCGGCCCGGGGGCGCCGATGTCGACGACGATACGCTGCCAGCGTTCCTGGCGGAAGCGATACCACGACAGCACGCAACGCGCCACGTGCCCCGCGACGATGGCGCGCCAGATGTCGGTGGGCTCGAACTCGCCGATGCGCTGGAAGAGCACACACAGGCCGAGGGGAATCACCACCTGCGACACGAGCGAGATGTAGAAAGGACTGCGCGTGTCTCCGGTGCCCTGCAACGCGCCCGTGTAGGCGAGCGCCACCGTCACGAACAGCCCCGACACGGCCAGATGGGCCAGCAGGCCGCGCGCGATGCGCAGCGTCTCGGGGTCGTCCATCCCGAAGATGGCCAGCAGCAGATCGGGAATCGCCACGAACAGAATGCCGACGACAGCGGCAACCGCAAGGCCCAGCCGCGAACTGACCACCGTACCTCTCCGTGCGCGGTCGAGATGGCCGGCGCCGAGGTTCTGGCCGACGATGACCGACGTGGCGCCCATCACACCCACGGACGTGAAGGTGATGAGCGAGAACAGCTCGGTATAGGCCACGGCGTATGCGGCCTGGGCCTGCGCGCTCTGCGGCAGGGCGCCAATGTAGCGCAACAGCATCACGCCGCCGACGTTCATCGCGACGCCCTGCAACCCCGTGGGGAGGCCGAAACGGAAGAGCGCCCGGATGATCGACCAGTCGGGGCGCACGATCAACTCCCGGGGCAGGTGCAGGACCGACCCCGGCAGGAACATCTTCGCGAGCCCGAGCGCTGCCACGATGAGGGCCGCGGCGACGGTGCCCATGGCCGCGCCGTGTGCTCCGTAGGCCGGAATCGGTCCGAACCCCGGGATCAGCACCAGATTGAAGAGGCAGTTCAGCACCGTCAGCACGATACCGAGGCGCAGAGGCGTCCTCGCATCGCCCGCGGCCCGGAATGCGCCGCCAATCAGGAAGAAGAGCAGCAACCCGATGCCGAACGTGAACATCGTGCGCAGGTAGGGCAGCGCCGCGGCCTGCACCGCGGGCGTGGCGTTCACGAAATCGAGCAGGGCGGGGGAGAGGGCGTAGCCGATGGGCGCCATGACCCCGCCCGCCAGCAGCACCGTCACGAGAAACGCCTGGTAGACGGTACGGTTGACTTTGTCGGCATCGCCGGCGCCGGCAAACCGCGCGACCAGCACGCCCATGCCGCTGTAGAGGGAACTGATGAATACGATGACGACGAGGAAGACCTGCCAACTCACCCCGATGGCCGCGTTGGCGGTGTAGCCGACGAAGTGCCCGACCATCGCGTGGTCGATGATGCCCTGCAGGCCACCCAGCAGGTTCTGCAGCATCGTCGGCCAGGCCAGTCGCCAGACCGCCCGCGAGAGGGAACCCTCGACGATCGAGCGGTCGAAACGTTGGGTGGACGGGGAGGCCATGCCGTGATCTACGTGGACGTGCGGCGCTGCGAACCACTCGAAACGTGAAGGTGGCGCATGGCGCGGCGGAGCGGGTAGACTACCCGTTCCGCGCTGGTATCGCCAGCGCCGCCCGGGTTCCTACTGACGGAGACACCAGTACCATGTCGCTCCTCGATCGCTTTCGGCAGCCCAAGTGGAAGCATGCCGATTCTGCCGTCCGCCTCGAGGCGGTGAACGAACTGGAAGACGACGCGCAGGACGTGCTTGGTTCCCTCGCGCGCGAGGACGCGGACCCCGCGGTTCGCCGCCGGGCCGTGGCACGCGTAGAGGATCCTGCCGTGCTCGCAGCGGTGGCCCGCACCGACCTCGACGAAGGCGTTCGGGCCGAAGCTCGCAAGCTGCTGATCGACATCGCGACCGATGGGGACCACGAAGGCGATGCCATCGCGGCATTGAGCGGACTCGACGACGAACGCGACCTGGCGAGTGTGGCGCGCTCGACTGCCGCGGACGCCGTCGGCCTGGCAGCCATCCGGCGCATCGCGGCCCCGCGGCTGATCGGCAGCGTCGCCAGTCGCGCGGTGCAGCCAGCGGTCCGCATCGCGGCCCTCGCGTTGCTGCTGGACGCGGCCGAGCGCGTCCAGGTGGCGCTGCACAGCGAACACAAGGACGTGGCGCTGGCGGCGCTCGACGACGTGTCCGACGAGGCGCTGCTCGAACAGGTGGCGGCGCGCGCCAGGAACAAGCTCGTGGCGCGGCGTGCCCGCGCGCTCGTCAGGGAACGCCAGCCGCACGGGGCCGAACCTGCGCCCGCTCCCGCAGGTGAACTGACGCGCGAGCGGCTGTGCGAGATGGTCGAAAGCCTGGCCGGCGAGCCGCGCATCGACGCCATCGGGGCACCGCTCGACGCGGCGGTCGCGGCCTGGGACCAGCTCTCGGCGGAGACCAGCTCGCCGGCGCTCGATGCGAGGTTCACGGCGGCCGTGGCTGCCGCACGTGCGCAGCGTGCCACGCGTGAGGCCGAGGAGGCTGCCGTCCGCGCGGAAGCCGAGGCGCGCGCCCTCCAGCACGCGCAGCGCTTCGCCGTGTGCGAGCAGCTCGAAGCGTACCAGGGCGACGATGTCGATGCCGCCGTGGCCGAGGCGCAGGGCGCCTGGGCCGCGCTCGATGCGGAGGGTGTCGCGGAGGGCGAAGGGCTCGCCACGCGCCTCGCCGCAGCCGTAGCACGGCAGCAGGCACGTCTCGCCGCCCGTGCTGCGGATGCCGCCCGGCACCAGCAGTTGACCGACCTCGTCGTCGAGGCCGAGCGGTTTGCGACGCACGACGATCTCGCGGCGGCGCATCAGGAGTGGGCCGGCGTGCTGACTCGCTGGACGTCGCTCGCCCGCGACGGCGCGGGTGTCGATTCCGCGCTGGTCACGCGGATGAAGGCGGCCGAAGGCGCGATCGCCCAGCGCACCGTGGCGATTCGCGAACAGGAAGCCGTTCAGCGCAGCGAGAACCTGGCGCGCGCGCAGGCGGAGTGCGAGCGGCTCGAAGGTGTCGCGTCGCAGGACGGCATCACACTGAAGGACGCCGACCAGGCACTGCGCGATGCACGGACGGTGGCCGACACACTCGGGCCGTTGCCGTCGCGCGATGACCAGGCGGCGATTGTCGATCGGTTGAAGAAGATTCAGGCGACGTTGCTCGACGCCTCGCGTGAGCTGCGGCACGCGGAAGACTGGAAGCGCTGGGCCAACGCCGACGTGCAGCGCGACCTCTGCGAGAAGGCCGAGGCCCTTGCGGGTATCGAGTCGCTCACCGACGTCGCCGGCAAACTGAAGGCGCTGCGGCAGCAGTGGAAGCAGGCCAGCGCGGGTCCCCGCGGCGCGGAGGGTGATGCGCTGTGGCAGCGGTTCAAGGCGGCGACGGACGCGGCGCAGACGCGTGTCGATGGCTTCTTCGCCCAGCGCTCGCTCGACGAGGCAGCGAATCTCGAGCAGAAGCAGGAACTCGTCCAGCAGGCCGAAGCCCTGTCGTCGTCGACCGACTGGCTGAGGACGGCCGATGCGCTGCGGGCCCTGCAGCAGCAGTGGAACACGATGGGGCAGGTGCCGCGTGACAAGGCCAAGGCTCTGAATGCCAGGTTCCGTGCCGCGTGTGACGCGTTCTTCACCAGACGCAAGGAAGACCTGCAGCAGCGCAAGGAGACCTGGCAGGCCAACCAGGCCGCCAAGGAAGCGCTCATCGCCGAGGCCGAACAGCTGGCCGAGTCGTCCGACTGGGCCGCGACCGTCGAGCGCATCAAGCAGCTGCAGTCGGCATGGAAGGCGACCGGGCCGGTCAAGCGCCAGAAGTCGGAGCAACTCTGGCAACGGTTCCGCGGCGCGTGCGATCGCTTCTTCGAGCGGTACAAGCACCGCCACCAGGCCGATTTCGAGACGCGCAAGGTGAGCCGTGAGCAGGCGCTGCTCGACTTCGAGGCCCTGGCACCCGAAGAGGCGCCCGCCGAGATGCCCGAGCAGTTGGTGACGCGGGCGCAGGACGCGTGGCAGGCGTGGCGCACGGGTGCTCCGCTGCCGCGGGAAGTGGTGTGGCCCATGCAGGAGCGCTTCGCCGTGGCCACCGCGCGGCTCTGGGAGCGATATCCGGACGTGCTGCGGGGCACGGCCTTCGATCCGGCGCGCACGCTGCAGCAGATGACCGACCTCGTGGCGCAGGTGGAAGCGCTCGGCGGCGAACAGGCAGCAGAGGTCGCAGCCCAGGCTGCGCCGGCGGCGACCCTCGCCAGCATGCTCAAGGAGGCGCTCGCCTCGAACACGATCGGTGGACGCGTGGACGAGCAGTCGAAGCGGCGGGCTGCCGAGGAGACCGTGCGCGTGGCCCGCGCGTCGTGGGCCCGGCTCGGCCCGCTGGCGGGAGACACGGCTCGCGGGCTCGAGGCACGCTTCGCACGTGCGTGCCGTGGATACGAGCACACCGATGGCGGGCGGCCCGGGCGCGAGCATGCGCCGCGGGGCTCGCGTGGGCCCCGGCCCGGAGGAGACGGCGGCCGTCAGCGTTCGTTGGGGTCTTCGAGGTAGGTGTAGCCGTGCAGGCCCTCTTCGTAGAACCTGAGCAGGCGCCCTGACTCGAGGTAGTCGAGTCGTCCCTGCCGCACGGCGGTCTCCACGTCCATCCGCATCTTGCCCAGCAGGTGCTCGACGTCGAACTCCACGTAGTCGAGCACCTCCTTCACCGTGTCGCCCTTGATGACCGCGTCGAGCACGGCTTCCTGCTTGTCGTTCATGCTGACGTGCACCGCGTGCGTGTCACCGAACAGGTTGTGCAGGTCGCCCAGAATCTCCTGATACGCGCCGACGAGGAACACGCCGAGCAGGTACGGCTCGTCCTTGAGCGCGTGGAGCGGCAGTGTCTTCTTCACATCGCGACGGTCGATGAACTGGTCGATCTTGCCGTCCGAGTCGCACGTGATGTCGCCGAGCACGCCGTACTGGCTCGGACGTTCGTTCAGCCGGTGAATGGGCATCACTGGAAACAGCTGACCGATGGCCCACGAGTCCGGAATCGACTGGAAGAGCGAGAAGTTGCAGAAGTAGGTGTCTGACAGCAGTTCGTCGAGGCTCTGCAGATCTTCGGGCACCTCGTCCATCTGGGCGACCAGCTTCTGCAGCTTCACGAGAATGGCCCAGTAGAGGTTCTCGCAGTGGCAGCGCTGCTCGAGGCTCAGATACCCGGCCGAGAACAGGTTCATCGCCATGTCGAGGGCCGCCTGCGCGTCGTGGTAGGTCTCGGCGGCGTTGCGCGCCGTCAGGTTCTTGAGCGACTCGATCAGGTCGACGACGGGCTGCTCGAGGTCGTCGGTCACTTCGACAGGCGTCTGCTCCTCGCCGAACTCCGAGACGCCCAGCACATTGAAGACCAGCAGGCTGTGGTAGGCCGCAATCGCGCGTCCGCTCTCGGACACGATCGTGGGGTGGGGCACGCTGGCTTCGTCGCAGATCGTCTGGATGTGGAAGACGACGTCGTTGGCGTACTCCTGGAGCGTGTAGTTCATGCTCGATTCGAAGTTCGTCTGCGAGCCGTCGTAGTCCACGCCCAGGCCGCCGCCGACGTCCATGTACTCGAGCCCGGCGCCCGCCTTGTGCAGTTCCGTATAGATGCGTGACGCCTCGATGAGCGCGCCCTTGACGATGCGGATGTTCGGAATCTGGCTGCCGAGATGGAAGTGCAGCAGCTTGAAGCAATCCTCCATGCCGCGCGCCTTGAGTTCGTCCAGCCCGCGCAGAATCTCGGTGACCGTGAGCCCGAACTTCGACCGGTAGCCGCCCGAGTTCTGCCAGCGGCCGCTGCCACGCGCCGCGAGCTTGACGCGCATGCCGATCTGGGGCCGCACGCCCACCTTGTCGGCGTACTCGAGGACCAGGCCGAGTTCGGTGTACTTCTCGACGACGGGGATGATGTTGCGGCCGATCTTCTGGGCCAGCATTGCCATCTCGATGAACTCGGCATCCTTGAAGCCGTTGCAGATGATCGGCGTATCGTTGGAGGCCAGCGCCGCCACCGCCATGAGTTCGGGTTTCGACCCGGCCTCGATGCCGAAGTTGTACGGCCTGCCGAACTCGATGACTTCTTCGACCACCTGCCGCTGCTGATTGACCTTGATCGGGTAGACGCAGATGTACCTGCCCGTGTAGCTGTGCTGGCTGATCGCCGACTGAAAGGCATCGTGAATCTCGCCGAGGCGGTGCTTCAGGATGTCGCTGAGGCGCACCAGAATCGGCAGGTTGATGCCGCGCATCTGCAGCCGATCGATCAGCTGCTTCAAGTCGATCGACCGCTCGCGCTCCTTGGTCGGATGCACCAGCACGTGACCGTTGTCGCCGATGGAGAAGTAGCCCTTCCCCCAGCGTTCGATCTCGTACAGCTCCGTGGCATCGACGACGTTCCAGGAATCAGTGGCGCTGTGGGCAGCGATGACGCGAGGGGGAGCAGTGCTCATTGCCTCCCATCATACAGATCGCGGATGACGCGTCCACGCCGAAACGCGAGACGTCCGCTCGACGCAATCGGCGTGGCGGCTGGACGATTGGCTGGACGCGGCCAGACGTGGCTAGACGCGGCGCCGATACTGCGCGACGCGAACCGCGGCGTCCACCGGCCGCGTGTCGATGCGACCCTGGACGAGCCCCCCGTCCTCGAGCACGACCCGGGGCGACGCAATCGAGCCTCGCACCTCGGCGCCAGGGCGCACGTCGACGATCTCTGTCGCCGTCAGCCTTCCGGTGACGGCCCCGAGAATGGTGAGGTCGCGGGCGAGGATGTCGGCGTGGAGTCTCGCGGACTCGCGCACCACGACACAGTGCCCAGGGGCAGAGATCGTGCCCCGGACGTCTGCGGCGATCTCGAGGTCTTCGTCGGCCGTGACGGTGCCTTTGATGTGCAGCATCGAACCGAGTTGGGACGCGGGCGGCGCCACGGACTCGGCGGGCGGAGTATGCGATGCAGGGGGCATCGGAATGGCTTTCGGCATCTATGGCGATCAGCGTGCGACGCGCACGCCATCCCATAGTACCCGAGGGCGTGACGACCGCTACGGCGCGGCCGGTTTCGGGCGGCTTCGATACTTCTCGTACAGCCGTGTATGCCTCGTGTCGAGCGGTACGGACACGCCCTTGATGATCACGTGCCGGACGTTGGTGCGAATCTCGAGCGGGTCACCGTCCGTGACGAGGAGGTTCGCGAGCTTGCCGGGCGCGATCGACCCCACCTCATCCGCCAGACCGAGAATCTCAGCGGGGGCGAGCGTGATCGCCCGGACGGCCACGTCGTGTGGCAGGCCGAACCCGACGGCCGTGCCGATCTCGTAGGGCAGGTTGCGCGAATCGGACGAGTCGTAGGTCGACATGGCGAACCTCACGCCGGCCTCGTGCAGGACCGCAGGCGCCGCCATCGTCGTGTCGTAGGCATCATCGTCGCTCGCGGGCAGCGACTGCGTCGGCCCCAGGATCACCGGCACCTGCTTCTCGGCGAGCAGGGCGGCCACCTTCCACGCCTGGGTCGCGCCGATGAGCACCATCCGGAGCCCGTGCGTGTCGACGAAGTAGGCCACGGCATCCCTGATGTCGCGTTCGGTCGACGCGTTGACCAGCCATGGCCGCTCACCGCTCACGTAGGGGGCAAGCGCTTCGAGCTTGAGGTCACGCGTGACGCGGTCGGCCGCCTTCCCGCGCGTGTCACGATAGCCACGGGCGTTGGTGATCCAGGTGGTCAGATCGTGGAGTTGGCGCGCCTGCTCCTGCTTCGCCTCGTTGTAGGGGCGTGCGCGGCGGGAGAACGTGGCGACGTCGAACGACGACGCCCGGACGGATGGCCAGTTCACGACCATGCCGACGGACCGCTCGATGAGCATGTCCTCGATGGTCCACCCGTCGAGGCTGAAGGCCGAGGCCTGCCCGCCGATCACCGGTCCGCTGCCCAGGGCGTTGCTCGGCACGCCAGGCGCCGCCGCGGCGTGCGTGATGCCGTTCGCCCGAGCCACGGGCAGGTGGTCGCTGGCCGGGTGGATGGCTGTCGCCGCCTGAATCTGCGGACTGAACGCCCCGGTCTCGCTGATGTCGTTGGTGGCGTTGACCGAGCCGATCTCGGTCAGCCCGAGCTGACTCATCGCGTCGAAGAAGCCCGGGTAGACGTGCAGGCCGTCACCTTCTATCACCGCTGCGCCAGCCGGAATGGACGCCGTCGGGCCCACGGAGAGGATCCGGCCGTCCTGCACCACGATGGTGCCGCGCTCGATGACCGCGCCACTCACGGTGACGATACGCGCGTCCTTGATGGCCAGCAGCGTCGGACTGGCCGCCCCTGCCGGCGTAGCGGCCGGCGGCGTCTGGGCGGCGGCGCTCGTCGCGAGGAGAGAGGCCGCGAGCACGGCTGCACACCGTCGTGAAGTGACGCGCGTCATCGGTCTTCCTCCCGTGACTGTGGCGTGGCCTGTCGCGGTTCCGTGTCGGACCCGGTCGGGCGCGGCTTGCCGTTCGGGGCCTGCTTCTGCTGCAGGGTCAGGCGCCGCTGTTCGCGCGCGGTGCGCTGCTCGCGATCCTTCGCGAGATCGAAGTACACCTGCCCGTCGATCAGGACGACCTGGGGCACGGCGTACACGCTCAGCGGGTGTGCACTGAAGACGACGAGGTCGGCGTCCTTGCCCACCTCGATCGATCCGACGCGCGCGTCGACGCCGAGCTGCTTCGCGGGGTTGAGCGTGACGAGCTCGAGCGCCTCGTCCTCCGACATGCCGCCGTACTTGATGGCTTTCGCGGCTTCCTGGTTGAGGTGGCGATGTTCTTCCGCGCTGTCGGAGTTGATCGACACCAGCACGCCTCGCTCGGCCATCAACGCCGCGTTGTGGGGAATCGCGTCGAACGCCTCGACCTTGTAGGCCCACCAGTCGGAGAACGTCGACGCACCTGCGCCGTGCTGCGCGATCTCGTCGGCGACCTTGTAGCCCTCCAGGACGTGCTGCAGCGTGGCGATCCTGAAGCCGAACTCTTCGGCCACCCGCAGCAGCTGCAGAATCTCGTCGGCGCGGTACGAGTGCGCGTGCACGAGCCGCCTGCCTTCGAGAACCTCGACGAGCGGTTCGAGCGTCAGGTCGCGCGCGGGTGGTGTCGACGAGCCGTCGCCTGCCTTGACGGCCGCGTCGTGGCGCCGCCACCTGGCCTGATAGTCACGCGCCTGGACGAACGCCTCGCGGATCACGTCCATCACGCCCATGCGCGTCGTCGGGTAGCGGGCTTCGCCCGGCGTGGGGGCGCGGTTCGAGCGCTTGGGGTTCTCGCCGAGCGCGAACTTGATGCCCGGAGGCGCGCCGTCGAAGAGCAGTCCGCGCGCGTCGCGCCCCCAGCGCAGCTTGATGACGGCGTTCTTGCCGCCGATGGCATTGGCACTGCCGTGCAGGATGTTCGCGGTGGTGACGCCGCCGGCGAGGCCGCGATAGATGTTGATGTCGAGCGGGTCGAGGACGTCTTCGGTCCCGACCATCGAGGTGACCGACATGCTGCCTTCGTTGACCGACCCATCGATCGCGATGTGGCTGTGCGCGTCGATGATCCCCGGTGTGACGAAGCGTCCCGTGCCGTCAATCCGGATGGCGTCAGGCGGAATGTCGACCGCCGTGCCCACCGCTGCGATACGACCGTCGCGGATCAGGATCGAGCCGTTCTCGATCACCGGACCGGACACGGTGAAGATGGTGGCGTTGGTGATCACGATCGGCGCCGAGGCTGGCGTTTGCGCGGATGCCGAGCCGAGCAGTGCCGCGAGGCCGGCGACGGTCGCGAGGGCGTGGGGCTTCCAGGTCGCGTGCATCAGCGCACTCCTTCCGGGCGCGGCGTCGGCGCGGCCGGGGACGGGGCCCCCGACCTCTCCGGGGTGGGGACGTCGGGGACGTCGAACCGGGCGCCATCCACGAACACGTGCTTGACGATGGTCTTTTCATCGAACAGGTCACCGCTGGTCACCACGAGGTTGGCGATCTTGCCCGTCTCGAGGCTACCCAGCCGGTCGGCCACGCCGAAAATCTGCGCGGCGTCGAGCGTCATCGCCCGAAGCGCGGCGTCTCTCGGCAACCCGGCGTCGATGGCCTTGCGCACGTTCGCGAGAACGTCCTTCGGGGCGGTCAGGCCATCGGAGTAGAACGCGAAGGTCACCTGCTGTGACGCGAGGGCGGCTGGCGTGGCGGGCGCGCGTTCACGGAGTTCCAGCACGCGCAGTGGTTCGTCGGCCTCCGGATCGGCGTCCCGCGGACGCTCGGGCCACTTCGCGCTGACGAGCACCGGCACGCGGGCCTGCGCCAGGCGCGGCGCGGCGCTCGACGCGTCGTGGGCGCCGTAGATGACGGGCGGCACGTCGAGTTCCTCGGCGAACCGCAGCATGCGCTCGATCTCCGGGACGGTCATGGCCGGCAGCAGGACGGGCACCTTCGCAGTCAGCGCGTCGGTGAGCGCGAGCACCGTGCGGTCGTACTCGGGCCGTGTCCGTCCACGCGGGTTCGCGTCGTACTGACGCGCCAGCATGGCGTAGTGGCGGGTGTCGCTGAACACCTGACGCACGTACGCGACGACGCCCATCAGCGAGCCGGGGAAGCTGGCGAACCCCCCTTGCGCGCGGACGCCGACCGGCAGCGCGACGGCAGACCGGACGACCGCTTCCGTGCGCTCGGACCCCGACAGGTTGATGACCGCAGATTGTCCGGGCAGGATGCCGGCCGACGGCGTGGCGATCACCGTCGTGAATCCGCCATTGCGCCAGGTCTCCAACCGGCGCGGATCCGGGCGGAACTGATCGGCCGCCTGGAGCCAGGGCGTCGACGCGGGACGGTCCTGCGGACCACGGGCAGGTCGGGGCGGTGCCGCCGGGCGGTCAGGCGCCGCTGGTCCGCTGCCCTGGGACGCCGATGTGCCCGCTCCGCCGGATGCCAGGCCGAAGTCGGTCATGGCGTCGATGAGGCCCGGATACACGGTCAGTCCCGTGCCGTCGATGACGACCGCCTCGGCGGGCACGACGGCGCCCGCACCCACGTCCTGGATGAGCCCGCCGGCGACGACGATGGTGCCCGAGTCGAGCACGGCTCCGGAAACCGGGACGATGCGGGCGTTCTGGATGGCGACGGTGGAAACCTGGGCATCGGCCGCGCCGACGGCCATGGCAGTGCACAGCAGCGCCGCCGCCAGCGCACGAGACCAGATGGCGTTCACAGGGGCAGCTCCTCTGGAGAACACGAATGAGGGAGGGCGGGGTTCGCCGGAATCGAATCGATGGCGGATGCTAGCGCGACGGCTGGCGTCACGGCAAGAGGGTACGCCTGTGGTACGCCGGCTGCGGGTCCCGTGCCCGCGCCATCCGTGACGCGAACCAGGAGCCCGCGAGGCATCGCGGGCCGGGTGCATCCGGCAGAGCGGCACGAGCGCGAACACCCGGACGAGCCGCGCCGGCCGGCTCACCTTCGTACGACGCGGATCTGGCGGACGACGGCGCCCAGCGTACGCGGCTCTCCGGGCACGACGCCCGCAGGAACGACGACGTCCGTCGCGAACGTGAGGGTATTCGTGCCGGCACGCGTCGCGGCTGCCGGCACATCGACGGTCGTGGCACCCTCCAACGGTGCGCCCACCGGCATGCCATTGACGACGAGCCTGAGGGTGTTCGGCCGGTTGCCGGTCTGTGCCGGCGCGGCATTCACCGTCACCAGGAGCGGCGAGGCGCGGTCGAGCCGGAGCGTGGCCGTCGCGTCGGAACGAGCGCTCCATCGGAAGAACGCGCGGCCTGCGGGTTCGGGGTCGTGCCATCCGTCACCGGCGTGAACGGGCAACGTGCGGTGCGTGTCGTCGTCCACCACGACGAAACCGACTCGGGGGAGCAGTGGCGCGAGCGCCACACTGCTCGCCGTCCCCGTGTCCGCGGACGCCACGGGCCATGCGACCACGCGTGCCCGGTTCAGCTGAGGCAGCGAGCTGTGCAGGGTGATCGGCAGCCCTGGATCGGCAGATGCGGTCCCGCGGACGACTGGTGACTCCGTGCGGTCGAAAACGGCGATCGCGGCCGTGCGTCCGTGAACCAGCGGCGTCGGGGCTGTCGACTCCGCCTGTACGAGGACGCCGTCAGGTGATGTCGTCACCGTGAGAGGATTCCAGAGGGCGCGGCCACCTACCGTCGTGACGACGTCCGCCCGTGCGGCATTGCCATGCGGACCGCTCGGTTCATGCACAGCCGTGGGCACCGACACGACGAGCGCCTGCGCGCGTCGAGTCCTGATGCTGTCGGTCGAGAGCCCCAGCACGCCGAGGCTCGTGGTGTCGGCGGGCCGCAGCCATCGCATGGCGGACGAGGTGGCACCGAAGGCTACGACGGCGCCCGGGCGAAGGTCCTCGAGCAGCGTGGACA
>CAYMAG010000125.1:0-13015 GCA_964388335.1 uncultured Vicinamibacteraceae bacterium | reverse complement strand
GTTTCAGGTCGGGCGCACCGTCGGAGAAGCGACGCGTGTTCCCCGTCGGTCAATCGACCGTGCCTCCCGCTCGTACCGGCCAAGATCTTGGCCGGTCCAGCTAACTTCTTGGCCGATACCCGCACAATGGGACGCACCGCCACCAGACTCCTGCTCCTCTGCGTCGCCTGCGCCCTGGGCATCACCCTTTACCTCTGGCTCGAACGGCTCCGCGCGCCGGATGTCCCGGCCGACGCGATCCTCCGCGCCGCCACCAGGGCCGAGCCCCTCACTTTCAATCCCCTCATCGCCACCGACCTCACCTCCCTCGTCGTCGGACGCCTGCAGCACGCCACCCTCGTCCGCATCGACCACGAGACCCAGGAGGTCGCCCCGTACCTCGCCGAGTCGTGGACGCGCTCGGACGACGGGCTGGAGGTGACGCTCACGCTGCACGCCGACGCGCGCTTCTCGGACGGACGACCCGTGACCTCGGACGACGTGCGCTTCTCGTTCGAAGCCGCGTACGACAGCCGCGCCGGCAGCCCGCACGGCGACGGGCTGCGCGTGAACGGCGAGCCCATCGGCGTGCGCGCCGTGGACGCCCGCACGATCGAGCTGACCTACCCCGCGCCCTACGGCCCCGGCCTGCGTCCGCTGCACGCGCTGCCCATCCTGCCGAAGCACCGGCTGGAGCCCGCCCTCGCCGCCGGCGCGCTTCGAAACACGTGGACACTGTCGACGTCTCCCTCGGAGCTGGTCGGTGCGGGCCCGTTCGTGCTCGAGCGCCACGAGCCCGGCGTGGCCGTCCACTTCGCGCGCTCACCGCACCCCTGGCAGCGCGGTACCGACGGCGCGCTGCTGCCGCGCGTCGCGCGTCTCGAGTTGCGCCTGCTGCCGTCGCAGGACGCCGAGATGCTGCAGCTCGCGTCGGGCGATCTCGATGTCACGACCGCCGAACTGCGTCCCGAAGACGTGCCCGAGGCGCGTCGGCTCGAGCAGGAGGGCAGGCTGCAGGTGTTCGACCTCGGCGTGGGGCTCACCGCCGACTTCCTGTGGTTCAACCTGGTGCCCGGCGCCGGGGCCACGCGTGACCGCCCGTGGCTGCGTGAGCGCGCGCTGCGCGAGGCCATCGCGCACGCCGTGAACCGGCACGACTTCATCGACGCGGTGTATCAGGGGAGCGGTGAGCCGGTCACCGGTCTCATCACGCCCGGCAACCGCGCGTGGTACGCACCCGACCTGGCGCCGCGCCCCTACTCGCCCGAGCGCGCCGCCGAGCTGCTCGATGGCCTGGGCCTCACCGACCGCGACCGCGACGGGGTGCGCGACGACGCGGCCGGGCGGCCGGTGCGCTTCTCGGTGCTCGTGCAACAGGGCCACACGTCGCGCCAGCGCGCGATGACGGTGCTGCAGGAGACGCTGCGCCCGCTGGGCGTGCAGATGGACGTCGTGCCGCTCGACGCGCAGGCGATGTTCGAGCGCCTGAAGGCCGGCGACTACGACGCGATCTACCACGCGCTGCCCGCCACCGACACGGACCCGGCAGGGCTCGGCGTGTTCTGGCTGTCGTCTGGCCCGTTTCACCTGTGGCATCCGGGACAACCGACGCCCGGCACGCCCTGGGAAGCCGAGATCGATCGCCTCTTCGGAGCGCAGCTCGCCTCGGTGGACGCAGAGGAGCGGCATCACCTCATGGAGCAGGCCCAGCAGGTGTTCGACCGCGAACTGCCGGCCCTGTTCTTCGCGGCGCCGAGGGTTCACGTGGCCGTCAGCCAACGCCTGACGGGCGTGCGGCCCGGCCTGCTGGCCCCGCCCGTCCTGTGGAACGTCGCCGAGATCGGAGTACGGTAGTGCGATGCTGCGCGTGGCGGCGGTCCGCCTCCCGTTCCTCGTCCTGCTGGTGCTGTCGGCGTTCGCCGGTGCCTGGCTGCTGACAGCGCTGGCGCCTGGCGACGCTGCGTACGACATGCTGCCGCAGGGGCGGGCGGCCTACCAGGCCGAGCGCGCGCGACTGGGTCTCGACCGGCCCGTTGGCGATCGCCTCCTCGAACGCCTGCGACGCGCCACGGCGCTGGACTTCGGCACGTCGGCGCGCTTCGGGCGTCCCGTCCTGCCGCTCGTCGCCGAACGCGCGTCCGCCACGCTGCTCGCCGGATCGCTGGCGCTTGCCTGCGCGCTGCTGGTCGGCATCCCTGCCGGCGTCGCGACCGCGCGCGCACGCTCGCCGCTGGTGGCACGCACCGTCTCCGTCCTCTCGCTCACCATCGTCTCGGTGCCGTCGCTCGTCGCCGCGCTGGTGCTCGTGGTGGCGTTCGCGCGGCTGCGCGTCCCCACGCTCGCGATCGTCGTCCTCGCGCTGGCCCTTCCGGCGGCGGCGCTCATCGAACGCCTGCAGGCCGGCGCGTACCGCGAGGTCGCGGGTGGCATGCACGTGCTGGCGGCGAGGGCCCGCGGAGTGTCGGACCAGCGGGCGGCGTGGCGGCATGCGTGGCCGCTGTCTCTCCCGGCCGTGCTGGGTGTCGTGTCGCTGGTGGCCAGCCAGCTCGTGAGCGGGTCGCTCGCGGTCGAGTTCGTGACTGGATGGCCCGGCCTGGGACGTCTCACCTACGACGCGCTCGTCGCCCGCGACGCCGACCTTGCCGCCGGATGCGCCGCGGCGGCAGCCGCGCTGGTGGGCCTCGCGTCTCTCGCCGCTGACGTGACGCTCGCGGCCATCGACCCGCGCGTGTCGGCCTCGTCATGACGTCCCGTGGCGCGCCGGGGGCGGCAGTCGCGGCGGGCACGGCAGGTCCGACGGCTCCGACTCGCCGCCTCGGCCTCGGTATCCTCGGCGTGGTGAGCCTGCTGGCACTGCTGGCGCCCGCGGTGTCGCCGTCCGCGCCGTCCGCGCAGCATCTCACGCATCCGCTCGCGCCGCCCATGCTGCCGCGCGTCCGCCTCGCGAACGGCGAAGGATGGCGTCCTCACGTGGCGCGCCTGACGCTGACGGATCGCCTGACGCACGCGTACGACGAGGGACCGCCGCTGCCGCTCGAATGGATCACGGCGGGCACGCTCGTACGCAGCGCCGATGCGCGTCATCCGCTGCTGTGGCTCGGGTCGGACATGCTGGGGCGCGACGTGTGGTCGCGGCTGGTGTACGGCGCGCGCCATTCGCTTGGTCTCGCGGCGCTGGCCGTCGCCGGCGCAACGGTGATCGGCGCGGCGGTCGGACTGCTGGCGGGGTGGCGTGGTGGTGTGCTCGACGCGGTGCTGATGCGGCTCACCGACCTGTTCATCGTGCTGCCGGCGCTGTACGTGGTGCTGCTGTTCCGCGCGTCCCTGCCGCTGGTGATGGAGCCGTCCACGCTCTTCCTGCTGATGTCGGGCGTGCTGGCGCTGGCGGGCTGGCCCTCCGTCGCGCGGGGCGTGCGCGCGATCGTCTCCGTCGAACGCGAACGCGAGTACGTGCTGGCGGCGCGCGTCATGGGGGCGTCGGGGTGGCGCATCGTCACGCGTCACCTGCTGCCGTCCACGCTGCCGTTCCTCGGCACGCAGGCCGTCCTGCTGCTGCCCGCCTTCATCGTGGCCGAAGCGACGCTGTCGTTCATCGGCCTGGGGTTTGCGGAACCGACGCCGTCCTGGGGTACGCTGCTGCGCGACACGTTCAACGTGCGCGTGCTGCGCGAGGCGCCCTGGCTGCTCGCCCCGGCCGTCGCCATCGCGCTCGTGACCGTCGCGGCCAACCTCGTACACGAAGGGAAACGCTGACATGTTCGATGGAGTGCTTCCGCCCATCGCCACGCCATTCGTCGGCGAACGGCTCGACCTCGGTCCACTCGGCGACAACCTCGACCGCTGGATGGCGACCGGACTGCGCGGCGTGCTCGTCCTCGGCACCAACGGCGAAGCGCCGTACGTGGACGACGACGAGGCGGATGCGCTGATCGAGGCGGTGCGCGCGCGGGTACCGTCGGGACGGACGGTGCTGGTGGGCACGGGCCGCGAGAGTACGCGGACGACGGTCGCCGCGAGCGTGCGGGCGGCCGGGCATGGGGCCGATGCGGTGCTCGTGCGTCCGCCGACGACCTACCGTGGTCAGATGACGGATGCGGCGCTGGAAGAGCACTTCCGTGCGGTGGCAGACGCGTGTCCGGTGCCCGTCCTGCTGTACAACCAGCCGGTGGCGTTCGGCGTGGAACTGTCGGCGGCCCTCGTGGCGCGATTGTCGTCCCACCCGAACATCGGCGGGCTGAAGGAGTCCAGCGGGAACGTCGGGCTGGTGGGCGAGCACGTCGCGGGGTTGCCGTCCGGCTTCCCCGTGCTGACCGGCGTGGCGAGCACCATGTACGCCAGCCTGCTGGTGGGCGCGACGGGCGTGATCGTGGCGGTGGCCAACGTGGTGCCCGAGTTGTGCGTCCGGCTGTATGATCTCGTGCGCGCCGGCCGGATGGAGGAGGCGCTGCTGCTGCAGCGGGCGATCACGCCGCTCGGACGCGCGGTGACCGCGCAGTTCGGCGTCCCGGGGCTGAAGGCGGCGATGACGTTGGCGGGCTACGCGGGGACGGAGCCGCGGCGTCCGCTGCAGGTCGTCCCGGCGGAGACCGTGACGGTGCTCAGAAGCCTGATGCGGGAGTTGTCCGCGCAGGCCGGCGTGAGCGTGCTGCCCGGTGACACCTGACCCCTCGCGCGTGCACGTACAGACCTGACCCCCAACACGACCACCAGAGACCTGACCCCATGTTGCCAGCTACCGAACGCCTCCTCCTCGGCCCCGGACCGAGCCCCGTCCTGCCGCGGGTCGCCCGCGCCATGGCCGCGCCGTCCCTCAGCCACCTCGACCCGCAATTGCTCGCCATGCTCGATCAGATACGCGAGCGGCTCGGCCGCCTGTTCAACGTGGGCGAGGGCGGGCTTGCCTTCGCGGTGTCGGGGACGGGCTCAGCCGGCATGGAGACGGCCGTCGCCAACCTCGTCAAGCCGGATCAGCAGGTGCTGTCGGTCGTGACGGGCTACTTCGGCGAGCGCCTGGCCGCCACGTGCGAGCGCTTCGGCGCCACGGTCACGCGCGTCGAGGCCCCATGGGGACGGGCCGTGGATCCGGCCGCCGTCGAGGCCGCGCTCGGCGGCGGCAGGTTCGACGTGCTGACGATCGTCCACGCCGAAACGTCGACCGGCGTGTTGAACCCCGTCGAGGCCGTCGCCGCCCTCGCCAACGCGCACGGCGCCCTGACCGTCGTCGATGCGGTGACGTCGCTGGGCGCACATCCTGTCGAGATGAGCCGCTGGGGCGTGGACGCGATCTACAGCTGCAGCCAGAAGGGCGTCGGGGCGCCGTCGGGCATGTCCCCGGTCGCCTTCAGCGCACGCGCCCGCGAACGGGCGTCGAGCCACAGCTTCTACTTCGACCTGCGTCTGCTCGAAGACTACTGGCTGGGCCGCAAGTACCACCACACGATCTCTGCGCCACTCGTCTACGCCCTGCTCGAGGCGCTCTCGGTCATCGACGACGAAGGCATGGAAGCCCGCAGCACGCGCCACGCCGCCACGCACGCGCGACTCATCGAGGCACTCGACGATCTCGGCCTCTCACTGCTGCCGCCCGAGGGCGAACGGCTCTGGACCCTCAACGCCGTGAAGCTCACCGACGGCATCGACGACGCGGCGGTGCGCACGGCGCTGCGCGATCGCTTCAACATCGAGATCGGCGCGGGACTGGGTCCGCTGGCGGGCAAGATCTGGCGCGTGGGACTGATGGGCGCCGGCTCGACGGAACTCAACGTCCTGACGCTGCACGCGGCGCTGGCGACGTTGCTGAAGGCGTCCTGACATGCGGGCAACGCTCCGAGGCATGACGCGACGGCGTGCGCTCGTGGCTGCCGTGTCCGCGCTGATGGCGTGCGTGGCGCAGTCGTACGCGCAGCAGGCGCCCGGCGGGCAGCCCGTCCGCATCATGACGTTCAACATCCATCATGGGGAGGGGATGGACGGCCGACTCGACCTCGAGCGCATCGCCAGGGTCATCACCGACGCGAAGGCCGACATCGTCGGCCTCCAGGAAGTGGACCGCGGAGTCGAACGGACGAAGCACCGCGACACCCTGAAGGAACTCGCGGCGCTCACCGGCCTGCAGTACGCCTTCGGCAAGAACATCGACCTGCAGGGCGGCGACTACGGCAACGCCCTCCTCACGCGCTTCCCCATCGTCTCGGAGGGCAACCGCCTGCTCGAGGCCGTGGGCGGCGGCGAGCAGCGCGGCGTGCTGCAGACCGTGCTCGACGTGCACGGCACACGCGTGCTGGTGCTGACGACGCACTTCGACCATCGGCGCGACAGCGCGCAGCGTCCGCGAAGCGCCGAAGAGATGCGCGACATGGTGGCGCAGTGGGGCGACGGCCCGGCGGTGCTGCTCGGCGACTTCAACGACGTGCCGGGCAGCCAGGCGTACCAGACGCTGACCGGGGTGGCGACTGACGCGTGGAGGGTCGTGGGGAAAGACGAGGGCTACACGATTCCCGTCGAGACGCCTCGGCGGCGCATCGACTGGGTTCTGCTGCGGGGCCTGACGGCGGTGGAGGGACAGGTGATCCGGACGGATGCCTCGGACCACCTGCCCGTCGTGATTGCCGCGACGGTGGACGTGAAATAGGCCCGCCCGCCGGCTCGCCGGCGGCGTCGGCGGGGCTACGAACCTGCTGCTTCGACCGCGGTGGCCTCGATGGTCGACTTGCCGTCCTGCGTCGCGACGTTGCCGGTGACCTTCACCTTCTTGCCGGCGAAGGGCACCAGCTTCTGGTTGTCGTTGTCCGTCCAGCTGCCGACGATCTGGTAGATCTCGCTGTCGCTCACCACCATGACCGGGGCGCCGCCCTTGATGCACTTCTCCGCGCAGCCGGCGTGACCGGCCTCCGCGGCCTTGGCGCCGCCCATCTTCGTGTTGCAGTGGCCGTCCACGACGGTGCCGGTGACGGTCTTCGTTTCAGCCGAGAGTCCGGCGCCGAAGGCGACGATGGCACCGAACGCGAGTCCAAGGAACATCTTGCGCATTTGCTGAGTCTCCCCTGCGGGCCGGCAGGTTCCGGCCGTGTGGCAGCCTCCGCCGTGCGGGGGCTGCGTTCGATACGACTGACGCGTGCGTCCCCTAGGATGTCCCCGACCGGGCGCGGCGTCAACAACGAACCGGTTTCGAACCGGTCGGGCCGTTGACAGGCCGGCGAACGCTGGGCTAGCCTTTCAGGGCCATGCTGCGTGTCGGCCGGACGCATCACCACCATCATCCGCATGCCCACGGGTTCCGTGGGACCGGTGATGGTCTGTGCGCCCGCTGACAGTCAGCGCCTTTCAGGGTGTACCGCGCAGCCTCGCTGGTCGTACCGGCGGGGCTTTTGTGTTTTCCGGCGCACCCGTTCCCGGGCGCGCAACCGGGTGTGACGCTATGGACTTCGAGAAATTCCACGGACTGGTGCCTGCCGTCGTGCAGGACGACACGTCCAACGAGGTGCTGATGGTCGGCTTCATGAACGAGGAGGCGCTCGCGAAGACGCGCGCGACCGGGTTCGTGACCTTCTTCAGCCGCACGCGCAACACGCTGTGGACGAAGGGCGAGACCTCGGGCAACCGCCTGGCGGTCGTCTCGCTCTTCACCGACTGCGACGACGACACGGTGCTGGCGCGGGTGCGCCGGCTCGGCGACGGCAACGTCTGCCACACCGGCGAGCGCAGCTGCTTCTTCAAGCCACTGGAGTCGTGACGTGCCACTTCGACTGGGTATTCCCAAGGGGTCACTGCAGGACGCCACCGTCCAGCTCTTCGCGCGCGCCGGCTTCAACATCTACGTCAGCACGCGTTCGTACTTCCCCGGCACGGACGATGCCGACCTCGAGTGCATGCTGATACGCGCGCAGGAGATGGCGCGCTACGTGGCCGACGGCGTACTCGACGCCGGCCTCACCGGCCAGGACTGGATTGCCGAGCAGCTCATCACGACGAAGACCGACGTGGTGCGCGTGCAGGATCTCGTCTACTCGAAGCAGAGCTTCGGCCGCGTGAAGTGGGTACTCGCGGCGCCCGAGGGCTCGCGCTTCGAAAAACCCGAAGACTTCGAAGGCTGCACGATCGCCACCGAGCTGGTGCAGGTGACCAAGGACTACTTCGAGCGGAAGGGCGTGAACGTCACCGTCGAGTTCTCGTGGGGCGCCACCGAGGTCAAGCCGCCAACCCTCGCCGACGGCATCGTCGAAGCGACGGAAACCGGGTCGACGCTGCGGGCCAATCGCCTGCGCATTCTCGACACCGTCATGGAGTCGAACACGCAGCTCATCGCCAACCCCGACGCGTGGAACGATACGTGGAAGCGTACGAAGATCGAGAACGTCGCGCTGCTGCTGAAGGCAGCGATCGAGGCGCAGGGACGCGTGGGCATCATGCTCAACATCCGGCGCGAGCGCCTCGCCGACATCCTCACGCTGCTGCCCGCGCTGCGACGCCCCACCGTCTCGCCGCTGACCGACGACGGTTGGGTCGCACTCAACACCATCATCGAAGAACGCACGGTGCGCGACCTCATCCCGCGGCTCAAGAGCCTGGGCGCCGAGGGCATCGTCGAGTATCCGCTCAACAAGATCGTGATGTAAGGCTTCACGTACATGATTCGCATCATCCCTTCCACGGACACCGCCGCCGTCGATGCCCTGGTCGCACGGCAGCCGGCCGACCTGTCTGGCGTCGAGCGCAGGGTGCGGCGCATCGTGGCCGGCGTGCGGCGCGATGGCGACCGCGCGCTGCTGAAGTACGCGACGCGGTTCGACGGCCTTCAGGGGCCCCTCGAGGTGACGCGCAGCGAGATGGAGCGGCTCGCCGGCGAGACGTCGCGCGCGGTGCGCGCCGCCATTCGTGCGGCGGCACGGCACATCCGCATCGTGGCGAAGGCGCAGGTGCCCCGCCGCCTCGTCACGAACGTGGCGGCAGGCGTGGTCGTCGAACAGCGGGTCACGCCGCTCGCACGCGTCGGGTGCTACGTGCCCGGCGGACGCCATCCGCTGCCGTCCTCGCTGCTGATGACCGCCGTGACCGCGCGCGCCGCAGGCGTTCCGGAGGTCATCGTGACGTGTCCGAGCCCCGCGCCCGCCGTGATGGCGGCAGCGCTCGAGGCCTGCGTGGATCGCTTCTTCCAGATCGGCGGCGCACAGGCGATAGCCGCCATGGCGTACGGCACGGCAACGGTGCCGCCAGTGGACAAGATCGTCGGGCCGGGCAACGCGTACGTCGCCGTGGCGAAGGCGCAGGTGTCGCGCGACTGCGCGATCGACTTCTTCGCGGGGCCCAGCGAGATCGTCGTCGTCGCCAGTGAGGGCCAGGCGCGCTGGATCGCGGCCGACCTCGTCGCGCAGGCAGAGCACGACAGCGACGCGCGCGCGCTCTTCATCACGCCGCGCAAACGCCTGGCACAGGCCGTGGCAAAGGAGGTGGCGCGACAGATGCCGGCAACAGGGCCTGCAGCCGAGGCCATCGAGCGCAACGGCGCCATCATCGTGGCGGCCTCGCTGGTCGAGGCAGCGACGCTCGCCAACCGGATTGCTCCCGAGCACCTCGTGGTGGACACGGACTTCACGGCGCGACTCATCCCCGTGGCGGGCGCAACGTTCATCGGCCCGTGGACGGCCCAGGCCGCGGGTGACTATGCGATCGGATCGAACCACGTGCTGCCGACCAGCGGCGCCGCGCGCTTCCGTGGGGGCCTGCACGCGTCCGACTTCGTGCGCGTGTCGAGCGTACAGCGGCTGACCGCGCAGGGTATCGCGCTCGTGGGACCAACGGCCGTCACGCTGGCCCAGGCGGAGGGCCTCGACGCCCACGCCGCGTCGATTCAGATGCGTCTCGACGCACTGGGCGTACCGCGTCCATCCGCGCGCCGGACGAACGCGATCTCGTCGTCGAGCGGGACACTGGGACGATGAGCAGCAGCCACGAGTACGACCGCGCCGACGCGCCGACCGATGCGCTGCGACTGCACCTGAACGAGCACACGGGTGGATGCTCGCCTCGCGTGCTCGAAGCGGTGCGCGCGGTGAGCGCCGCCGACATCGCGAAGTATCAGGACACCGCACCCCTGCACGCGTCGGTCGCCACTCGTTTCGGCGTCGCGACCGGTGAAGTGCTGCTGACCAATGGTCTCGATGAGGGCATCCTCGCGGCAGCCATCGCGTACCTGCGTGGCGATCAGCCCGAAGCCATCGTGCTCGACCCGGCGTTCGGCATGTACGCCGACTGCGTGGAGGCCGTCGGCGGCACGCTCGTTCGCGTCGCGCCCAGGGGCGACTTCGACTTCGCGCTCGATCTGGAGGCCGTGCGGGCCGCGGTCACGCCGCGCACGGGCCTGCTGTTCGTGACGAGCCCCGGCAACCCCACCGGCCTGTCACTGACGACCGACCAGGTGCTGTCGCTGGCCGCGCTACTGCCCGATGGCGCGTTGCTGTTTCTCGACGAGGCGTACGCCGAGTTCGCCGCAGAATCCTTCCTGTCGTACCTCCGCGCGGAGGTAGCCGGTCGGACGGCTCGGAGAGCTGGGCGGACGGCTCAGAGAGCCGTCCCTACCTTGTCCGGGGAGATCGTCGTAGGACGGACGTTCGCGAAGGCGTATGGCCTGGCGGGCCTGCGCGTGGGCGCGTTGTTCGGGGCGGAGGCCGCCATCGCGCGGCTGAGGCGCGTGGTGCCGCCCTACAGCCTCAACGTGTTCGTCGTCGCGTCCCTGATGGCCGCCCTCGACGATACGGCGTACACCAACGACTACGTCCGGCAGGTGCGCGAGTCGAAGGCGCTGTTCTATGCCGCGTGCGATCGCCTGGGCCTCGGGTACGTGCCGAGCGACACGAACTTCGTGCTGGTGCGGGCGGGCGATCGCCGGCTCGAACTCATCGCCGGTCTGGAGGCCCGCAACATCTACGTGCGCGACCGGCACACGCAGCCCGGGTGCGCGGGGTGCGTCCGCATCACGACAGGCCTCGTCGAACACACACGCCAATGCATCGAGGCGATGGAGGAGATTCTGTGCGCAAGGGAGTGATCGTCCGCGAGACGCGAGAGACGCAGATTCGCATCACGCTGGGCATCGAAGGCAAGGGCCGGTACGAGGTCGGCACGGGCATCCGCTTCTTCGACCACATGCTCGAGCTGTTCACGAGGCACGGCGGCTTCGACCTGAAGCTGCAGGCCACGGGCGACCTCGACGTCGATCAGCACCACACGGTCGAGGACGTCGGCATCGCGCTCGGCGAGGCGTTCACCAAGGCGCTCGGGACGAAGGTCGGCATCAACCGTGCCGGGTACTTCCTGATGCCGATGGACGAGACGCTCGGCATCGCGGCCGTCGACCTGAGCGGGCGTCCCCATGCGGTCGTCGATCTCGGCCTCCGCGTCCGCATCGTCGGCGACCTGCAGACGGAGTTGCTGCACGACTTCTTCGAAGGATTCGCTCAGGGTGCCCGCGCCAACGTACACGTGAAGGTGATGTACGGGCGTTCGAACCACCACCGCGTGGAAGCCGTGTTCAAGGCGTTCGCGCGCGCGCTCCGGGTCGCGTGCGCGAAGGACAAGCAGATGGCGAAGACGCTGCCGAGCACGAAGGGACTGCTGTAGGTGATTGCCCTCATCGATTACAAGGCCGGCAACCTCACGTCCGTGCGCAAGGCGCTGCACGCCGTCGGCGCCGGGTTCTACACACCCGAAGCGGCGGTGGACGTCGCCCGCGCGTCGGCCGTGATCGTGCCCGGCGTGGGACACTTCAACGCGACGTCCGCGCTCGATGGCGCATGGCACGCCGCGCTGCGTGATCGCGTCGACAACGGCATGCCGCTGCTCGGCATCTGTCTCGGCATGCAGTTCCTGTTCGAGGGCAGTACCGAGGCACCCGACGTGCCAGGCCTGGGTCTGCTTCCCGGTCACTGCACGTTGCTGGCTCCGCCCGCGCCCGCCGGGGACGAGATGCGCTGCAAGGTGCCGCACGTCGGCTGGAACGCGCTCGAGCTGCGCGATCGGCCGTCACGGCTGCTCGCCGGCGTGGCGCCAGGCTCGCAGGCCTACTTCACGCACTCGTACGTCGTGCCCGACAGCGACGCCACGGCCGCCTGGACCACACACGGCGTGCGATTCCCGAGCGTCGTCGAGCAGGGGCGCGTGTACGGCGCACAGTTCCATCCCGAGAAGTCGAGCGACGTCGGGCTGCGGATGCTCAGAAACTTCCTCGAGGTGGTGGGGTAGCCATGCTGTCGAAGCGCATCATCGCGTGTCTCGACGTCCGTGACGGCCACGTCGTCAAGGGCGTGAACTTCGAGGGGCTGCGCAATGCGGGAGATCCCGCGGAACTCGCCCGCCGCTACAACGTCGAGGGCATCGACGAGCTGGTGATCCTGGACGTCACCGCCACGCTCGAAAGGCGTCGCGCCATGGCGCGCACCGTCGCGGCCGTGGCGCACGAACTCTTCATTCCGCTCGCCGTCGGGGGAGGCATCGCGTCGGAAGCCGACGCCGACGCGGCGGTCGATGCCGGGGCCGACAAGGTGAGCATCAACAGCGCCGCGGTGGCCAACCCCGCGCTGCTGACGACGCTCGCGAAGCGGTACGGCAGCCAGGCCGTCGTGATCGCCATCGACGCGACGTGGGAGAACGGGCGCTTCGAGGTCTACGTGAAGAGCGGGTCGACACCGACGGGCCGTGACGCCGTCGAGTGGGCGCGCGAGGCGGCCGACCGCGGCGCGGGCGAAGTGCTGCTCACGTCGATCGACAAGGACGGGACCCGCAGCGGCTTCGATCTGCCGATGACGGCTGCCGTGTCGTCGGCGGTGTCCATCCCGGTGATTGCGTCGGGGGGCGCCGGCACGTTCCAGCACTTCACCGACGTGTTCACGACGGGCAAGGCCGACGCGGCGCTCGCGGCTTCGATTTTCCACTTCAGCGAACACGCCGTCGTCGACCTCAAGCAGCACCTCGCGGGCGAGCGGATACCGGTCCGTCTGCCGTCCACCGTATAGCGGTCCACCAAGCTGTTCCTTAGTTCCTT
>CAYMAG010000124.1:0-13280 GCA_964388335.1 uncultured Vicinamibacteraceae bacterium | reverse complement strand
CCGGCGACTACGTCATTCGCCTGATCGTCACGCACCCCACGGGAACGGCGCGCTCGCTCACCGGGTTCCGCATCGTGCAGTGAACGGGTTGGCAGCCGCGTCACCGCCCGGGTGGCTGGCGCCGCAGGAGCCTCGCCTCGAGCCGGCTGGCGCGCGAGGTCGCGTCGACGCGTTCCGACAGGTCTGCGAACCCCGGCTTCGAGATCTGCACCGCGTACGTCCGCGACCCTGAGAGCCGTACGCGAGCCTCGCCGTTGTCGTCGGTCACCACCTGCACCTCCGGGGTCTCCGCGTCGTCGCCTCGAACGACGACCACCGCGCCTGCCACGGGTGCGCCTGCGGCGTCACGCACGCTGACGGTCAGAAGCGACACCGCTGTCACGGGCCTGACCCGGTTGCCCGTCTGGGTCGTGCCACTGTCGGGAACCGTTGGTGGAGTAGGTGGACGTGGAGGTGGTGAGGGTGGACGTGGTGAGGGCGGTGGCGGCGGCGCAGGTGCCGGGACGGGCGCCTCTGTTGGCTCGGGATCAGCGAGCGTGGGGAGGCCGCCATCGCCCGTTGGCTCGCCGCCCTTCGGCGCACCGGTGGGTGGTGTCTCACTGATCACCTCCGGTGCGTACGGCGAAAACTGGCGCACGGCCGGCCACAGCATTGCCGCGAGGAGAAGGAGCGCGGCGATCGATCCGATCGACCTGATGACACGCATGCGGGCAGGCCTCGGGGGCGGCGCCTGCGACCGAGGCTGGTGTTCGAGGACAGGGGCCGGGCCCCGTGTGGCGGACGGAACAGGCACGGGAACCCGCTTCTCGCGCTCCCGGAGTTCCTGACGCTCGCGGCGTTCCTCGCGCTGCCGACGACTCTGCTCTTCGGCCTGGCGCTCCTCGCGCAGCCGGAATTCCTCGCCTTCCGGGCGATTGAGCCCTTCGGAAACGGACCCGGCGGGCGGACGCGCCGGCGCGGCGGCTGCCGGCACCGCGTGAGTGCCCGTGTGCGCTGTGGTTGCCGTCACGCCAAGAGGGCGAATCCGCTCGAAATGCAGCGCCCGCAGCGACGGCGGCGGAAGCTCGCCGTGCGACGGGAGGGGGTCGTCCCAGTAGACCGGACGGATGAACGACGGTCGACCGAGCGCCAGCGCATACTGCCACTCTTCGCGTACGTAAGGAGAGTGCAACGCATTCCACGACCAGAACAGCTGGAAGACGTCGGCCTCCCCGATGAGATGCTTCAGCGCGTCGTTCCATCGCTCGCCGCTGCGCAGATCGACGACGTCGCGCAGGTATTTGTCGCCGAGCGCGTCCGCATACCGTGCGAACTCTTCGACCACGTGCATGTCGCTGTGCGAGTACGACGCGAAGATGCGTCGATACGGGCGAGCGCTCGCACGTTCGCGCGGCTGGTCGCCGGCACTCGCGTTGCCGTCGACCCGCACGGTCAGCGGGATGTCCGCCAGAATGATCGAGCCCAGGAACACGGAGACGCGCCCCCGGACGATGGTGCCGAGTGCCTCGGCGCCGGCGCGCATGCGGAATTCCTCGCGGTGCACCGGTTCGACCCACTGGAAGGAAGCGCTGGGCGGATTGAACGTGATGCCGTCCGCGGACGGCACGACGGTCAGCGTGCCTTCCCTCGGCACCGCCATGCTGCTGTCCACGGTCTGCTGTCCGTGGCCCGACGGATCACCCAGGAGCGCCGCGGCCTGTCGCTGCACCTCTTCCAGCGGATCCGGCGTGCCTGGCGCGGCGTCCGCCGGCAGTGACTCGAGGTGCGCGAAGACGAGCAGGGTGTCCCAGACTCCTGGCGCAAGCCGCTTCGGGCGATACACGGTGAACTGGACGTCTTCGTCGTACACGGGCAGGCGGTCCGCACGCGCCTCGCCACGGTCGAGGCGTTCGACGACACCGGCCATCGCATCGGCGAGCGCCGTCAGGTCCGGAAAGCGTTCCGACGGTGAGAGGGCCGCAGCGCGCCGCACGACCGAGGCAAGGTCGTCCCCACCCTCGACCGCGCCGGTGGCGAGCGTCTGGGCCAGGAGGCCCGCGGCGGCGAGCACGAGGCGCGGTGCCTCGTCCGACTCGGGGACCTGTGCGTCCTCAGGCGGACGCGGCGGCGACGGGTAAGCCGTGAATTTCCAGTCGGCGCCGTCCGCGGCGCACCAGACGGCGTCCGTGCCGATGTCGAGTCCGCTGACACCTTCAGCGAACGCCGCAGCTGCTGCGCGGAAGACCTCGACGAGCAGCGACAGCCGCGCGCGCAGGGGCGGCAACCGGTCGCTGGCGATGAGGTCGGTGAGTGTCGATGCTTCACCTGGCTCCAGCGCCCACCAGACCACGTCGTCGTGCGCACCGGCCTCGAGCACACGCACGAATGCCGGGTGATCCAGTCGCCGCAGCCGGCGCGCCATCTCGAGAAGCTCGTTGCGCCTCGCCGGGTCGGGTGCCGGGAGCACCCGCAGGATGACAGCCGCACTTCCCGCGGCGGGATCCGTGGCGGCGAACAGGGAGCCAGCCCCGCCGCGACTCAGCGGCGCGTGCAATGCGAAGCGCCCGATCGTCTCCGGCATCCGAGTCATGCGAGCAGTGCCTTGACCACTGTGCCGTGCACGTCGGTCAGCCGGAACCGCCTGCCCTGGTACGTATACGTCAGCTGTTCGTGGTCCACGCCAAGCAGGCGCAGCAGCGTGGCGTGGAAGTCGTGCACGTGCACACCGCCCTCGACGATGTTGTAGCTGAAGTCGTCGGTCGTGCCGTGGACGAGCCCGGCCTTCACGCCGCCGCCGGCCATCCACACGGTGAAGCATCGCGGGTGGTGGTCGCGTCCGTAGTTGGTGTCGGTCAGGCGGCCCTGCGAGTAGCTCGTGCGGCCGAACTCGCCGCCCCACACGACCAGCGTGTCGTCGAGCATGCCGCGGCGCTTCAGGTCGGTGACCAGCGCGGCGCTCGCCTGGTCCGTCTCGCGGCACTGCCGTTCGATGTTGCGGGGCAGGTTGTCGTGCTGGTCCCAGCCCTGGTGATAGAGCTGGATGAACTTCACGCCGCGTTCCGCCAGCCGGCGCGCGAGCAGGCAGTTGGCGGCGAACGTGCCGGGCGTCTGCGCGTCCGGGCCGTACAAGGCGAGTGTCTCGGCCGGCTCGTCCGACACGTCCATCACGCCGGGCACGCTGGTCTGCATCCGGTACGACATCTCGTACTGCGCGATGCGCGCGTCCACGTCGGCATCGCCGAGCCTGTCCGCGGCGTGCGCGTGCAGGTCCTTCAGCCGATCGAGCAGTAACCGCCGGCTTTCGCGTGTGACGCCGGCCGGGTTGTCGAGGTAGAGCACGGCGTCCCTGCCGCTGCGGAACTGCACGCCCTGGTGTTCGGACGGCAGGAACCCGCTGCCCCACAGCCGCGAATACAGCGGCTGGTCCACCTTGCCCGGCGTGATCAGCACCACGAAGGCGGGCAGGTCGGCGTTGTCGCTGCCCAGTCCGTAGTGCACCCACGACCCCATGCTGGGGCGTCCTGCAATCTGTGACCCCGTCTGGAAGAACGTGATCGCCGGGTCGTGGTTGATCGCGTCGGTGAACATCGACCGGACGATGCACAGGTCGTCCACGACGTTGGCCGTGTGGGGGAGGAGGTCCGACACCCACGTGCCATTCGCACCGTGCTGGCCGAAGCCGAACTGTGAGCCGGCGAGGGGCAGGGACGACTGGTTTCCCGACATGCCCGTGAGGCGTTGGCCCTTGCGTACCGAGTCGGGCAGTTCCTCGCCGTTGCGCGCGGTGAGCACGGGCTTGTAGTCGAAGGTCTCGAGCTGCGACGGCCCTCCTGCCATGAAGAGGTAGATGACGCGCCTCGCCCTGGCGGCGTGGTGCAACTGCCCGCCGAGCACGCCTCCGCCAGGCGTTGCGGCCCGGTCGGCGGTCTGCGCGAGCAGCGACGCGGGGTTGACCAGGTTGGCGAGCGCGAGCCCCCCAAGGCCCATGCCGAACTGGCCAAGTACCTGTCGGCGCGACAGGCCTGCGGCCGGCAGCGCGCCCACGCACTTGTGATGGGTCATCCAGTGCCTCTTCGTCATCGTGCCACCGAGAACTCGTCGACGTTCATGATCAGGCTGACGACGGCCGTCATCGCGGCCAGGTCGACTGCCGGCAGTGCCTGGTTCCACGGCGAGGCGCCGACACCGAGCAGACGTGTCGCATCGTCTGGACGAGTCGCGAAGTGCGCGCGCTGCTCCGTGAAGTGACGCGCGAGAATGGCTGCTTCGACCTCGTCCGGTGCCCGGCCGGTCAAGGCGCGGAACGCGTCGCGATGCCGCGCGCCCGCATCGTCTGGATGGCGTGTGAGCAGGCGCTCGGCAAGGACGCGGCTGGCTTCGACGAACTGAGGGTCGTTCAGCAGTACCAGCGATTGCAGCGGCGTGAGCGTCACCTCGCGTCGCGCGGTGCACACCTCCCGTGTCGGTGCGTCGAAGGTTGCCATCGACGGCGGTGGTGAGGTGCGGCGCCAGAAAGTGTAGAGGCTGCGCCGGTACAGCTTGTCGCCTGTGTCTTCGGTGTAGGTCTTGCCCGTGCCCGACTGTTCCCAGAGGCCAGCGGGCTGATAGGGCTTCACGCTTGGACCGCCGAGCGTTCGCGTGAGCAGGCCGCTGGCGGCCAGGGCGCCGTCGCGGATCTGCTCGGCCGTCAGACGCCCCTTCGGACCTCGCGCCAGCAGCCGGTTGTCCGGGTCGCGGCGCACTGTCTCGGCATCGGCCCGGGACGATTGCTGAAACGTCGCGGACGTGAGGATGCGCGTGTGCAGGGCCTTGACGTCCCAGCCGTCGCGTACGAAGCGATCGGCCAGCCAGTCGAGCAGCTCAGGGTGTGTCGGCAGACTGCCTTGACTGCCGAAGTCTTCGGGGGTGGACACGAGTCCGCGGCCGAAGTGCATGCGCCAGATGCGGTTGACGACGACACGCGCCGTGAGCGGATGTCCGGGATCGGTCAGCCAGCGGGCGAGACCGAGCCGGTTGCGCGGCTCGTCCGACGGGAACGGAGGCAGACTCGCCGGCGTGTCGCGCGGCACGATCTCACCCGGGGCATCGTATGCGCCCCGCGCGAGCAGGTGCGCGGGACGAGGGTCGGGCAGTTCTTCCATCACCATCAACTCGGGGATGCGCGCGACGAGGCGGTTCTCCTCGTCGCGCAGTGCGGCGCGTGCGGCGACGGCGTCCTGCATCGGTGCGTGGTGACGGGCGAGGAAGTGTTCGAGCGCGTCGGCGTCGCTCGACTGCCGTGCTGACGTCCCGGCCACCTCCAGGGGCGTGAGCGCCGTGTCGAACACCTGAAGGTCGTCCACGACGCCGTTCCTGAAACCGCTGTCGCGGAAGCGCGCGCCGATGGTGAGCCGGGGCGCCTCCGTCACCGAATCGCCGGCATCGCGGTCGTACGTGATGTCCTTGTAGAGGCGGTCGCGCACGATGGTGGTCGCGATGCGCCGATCATCGACGTACAGACGGATGCCGTCCGCGCGGCTCGAGCCGTCGTAGGTCACCACGACGCGCGACCATTGGTCGAGCGGCAGGGGATCGCTGGCCCTGACGGCGATCGCGTTGCCCGGCCAGAAGTGGATCAGGCCGAAGAAGGGACGGCCGTCCTCGAGCGTGAGTTCGAAGCCGCGGCTTCCCGCGTCGGTCCACGCACGCGACTGATGGAGCACGATGGCGCGCGCCTGGTGCTCGGTCGGCTGCAGGCGAATCGCGAGCGAGAACGCGTGCGTCCTGCCGAAGATGGGTACGCCTGGATGGACGACCGCGTTGTCGCCGCTGAACTGCAACGCGCCAGCGACGGGCGGTTCGGCCGGTGAATCGGTGACCGGGAGGGGACCGTCCTGCAGACGTGCCGGCGTGGACGAGATCAGGTCTGGCGTGGTGTCGTCCTCCACGCGCGCGAACGTGAGATGCGCGACCGGTCGCGGCAGCTTCGGAGGCGTCGCAGCCGCACTGGTCGCGCGCCAGGCGGTGAACGCCTCGCGGGCCTCGTTCGCGAGCTTCTGGATGCGCGTCTCGGCGGCTGCGAGCCGCGCGGTCACGTCGTCGTGCGCCGACTGCGCATGCGCGGGCCAGAGCAGCATCGAGGGCGACGGCGTGGCGCTGGTGAAGTGCGAGTACAGGCCCGACTCGTCGATGCTGTTGAAGAACGCCGACAGCGCGTAGTAGTCACGCTGCGTGATCGGATCGAACTTGTGGTCGTGGCAGCGCGCGCATTCGACCGTCAAGCCGAGCATCGCCGTGCCGAACGTGTTCACGCGGTCGAGCACGTACTCGACGCGGAACTCCTCTTCGATGCTGCCGCCTTCGTTCGTCTGGCGGTGCAGGCGATTGAACGCCGTGGCGATGCGCTGCTCGCGCGTGGCGTTCGGCAGCAGGTCGCCGGCGAGCTGCCACGTCAGGAACCGGTCGTAGGGCAGGTTCTCGTTGAACGCGCGGATCACCCAGTCGCGGTACGGCGACATGTCGCGCTCGACATCCGCCTGGTAGCCGTACGTGTCGGCGTAGCGCGCGAGGTCGAGCCAGTCGGAGGCCATGCGTTCGCCGTAGGCGGGCGACGCGAGGTAGCGCGCGACGACGCGCGCGTATGCCTCGGACGAGGGGTCTCCGACGAACGCGTCGATCTCCTCGAGTGTCGGTGGCAGTCCGGTCAGGGTGAGTGAGACGCGCCGCAGGAGCGTCTCGGGCTCGGCGCGCGGCGCGGGCGCGAGTCCCTCGGTCGCCAGCCGCGCACGCACGAACGCGTCGATCGGCTGGTCTGCCGCCGCCTCGTGCGCGGGGACGGGAGCGGCTCGCACGGGCTCGAGGGACCAGTGCGCGCGGTATTCGGCGCCCTGCGCGATCCACGTCCTCAGCGTCTGCTTCTCGGCAGGGGACAGAGAGAGGTGCGAGTCCGACGGCGGCATCACGTCCTCGTCGTCGTCGGTGAAGATGCGACGGACGAGTTCGCTGCGCGCAGGGTCGTGCGGCGTGATCACCGCCCACCCATCCTCCAGCGGCTTCAGTGCGCCTTCGCGGAGGTCGAGGCGAAGCTTCGCCTTGCGCTTCGACGCATCCGGCCCGTGGCAGCGGAAGCAGCGGTCGGACAGGATCGGCCGAACCTCGGCGTTGAAGTCCACGCGGCGGGCGGCGTCCGGCGTCTCCTGAGCCCTGAGGCCCGCCACCCCGGGGGTCGCGAGCAGGGCGCACGCCATCAGCGCGCTGCACCAGCGACCGGTGTCTGTCATGGGCGCATTCTCCGGCGCGTGGAGGGGCGTGTCAATCGGGCCGGCATCCTGTAGGCTTTCTGCCGTGTCAGCCAGGTGGTGGAGGGGCCTCATCTTCGTGCAGATGGTCATCCTGTGCACGCTGGTCACGATGCTGGTCGTCCGGCGCGTGACCCGTGCGGCGCCCGGCGATCCCGTTCCCGTGGACGTCAGCTACGACCAGCGCACGGAGGTGCGGCCGTCACTCATCCCGGGAGCCGGCGCCGGGTTGTTCGTCGTCGAGCCGATTGGGTCGGGTGAGGTGGTGGGAGAACTCGGGGGGCGTCTGATCGCGGAAGGCACCGCCGCCGCGGACAACCACTACCTGGTGACGCTGCACGAGTGCGCGCTCGAACGCACGCATCCGTACACGCTGCTCGACAGTCGCGAGCTGGGTGGGCCGGTCAAGCGCATCAACTTCGCACCACGCACGATCAACGGCATCGAGACGCATCTGCAGAACGCCGCGATCGAGGCCCGCTGCGAGCCGCCCTACGTGGTGTTCGTCGCGCTCCGCGACCTCCAGCCAGGCGAGGAGATACTCTCGAGTTACGGGTCGGAGTACGACTACGAGCGCTTCATGTACATCCCCGAGGTGCGGCAGTACTTCTGCACGCGGACGTCCATCGACTGCAGCGTCGCCTATGCCTTCGAGCCCTGAGTGCAATCTGCCAATGCACAACCGTCACTCGATGGCCGCGATCACGCGTCGCGCGAACTCGGCTTCGTTGCCGGCGTGCCAGCGCCAGACGACGACGAGGTCGTGATCCGGTGAGATCAGGATCGTGTTGCTGCCGGCGCCACGGGCGCCGTACACGTTCGCGGGCAGGCCCGGGTAGTTCTTCCCCTGCGTGTTCAGCCACCACAGGTAGCCGTAGTCGGGGCCGTGCGGGCTCGGGGTCAGCGCCTCCCGTACGTACGCTGGCGGCAGCACCTGACGGTCGCCCCACCTGCCATTGCGCAGCCAGAGGTACCCGAAACGAGCCATGTCCCATGCGTGAATCCACACGCCGCCGCCCCAGCGCGTGCCGCCGCTGACGGAGGGCATCCGCCGGCCGTCGACCTCCGCGTAGCTGTTGTGGTACGGCACCCACTTCCACGCGTTGGACGCGCCGATCACGTCCATCACCTCGTCGCGGAACACCCCGGGGACGGGCTTGCCGAAGACGCGCAGCAGCGACAGCGCAAACCGGTTGATGCGGACGTCGTTGTACTCGTAGTGCGTGCCGGGCGGCTGCAGCGTACGGGGCTTGCGCTCGCCGGCCCCGAACGCTGCGGCGCCGATGAAGTCGTGTGACTTGTCCCAGAGCGCGCCTTCCCACTCCGACTCCTGCTGCAGGTGCATGCGCCACGTCACCTCCGCGTTGCGCGGCGAGTCGTAACCACCGTCTTTCACGAGCGCGGCGACCGGCTGATCGAGATCGGCGATCCGACCGTCGCGGACCGCGATGCCGGCGACGCTGGCCAGCATGCTCTTGGCCGCCGAGTACGTCGGGTCGACCCATGTCGTGTCACCGAACTCGGCGACGACGAAGCCCTTGTAGATGACGAGCCCGTTGGTGCGGGCGCGGCGCGTGGGCATCGAGCCGAGCAGCGATCCGAAGGTCGTTTCCTGGTCCGAGAAGTCGATGGCGCGCGTCGTCTCGTGCGCCTCCGCGAAGGCGATGGCTTCGGCCAGTTTCACGCGGTCGAGCCCGAGTTCGGCCGGGGCCCTGCGCGCCCAGGCCCCGGGTGGCGGGAAGTACGTCAGCGCCGGCGTGTCGTCGACCTTCAGGTCGCCGAGCACGTACTGCATGCCGGCCAGCAGGTGCTCGAGCAGCGGCGTCATCGTGTAGATGCGCTCGCTGTGGCCGAGCGCCTGGTAGAACACGCGGCCCTGGCCTTCGCGACGAATCCAGCTGAGGCCGTAGTCGCGATCGGCGCGCGGATGCTCTTCGAGCGCCCGATCTGCCGCGCTCATCTTCCCGTAGTCGATGCTCGTGAGCACGCGGACGTTGTCACGCGACCACGAGTTGGTGCTCATCGTGTAGATCTCGTCGTGCACGTCGAACGACTGGCCCTTGAACATCGCCGTCAGGGGGCTCGCCGGATCGTCGATCTTCACGGTGATCTTCTGCGGGTCGAGCCAGTGATACTTGAAGTACCCGCCGATCATCCGGTTGAAGTCGGGCCAGGTGCCGACGTGGGTATCCGGGCCCTGAGGAACGGGCGGCGCGTTCGCACCCGGCGGGTGGGGAATCATGAGCGCGAAGAGCGCGAAATCGGGCTGCGTCAGTCGCCCGGTGCCGGTGCGGTCCAGCGTCTCGAACCACGCGCTGGTGAGCGCGTCGATTTCTGTGCGGTCGAGCCGCTGATCGCCGTTGCGGTCGCCCTGTCGCATCATCACGGGTGCGATGGTGGCCCCGGCAGAGAACGATCCGAGGGCACTGGCGGCGCCACCTCCTGCGGCTGGCGGCGCCTTGTCCTCGTGGTACGCATCGCTTGCGGCGTGGATGCCAGCCACACCCTTGCCGCCGCGCACGAAGTCGAGCAGGGCCTGCCGGCGCGCTGCCGTCACGGCGGTGTTGTCGGGATCGTCGAGGAAGGCACCCGTCGTGCTCGCGAGGAAGACCGCGTCGTATTGAGCGAGGTTGTCAGCGGTGATGTCGGCCGCATCGTAGGAGGTCGTCGTCGACCACGCCCCGGTCTTCGTGCCGAGGGCCTCGATGGTGCTGGCCGCCAGCGGGATGGACGAGTGGACGAAGCCGGCGGCGCGCGCCAGCACGAGCACCCTGCGTGGATGCAGCGGGCGCGCGGGCGCGCCGGCGGGCAGGGCCGCCAGCATCGCCTGCACGTGAACGGGATGAGGCGTCTGAGGTTGGGCGCGTCCTCCGCCCATGTTGAATACCGCTGCGAGGGCGGACCGTGGCATGGCCGCATCGAGCGCGGCAGAGAGCTGTTCGCTCGTCACGGAGTTCGCGTTGGTGGCTGCGCCCGCCGTGAGCCACTGGCGGCCCGCGGCTGTGAGTTCATCGCGCGTGACGACGCCGTCCTTGTCGGCGTCTGCGGAGAGGAAGAGGAGGGTGGCCGAGAGGAAGCCGGGGAGGCTTGCGCTCGTACCGAGCGCGAGGGTCGGCGTGTTCTGCCCGGCGGCCCCACGTACCCCATGCGTGGCGCCGAGGGCCGTCGCCAGTGCGGCGGCGGCGATCGTGGCGACGAGTCGTTGTGAGTTCACGCGCGTTCTCCCTCGGGGATTCACCAGGCGACGTCGACGCGCGAACGGGCGTCTGTCTGCCTGCCGGGATTGTAGTCCCGCGCGGCGGCGTCCCCCGGCCCGGCTCGGTCAGGCTCGGTCAGGCCCTCAGGCACCAGCACGGAAGAGCCGCCTGTTCCTCTCGTCCTGATGTCACAGACGTTCCGGGTGGTCGGCGCCCACGCCGTACGTTCGCCAGTCACCGCACGGCCGTTGAACATGTGAGAGCCCACGTCGTTCACGGGGCTGCGTGATGGCATACGACGCGTTCATGTCCTACAGTCACGCCGCCGACCACGAGGTGGCGCCAGCGCTGCAGAGCGCCCTGCACCAGTTCGCGCGCCCGTGGAACCGGACGCGGGCGCTGCATGTCTTCCGCGATCAGACCAGCCTTGCCGCGACCCCGGAACTCTGGCCCGCTATCGAGGACGCACTCTCCAACGCGCGCTGGCTGATCGTCATGGCTTCGCCAGCAGCCGCGGCTTCGCGCTGGGTGGTCCGGGAGATTGAGTGGTGGCTCACGCACAGGTCGGCGCACACGATGCTGATCGTGATGACCGACGGTGATCTCTGGTGGGATCAGGCGGCGGGGGATTTCGACTGGGGCCGCACGACCTGTCTGCCCCGCGCCGTGGTCAGTGGGCGCTTTGCGAACGAGCCGCTCTGGGTGGATCTCTCCTGGGCGAGGACGGGCGAAGTGCTCACGCTGCGTCACGCCCGCTTCCGTCAGGCGGTGCTCGACCTCGCTGCGCCGCTTCACGGACGACCGAAGGATGAACTCGATGGCGATGACGTGCGTCAGTTCGCGCGCGTGCAGCGGCTGCGCAATGGAGGGATCGCAGCGCTCGTCCTGCTCACCACACTGGCAGGCGCGGCCGCCTGGATCGCCGTGGGTCAGCGGAACGAGGCGCGCCGCCAGGCGACGATCGCAAACGCGGGAAGACTGTCCGTGCAGGCCGACCAGCTCCGAGAGCGCGGTGGACCGACCGACGCCAGCGTGATGCTTGCGGCTGAAGCGCTCCGCCTGCTCGACGGCATCTCGGAGCGGTCAGCTGACGTCGACCAGTCGTTGCGGCGCGCGCTCCTGGGGTTGCCACAGGCGGTTGGCTCCGCCGATGTTTCAGGACAGGATTTCCGCCTGACCCCTGACGGTGCGTGGCTCATGGCCACCCAGATCGCGGAGCAGGCGACCGCGCACGCCGTGCCATCCGGCCGTCCGGGGGGCTGCCAGCGCGGAGACATCGAGCGCGCCCGCAGCGGCGCTGCACCAGGCCGCTTGTGGCTGATTCAGGCCATCGGCGACGACGGTGCCTGGTGTGTGGTGCACGTGTATTTCAAGGACGCGACCCGCCACGACCTCGAGCTGTGGTCGACCAATCCGTTCCGACTCGTCACGACTGTCACGATGCCGTCGATGGCCGGACATGTGGGCCCGGCCGTCGCGCCTGGTGGCCACTGGCTCGCGGCGACCGATCGACCGCAGACCGGCGACGCGTCTCGCGCCATCATGCGACTCTGGCCGATCGGCGAGCACGGTGAGGCCGGGGACGTGCAGACGTTTCCTGGAATGGCAATCGTCGCCTTCTCTCCCGACGGACGATACGTTGCCACTACCGCTGGTCTGTGGCGGCTCCCCGCGCGCGATGCCGCCACGACCGCCGCGGCCGACAGCGTCACACAGATCGTGACATGGGAAGAGCCACCCTGGAGGATCAGCTTCAGTCGCGACAGCGCGCACGTCTCGACGCGGGTCGGCCTGGACGATCCTGTCGTCGTGTGGGATGCGTCGACCGGCACGGAGGTCCGTCGTGCCAGCCCACCCACGGGCGAGCTGATGGCCCTGGGCGCGGGCGGAACGCGTCTCATCGTCGATGCCGGCCTCACGACGGTCATCTGGGACGCCGTGCATGATGTCGCGCGCGCGACGCTGCCGGTCGGCGTGGAAGCCGCGGCGCTGCCTGGCAACGGCGACGCGCTGTTCGTCATCGAACACCTGGACCGATTGAGCGTGGCGTCTCAGCGGTTCGTAACCCTGCCCGAGGATCCGTTGGCCATTCGCGCCGGCGCTGTTGCCGGGTCTGGCGCGGACGTCCGTGATCTACAGATCGCAGACGGCGTTGCGACGTTCGTCGAGCATGTGACTGGTGGCGCGCGCGAGAACGGCTCGTCGCGCACTGACGGCACCGGGGGAACCGTTCGCGTGCTCGCCTGGGACCTCCGCGATGGCGTCTGGTCCACACGCAACCACATCAACCAGGTGACGGCGTTCGCCCTCGCGGCACGTGGCCGGACGTTCGCCGCGGCGGCCAACGGCCATGTGCTGGTCGGTGCGTCGGACGGCCGCAGCCCGGAACAGCGGCTCGAGCCTTCGGCTGCTGCGGCGTCTCTGGCTTTCAGTGGCAACGACGTCTACGTGATCGGCTATGCGCCGGGGACGGATGCCGGCGGCGCGCTGCACGTGTGGCGTCGCACCGACGGCGCGCATTGGGCCGTCCCGAGCGAGATCGCACCGTCGGCAACCGCGGTGACTCGCGACGGCAGGTTCGTGCTGGCGGCGGGCGCAGACGGGGAGGCGACTCGTGCCGGCAGGGAAGTACAGCTGATTCGCTGGAACCTGTCCGATCCCGCGGATCGGGTTGCGGTGCCGGTCGGGCGACGTCTGAACAGGCCGACGTCGATCTGCGACGTGCTCGGAACGAGCGACAGTGAGGCGGCAGTCAGCACGCAGGCTGGCGTCACCGCCGCCGATTTCAGCGAGTGCACACCAGGGGTCGACGCGCCGCACGCGTGGG
>CAYMAG010000123.1:0-13320 GCA_964388335.1 uncultured Vicinamibacteraceae bacterium | reverse complement strand
GAAGCCTGAAGCCTGAAGCCTGAAGCCTGAAGCCTGAAGCCTGAAGCCTGAAGCCGAAGCCCGAAGCCCGAAGCCCGAAGCCTTGCGTCACACCCGGGTAATGCGAGCCGCAGGAATTCTCGTCACGCTGGTCATCAACGTGCTGGTCGTCGTGCTGCGCGGCTCGGCGCAGGCGCCCGCGCCAATCGCGGCGGCTCCCGTACAGCCCGTGGCCTTCAGTCACAAGGTGCACGCCGGCACGGCGCAGCTCCCGTGCGCGATGTGCCATCCGAATCCGGATCCCGGCGAGTCGATGACGCTGCCGCCGGCGTCGCTGTGCCTGCAGTGCCATGAGACGATAAAGGCCGACAGCCCCGAGATTCTGAAGCTCACGACGCTGACGACCGGTGCCCGCGAGCTGCCGTGGGTGCGCGTCTACCAGATTCCGGCCTACGTGTTCTTCAGCCACCGGGCGCATCTCGACGCGGGCAGCACGTGCGCCGACTGCCACGGTCCGGTCGCCGAGCGGGACGTGCTCGCGCGCGAGGGCGACATCTCGATGGCGGGATGCATGAACTGCCACACGGCGAAGAGCGCGAGCCTGGACTGCGGCTTCTGCCATCAACCGTATGGGGAATGACCCCTCGACTCGCTTCGCTCGCCTGTAGCCGTGCCTCCGATGACCAGACTTGCTCTCATCCTGTCTTGCCTCGCGCTCGTCTCGGCGTGCTCACGCGAGTCGGTGCCGACCTATGACCTCGTCATCGCCAACGGGCGGGTGATGGATCCCGAGTCCGGCGTGGACGGCGTCCGGCACGTCGGCGTGCGCGGCGGGACGATAGCAGCCGTGTCCGAGACGCCGCTCGACGGGGCGCGCGTGATCGACGCCACCGCACACGTCGTGGCGCCGGGGTTCATCGACCTGCACGAGCACGGCCAGCACGACGAGTCGTACCGGATGATGGTGCGCGACGGCGTGACGTCGGCGTTCGAGCTGGAGGTGGGCACCGGCGACGTGCCGGCGTGGTACGCGGAGCGCGAGGGCGGACAGATCGTCAACTACGGCGTGTCGATCGGCCACATCAAGGCGCGCATGCAGGTGCTCGGCGACCCCGGCAGAGGTCTGTTGCCGGCCGGCGTCGGCGGCAGCGGGACGGCCACCGAGGCGCAGCTGGTCGAAATGGAGAGCCTGCTGCGCAAGGGACTCGACGACGGTGCGGTCGCGGTGGGGTTCGGCAGCGCGTACACGCCCGGCGCGCCCATGTCCGAGTTCGAGCGCATGTTCCGCGTGGCGGCGGAGGGCGGCGCCTCGTCGCACATCCACATGCGCGGCGGCGTGGAAGGGCTCGACGAGACGATTGCGGCGGCGAAGGCCGCAGGCGCACCGCTGCACATCGTGCACGTGAACTCGGTGGCGCGCGACGACATCGACGCCTTCCTCGCCGCCATCCAGGCCGCGCGCGACGCGGGGCAGGACGTGACGACCGAAGCGTATCCCTACGGCGCCGGGATGACGGAGATCGCCTCGGCGCTGTTCGACGACTGGGAGTCGTGGCCCGAAGAGCGATACGGCCAGCACCAGCTCGTGGCGACCGGCGAGCGCCTCACCCGCGACACGTTCGCGAAGCACCGCGCCCTCGGCGGCACGATCATCATCCACAATCGCTCCGAGGAGCAGACCCGCGCGTCCATCGTCAGCCCGCTGTCGATGATCGCGAGCGACGGGTTCATCGAGAACGGCCGCGGGCATCCGCGCACGTCGGGAACGTACGCGAAGGTGCTGGGACGCTACGTGCGCGACGAAGGCGTTGTCGAGCTGATGGATGCGCTGCGCCGGATGACCGTGGAGCCCGCGCGGCGGCTCGAGGCACGCGTGCCCGCGATGACGAACAAGGGCCGCATCCGCGCCGGCGCCGATGCGGACATCACGGTGTTCGATCCTGCGACGGTCATCGACCGCGCGACGTACGAGGATGCAAGCATTCCGTCAGCGGGCATCCCGTACGTCATCGTCGGCGGGCAGCCGGTGGTCGACGGTGGCGCGCTCACCGACGCCCGGCCGGGACGCGCCATCCGCGCACCACGTTGACGCGAGGCGCGGCAACTCGTCCCGGGACGAGTTGAGGCGGCGGAGAGAGACCTGACCCCTCGCGTGTGCACAGGCAGACCTGACCCCACGAACTCCACGAATTGAGCTGACGGGCGTACGCCTACCGTGCCGAGTTGGATGGGTGGCGGCAGGGCCGCCGCCAGCGACTGAACTCAGAGAAGGGCACCGGCGCAGGGATCCCGCCGGAGGCCGCCCGCGATCACGCGATCGCCGACGCCGGGCGCCCGTCGCCTGACCCGAGTTGGGCGCCAGACGGACCTCCTTTCGCGGGAGCGCGCTGGTGCCATCGCTGTTCAGCGTTGGCGTGCCGGCTGCGCGAAATCCGGGACGCGGAACCGCTTGCGATAGGCGCCGGGCGCGAGGCCGGTGGTGCGCTTGAAGAGCCGCCGGAAGAACGCCGCGTCTTCGTAGCCGACACGCCAGCTGATTTCGTCCACCGGAGCGTCGGTTCGCTCGAGCCGCCGCTTCGCATCCTCGACGCGCAGACGCTGGATGTAGGCGAGCGGCGTGATGCCCGTCGCGCTCGCGAAGCGCCGCTTGAACGTGCGCTCGGCCAGCCGCGATCGCTTGACGACCTCCTCGACCGGACTGGCGACCTGAAAGTGATCGCTCAGCCACTGCTGCGCGGCCTGAATCTCGCCGTCACCGTGGTCGACCCTGCCCTCGAAGACGATGAAGGGCGTGAGGCCGTCGTGATGCCATTGCAGCGCGAAGAGGCGCGCGATCTCCTGTGCGACCGTGGCGCCCGCGTATCGCGCGATGAGGTACAGCACCAGGTCGTGCCAGCTCGTCGACGCTCCTGAACTCACGAGTTCCTGGCACTGTCCCGAGATGACGAGCACGCGCTCGGGATGGATCGACACGTTCGGATAGGCTGCCGCGAACGCTCGCGCATACCCGAAGTGCACCGTCGCGTCCCGTCCGTCGAACAGGCCCGTCTCCGCGAGCAGGAAGACGCCCGAGCAGGCCGAGACGAGGATCGCGCCGCGCGTGTGCATCGCGCGCACCCACTCGACGACGCGGGGATAGCGTCCCTTCTCCCAGCCGTCCGCCCGGAGCAGCACCGACGGGACGATGAGGATGTCCGTCGTCTCGAGGGTGTCGATGGAACGCTGAACGTCGATGGGTACACCGCTCGCCAGCGTCAGCGGTCCTGGTGCCTCGCCCACGATCTCCACGTGGAAGGGCGTTGGCGCACCGACCTGCGGCAGGTTCATCAGCGCAACGCCGTTGATCACGTCGAAGATGCCGGCGAGCGTCGAGACCACGGCGTCGGGCAGGGCCACGAGACTGACGTGCAGGGGGCGCGGTCCGGGGCATGCGGAGGGTCCGGTCATGTCGATGTTCTCTGCGTCGCGGGATGACGTGGCACGAACGAACCGGTTCCGGGCGATTCCGCCTCTTCTGCCGGACGATACCGATTGCCACCATGAGCGTCGAGATCGAACGCCTCGATCCGCACTGTAACTGGTAACCGCTCAAAGGAGCTGAACGCAATGAACGCCCCTGCAGTCAATCAAGCCGCATTGGAGTCTTTCGTGATGCACGCCGTCAACGACCTCGCGTCGGCTTACACCGGCGCGATGATCAGCCTCGGCAGCAAGCTCGGGCTGTACAAGGCCATGGCCGGCGCGGGTCCGCTCAGCTCGCGGGAGGTGGCCGCGGGCGCGGGCTGCGCGGAACGCTACGTGCGTGAGTGGTTGAACGCTCAGGCGGCCTCCGGCTACGTCCGCTACCATGCCGTCAGCGACACCTACGAGCTGTCACCCGAGCAGGCGCTGGTGCTGGCCGACCAAGACAGCCCGGTCTACATGCCGCCCGCCTGGCAGGTGCCGGCGTCGCTGTGGTTCGACGAAGAGAAGACGCTCGACGCCTTCCGCACGGGCGGTGGCGTGGCGTGGGGCGAGCGTGACGGTCGCCTGCACTGCGGCGTCGCGGCGTTCTACCGCAACGGCTATCGCGCCAGCCTCGTTCCGCAGTGGCTGCCCGCGCTCGACGGGGTCGTCGAGCAGCTCGAGGCGGGCATCGACGTGGCCGACGTCGGGTGTGGCCACGGCCACTCCACCGTCCTGATGGCGCAGGCGTTCCCGCATTCGCGCTTCCATGGTTTCGACGTGCACCCGGGTTCGATCGACGAGGCCCGGCGGCATGCGGCAGCGGCAGGCGTATCCGACCGCGTGACCTTCGACGTGGCGCGCGCGGTGGACTACCCGGATCGGCAGTACGGCCTCGTCTGCTTCTTCGACTGCCTGCACGATCTCGGCGATCCGGTAGCGGCGGGCCGATACGCAGAGAAGGTGCTGGCGCCCTCCGGCACGGTGCTGCTGGTCGAGCCGTTCGCGTACGACCGCGTGGAAGACAACCTGTCGCTGGTCGGGCGGCTGTACTACGCGGGCTCGGCGACGATCTGCTGTGCGCATGCGATCGCGGAGGGCGGGACGATGGTGCTCGGCGCGCAGGCAGGCGAGGCGCGGCTGGCCGACGTGTTCCGCAAGGCGGGGTTCACGCGCTTCAGACGGGCGGCGGAGACGCCGTTCAACCTGATCCTCGAAGCGCGGCGGTGAGGTGAGGGCGCTCGGTGTCGCTGTGGCTCCGAGCGTGCGATAGCGACGTCGGGACTCCATGCGAACGCCTTCGACGATGTGCGCGGGTGACTGCGTCGGACCCACCATCGTCACCTCGAACCCGCCTCACGTGACCAGGTCGCGGTACTCGGCTTCCGTGCGCTCACGGCCGCCAGTGATGACCAGCATGTGAAGATCGTACGACCGACCGAGTCGCACCGCGGAACTCGTGCGCGGGGATCTGGAGAAGGCCAGTCACCAGCTCGAGCAGGAGTCGGGCAAGGGACTGTTCGTGGGAGGCGTGCAGCTCCCGCTGGCGTTGGCGGAGCTGGGATCGATCGACGAGTACGAGTTCGTGGTGCATCCAGGCTGGCGGGCCATGGGCCGACGTTGTTCGCGGGGCTATCGAAGCATGTCGACTTGAAGCTCGTGAGCCGGCTGGAACTCGGCTCGGGAGCGGTGGCGATGCGGTATGAGCCGAGGAGTTAGCGACTGAAGTCTCCGTTCGGAGTGGCCGTGCTCAGGCGAGTTCGACGAGCGGTGAATACGCGGTCAGCGCCTCGTCGGCTGTCAGCAGATGAAGCGGCTCGGTCGTCGCCTGGGCCACGAGCAGGCGATCGAACGGGTCGCCGTGCAGCCTCGGGAGCGCCGCCACGGCGGCGGCGTGTCTCGCCGTCACCGGAAGCTCGGCAAAACCCGAGGCCGGAATCTGCGTGAGGAGTTCATCGATGTCTACGTCGAGCTTTCCGAGGGCGGCCTTGATGCTGGCCTCCCACACAGAAGCGGCGCTCACGTACACCTCGTCGGCGTCGTGAATGCGACGCCGCGCAACGGGACGCAGCTTGCGGGAGTCGGACAGGAACCAGAGATAGATCTGCGTGTCCAGCAGCAGACGCATCAGTCTCGCTCGCGGACGTCCGTCAGGACATCGTCCGGCAGCGGCGCATCGAAGTCGTTGGCGATGCGGATGCGTCCCTTGAGCGCGCCAGGTCGCCGCCGGGGCCTGTCGGCGCTCATGGGGACAAGCCGGGCGACAGGACGGCCCGCCCGCGCGATCACGACGTCTGCGCCGCGCTCCACGTCCTCCAGCAGCCGTGACAGTCGGGTCTTCGCGTCGTGAGTGTTGACGATCACAGGAGCGGCTTTTGGCATGTCGAGTTTCCTGCCTGCGCGCAGACAGATGTTAGTTTACGTGGACTAACGTCCGGATGCAATCTCGGCCCGTTGTGCCGTCACTCCTCACGCGTGGCCTCCGACTGTGCGCGAATCGCCAGATACGTCCGCCCCTGGTCGGTCACACGGAAGAAGTCGCGCAAATCTCCCGAATGGGGCATGCCGTATCGTGAAGACGCCCTCGTTCCACAGCGTCACCTCGGCCTCGTCGCGGACCAGGGCTCGAATCGCGCGCGCGAACTCGAGGCCTTCGGTCGATGAACCGATGAAGGCGGAGGGCTTGGACATCTTCGTGCTCCGGGGTCAAGGCTGCGCGACGGAATCGACGGACGCTGGCACGCTGTCGGCCGGCCTCACAACTCGCGTCCGGAGAAGGTGTGCGATCATCGCGACGCTTCCGAGTCGAGGTGCCTGCATGAATCTCCGCCTGCCGCTCGCCGCGCTGATCGTCCTCCTGTCGGTCGGTCCGGCTGCACAACCTGCGCCCTTCACCATCGTCGAGGCGACGATCCCCGCGATGCAGCAGGCGATGGCCGAGGGCCGGCTCACCTCGCGGGAACTGGTGGCGTTGTCGCTGCAGCGCATCGCGATCCACGAGGACCGGCTCAACGCGATCATCAGCGTCAACCCGCACGCACTCGAGCAGGCCGAGGCGCTGGACCGCGAGCGCGCGGCAGGCAAGGTGCGCGGGCCGCTGCACGGCATCCCGATTGCGCTCAAGGACAACATCCACACGACGGATATGCCGACGACCGGCGGCGCGCTGGCCTTCGAGGGTCTCGTGCCGCCGTACGAGGCCACGCTGACGACGCGGCTGCGGGAGGCGGGGGCCGTCATCATCGCGAAGACAGGCATGACGGAACTCGCGAACTGGGTGGCCACGGGCATGCCCACCAACTACAACGCGCTCACGGGTTACGGGTTCAACCCGTTCGACCCGCGCCGCGATCCGCGTGAGGCAACCGGCGACGGGCGCCCGGTGCTCGCCACCGGCGGCTCGAGTTCGGGTGTCGGCACCAACGCGAGCTTCTGGGCCGCCAACGTGGGCACCGAGACCTCTGGGTCCATCCTGAGCCCGGCCAACCAGAACATGCTGGTGGGCATCAAGCCGACGGTGGGCCGCATCAGCCGCCACGGCATCATCCCGATCACCGCCGACCAGGACACGGCCGGCCCCATGGCGCGCACGGTGACCGACGCGGCGATCGTGCTCGGCGTGCTCGAGGGCGCGGCGCCCGATGCGAACGACGCGGCTACCTCCACGTGCACGCCGCCGCCGGGGAACGACTACATGCCGTTCCTGAAGGTCGACGCGCTGAAGGGCGCGCGCATCGGCGTCCCGCGCGCGTTCTTCTACGATCGCGTCACGCCACCCGGCAGCAAGGAGGGTCGCGGCGGCTTGAACCCCGAACAGGCGAAGGTGATGACCGAGGCCATCGAGGTGCTCCGCGCGCAGGGCGCCGTCATCGTCGATCCTGCCGACATCCCGAGCGTGGTCGACCCGGATCCGGCGACGAACGGGTTGCGCTGGGGTGTCTGCGCGGGGCTCGACGCTGCCAGGGGGAAGGACGCGGACTGCTCCATCGTCTTCAAGTACGGGATGAAGCGCGACTTCAACGCCTGGCTGGCGAGCCTTGGCGACCGGGCCCCGGTGCAGTCGCTCACCGAGCTGCGGTTGTGGAACGTGGCGCACCAGCGCATGGGCGCGATCAAGTACGGGCAGGCGCTGCTCGACATCTCGGACGAGATGGACGTCGAGCGCGATCGCGTGCGCTACGAGGCCGACCGGGCGAAGGACCTCGAGCTGTCGGCGACCAGGGGCGTCGACGCGGCGATGGCGGAGCATCGGCTCGATGCGCTGCTGTTTCCGGCGGGTATGGGCGCGTCCATCGCGGCGAAACCCGGCTATCCCACCGTGATCGTGCCGTTCGGGCGGGTGCCGAACGCGCCGACGCCTGCGCTGCCCGAGGGTTTCGACGCGAAGGCGTCGCCGTTCGGCGTGGCGTTCGCGGCCGGCACGTGCAGCGAGCCGACGTTGATAGGGCTTGCTTACGCATTCGAGCAGGCCACGAGGCGCCGCGTGGCCCCGCTGCCGAGGTAGTACCCCTGCGGCCATCAGAGCGTGGTTGCCAGCCGGTCGGCTGCGGCCCACAATGGGCCCGTGAAGTTCGAGATCGTGGGAGAAATCGAACAGATTGAGACGATCGCGTCAGGTCGCGGCGTCAAGATGAGAGTTCATCTCCAGAAGGCCCACGGGAAGGGCCGATGGCGAAGCTCAAGGGCGTCGCGACCGTCCGACTGCCGAACCGAAAGCTCCGGCGAGTTGAGCTACATTGGTACGAAGCCCACGGCGTCGGCCGACGCGACTTCAAGATCAAGACGTATCTGGCTCAGCCATGAAACGACCGATTCAATTCGCGCTCTGCCTGGACAACGAAGGCAACGAAGCGTCGCTGATTCGCGGCAAAGTGTACGCGATGGTGCCGGACGAGGACGCCGCCAGGGACGACCTGGTCAGGGTCATCGATGAGAGCAGTGAGGACTACCTCTTTGCCAAGTCCCAGTTCGCAGCCGTTGAGTTCTCACAGGCCGTTCGTCGAAAGCTGCTGGCGCTCCAGAAGGCCGGGTAGCTGGAACAGCCTCACGACGCATGAAGAAGCAAGAACGCGAGACACTGCTTCATACATTGAAGCGCCGGTTCGAGACGAACCCTCGTCGACACGAGGGCATCGCGTGGGCCGACGTGCAGGCCAGGATCGAAGGCAATCCTGGCGCACTGAAGGCGCTCCACGAGATGGAGTCGACCGGCGGCGAGCCGGACGTCATCGGTCAGGACGAGAAAACCGGGCGTCTCACGTTCTGCGACTGCAGCGCCGAAAGTCCCTCTGGTCGCCGGAGCCTCTGCTACGACCGCGAAGCACTGGATGCGCGGAAGGAACACAAACCTGAAGACAGCGCCCTCGAGAGGGCTGAGTCGATGGGCATCGACCTGTTGACGGAAGACCAGTACCGGGAACTCCAGAGGCTCGGCGAGTTCGACACCAGGACGTCGAGCTGGATCAGGACGCCGCCCGACGTCCGCTCGCTCGGCGGCGCCCTCTTCTGCGACCGCCGCTTTGGCAGGGTCTTCGTGTATCACAACGGGGCGCAGTCCTACTACGCGTCACGAGGCTTCCGCGGCGCGCTTCGAGTATGAGCGCCGCTGATGCTTTCGTGCCCCCAACAGCCACGCGAGTCCGCGCCACGACACGAGGCCAGACGCCCGGGTGACCCCGTCGACCGTCCACCGCAGCCTGTAGCCAGTAGCCAGTAGCCAGTAGCCAGCCCCTGACCCGTCGCCCGTACCGTAGCCTGTAGCCCGCAGCCTGTGGCCGGTCGCCTGTGGCCGGTAGCCCGCAGCCCCTGACCCGTCGACCGCGGCCCTACTTCCCCGCAAGCCGCGTGAGCAGCACCTTCCAGTGCTCCTGCGCGCCGAAGAACTGATCCACCGGCACGCGCTCGTTCAACCCGTGCGCGAACTGGTCGGCGTCCTTGATGAACAACCCCATCACGCCGTACGTCGGAATACCCGCCGCGCGCGTCTCCTTGCCATCGGTTCCGTAAGGCGCCATGTACGGAATGACCGGCGTGCCCGGATACCGCGCATGCACAGCTGCCGTCACCGCCTCCATCACGTCCTCTCGCAATGGTGACGCCGGGCTGGCCATCGGCGAATCGAGGACCTTCACCGCGAGCCCGGGCGTATCCGCGACGCGCTCGAGCGTCTTCTGCACCGCGGTCACCTCGACGCCGGGGAAGACGCGGCAGTTCACGGTCGCGACCGCCGACTGCGGCAGCGCGTTCTCGGCGTGTCCCGCCCGCAACAGGGTCGGCACACACGTCGTGCGCGTGATGCCCACGAGTTCCGGCTCGCGCCACACGACGTCAGCGGCATCCTTGTCCGACGGATCCCGCGCCAGTCGCGACATGGCCTCACCGACCGGCCCCGGCGTTACCTTCGCCATCTCGCGGAAGAACAGCTGCGTGGCCTCGGTCGTCTGCACGGGGAACCGGTAAGCCTCGAGCCGTGTGAGCGCCCTCGTCAGATCGTAGATGGCGTTGTCGCCGGCGCGGGGCGTCGAGCTGTGTCCGCCCGGGTTGGTGACCGTGAGTTCGAAGGTGGCGTACGTCTTCTCCGCCGTCTGCACGAAGAAGGCCACCGGCTTGCCAGCCTCATCCAGCTTGCCGCCACCGCCATCGTCGTTGAGCGCGAACTCGGCATCCGTCAACGCGCGATGCTCGTTCACCAACCCGCGAGCCGACAGCATGCCTGTTTCCTCGTCGCCGGTGAACGCGATGATCAGATCGCGGTTGGGTGTGAAGCCCTCGGCTTTCAATCGCAGGAAGACGGCGGTGAGAGACGCCACGCCGAACTTGTTGTCCAGGCTGCCGCGTCCGAAGAAGTAGCCGTCCTCTTCGATGAGCGTGAACGGGTCACGCTCCCAGTCGTCGCGCAGTGCATCGACGACGTCCATGTGCGCGAGGAGGAGGATAGGCTTCCGGCCCGAGGAGCCGTCACCCGGATAGCGCACCACGAGCCCGGCCGTCTCTTCGCCCGACGCGACCGTGAACGGCAGCACGTGCACGTCCTCTGCCGGAAACCCCGCCCCACGGAACTGGTCCGCAAGGTAACTGGCCGCCTTCGGCACCTGCCCCTGCCCTGCCGCCGTTCGCATGCCGATCAGCGTCCGGAAGATCTCGAGGGCCTTGCGCTGGTAAGGGGCCGTGTACGCGTCGCTGCCCTGCTGGGCCGACAGGGGCAGCGCGCACACCAGCCATGCGACCGCCACCAGACGGAGCCGCAGCCGGAGCCGGCGTGCGTCGCAGCGCAACGGAGAGAAGGGGTCGAACTCGTCCCGCGACGAGTCGATGCGCACATGACACAGGTTCCGCAATGGCAATCTCCGAAAGAGATGGTCAGCCCGATGGAGGTGTCCGGCTCGCGCCCGGCCGTCGCGTCATCCCTGACCCAGCAGTCTGGCGACCCAGAGAACGTCCTGCACGTCGGGGCCGGCGTCGCCCTCGGACCCTTCGGACACGCTGCGCGAGAGGATGTCGCACGCACGGCGTCGTTCGTCCTCGTCTTCGATCGCGTCGAGCACGAAGTACACGTTGTCGCCGTCGCGGGCGACGTACTTGTTGCCCTTGGCGGCGGCGCGCTCGGCGGTGCGTCGCATGAGGGGGTGCGAGATGAGCACGCGTGTGGTGCCAACGAGATCGGACGGCTCACGCACGAACTGCGGGGGCAGAGGCGCCGGGGACGTTGGCCGCGGACTGGACGACGCGGCGTCCCTGCGCTGGCGAATCACCTGCAGCACGAGCCATCCGGTCACGACGAGGCCGACCAGTACCAGCACTTCGAGCATGGGGTGTCCTCCTGGTCAGCGCGCCACACCTGGCGGCTCGCGGGTGTCCTCTTCGACGCGACGTCCGCGGCGGTGGCGAGACGATACGATGCGCCGGTGTCTCCTCGGTGGCAGCCATCGGCATCTGCGGGCAGCACGCGGACGACTGTGCTCGATTTCGCGCGTCGTCGCAACCCATGACCTGGCACCTCGCGTGTGCACGTATAGACCTGACCCCAGGCACCCAGGCATGGTACGTTTGCCCGAACCATGACATCACGTGCCCAACTCACCCGTCGTTCGTTCCTGGCGCTGGCCGCTGCCGCGCCGCTCGCTGCCACCTCCACCGTCCGCGCGCAGGGTAGACGCCCCGTCGTCGGCCTCGAGCTGTACTCGGTGCGCGACGAGCTGGTGAAAGACCTCATGGGCACGGTTCGCGCCGTGGCGAAGATGGGGTACGAAACCGTCGAGTTCTACTCGCCGTACTACCAGTGGACTCCGGCGTACGCGAAGGACGTGCGGGCGCTGCTCGACGACCTCGGCATCACGTGCATGTCCACGCACAACGGCGCGAACGCGCTCACGGCCGAGGGTCTCGACAAGGCGATCGAACTCAACAGAATCCTTGGATCCACGTCGATCGTGATGGCCAGCGCCGGCAAGGTCGAGGGCGCGGACGGCTGGAAGGGCATCGCCGATCGCCTGAGCGCCGCATCCGAGAAGCTGCGGCCGCTCGGCATGACCGCAGGCTTCCACAACCACGCGCTCGAGTTCCGTCCGCTGCCCACCGGCCCCCGCCCGATGGACATCCTCGCGGAGAACACCCCCCGCGACATGGTGCTGCAGCTCGACGTCGGCACGTGCATGGAGGCGAAGGTGGACCCGGTCGCGTGGATCAAGGCACATCCCGGGCGCATCGGCAGCATCCACTGTAAGGACTGGTCACCCGAGGAGGGCAAGGGCTATCAGGTGCTCTTCGGCGAAGGCGTCTCGCCGTGGAAGGAGATTTTCGCCGCGGCCGAGTCGGTGGGCGGCGTGACGCACTACCTGATCGAGCAGGAGGGCAGCCGCTTCCCGTCGATCGAGACCGCGCAGCGCTGCCTCGAGACCTACAAGGCGATGCGGGGATAACCTGGCCGTGGACCCGGGCTCACCAGCCACCCGCGGGGCCTGGCGAACCTTCGTCGTGGCTCTGGTGACGCTGGTCGTCCTCGCCGGTGGCGCGCTGCTGTTGATCACGCGGCTCGGCGACGTGCCGTCATCGCCCGACGGCCAGCCGCAGACGCGCGAGGCGCGCATCCGCCACGCGCTGTTCGCCGAGGTCCAGCCCGTGCGTCTCGCCAACTGCGATCTGGCCAGGTTCGGGGAGCCCAGGGACGGCGGGTACCTGATGTGCGCGAACCTGCTGGACGAGGTCGAGGCAGGGTATTCCTACGGCATCAGCGGCTACGACGGGTGGGGATGCGACATCTCGACACGCCTCGGCGTGCGCGTCCACCAGTACGACTGCTTCGACACGCGCACCACCTCGTGCCCGACCGGAGACCTGGCCTTCCACGCGGAGTGCGTGGCGAACTCGACCTACGTCGACGCCGAGAACCGGCGGTTCGATACGCCGACACGGCAGTTCGCCCGCAATGGTGACGCCATCCGCCGGCTCGTCGTGAAGATGGACGTCGAAGGTGCGGAATGGGACACGCTGGCGGGGCTGTCCGACGAGACGCTGGCGCGGATCGACCAGCTGGTCGTCGAGTTCCACAAGGTGGAGGACGAGCGCTTCATCGACCAGTTCCGGCGCCTCAAGCGGCACTTCCACATCGTCAACGTGCACTACAACAACTTCAGCTGCGACCCTGCGCTGGCGCCCTTTCCGGCCTGGGCGTACGAAGTGCTGTTCGTCAGCAAGCGCCTCGGGCGGCTCGATCCCGAAGGACGTCCGCCGGTACCCAGCCCCCTCGACACGCCCAACACGACGATCGTGCCCGACTGCCAGGTCGCCGGTCCCGGCCAGGCGAGCGATCCCGGCTAGAGCTAGAACCCTTGACACGCCGAAAGCTGGCTCTTGAGTCAAGTTTTCGGCGTGTCGAGTGACCGTTGCGGGCCGAGGCCC
>CAYMAG010000122.1:0-13383 GCA_964388335.1 uncultured Vicinamibacteraceae bacterium | reverse complement strand
CCAAGGAACGAAGGACCGAAGGAAGTGAGGAACGAAGGAACGAAGGGACGAAGGAACCAAGGAACGAAGGAAGTGAGGAACGAAGGAACGAAGGACCGAAGGACCGAAGGAAGTGAGGAACGAAGGAACGAAGGAACGAAGCCCACGGATCAGGCAGCCGGCGTCTCGCCGAGTCGCCGGTCCCCTCGCATCCAGGACGGCGGTTCCCCTCACATCCAGAAGAGAAGAAGGGAGGCGGATCGGATGCGTGTCTTGCTCGTGCTGTTGCTGACGCTGGCGCTTACCGGCTCGTCCTCGACGCAACCTGCCGCTCCTGGCGGCGCGGCGCGGCCCAACGTCATCGTCGTGCTCGTGGACGACATGGGATACGGCGACCTGGCCACCTACGGACATCCGTCGGTGCGTACGCCGCACCTCGACGCGATGGCACGCGACGGCTTCAAGGCCGGCGCGGCCTATGCCTCGTCGCCATCGTGTTCGCCGACGCGCGCAGCGCTGATGACGGGCAAGTACGCGCACCGCGTGGGCATCCCGTCGCCGCTCGGGCCCGGCAGCCCGCTCGGCCTGCGAGCGTCCGACCACGTCACGCTGCCGCAGTTGCTGCGCCGGCAGGGCTACGCGACGATGCTCGTGGGCAAGTGGCATCTGGGCGATCGACCGGGCACACGCCCGCTGGACCACGCGTTCGACCGGTTCGTCGGCATGCTCTACAGCCACGACTACAAGGATCCCTGGGTCAAGACCGACGAGGTGCTGTCGCTCTGGGACGGTGAGCGGCGCATCGACGATGATGCGGATCCCGCGACGTTGACGAAGCGATACACCGACGAGGCGCTGCGGTTCGTGTGGCGCTCGGTGCAGTCGACGCGTCCGTTCTTTCTCTACCTCGCGCATCCCATGCCGCACGTGCCGCTGGCCGTGTCTGAGCGGTTCAGCGACGTCGATCGCGCGGGCCTGTACGGCGCGGTGGTCGAGGAACTCGATCACTCGATGGGCGAACTTCGTCGCACGCTGGCGGAACTCGGCGTCGAGCGCAACACGATCGTCGTGTTCACGAGCGACAACGGCCCCTGGAACGCGATGCCCGACCGCATGTTCGGGCGCGACATCGTCAAGGCGTGGGACCACGGGCTGACGGGGCCGTTCCGCGGTGGCAAGGCCGGCACGTACGAAGGCGGCCACCGGGTGCCGTTCCTCGCCGTCTGGCCCGGAAGGATTCACGCGGGGCGCAGCTCCGACGTGCCGATCTCGACGGTCGACCTGCTGCCGACGCTGGCCGGCCTTGCGGGCGCGGCCGACGGCGTGCCAGCCGATATCGATGGCACCGACGTCTGGTCGCTGGTGTCGGGCGCGGCCGACACGATGCCGGAGCGTCCCCTGCGCTACGACCACCTCGGGAAGATCGAGGCGGTGCGCCTCGGGCCGTGGAAGCTGCGGGTGACGCGGCCGGCGCCCGACGCGCCGGAGCAGGTCGAGCTGTTCCACCTGGTGCGGGACGTTGGCGAGCGGTACAACGTGGCGTCGCAGCACCCGGACGTGGTGGCACGCCTTCGGCCGCTCCTTTCATCCCGGTAGCGCCCGCCTCGCCGAGGCGGACGAACCACGCCCGTGCCGCGGGCGGGCCGCACGCCCCTGCGAGGCGGGCGCGTTCCATACGCGTGGTAAACTTGGGAGTTCGCGCGACGCGGCGCGCCCCTTCCTGCGCCGCGCGCGTGCAGGTGCCGGTGTAGCTCAGCCGGTTAGAGCATGCGTCTCATAAGCGCAGGGTCGGCGGTTCGAGTCCGCCCACCGGCACCACATCTTCCTCCAGCCCCATCCACTGCATCCTTTTCGGGTTTCGCTACTGCAACGTGGCTGGCTGGAGGCGTATGCCGCGTCTCGTCGTGCCCCTCAGGGATACGAAGATCCGGCGAACAAAGCCTGGCGCAGCGTCGCGTTGAGGCGCGGGCCAGGTGGCCGCGGGCATCGACCCCAGTCGGGAGCGACAGGAGGCGCGCCAGGCGGCGGAGCAGGTCCGCACGTTCGGGGAGGTCGCCGACGAGTGGCTGGAGCGGCAGCGGGGTGTCCTGGCGCCCGTCACGTTTGAGAAGGCCACCTGGATGCTGAAGACGCTGGTCGGTCCGTGGCTCGGAAAACGTCCGGTCGCCGAGATCGACCCGCCCGAACTCCTCTCGGTGCTGCGACGCATCGAGATCCGCGGGAAGCACGAGACCGCGCATCGCACCAAGCAGCGCTGCGGGCAGATCTTCCGCTACGCCATCGCGACCGGCGCGACCCCTCGGCTGACCTGCGCGACGCGTTGACGCCCGTGAGGTCGCGGCATCGCGCGGCCGTGACGCACCCGGAGCAGGTGGGGGAACTCCTGAATGCCATCGAGGGCTTCAGTGGAATCGTGCGGTCGGCGCTGCAGCTGGCGCCCCTCGTGTTCGTGCGGCCGGGCGAGCTCCGGAAGGCGGAATGGAGTGATGTCGACCTCGCTGTCGCCGAGTGGCGGATTCTCGCGGAGCGCATGAAGATGCGCGAGGCGCATATCGTGCCCCTCAGCAAGAAGGCCCTCGCGATCCTGCAGGAGCTGAAGCCGCTCATCGAGAACGTGACGCAGCGGGTGCGACTGTACGCCTTTTACCCGTGGCTGGTGCGGGCGTTCGATCAGTCCTTCAAAGCGAAGTCACCAAGGCCGTTCGTGGTGTCGGAAGTGCTGCACGGGAAGACTCGCGTCGCGACCCAGATCGGCTCGACCCCGAGCACTTCGTGGACGGCGTAGGAAGCAAGTTTACAATTCAGACAACTGGTGCCATTATTGTAAACTTAGCGGGAGGCGACATCGTGATTGGGAACCGTCTGAAACTCGCGCGCGCGGCGGCGGGACTGTCGCTCCGCGCGCTGGCCGACCGGATGGAGGGTCTCGTGTCGGCCCAGGCCATCGGCAAGTACGAGCGCGACGAGATGATGCCCTCGTCTGCCGTGCTGATCGGGCTCGCTCGGGCCCTTGGCGTAACCGAGGGGTACCTCCTCAGCCCAGCCGGGGTCACGCTCGCGAGTGTCGAGTTCCGCACGCGCAAACTGAAGGTCCGTGAGGCCGCCGAGGTCGAGGCGCGCATCCTGTCCGTGGTCGAGCGCTACCTGCAGGTCGAACGCATTCTGGGCCTGGACTACGACGACGGGCTGGGAGCAGCGGAGCGTCCAGAGGTTGCCACTGCCGAAAGGGCAGAGGACGCCGCCGTGGCTCTTCGTGCGCACTGGAACTTGGGCGACGATCCCATTCCCGATCTCTGCGAGTTCCTCGAGGAACAGGGCGTGAAGATCGTCGCCGTCGAGATGCCAGCGAAGGTGTCAGGCATGCAGGCCACGGTACTCGGCGTCGATGGGCAACGGTTCCAGGTGATCGCGGTCAATAGCGCGCACCCCGGAGAGCGCCAGCGGTTCACCGTCGCTCACGAACTGGGGCACCTGTACCTGCGGTGCGGCGGCGACCTCGAAGTCGAGCGCGCGTGCAACCGCTTCGCCGGTGCATTCCTCGTGCCGCGCGCCATGCTGCTGCGCGAGGTCGGCGAGCACCGGAGCAGTATCTCCGTGGGAGAACTGTTCCAGTTGAAGCACCGCTTCGGCGTGAGTGCGCAGGCGCTGGTGTACCGATGCCGGGATCTAGGCGTGCTGAGCGAGAGTGCCGCCGGGGGAATCTTCCGAGACTTCAGTGTGCGCGGTTGGCGGCAGAGGGAACCCCTCGAACTCGCGGCTGAGCGGCCGAGGCGGTTCGAGCGCTTGTGCCTTCGCGCCGTGGCCGAGGGGTGCGTCTCGGAGTCGAAGGCGTCGGAGTTGCTCGGTGTGAGGCTGCGCGAGCTGGCCGACCTCCTCGATCAGCCCCCAGCAGAAGAGACGACCGGTGGCCGCTCTTCTCGTCTCTGACACGTCCGTGCTCATCGACCTGGACAGGGGGGGCGTCCTCGAGGCGTTGTTCCAGTTGCCTTTCGAACTCGGGGTTCCCGACGTCCTGTTCGACCGCGAGCTCGATGGCTGGGAAGGACCAGACCTCCGAGCGTTGGGGCTTCAGGTGATTGGTCTCGACCCCTCCGGCGTCACGCTGGCGCAGCGGTATGCCAACAAGGAGCCACGCCTGTCCACACCAGACACATTTGCCCTTGCCCTCGCCAGCGTCGGTGGGCACGTCCTGCTCGCCGGCGATGGCAACCTCCGCACGCTCGCTCAGATTGAGCGCGTCGAGTGCCATGGCGTGCTGTGGGTGCTCGACAAGCTCGAGGAACACGGCGTCCTCGGTGCTCGACGGTTGCTCGTGGCCCTCGAGAAGATCGGGAGCCATCCTCGTTGCCGCCTGCCTCGACATGAGGTGCAGCAGCGCCTTTCCCGATATCGAGCCACAGAGCCTGCATCGTGATGACCTCCGCTGACGTCCGCACCCGCACCACCGATGCGATCGCCCTCCACCCGATCGTGCGGCACAGTGGGCCTGTCCAGGCGCCGCGGAGCAAGCGATGAAGGTATTCGTGAGCTCGGTGATTGCCGGCTTCGGCGACTTTAGGGACGCAGCAGCGGAGGCGGTCAGGACGCTAGGGTACGTCGTGATCCGCGCGGAGGATTTCGGGGCGAGTCCCTCCTCGCCGCAAACCGTGTGCATGAACGGTGTCCGGCAGGCGGATGTGGTCGTACTGGTGCTCGGCGAGCGGTACGGTGCGCTGCAGGCCAGTGGGTTGTCAGCCACGCATGAGGAGTACCGCGAGGCGCGCGCGCGCCGCCAGGTCCTTGCCTTCGTGTCGAATGCCCTCTCGACGGATGAACGACAGCTCGCTTTCGTCGAGGAAGTGCAAGCTTGGCAGGGTGGGGTCTTCACCTCTCCTTTTTCGACGCCGGAGCAGCTGGCGCGTGAGGTGACGAGGCGCCTTCATGGTCTCGCCCTTGAGTTGCAGCAGCCCGGCGAGGACCCTTCCGCTCAACTAGAGCGGGCGACTGCGCTAGTCCCACAGAGAGACAACAGCTTCCGCGATGCTTCTGTGGTGGTCGTCGTCTCGGCGGGTCCGCTTGAGCAGCTCTTGAGGCCGTCGGCGCTCGAGGACAAGGCACTTGCGAGGGAGTTGAAGAAGGCCGCGGCCTATGAGTTCGGCGTTCTCGAAGAGGATGCAGAGACGCGGGTTCACCTGCGGGATGGCATGCTGCTCATCGAGCAGGACGAGCGGGGCATTGCCCTGAATCCCGTCGGTTCGATCAGGGTGGTCCAGCCTGCTATGGTGCGGGAGACTGGCCGTGGCTTCCGGATGCCGGCCTTGATCGTCGAGGACATCACCGAACGGGTCGCGCAGGCGCTGAGGTACTCCGCTTGGGTTCTCGATCACCTGGACACCACAGGGCGGCTTCGCCACGTCTCGCCAGTCGCGGCACTTGTCAATGGCGGGCATTGGGCGTGGCGGACACGGCAAGAACAGGCTCGCAACCCTAACTCTGGCCAGATGCGGATGGACGGCGAGAGGCGCATGAGCCATCTCGTTCCATCAAGTCGACCGAGGCCGCTCCTCTCTCAGAAGGCACTTGAATGGGCCGAAGACCTCACGACGCTACTTCGGCGAGAGATGGAGTGATGACAGATCAGGCGCCGGCTGGCGAGGTCGGACCGACTTGTACGTGCGACCTCCTTCATGACCGTGCTGCGCTGGCGCCGCTACCTCTCCACATGGGCCGCGGTCACGTCGAGGGGCTTTCGGGGCGCGTGGAAGGCGACGTGGAGTTTCTCGTGCCCGTCGGTGGGCCGGCGGTGATCGCGCTCTGCCAGCGACATGCAGATTTTCTCGGCCTCCTGTCCTTGGAGCGCGCGCACGTCAGCGGCGAATCGGAAGTGGTTCGCACCTGGCCTCGGCGAGACCACGGGGCAGCTGCCGCTCGACCTCCGCGCATAGAGATCACGCGACCGGCGGTCGCGGCGCCGAGGCAACGGAAGACCCTGGCCGCCACCTGTCGCGCCTCATCAAGCCACCCGGGCATGGGCCACTTGCCGGGCGGCGGTCCGACGCGGCCTCACGTCATCCTTGCTGGGCGACAATGACCCCATCCAGGACTTTTCAGTCCTGCGGCCGGGTTGAGCGGTATTGCAAATTTGTACAAATCTGCATATTCTTGACTGCATGACCAGACTCGCCATGGCGGAGTTTCGCGCCGACCTTGCAGACGTGGTCTCTCGTGTGCAGCACGGGGGCGAACCCGTGGTCATCGACCGGCACGGCAAACCTGCTGTCGCCGTGGTGCCGATCGACATGCTGCTGCGTCTCGAGGCCTCACAGGACGCCGCTGATCGGAAGGCTGCGCGACGTTCCCTCCGCGAGGTACGCGAGAAGGGAACCATCTCGCTCGCCGAGTTGAAGAAGCAGCTCGGGCTGTAGCCGATGGCGTACGAGGTGCGGCTGGCCCCATCCAGCCCAGTCCACCGCTGCGAATAACCTTGCATTTACGGACTTCCACTCCACAATTGCAAGGATGATCCGTCGCCTGCTGGCCGCCGACCTCCGCGAACGCCTGGCCGAGGCCTCCGCCGTCGTCCTGCTCGGGCCGCGTCAGGTCGGCAAGACCACCTTGGCCCTCCAGATGGCCGAAGACCAGCCCTCCATCTACCTCGACCTCGAGTCGGAGGCCGACCTCGCTAGGCTGCGCGAGCCCGAACTCTACCTCGAGCAGCACGCCGACGAGCTTGTCGTCCTCGACGAGATCCAGCGCCTGCCCAACCTGTTCCAGACCCTGCGCGGCCTCATCGACCGCGGCCGCCGCCGGGGCCGGCGCACCGGCCGGTTCCTGCTCCTCGGCTCCGCGTCGCTGGATCTGCTGCGCCAGTCGAGCGAGTCGCTGGCCGGACGCGTGGCCCTGCTCGAACTGACGCCCATCCACGCCCTCGAGGCAGAGGAGCCGGGCCTCGATCGGCTCTGGGTGCGCGGCGGCTTCCCCGAGAGCCTGCTCGCCGCGAGCGACCCCGCCAGTCTGCGCTGGCGGCGCGACTTCATCCGCACCTATCTCGAGCGCGACGTGCCGCAACTCGGACCCCGCATCGCCGCGGAGACACTCCGCCGTTTCTGGACCATGCTGGCGCATCAGCAGGGAGGCATGCTGAATGCCGCACAGCTCGCACGGGGCCTGGGCGTCGACGGCAAGACCGTGGCCTCATACCTCGACCTGCTCGTGGACCTGCTGCTCGTGCGACGCCTGCCTCCCTGGCATCGCAACATCGGTAAGCGCCTCGTGAAGTCTCCGAAGGTCTACGTCCGCGACAGCGGCCTGGTGCTCGCGCTGCTCGGCATCCCGAACCTCGAAGCGCTGCTGGGCCATCCAGTCGTGGGCCCGAGCTGGGAGGGCGCGGTCGTCGAGTGGCTGCTCGCCTGCGTGCCCGGCGACTGGGAGCCCTCGTTCTTCCGCACCAGCGCTGGCGCAGAGATCGATCTCGTGCTGACGCCGCCAGGCGGACGTCCCTGGGCCATCGAGATCGAACGCAGCCTGGCGCCATCCCTGGAACGCGGCTTTCACCTGGCGTGCGAGGACGTTCAGGCCGCGCGGCGCTTCGTCGTCTATCCGGGAACGGAGCAGTATCCCGCCGCGAAGGGCGTGGACGCCATCGGTGTGAGGGCACTGGCCGACCTGCTCCACTCACAGGCGACGCAGTTGTGAGAAGACGGCCCGGTCGTCGGCCGCTACCACTTCGTCGTGGATACGGTCACGGGCGCGCTCGTTGCCATCGCATCATGGCTCGTGGTCGCCAGCTCCGCCGCGCCGCGTTGATGTCGCCCGCACGCAAGGAGCGTCGACGGCACGCGTCATTCCCACACCCGCATCGCCTGTCCCAGCGCACCCGCCTGCCGCATCGCGTCACGCTGCCCGTACAGCCCGTAGAGCCCCGCCGTGTACTCGTACGCGGGCGGCAGCGGCGTGAGGCTGACCAGTTCGCGCGGCGCCAGCAGGCCGGCCGCCTCCGGCAGATCCGTCAGCCGCAGGATGTTGAGCAGGGGCGGCCCCTGCCGGTGCGTGGCGGGCAGGTCGTCCACGATCACCCGCGTCACGCGCGCGTCGAGTGCGGCAGCGTACAGGCCCACGCCGCCCATTGCGTCGCGCCCGTAGAGCGACACCGATGTGAGCGGCAGTCCGCGGTCCTCGACGAGGAAGTCGATCGACCGCAGCACGTCCCACAGCTGCATCGTCTCGAGCGTGCCGCCGAGCAGCGCCATCGTCCGCTTGATGGTCGCGAGCCGGTAGGCGTCCACGGGATAGTCCACGGCCCGCGGGTGCAGGACGAACACCACGTGCCGGCCGAGCAGCGGCAGCAGGGGATCCCAGTCCACGCCGTAGACCAGGTCGTCCGAGCGCTTGGCGTAGATCAGCGCGGACGTGCGCGCGCGCTCGTCCCGCGGGATGAACAGGCGTCCCTGCACGCGGACGTCCTGCTCGGTGGTGAACTCGACGTTCAGCACGTCACAGTAACGGTCTGCCCAGCCCAGGTCGACCCGCGTCCACGACGCGAACGGCACGCGGGCCTCCGTAAACAGCCGGAGCGCCTCGTTCCTGATCTGCCCGATCAGTCCGGTGCGGCGGGCTTCCCATGCAGCCCGATCGGTCCACGCCCGCGGCTCGTGCACGGGGATGAACGTGCGGTGGACGCTGTCGTTGATCGTGTCGGCGGGGTAGTGGTCGAGCACGCGCAGCGTCGCCGCGTCCTCGGGCACGATCGTGCCTTCGTCGAACGGGGTGTCGTCGCCCTTCAGCCAGTGGCCGATCCACTCGTTCGCTTCCGTGCGGAAGGGGACGATGTCTTCGTGCCGCGCGTCGTGCTCGTACATCGCCAGGTGTGCGGGCCGGTCGTACCACGCGTAGACCGGCGTCAGCTGGCGAAGCACGTCGCGGTAGCCGCCGGCCGGGAACATGGCATCACGCCCGGCGTTGAGAAACTTGAGCGGCCGAGGCGCGATCAGCGCACCCGCCGTGGCCAGGTCGTGCTGGAAGGTGTTGTGAAGAAAGATGCAGTCGCAGTTCTCGTCCACCGTGTCGAGCGCGACCTGCTGCTCGACCGTCCAGGACGCGCACACCGGCACGGCGACGGCGACGCGCTCGTCCACCGCGGCCGTGTACCACGTCATCGCCCCGCCGCCCGAGATGCCCGTCAGCGCAATGCGCGAGTGGTCCACGTCCGCCCGCGTCTCGAGGTAGTCGAGCGCGCGGATGGCGTTCCACACCTCGGGCCCCGCCGGTGAGTAGCCGAGCGACAGCCAGTCCCACATCTCGAGGTTGTGCGTGCCGTGGTGCAGTCCCGGCAGTTCGCCGAACTCGATGGTGTCGATGATGAAAGCGGCATAGCCGTGTCGCGCGAACCAGATGCCGTGGTGCTGGAAGCGTACCTTGGCGCCGTCCGGACCGGGCTCGTGGCCGCACAGGTAGAGCACCGTCGGCAGGGCGCCCGGCACCTCACGTGGAAGGTACAGGTTACCCGTCACGTACAGGCCCGGCAGACTCTGGAAGACGATCTTCTCGACCCGGTGCGTAGGGCGATCGACGTGCCCCGTGACACGCGCCTGCAGTGGCGTCCTGGCCGGCCACGGATCGAGCCCGAGCATGTGGCGCAGTTCGCGCAGGACGCGTGGCCGCTCGCGCGCCCAGGCCTCCAGTGAGTCGACGCGTTCGAGATGCGCGCGGGTGACGTCTGACGCGCGGCGGCGCAGGTACCGGCTGAACAGGTCGAGCCGCTCCTCAGGTGTGTGGCGGACCGCTCCCGCCGAGGCGCCGGCCGCGTCCTGCGATCGTCCGTGCGCCGCGAGTCCGACGTGCGACGCGCCGAGCGGAGCCGCTCCTGCGGCGATGACCGACAGGCACCACTCACGCCTGTTCATCCACTCTCCGGTCCCGGTGCTTTCTCGAGAGGTGGGGCGTTCCACGGCGGCACCGGCGCTTCAACCGTTGAACGGGTGCTCCAGCGGAGTCCCTCTTGCAGGATGATGACATGACATCACGCGAGTCACGGGTGTCCACGAGCGAACAGGCGAGATGCCTCGACCACGAGTACGCTGCCGGACGCTGGGACGGTAGTCGAGGCACCGCCCGTCGCCCTGCCGGCGACCTACCTGCCCACCTGCTCGAGAACGTGGCCACTCCGATGCCGGGCGAAGAACTGCAGCCAGGCTACCTCCTGCTCGAAGCGGTCGTTCGTCCACGCCTTGCTCGGGTCGGCGTGGACCGATGCGCGGATCATCGTCGCCAGGCGTGTCACTTCGCGCTCCAGCCAGCCCGGTTCGCCGCTCTCGGGGCCGGTATCTGCTGCGACCGCCGCCACCCGTCGGAGAGCAGAGACGTAGCGATCGCGCAGTCGCGGGTAGCTCATGGCCGTGGCAAACAGTGCATGCTCGTCGAGGCCGGCGAAGACGTCCCTGTCGACTTCCCTGAAATTGACGTCCTTGTCCCAGGGCAGGATCTGAAACCGATCGCTGTCCGCGAATCGATACATGTAGAAGTTGTTGAGTCCCCAGTCGCCGGCCAGCCCGTCGTGGTCCGACAGGTACTGTTCGACGGCCAGGTAAGTCAAGAGGTAGTCGAAGTCGAAGTACCGTGCCATCTCCTCTTCCCAGGTGAACCGCGAGGCACGATTGGCGGTCGCGACCATGTCCGCGAGTGCGCCGTACAACTGGTCGGGCGGCTGCGTCTCGTGCGTCTTGGCCGCGAACATCTCCGCATAGCGCGACGGATCGGGGCCGAGCCACTCGAAGCGGTAGTCGCCGGACCAATCGAACTCGTAGAGATGCCCGCCGTCTTCGCCGAGTCTCGACGAGAGGAACGGTTCGTCGATCGGCTCGAGCACGCCGTAGACACCGAGGTAGTGGTTGTTGATGTAGACGCGGGCGTGCGACACGCGAGGCGCAGGAATGCCCAGCTTCGCAAACAGCTGCATCGACAGCGATTCCTTCATCATGCCGGCGTCCTGGCGGAAGTTGTCGAGCGCAATGTCCTTGAGACCGACGAACGTCTGTCCACCGACGAACTCGTTGAAGTCGACCTTCAGGCCCGGCTTGTGCGGATCGCGGCTGCCGGTGCCCCGCGAACGGATGCCCACGTTGTGCACCACATGGCCGTTCCACTGGAAATCGGCTGGATAGTACGTGTTCTCGAGGTAGTGCGCCTGCAGGCGGCTCCAGTCGGCGCCGTGCATGAACAGGCGGATCTCGTGAACGACACTGTCGTCGAACAAGGCCGCGGCCGTGGGCTCGTCCGCTGCCCGAATGGGCGTGAACAGGCCAGAGGCGAGAACGGTCGCAGTCAGCGCCACGACCAACCCTTGGCGGACACCAGGCATCGCTCCTCCTACGCTGCCTATGGAGGAATGTCGGGGCGAGCGGCCGGTGGGCAGCGACATGCGGCCGTCGAGCAAGCCCTGGGAACCGGGACGTGGTCCCGGGAATTGCAGCACCGTTGAACCGGTGCCGTTTCTGGCTTACACCCGTGGACACATTGGATCAAGTACTTTGCCAGAAGCTGCATGACCGAACCGCCTCCGGCGACCGGAGCCTGTACTCTGGCAGGGACGCCTCGCCGAGAGGTCCGACACGCATGACACGGTTCGTTCTTCAGGTCGTCCAGACCATCCGGCGCTTCTCCCTGATCGCCCCCGGCGATCGGGTGTTGGTGGCGTTGTCTGGAGGTCCGGACTCGACGGCCCTGCTACACCTCCTGCTCGACGTGCTGCCGCGGTTCCAGGCGAGCCTCGCGGGCGTCGCGCACGTCCACCACGGTTTGCGCGGGGCCGACGCGGACGCCGATGCCTCCTGGTGCGGCGAGCAGGCGGCGCGGCTGGGTCTGCCGTTTCGGGTCGTACGCGTGGACGTGCCGGCCGAGGCGCGGCGGCGCGGCTGGTCGGTCGAGCGCACCGCGCACGCGCTGCGTCACGCGGTCCTTGGCGAGGTCGCAACCGGCCTGGGGGCCTCGCGGATCGCCCTGGGGCACACCCGGGACGACCAGGCCGAGACAGTCGTCCTGCGCTTTCTGCGCGGGGCCGGCACCCGCGGAATGGCCGGCATGCACCGCGCCCGCGGCCCGTTCATCCGTCCGTTGCTCGACGTGTCGAGGGCTCAGGTGGAACAGTTTCTCGCCGAACGGGGTCTCATCTTCCGGGACGATGCGTCGAACGCCGATGTCGGCATTCCGCGCAACCGCGTCCGGCACGAGGTGTTGCCCGCGTTGATCGACGTGGCCGGCCCGAGTCTGCCGGCGCGACTCGCGCGGCAGGCCGACTTCTGGCGGGCCGACGAGCAGTGGCTGCAGCAGTCGGCTGCGCCATGGGTCGACAGGGCCGTGTTGCAGGATCCGAACGGCTGGGGGCTCGACCTCGTCGTCCTGGACGAGGCGCCCGAGGCGCTTCGTGGGCGAGTACGGCTTGCGCTCGCGCAGCGACTGGTCGGCGACCGGGCCACTGCTCGGACGGTGTCCGACCTCGAGCGCTTCGAGCACCTGCGCGACGGGAGGCGCGGCCATCTGGGCCGGTGGGAGGTCTGGCGGGACGGACGGCGGTTGCGCTTCGAGCCGGCCAGCACGTCCGGTCTTTCGGTCCAGGACGAGCACCTCGACGCGGCGCTGCCGGTCCCGGGCACGGTCGCCTGGCCACCGGCCGCGTCCGTGCTGATGGCCGCCCTGGCCGACCGTCGCGCCGTGACCGCCTCGCCGGATGCGCTCGGACCATCGAGCGCTCTGGTCGATGCAGACGAGGTGGGACGCCGCCTGTACGTCCGTGCCTGGCGGGCCGGTGATGTCATGAGGCCGATTGGCCTCCGGGGCAGTCAGAAACTGCAGGACGTGTTCGTCAACCGGAAGGTGCCGCGGCCGGATCGGGCGCGGGTGCCCATCGTCACGATGCCCGACGGGCGCATCGTCTGGGTGGTCGGGTTTGCCGTGGACGAGGCGTTCGCGGTGAAGGAGACCACCAATCGCGTGGTAATCTTGAAGGCCACGCACCCGGGAGGGAAGGCTTGAATTCAACGCTCAGGAGCCTGCTGTTCTGGATGGTGTTGGTCGTCGCCGGGGTTCTCATCTGGAACTTCTCACAGGGGTACCAGACCCGCGAAACGACGCAGCCGTTCAGCGAATTCGTTCAGCAGCTCGACGCTGGGAAGATCGAGAAAGTCACCATTTCTGGCCAGGAGATTGTCGCCACCAGCAAGACCGGCGAGAAGTTCCGGACCTACGCGCCGAGCCAGTACGAGGGTCTCGGCAACAAGATGGTGGCCAACAAGGTCGAGGTGCGTGCCGAGAAGGAGACGGCCAGCCACTGGACGACCTTCCTCTACATGTGGGCACCGATCCTCCTGATCATCGGGTTCTGGATCTTCTTCATGCGGCAGATGCAGAGCGGGGGCAACAAGGCCCTCTCGT
>CAYMAG010000121.1:0-13413 GCA_964388335.1 uncultured Vicinamibacteraceae bacterium | reverse complement strand
GGACCTGGTGGACCAGCTCGAAGACGTCATTCGCGGACGCCTCGCAGCCGGGCAGTCGGCGATTCAGGCGTCATGACGCCGTGATAGACGACGAAGGACCAGGGACCGGTCGCCAACAGCGTTCGATGCCGGCCGCGAAGCGCGCTGTCGAGGGCACTCGGCGAGTTTGCGGGTTGCTCTGGCGGCCCGGTTACACGACAATACGCCCACACCTCCCCAGCGCTTCGGCGTAGTTCAGGAGCACGACCATGAAGAGCACGAAGAAGGTCCGCCAACACGGCATCACGCGCCGGCAGTTCGTCGGTGGCGCGCTCGCGGTGGGCGGCGTACTCACCGGCGCCCCGGCGATCCTGCGCGGGCAGAATCTCAACAGCAAACTGAACATCGCGTTCATCGGTGCCGGAGGCCGTGGCAACGCCAGCCTCAATGAACTCACCATCACGCCCGGTCGCGCCGCCCGCAAGGGACCGTCGGTGAGCGCCGCCCAGGCGGCGGCTCTCGGTCCGCACCCGGACGAGAACGTCGTCGTCCTGTGCGACGTGAACCAGAACGCCATCGACGCCGCGTCGGAGCGCTATCCGAAGGCGAAGACCTACAAGGACTTCCGCCGCGTCTTCGACAGCCCCAACGACTTCGATGCGGTGGTCGTCTCGACAGCCGAGCACACGCACGTGTTCGCGACGTGGCTCGCCCTGACGCATGGCAAGCACGTCTACTGCGAGAAGCCGCTCACCTACAACATCTGGGAGTCACGCCTGATCCGCGAGACGGCGGCGAAGTACCCGCACCTCTCCACGCAGATGGGCAACCAGGGCCATGCCTCTGAAGCGCGCCGCACCATCAAGGAGATTCTCGACACCGGCGTGATCGGGCCCGTCCGTGAGGTCCACGTGTGGGCCGACCGCGCGTGGGGGCTGCAGGACGCCGCGTCCGCCGAGAAGTTCGACAAGCCCCACGGCTTCTGGAACGGCATCCAGATCGTCGACCGCTTCCCCGAGACCATGCCGGTGCCGCCGCACATGGATTTCGATTTGTGGCTCGGACCGGCGCCTGTCCGCCCGTACCACGACACGTACTTCCCGGGGCCTCGCTGGTATCGCTGGTGGGATTTCGGCAACGGCACCATGAGCGACCTCGGCAGCCACGACAACGACGTGCCGTACACCGTGCTCGACCTGTGGCAGCCGGACGGTAACGGCGGCAAGCGCCTCGCTCCGCTGTCGGTCGAAGCGACCTCGCCCAACGTGCCGGTGCCGCACAAGGAACTCGCGCCCGCGACGCTGCGTGCGACCTACGAGTACGCCGCGGTGGGCTCGCAGCCCGCGCTGAAGCTGGTGTGGTACCAGGGCGACAACAAGCCGCCCGGATGGGAAGAGTCGTGGGGCCGCCGGTCCTGCGTCTTCATGGGCGAGAAGGGCATGCTGCTCGGCAACGGCAAGCTGCTGCCCGAAGATCGTTTCGTCGACTTCAAGGCGCCGGAACCCACGCTGCCGCGCTCGCCCGGCCACTGGGTCGAGTGGGTCAACTACGCCAAGGGCAACGGACCGGTGCCCGGTTCGAACTTCCAGTACGGCGCGTGGACGACCGAGGCCAACCACCTCGGCAACGTGGCGTACCGCACGGGCAAGAAGATTCAGTGGGACGCGGCCGGCATGCGCGCCAGCAACGCGCCCGAGGCCGACCCATTCATCAAGCGGCCCGAGTACCGCGCAGGCTGGACGAACATCCTGAAGACGTAGGCACGTCTACCGCTGATCGGCTGCTGCTTGCCCTGAGCGAGCGAAGCGAGTCGAAGGGCTACCGTCTCACCTGGGCATCCGGGAGGGTGGCGACATCGTCGTCGTCCTCCCCGGTATCCGGCATCCGCGACACGCGCGGGTGCTCCACCAGACCCATGTCGATGTCGATCGCCGGCGCATGCAGGCGCATCGAGAAGTACAACGCCAACACCAGCACCATGATGGCCGTCAGCGCGACGACCAGCAGCAGGTACCAGCCCGTCGAGCGCACCGGACCGATGAACTCCGACTCGGCCTGCGAGACAGCCACCAGCCAGTTGAGGTTGGGAAAGCTGCGGCTCAGCTGACTCTGCGCCACGCCGACCGAGTACGGCTCGCCGTTGGGCCCCGAGGCGCTGAAGTGCAGCCAGTCTTCGCGAACGCCCTCCGCGGTGGAGACCCGCTGCAGCCCTTCGTTGAGTTCCCGCATCGCGAAGAAGCGAGCCGACGGGTCGTCAGAGGCGCGGCTGAACACGACCGACCCGTTGTCGCGCACGAGCGTGGCCATGCCCGTCGCCCCCATCTGCAGCCCAGCCACGGGCGCAAGCAACTCGCGGGCGTCGAACACGACACGCACGATCCCCGAGAGCCGATCGCTGCCTTCCTCGGGGACTGGAGCGGACACCTCCATCAGTGACACGCGCGCGTTCGGGTCCCAGCGCAGCTGCGTCACGAACACGCGTCCCGTCACTCCGTCGTCCACCGTGGCCGTCCACCAGTCCTCGCCGGACACATCGCGCGGGTCGCTGGCCCTCGAGGACGCGACGAGTTGCCCGGCCCGGTTGGTGACGATGATCTCGCGATAGACCTGGTCGTGCCCGACGAGGTCCGCCAGATACCGCGAGGCGCTGTTGGCGGTGATCTGATCCGCCGTGGACGCCGCCGGCGCCCGCACGGCGCGCCGTATGTCCGGCGTGCGTCCGAGCATCGACACATCGAGCACCTTCCGGTACACGTAGGCATCCACGCTGGCCGCGGTCTGCTGCGCGACGTGCGACAGGTGCAGGCCGTAGGTGTCGCGGAGCGTCGCCTGTCCGGCGAGCAGAACCAGCAGCACGCCGCCGACCAGCACCGGCAGACTGACGAGCAGAAAGACCGCGAGCACTGTCGAGTTGATCCGTGGAAGATGGGCGCGCATCGACGTTCCCCCTTTTCCGGAGCGGCTGTGGCCGCGTCTGGTGTGATATCCGCACCATGCGCCCCCGGCGCATCGATGTCAAGCCGCGCGCGAGCTAGCATTTTCAGTCTGCCAATTGCCGAAGCGACCGCTCGGACGACGGCCCGGCGGCGACGGAGACGGTACTCTGGACCGGTACATGTCCATGCCGGTCGCCACACTGCCGTCGCCCATCCCCGACGCCGAAGAGGCCCGTCTGAAGGACTACAGCCTCGTCGGCAGCGACACCCAGCTCGCCATCGAGCGTGGCCTGGCCGAGGCCGACTGGTACGCGACGCCGGTGCCGAAAGACACCATGCGCGAGTTGTTGACGCGTACCGATGCGCCGGCTCTTCGCGACTCGCTGGTGTACTTCGGGCTGCTCGCCGCGAGCGGCTACGCGACGTACGTGCTCTGGGGCTCGTGGTGGGCGCTCGCGCCGATGATGATCTACGGCGTGCTCTACGCCTCGGCGTCCGACGCGCGCTGGCACGAAGCCGGTCACGGTACCGCGTTCAGGACCGACTGGCTCAACAACGCGCTGTACGAGGTCGCCTCGTTCATGGTGCTGCGCGAGTCGGTGCCCTGGCGCTGGAGCCATACCCGCCACCACAGCGACACGATCATCGTCGGACGTGATCCCGAGATCGCCGTTCCGCGGCCGCCCGACCTGAAGGCGATGTTCCTCAAGTGCTTCAACTGGGGCGCGTGGAAGCGGTACGTGCGCAACATCTCGCTGCACACCATCGGCAGGGTGACGCCCGAAGAGGAGACGTTCATTCCGCGCGCCGAGTATCCGAAGGTCTTTCTGCGCGCACGGATCTACGCGGCCATCTTCCTGACGATGGGCGTGCTGTGCCTGTACTACCGCACGTGGCTGCCGTTCGTGTTCGTGCTGGGTCCCAACCTGTACGGCGCGTGGCTGATGGCCATCTACGGCTGGACGCAGCACACCGGCCTCGCCGAGAACGTCCTCGACCACCGGCTCAATTGCCGCACCATCCACATGAACGCGGTGCACCGGTTCCTGTACTGGAACATGAACTACCACCTCGAGCACCACATGTTCCCGCTGGTGCCGTACCACCAGTTGCCACGGCTGCACGAGATCGTGAAGGACGACTGTCCAGCGCCGTATCCGAGCCTGACGGCGGCCTACCGGGAGATGATTCCCGCGGTGCTGCGGCAGATCCGCGAGCCCGGCTACTACGTCCGCCGGGCATTGCCGCCCACCGCGCGCCCGGTCGGCACGCGTCCGACGACGCCCGCGCTGACCGCCGCCGGGCGAGTGGCCGTCGACGGCTGGATCGAGGTGTGCGCCGCAGACGTCCTTTCGCGAAACGATGTGCTTCGCTTCGACCACGACCGGCACACGTATGCCGTGTACCGCACGGAGCACGACACCTTTCATGCCACCGACGGCATGTGCACGCACGGCAACACGCACCTCGCCGACGGGCTGGTGACGGGCACCATCATCGAGTGTCCCAAGCACAACGGCCGCTTCGACCTGACGACCGGCGAGCCGCGGCGGCTGCCGGTGTGCGTCGCGCTGCGCACGCACGACGTGAAGGTCGTGGACGGCCGCGTCCTGCTGAAGCTGCCGCGGCGGGCGCGCGAGTCGATCTACACCTTCACCGTCGTCAGCAACCGCAACGTTGCGACGTTCATCAAGGAACTCGTGCTCACGCCGGCGGACGGCGGTGTCTGGCCCACGTACCGGCCGGGACAGTACCTGCAGTTGCAGATTCCCGCATACGACAGCATCCGCTTTCGCGACTTCGACGTGTGCGAGCCGTACGCCGCCGTCTGGCGGGCGCACGGCCTGTTCGACTTCACGGCCACCAACCCGCTCGAGCTGCGTCGCAATTACTCGCTCGCGACCAACCCCGCGTCAGACGAGCGTGTCCTCCGCTTCAACGTGCGCATCGCCACGCCTCCGCACGGGCAGGCCTGCGACGCCGGCGTCGGGTCGTCGTACGTGTGGGCCTTGACGCCGGGTGACACGGTGCGCGCGATTGGCCCGTTCGGCGGCTTCCTCATTCGCGACACCGACCGCGAGATGGTCTACCTGGGCGGCGGCGCCGGCATGGCGCCGATGCGCTCGCACCTGTCGCACCTGTTCGAGACGCTCCGGACGGGACGGCGCGTCACGTTCTGGTATGGCGCGCGCTCCAGGCAGGAGGTCTTCTACGACGACTACTTCCGTGCGCTCGAGGCACGATTCCCGAACTTCCGTTTCCACGTGGCGCTGTCGGCGCCGCTGCCCGAGGACGAGTGGACGGGACACACCGGCTTCGTCCACGACGTGCTGCGACGGGAGCATCTCGAGCGGCACGCCGACCCGGCGACGATCGAGTACTACCTCTGTGGACCGCCGGTGATGGTCCAAGCCGCGCGCGACATGCTCGTGCACGGCTTCGGCGTCGCGGCTGACGACATCGCGTACGACGAGTACTGACGGCCGGTCCGCTGCCTGGCGACGCACCTCGAGGACCTGCCCGTCGCTGAACCGGCCGTCGCAGGCTTCGAGGTGCGTCGACACGCTGTGCGTCTCGAGGCTCCGCCTCCGGAGCGCTCACGTCAGTTCACGAGGCGGTCCCAGTCGCCGTCCCGCGCGTCCTCGGCAATGGCCAGTCCGCCGTCCGATCCGACGAACATCGGAGCGTTGGTGACCGTGACCTTGCCGCCCCCGACCCGCGCGAGTGCCTGTTCGAGCATCGGGCCGAGGTTCCGGATGAGCCCGCCGCCCCCGGCGAGGACGACGTTGTGGCGCACGCGCTCCTGGAACTCCGGTTCGACCTGCGAGAGCAGATCGAGCATCGCCTCGACGTTCGGCGGCACGATCGACTCGCAGGCCGCGCGCATCTGCGCCGTGATGTCGAGGGGCGTGGGAACGCCATCGACGGGCGCCGTCACGGTCACCTGCTCGGGCGGCTCTCCAACGAAGCTGTGCTTCTCTTTCCACTCCCGCACCATGAAAATCGTGAACCTGGCGGTGGGATACCGCGTCTGGATGCCGTGCTGCAGATGGGCGTCGATGGAATCACCGGCGTTGGTCAGCGACCGCTGGTCGTCATCGGTCGGGTACCGCCCCTTCATGACGCAGAAGTCTGACGTGCCTGCGCCGATGTCGATGATGAGCGTGTGCAGCAGCGCGTTGAGCCCGTAAGCGACGGCGAACGGCTCCGACACGATCATCAGGCTGTCGACGACGCCCTCGAGCGCGCTGCGCAGACACTGCTTGTTGGTCCGCATCGCCGCCGCCGGCACGCCGACCACCGCACGAATCGGCCGGTCGTGGCCGTGCTTCTCGCCGACCAGCCTCAGCAGGTGCTGCATCAGTTCCCGGGCAGCCAGCAGATCACGATCGGAGCCTTCCTCGAGCAGACCGCGCTCCAGCGGACGGCGCAGGTCGAGCATCGTCCGAATTGTCCAGAGCGTCACGTCCGATGAGCAGATCGCGCTTCAGGACCTTGCGCGCGACGAGGTCGGCCGGCCAGCCCACGAAGCTGTCGACGACGAACTGTCCGCCGCCAGACGATGAGATGGCACTCTGCGACGTGCCGAGGTCGATGCCGACGTGCAGCGGTTCGCTGCCAGACTGTTCTTCAGCTTTCACGGTGGTCCTTTCTTCCTGCGGGGGGCGTGTTCTTCTCATCGATGAATGCCTGGATCCCAGAGGTCAGCGATTCGGCAATCGTCTGGCGCCAGGCCGCCGTGGTCAGCCGTTCGGCCTCGGCGGTATTCGACAGACAGGAGACTTCGGCGAGGATGGCCGGCATGTCGGTGGCGACCAGCACGATGAACGGCGCGGTCTTCACGCCGCGATCGGTGATGGCCGGTTCCACGGCCTGGAGACGTCGCACGAGCCGGCGCTGCACGGTATGCGCCAGCCGTACCGATTCGTCTCTCCTGGCATCCGCGTAGATCCTGTCGAGCAGCGCACGCATGTCGGCGAGCGAGTAGCCCGAGTGCTGGTTCTCGATCGCCGCAATCTCGTCGTGCGCGGGCTCGTCACTCGGGCCCGCGCCTTCATGCGCTTCACGGTCGACGGTGTGGATGGCGACACGGGCGGCTCACGCGCCGGCCAGAGTGCAAGAAGCCGGCCAGCGTGTCGATGACGCCTTCCACGCAGATTGCGCGTCGTGCTGCGCCCGCCATGCCCGCGCCTGCCGGGAGGTGTCGGCCGCGCTTCACCGACGTCCGGACAGCCGACACCGGAGCGGGGGGACGACCGCCAGAAGCCGCTTCCCAGGCACAGTATGGACACATCACATGACTAGTCGCATGCTATGTCCATGAAACACATCGCCGCCGCGAAGTTCAAGGAGACGTGCCTGTCGCTTCTCGACGAAGTCGACCCGGAAGGCATCGTGACCACCAAGCGCGGCAAGCCGGTCGCCAGGCTGATCCCGTTCACGTCGGATTCGTCGGATCTGATTGGAGCGCTTGCTGACCGCATCCAGATCAAGGGAGACATTCTGACGACGGGAGCCGACTGGGATGCTCAACCTTGACACGCATGTGCTGCTGTTCGCGGTCACCGGCGCTCTGCGGCCCAGCGAACAGCGCGTGTTGAGCGCCCATCAGTGGAGCGTGTCGGCCACGTCCTGTGGGAGATCGCCAAGCTCGCCCAGCTCGGCCGCATAACCGTCGACCTCGAGCATGCGGATGTCGTCCGGGTGCTGTCCAGGGTTCATGTCTGGCCGCTCACACGTGAAATCGCGCACGCCAGCACGCGCCTCGACATGAAGGGCGATCCGGCCGACCAGATCATCGCCGCCACCAGCGTGGTGCACGAGATTCCGCTCGTCACCAGGGATGTCACGATCCTCCGATCGAAGCGCGTGCCCTTCGTGCGGTGACGTGAGCGACGTGCGATCGTGCGGCGCGCGACCGCGACGTTGCCGACCGCGGCCGCTCGTTCCAGGTGGCCGCCGCCTGTTGCAGGTCTGGAGGCAGGAAAGATGCGGTCCGGTGGCGGTGGCGGGCCTGGCTCACGCCCGGGCTACCGCGCAATTCGTCGGACGGCGCACAGGCGAAACTCCAGATGGTGTGAGGGATGGGTGGTGCACGCCCCGGTGGCCTCCAACCCGAACCGCGCAAGCATTTCGGGCTGCTTCTCATGGAACCAGCCCAGTGGATGATCGAGCAGGTAGAGCCGCTCGTCGTCGGCCAGCGCGATGGATCGACGCACGCGGTCCCACATGGTGTTCCCCTCCTCGAGCCCCCAGTTGCTGACCAGCCTGATGAAGGTCGCTGACGACGGGAACAACGGCACCAGATAGCCCTGGGGGAAATCCCACATGAGCACGGTCGCACCGTCGTACTGTCGCATCGCCTGGACGTCGACGCCGAAGTACGAATCCGACCAGCCGATTCGACCGAAGTTCGGCACCTGGACACCAAGCGACACAGCGAGGCAGACGGGGACCGCCAGTGCCATGAACCGCGACCAGTGGGATGCAAGGACGGCCGACACTCCGAGGATGAGCGCGCCACTCAGCATCTCGAGGGGAATGGCGTACCTGTAGACGGAGAACACCTCCAGCCAGACCACGTAGGACACGAGCCAGAAGACGGTCAAGGCCAGAAGCCCGTCCATGTCGCGGGCTGCAGGTCGCTCGTGCCGGGACACACGGGCGAGCAGTGCATACAACCCGAGCATGGACAGGAAGACGAACACCGCAGCGAATCGCGCGTCGCGGAACGGTGGCTCGGCAACGAGGTTCTGCGTGGAGATCCAGTAGAACGGGTAGAAGACGGTTTCGAACGCCGTCTTCGGCAGGAAACGATCATCGACGAAGTTCAGCGGCGGCGCGAACGGCGACCGGAAGAACTCGTTGAAGAACGGAAACAACGGGTTGTCGAAATGGCGATACATCAGCCACATCCAGTACCCGCCGGTGATTGCCATCGCGGCACCACCTGCCACCGCGAAGGCAGCGGCGCGCCCCAGTCGCGTTCGGGCCGGGCCTGGGAGCATCAGGACGCAGGCCGCGAGACCGACACACTGGGGTCCGAAGGTGAACTTCATGCCCAGCGCGATCCCGGCCAGGGCTCCTGCGACGAGCACCATGCGGACCGACGGGCCTCCGGTCCGCCGCAACTGGACGAGGACGATCCACAACGACGTCAGGACGAGCACACCCAGCGTGCTGTCGTGCATGGTGTTTCCGACTTCCGAGAGGAAGCCCGCGCCGAACGCTGCCGTGAGGCCGGCGATTCCGCCCACGACCGCTGCAACGGCACGCGGTGCACCCGGGCTGGCCAGCATCGCGATCCGATGAACGATGAACAGACCAACGCCCTGCGCGGCAGCGAGTGCCAGAAAGAAGACGCGAGGCGGGATGCCGAGGCGGGACGCGGCATAGAAGGGGAGGTCTACCAACGGGTTGAAGAACGACTGGATGCCGGCGACGTGAACGTCACGCGCGAATCGGTCATCCAGCCACATGTAGGCGTTGTAGAAGTGATAGTTCAGCAGATCCCAGTTGGCGTCCTGCCCCTGCGAGTGCGCGAGCCACACCGACAGGGTCGCATAGGCCGGGACGAGGAGCAGATCGTGACGTGAAACCCGATGCGGATGGATGGCGCTCTCGACGGGCGGGCGAGGCATGGGCGCGGGTAGCATATCCCTGGATGGCCAGCTCGTGTTCGAGCAGCCTGGCGTCGTTGAGGTCGACATCTGGCTGGAGCAGCCGATTCGTACGCAGACCGGCGACACCGTGGCGGCATCAGCAGCAGCAGCGTTGCGCTTCGAGATTCATCCTCGGGATGAAGCGGATCCTCACTGAACGAGTTCCGCGCCCGCCGATGATGCCCTGCGGCGCTTCGCCGGCACGAGGCCACGTCGGAGCTGTCGCTCGCAGGCGCGCCAGCTGCTCATCCAGTTGTGAAGCGACTGGGCGAGCCAGGCCGCGGTCACGCCGCCGTCGAGCGCGATCGCCATGTGCATGCGGACCGTGTACCTGCCGGTGCGCCAGATCTTGACGAACTGCATCGTTGAATTGACCTGCGCGATCGCCTCGTCCGTCACGAGCCACTTCAGCCTCAGCTCCGCTTGGAAGGCGATCAGCGAAAACAGATGCTGCCGGGGCAATGGCCCGTCCATGAGCGCCAAGAATGCGCGCCGACCACGTGTGAGCGCCACGATGGGTGTGTCGTCACGGTTGGTCACCGTCGCATCGAAGCCAGCACGAGACGCGACCTTCGCGAAGTCGTGGGAGGTCACGGCGGTGTAGACAAGGTCGCGATCGGCACGCTCGCCACGATGTCGCTCGACGTCGAGCTGATACTGACCGCGATATCCGAACACGTCGAAGAAGATCTGCAGCACCTCCAGTGCGGCGCCTTCTGCGGCAGCGGCCGAGTCGACGTCGACCTCTTTCTGGTAGTTCTGTGCGCGGCCCCCACGGGTGTAGCCGCGGGCGTCCAGGGCTTTGCGCTGCGCGGGCCCGATGTAGCGAACTGCACCCGGGCACCATTCACCAGACCCGACTTCGGTCAACACGCCCTCGCGTGGCTCGGACCAGAACTGCACGTACAGGCTCGAATCGGCATCCGGCGCGACAGACACGACAAGGTAGTTGAAATCGCCGACCTTCCAGCCCGCGCCGTCCTGCGACCAGCGGCACGTCGTCCACAGATGTGCGCTCAGTGCGCGATGGCAGTGCTCAACCAGCTCGTCGAGTGATGCGAACGGCTCGTCGCGTTTCTCGAGCAAGACTTCCCGAAGCGTGTGATCTCTCTTGTCCATCTGGTATCGTCCTCTCAGTCTGGTATCGTCCTCTCAGTCAGCTCCAGCATACGCGGCTGCTATGACAGGAGTGGACAACCTCACGATCGGTGCCGGGATCGACAACCGGCCGGCGATTCAGGCGTGAGGGCCGACCCATGGGACGCAACAGCGAATTGATTCGACAGTGGACGATCCTGCAGCGGATCGCAACGATGAGAGCGCAGTCGATTCCAAGGCTGGCGACTGAACTGTCGGTCAGCACGCGGACGATTCGCCGGGACCTCGAGGCGCTTCAGGTGGCCGGATTTCCCGTGTACGACGAGATCGTCGGGGGCGCCAAGTTCTGGCGCCTGGACGCGCGCGCGATGGGCGCGCTGGGCCGCAGCGGCCTGACGCTTCCGGAACTCGCCGCGCTGTATTTCAGCCGCGCGCTGATCGAGTGCCTGGCCGGGACGGGGCTGCGACACGACATCAGCAGCGCATTCGACAAGCTCGAAGCCGTCCTGTCGCCGGCGATGAAGAAGTTTCTCGACAAACTGCCGCGCGTCATCTCGGCCAAGCAGGAGCACGCGAAGCGCCAGGGCGCGCATACCTACGAAATCACCGCTCGCCTGCTCGAAGCCATTCTCGGCGAACGGGTGACCTCAATGCAGTACCACTCGCTCGACAGTCGGCGCGAGAAGGTGTACATCGTGCATCCGTCCCGTCTGGTTCACGCGCAGGGCGGCCTGTATCTGATCGCGTTCGTGCCGAAGTACGCGGAATTGCGGACGTTCGCGGTCGAGCGCATCAAGAAGGTGAGCGTCCAGGAGGCGACGTTCGAACCGGTCGCGGAACTCGATGCCGATCCCTTCAGGAACTCAATCGGCGTACACCGCGGTGGTGCGACCTGCAAGGTGCGGCTCCGGTTTCATCCGCAAGTCGCAGCGTTGGTGAAGGAACGCACCTGGCACGCCTCACAACAGTTCAAGGATCGCACGGACGGATCCACCGTGATGACGCTGGACGTCACCGACGACTACGCGCTGAGGAACTGGATTCTCGGTTTCGGGCGGTTCGTGAAGGTGCTGGCACCGGCGCGGTTGGCCACGTGGACGGAGGAGGAACTCGACGCGGCACGCCAGCAGTACGGGTCTGGTGAGGTGCCGATTCCATCCCCTTCCAATGCCTGACTTCCCCTGCTGGACCGATCAGCGAGTAACATGTGCTTGCCACTCGCCTCCTGAGGGACATGAACGACACGCCCGCTGACAATGCCGCCAGGGTCGCCGGGCACTGGGCCCGAAAACTGGACTCGCCCGAAGACTTCTCTCCTGACGTGTACTGGCTGGCCCTTCCGCGTGTCTTCCGCCATTACATGCTGGGTGCGACGCGTGGGCGACGCGAGGACAGCTGGGTCAACGACTGCGTGTTCCAGCACCTGGCCGGCCGGATTCCGGTCGAGCGGATGCTCAGCATCGGCTGCGGCAGGGGCGAACTCGAGCGTCACCTCTCGCTGTTTCCGGCCTTCCTCGCCTGCGACGCCTGGGACATCTCGGAACGCGCGATCGACACGGCACGCCGGCTCGCCGAGGACGAGGGCAGGTACGACATCCACTACGCGGTGCGGGACGCGAACACCGCGGAGATCGCGGCCGAGCGCTACGACGCCATCTGGTTCAACAACTCCCTGCACCACATCGAGGCACTGGAGCGGGTGTGCGAGAACGTCGCCCGCGGTCTCACGTCTGACGGTTGGCTGTTCCTCAACGAGTACGTCGGACCCAACCGGTTCGACATGCCGTCCCACCAGAAGGATGCCATTCGCGCAGCGTTCGCCCTGATCCCGCGTCGTCTGCGCCGTCGACGCCGGCCCGACGGCACGAGCGAGGTCGCCGAGGGTCCTGCCATCCCCTGCCCCCGGGAGACAGCGGAGGCCGACCCATCGGAGGCCGTGCGTTCCGCGGACATTCTGGATGTGGTGGGTCAGTACTTCGACATCGTGGAGCACAACCCCGCTGGCGGCACGATCCTGCAGTTCCTGCTCCACGGCATCGCGGGGAACTTCCGGCTCGATGACGAGGAGTCGATGGATGTCCTGGACAACCTGTTGCGCATCGAGCATTGCCTGATCCAGGCCGGCGATCTCGCCAGCGACTTCGTCGTCGTGGCCGCGCGCCGCCGTGCGCGACCGACGCTGCCTCGGGTGTCACCGCCACCGCGGCCGCTTCACACAGCCTCGCTGCCAGATCCCGCGAAGGCACCTCTGGACGCCAAGGCGACTTAGTTGAGTCAGCGGGGTCAGTACAACATCCACGCGCGTGACGCCTTTGCCGGGCAGGTCGTGGCGCCTCGGCCAACGAATGACACGCCGCTCGAGATACGTCGCGAGCGCGCGTTTTGTCCTTGACAGCTTTTCTGGCGACGTTCGCGAGATGTCGACAGCAGCGGCAGGAATGCCTCTCTCGCCGCCCTGCCGGGCGCACATGGCGCGTTCCACGTGCATGACATGATCGTCGTCAGTACGCCGGCTATTGTGGCGCGCTGCGGCCGCCACGGACGTCACAACACGCGATGTTACTATCGTGTATGTCATCAGTAACATCTGCCATAACATCTCGTCTGCCATCGGTGGTGCCGCGAGGCGAGCCGGTCGATTGCACGTCCATCGGCTGTCTGCCGGAGACGTCCGTCGAACAGGTTGGCGATGCCATCGCCGAACTCGCCGCCCGTCTGCACGCCGCGACGTACGAACT
>CAYMAG010000120.1:2644-13500 GCA_964388335.1 uncultured Vicinamibacteraceae bacterium | reverse complement strand
GGACGGCGCGGCACGGCTGGTACGCGGCACGATCGACTGCGTCGTGCCGGTGGACGGCGTGCTCATGGTGCTCGAGTTCAAGACGGGCCAGCGTCGTCGCTGGCACCAGCGTCAGCTCGACATCTACCGCGACGCCGTCGCACGGCTCTGGCCGGAACACCGTGTGGAGGGGCGGCTGGTCTACGCGGACGCGCCGCGCCACATCGCCCCACGGCCTGCGCGCCTGCCGTTCGACTGAACCTGCGCCTCGCGCGTCACCGCGAGTGGTCCTTCGAGGTGGCGTCCGGATTGTCGGCCGCAGCTCCGTCCTCCGCCCCTTCGAAGTAGTCGCACTCGGGACAGATCCACTCGGTGACCTTCCGCCGCGAGTCCTGCAAGGTGCCCGGAATGCGCCGCACCTGTTCCACTTCCCGCAGACGCATGTACTCGCCGCACATCGGACACTCCAGCTTCATCGCACACCTCTCGTTCCCCACCTCAATCGCGGGTGCATCGCCGCTTGACAACCCGGGGAGCGCGTCCCTACGCTAGCCCCTCGGCGCGCGGCGCGCGCACACGGGCAGCACGGTGCACGACTACTATCGCATTGCCGACGTCTGGGATGGTTCGCGTCGCGTGAGTGACGGCGAGCGACGTGCGCCCTGGTGGCGCGCCGTGCCGGGCTCGCCCGTGCCCGCCGGTCGGCTGCGCCTCGAGGGACGCGCGCGCGGCCTGGAGCCCGATGTGTCGATGCCCGTCTACTGGCGCGACGACGTGGCGCTGGACTTTCCATCGCTGGCCGGTCCCGCCGACAGGATGTGCCGGGCGTTCCTCGCACAGGCGGAACCCCTCACGCGCTGCACGCTGGTGATCGAGATCCCACGACGCCGGACGGCGCGCATCTCGCGCGTGCCGGCCGAAGTGGTCGTGTCGTCTCTGTGCGGATCGTGCGGCGGACGCGGCGAGGCCTGGGGCGATCCATGCCCGACGTGTCGTGGGGCTGGCGTCGCGCCCGCGTCCCGATACGTCGTGCTGCGGGTGCCGGCGGACGTGCAGGACGGGGCACGCCTGCGCTACCGCCTCGAGGCGCCGCACGCGTCGGTGCTGCTCGACGTGCGCGTGCGCGTCCGGTGACTCGCATCGCCGTGCACGTCGACCTGGTGGGGCGCCTCTATCTGGTGGCCGGCTGGCTGTCATTGCTCGTCTCGTTGTCGCTGGCGTCGCTCGGCTTCGGTGCGTTCGGTCTCTCAGGCCCGGACGGCCGCGACGTACCGACCAGTCTCGCGGCCGCGGTGTTCTTCGGACTCGCCGTGGTCTTCGCCCTCTGGGCCGCCACACTCGCCCTCGTGGGCTGGGCGATTCGCGCGTATCGCCCCTGGGCGCGCCTGGCCGCGCTCGTGCTCGCGGTCGTCAATCTGTTCGTGATTCCCTTCGGCACCGCGCTCGCGGTGTATTCGGCGTGGGTGCTGCTCCGGGCCGACGGCAAGCGGGCCTTCGAGAACTCGTCAATGCGTGTATGATGCCCACGGTTCCCCACCATCGATCGCAGCGCCGTTCGGCCGGCCGCCCGATGACGTTTGCTGAGGTAGCGCTGCTGAGTCGGCGCGTGCCGGTGTCGAGGGGTGTCGAGAACCAGAGGAGTGAATCGCGCATGAACGTCGTACAGGAGAAGTCGTCCACCGGACTCGATGCCAACCTGGCAGGTCTGCTCACCTACGTGGCAGGCTTCATCACGGGCATCGTGTTCCTCGTGATCGAAAAGGACAGCAAGTTCGTCCGCTTCCACGCGATGCAGTCGGTGATGACCTTCATCGGCCTGTTCATCATCAACATCGGCTTCATCATCGTAGGATTCATTCCCATCATCGGCTGGCTGCTGTCGCTCTTCAGCCTGTTCCTTGTGCCGCTCGGTCTCATCCTCTGGATCGTCCTCATGCTGAAGGCGTACCAGGGCGAGTGGTTCAAGCTGCCGATCGTCGGCGACATGGCGATGAAGCAGGTCAGCGGCAACTGACCTCGACGTCCGCCGGATCGGGCGACCTCTGGAGCGTGGTCGGGACCGTCCCGGCCGCGCTCCGCGTCTCTTGGAGCGGAATCGCGCGGGCCTGATAAGATCGCCACCGCGCCATGCCCATGCCCTCCGCCGACGCCGTCCTCGATGCCCTGCGCGTCGTACAAGACCCCGATCTCCGCCGCGACATCGTGTCGCTCGGCTTCATCAAGCAGTTGACCGTCGGCGACGATGGCGTCGTGGCGTTCGCCATCGAGCTGACGACACCGGCGTGTCCGGTGAAGGACCAGCTGCGCGATCAGGCGCATGCCGCGGTGGCGGCCCTCGAGGGCGTCCGCGACGTGCGCATCGAGATGACGTCGAGCGTGCGGTCCACGGCGCTGCCACAGGGCGGACGCCAGCCCATCGCCGGCGTGAAGAACATCATCGCCGTCGGCGCGGGCAAGGGGGGCGTCGGAAAGACGACCGTGGCCGTCAACCTCGCCATGGCGCTCGCGCAGAAGGGCAGTCGCGTCGGGCTGCTCGACGCCGACATCTACGGGCCCAACGTGCCGATCATGCTCGGCGTCCAGGCGCAGCTCGAGACGGACGGCAGCCGCATCATTCCGGTCGAGAAGTTCGGCGTGCAGTGCGTGTCGATGGGGTTCCTGACCACCGACGCGGAAGCCGTGATCTGGCGGGGGCCGATGCTGCACAGCGTCATGCGCCAGTTCCTGCACGACGTGCGCTGGAACGACCTCGACTACCTCGTCATCGACATGCCGCCGGGCACGGGTGACGTCGCGCTGAGTCTCAGCCAGCACGTCAGCGTGACGGGCGCCGTGGTCGTGACAACGCCGCAGACCGTCTCGGTGGCCGACTCGCGCCGCGCGGTCCAGATGTACCAGAAGCTCTCGGTGCCCGTGCTCGGGCTCGTCGAGAACATGAGCTTCTACACGTGTCCAGGATGTGGCCGCGAAAGCGACCTGTTCGGACGGGGCGGCGGCGAGCGCCTCGCCCTCGACCTGTCCATTCCGTTCCTCGGAGCCGTGCCCATCGCCGAACCCGTCCGCACCGGCGGCGACCTCGGCTTGCCGATCGTCCTGAGTTCACCGGACGCCCCGGCGGCGCGCGCGCTCGTGTCAGTGGCCGAGCAGATCGCCGCGCAGGTGTCGATCAGCTCGTTCAGGACCATCCCGCTCACGCCGGTCTCGTGAGGCCGGCCGGCGCCTCGGCTCACCCGCATGCAGATCCCGTTCACGAAACACACGCTCGCCAACGGCCTGGACGTCATCGTCCACGAGGATGCCGCCCTGCCGCTCGTGGCCGTCAATCTCTGGTACCACGTCGGCTCGAAGAACGAGCAACGCGGCCGGACCGGCTTCGCACACCTGTTCGAGCACCTCATGTTCGAGGGCTCGGCGCATCACGACAGCGGGTACTTCGCACCGCTGCAGCGTGCCGGTGCGTCGGTGAACGGGTCCACGAGTGCCGACCGCACGAACTACTGGGAAGTGGTCCCCGTCGGGGCGGTCGAGCTGGCTCTCTGGCTCGAGTCCGACCGCATGGGCCACCTGCTGCCCGCGCTCACCGCGGCGAAGTTCGACACGCAACGGGAGGTCGTGCTGAACGAGCGCCGGCAGAACTACGAGAATCGTCCGTATGGCATGGCGAGCATCGCGGTGGCCGACGCCCTGTTCGACGCGCAGCACCCCTACAGCTGGCCGACCATCGGCTTCTCGGACGACCTGCGCGCCTCGAGCCTCGACGAAGTGCACGCGTTCTTCCAGGCCTACTACCACCCCGGGAACGCCTCGCTCGTGCTGGCGGGTGACATCGCCACCGACGACGGCTTCAGGCTGGCCGAGCGCTACTTCGGCGACATTCCCACCGGGCCGGCCGTGGCGCCGGTGCATGCCGAGGCCGGCACGCTCGCCGCGGAGCGCCGCCTGGTGCTCGAGGACCGCGTGGAGCTGCCGAGGCTCTATCTGGCATGGCACTCGCCGGCGCTGTTCGACGAGGGCGATGCCGACCTCGACCTGGCGGCCGACGTGCTCGCTGGCGCGAAGGCGTCGAGGCTCTACCGCCGGCTGGTCGTGGAGCGGCGCATGGCCACCGAGGTCACAGCCGTACAGTCGTCACGCGAACTGACCAGCATGTTCCAGGTCGTCGCAACGGCGGCGCCGGGGGTGTCCCTCGATGATCTGCACGCGGCCATCCGCGACGAGATCGCCTCCCTGACCGCCGCGCCGGTGGACGAGGACGAGTTGACCCGTGCGCGGGCACAGGCCGAGGCGCACTTCGTGTATCGCCTGCAGACCGTCGGCGGGTTCTCCGGCAAGTCGGATCAGCTCAACGCGTACAACACGTATCGGCACGACCCGGGGTTCATCACCCGCGACCTCGCGCGCTACGTCGACGCCACGGCAGACGGTCTGCGGCGCGCCGCGGCGCGGTGGCTCACCCGGCCCGCGGTGGCACTCGGCGTGGTGCCGGTCGGCCGGCAGGCGCTCGGCCTGTCGGATGCGTCCCCGGCGGTGGTGGCATGACGCTCGACCGTCGGCAGATGCCGGAGCCGGTCCACGCGCCCGGCCTGCACTTTCCGAAGCTGACGCGCAGCACGCTCGCGCCGAACTTCCACCTCTGGTCGGTCGAGCGGCGCGAACTGCCGCTCGTCCACGTCCTCTGGCTGTGGCACGCGGGCAGCGCGGCCGATGCCGTCTCGACGCCAGGTCTGGCGGCGCTCACGGCCGACATGCTGGACGAGGGCACGCACGATCTGACGATGCCGGCGCTGCACGACGCGCTGGCTCGCATTGGCGGGCAGCTCGACACCGACATCGGTCACGACGCGACGATCCTTTCGCTCACGGCGCTGTCGGCGCACCGTGAACGCGCCATCGGCCTGCTCGCGGCGATCGCGGAGCGTCCCCGCCTCGACCCGGACGACCTCGACCGTGTCCGCGCGCTGCGGCTCAACCGCGTGCGGCAACTGCGCCATTCGGCGGCCGCGCTCGCCGATCTCGTGGCGATGCAGCACCTCTTCGGGAGGCACGCGTACGGACGTGCGTCGCTCGGCACCGAGACGAGCCTCGCGTCGTTCGACATCGACGCCGTGCGTGCGCGGCACGCAGCGTATGCCCGAACCCCCGTGACGATCGTGGCAGTGGGTGACATCTCGCACGACGAGCTGGAGCGGCTCGTGTCGTCGCAGGTGGCGCCACGCGAGCGGCAGACCGTGACACCGTCCCGTGGTGTGCTGCCGGCAGACCAGGCACGGATGGTCTTCGTGCCGCGCCGCGGGTCGGCACAGTCGGAACTCCGCGTCGGCCGCGTGGCTGCGGCGCGCGCGACGCCCGACTACCACGCCCTCGTGGTCACCAACACGCTGCTCGGCGGGGCGTTCGTGAGCCGCATCAACTCGAAGCTCCGCGAAGAGAAAGGAGTGACTTACGGCGCTCGCAGCAGCTTCCAGTTCCTCAAGGAGCCCGGACCGTTCCTCGTGCAGGCCAGCGTGCAGTCGGACGCCACCGCCGCCTCGCTCCAGGACATCCTCACAGAACTCGACGCCCTCGGGTCGAGCCGCCCAGTCACCGCCGACGAACTCGGCAGCGCACAGGGCTCGTTGACGCGGGGCTACGCTCGCGGGTTCGAGACCGCGGAGCAGGTCGCCAGGTCGGCCGCTCAGCTGGCGCTCTTCGATCTGCCCGACGACACCTTCGATCGCTTCGTCGAGCGCGTCGAGGCCGTGACGGCAGACGACGTCACCCGGCTCGCGCGCACCTGGCTCACCAGCGACGCCATGAAGGCCGTCATCGTCGGCGACCCCGACACGGCGCGTCGTGGCCTGGACGAGGTGAAGATGGGCGTCATCGAAGAGCGCCTGGCCGATGACCTGCTCAGGTAGGGACGGGCTTCATCACGCGGAGGGGGCCAGAGGGTCACGCGGAGGCGCGGAGGCGCGGAAGGGGCCGGGAGATCACGCGGAGGCGCGGAGGGCGCGGAGAGACCACCCGTTGAGGGTCGGTTCACGCGGAGGTGTGGCGACGAGGCTGGCTGAAGGTTGTTCACGATGCGCTGCAGCCCTTCCTTCAGGGTGGCGCCGCCGACGTTGATCAGGAGGCCGACCTGAAGTTTCAGCAGGCGCAGGTAGGTCAGGATCTGCTTGCCGTGAACGGGGGCCAGTTTCCCGACGGACTTCAGCTCGATGATGACGCGGTCCTCTATGAGGAAATCGACACGAAACCCCTGGTCGACGATCATCCCGCCGTATTCGAACCGCACCATCTTCTGCCGTTCGACCTTGAACCCCTGAGGCACCAGCGCGCGTGCCAGCACGGCGCCATAGACAGACTCGAGCAGGCCGGGGCCGAGGGATCGGTGAATCTTCCAGGCTGCGTCGACGTGGCGCCGGTGATGTCGTCGAGTGACCTGGGCTCATGGTGTCTGGTGCATCAGTCATTGGCAACGTCTCCGCGCCCCTCCGCGCCTCCGCGTGAACCCCTGGCTTCATGCTTCATGCCTGATGCTCCTCGCGCAGGGGTAGCCCCTGGCCGGGGACGTGACGGCTCGTCACATGGGCTTGCACCGCCAGCGGCAAGCCATGTGATGATGGGGACGCGAACCGTCCGGCCGGGCCGTTCGTCATTGACTCCCGGGAGGGGGGAATTCCGCATGAGTCTGGTGAGGGCCGGATTGAGCCTCGCCGGGGTGGTGGCGGCTGTCGGTGCGACGCTTGCCGTGGCGACTCTCTGGCTGCTGCTGACGGACCCGGTGACGGTGGCTGATGCCGTCGCCACGGGCGACGTGTCTCCGCTCGTCAGCGCCCTCGCCGATGTCTTCGGTACCGCCCTGCGCGGAATCCTCAGCTATCTGTGATGTTCAACGGGCCTCAGGCTTCAGGCCCGGTCGACGGCAGCCCGCCTCCGCCGAGGCTACGGCGGGGCAAGCCCCGTGGACCATTGACCGAGCCGTAGCCCGTAGCCCGTAGCCCGTAGCCCGTAGCCCGTAGCCCGTAGCCCGTAGCCTGTAGCCTGTAGCCTGCTGTTCCCCGTCTACAGCGCCCGCGTGAGGAAGCGCGTCAGCCAGTAGCCGTCCAGGTACTTGAACGGCGTGGAGCCCGTGCTGTAGTGCCCGCACGGCAGCACCTTCAGCGTGTGCGGCAGGCCGCGCTGCCGGAACTCGTCCACCAGCAGCGTCGACAGATGTACGGGAAAGGTGGTGTCGTAGCGCGCGTAGACGAGCAGGGTGTGCATGTCACGCACGCGCTCCAGGTACGGGTGCGGGCTGATCGGCAGCCACAGGCGGCGCAGGCGTTCGAGGTCGATCTGGCCTTCGAGCCCCGCCCGTACGTGCCGCGTCGAGAGTCCCTCCCACACGACGTCCGCGAAGAACGGCGAGATGTGGTTGAGCGCTGCGGCCTTGATGAGCGGTTCGTGCGCGGCCGTCAGCATCGCGAGGCACGACCCGAGGCTCGTGCCGCAGATGCCGATCGACGTGTAGCCCTGCGACGCGAGCCACGCGACGGCGCGCCGCGCGTCCAGCACGGCCTGCCGGCACACCTCGAGCGTCCGGCCGACGTTGCTGCTGACGATGTAGTCGGCGCGATGGAGTTCCGGGGGCATGCGCCAATCGTGGTAGGGCAGGCTGAGGCGCAGCGCGGTGATCCCGAAACGCGCGAACAGCTTCGCCAGGCCCACGTGGCCGCCCTCGTTGGCATTCCACTGCGGCAGCACCAGCACCGCTCGCCGCTGCGGCCCCTCGGCGCGGTACAGGCGGGCGTGCACGACGTTGTTCTCGGGGTGCGGTGTGGTGCGCTGGCTCTCGAAGGTGAGATGGCCCGCCGCATCGAGGTGGTAGCTGCTCGTCGGCGTCACGTCGAAGAACCGGTCGCTGTCGGCGAGTGCCCGCGCGGCATAGACGTCCAGGGCCTCGGCATCCCCCTCAGGGAGGTCCGTGCGGTCCGACGACAGCCAGTCTCGTCCCCACTCGAACGGCCGCACCACGCGGTCATTCGTCCGGTTGGCGAGCTTGTGTTCCCATCGATGAAACGCCCAGGACAGCATGCGATCAGCGATCGTACTCGAACACGTCCTGCATGGCACGTCCCCAGGCCACGGCGTCGGCCGAGCTGCGCGCCACGATCTGGAAGCCCACCGGGAATCCCGTGGATGTCGTGCCGCAGGGCAGGGTCAGGGCCGCGTGCCGCGACATGTTGAACGGCTGGGTGAGCCTGAGCATGGCGGCGCGCACCGGCATGTCCAGCCCTCCGGCCTTCACGGACTCGGCGCCGATCGGCGGCGGCTCGATCGCGAGCGCGGGTAACACGAGGATGTCGCCCGTGCCGACCAGCGCGTCCACCTCGCGCTCGATCACGGCGCGCTGATCCAGGGCCGCGGCGTATGCGTCGGCCGGTGGTGGCGCGACGCCGTCGAGGCGCACGCGCACGCGCGGCGTGTACTCGGCGGCATGCGCGGCCATTCTCGGCGCGTGGTACGCGATCGCCTCCGCCATGACGATCGTGAAGTAGGTGGGCATGAAGGTCGGCGCCGTCGACAGCGTGGCCTCATCGGTGCGCAGGCCCGCCGTCCGCAGGCGATCGAGCGCCCCGTCGAACACCCGCCGGACATCGGCATCCACGGCCGACTCGAGCAGGTGCCACGGGACGAGCGCGCGGCCACTGGCCAATGCGGGCACGTCCGGCATCGCCGAACGCTTTCCGGTCAGACCATCGAGCAGCACCCAGGCGTCCTCGACGGTCGTCGCAAGTGGTCCGACGCAGTCGAGCGTCCTGCTCAGAGGGACGACACCTTCGAGCGACACCTCGCCCCACGCAGGCTTCAGCCCGACCAGCCCGCACGCCGCGGCCGGAATGCGGATGGACCCGCCCGTGTCCGACCCGATCGTCCCCAGACTCATGCCCGTGGCGACCGAGATCGCCGACCCGCCGCTCGACCCACCCGGCGAGCGCGTCACGTCGAGAGGATGGTGCGCGGGCCCGAACCCCGAGTCATCGGTGGTCGTGCCCAGGGCGAACTCGTGCATGTTGCATTTGCCGACGAAGACGGCGCCGGCAGCGCGCAGGTGGGCCACGCATGGCGCATCGGCGCGCGCCACCGCGTGCATCGACCGTGACCCGGCGGTTGTCGGCAGGCCCTCCTGATCGAGCAGGTCCTTGAGGGACAGGGGGATGCCGTGCAGCGGTCCCCGCCAGCGACCGGCGTCGAGTTCGACATCCGCGAGGTCGGCCGCGGCACGCGCCCCGTCGCGGTCCACGAGGATGAAGGCGTTCAGGGCACCGTCGAGCGCATCGATGCGCGCCAGGCACGACTCGAGCAAGTCCCTGGCTCGGAGCGTCCGATCGCGCAGCTGTCGACCGGCGGTGTGTATGCTGTGGGCAGGCATGGCGTAACTGGCCTCCGGTGCAGGCGAGATTGTATGCTGAGGCCCTTCCGCATGCGTCAGACCCGAATCATCGCCACGCTCGGCCCGTCCAGTGCGACCGACGAGCGTGTCACCGCGCTGGCGGTGGCCGGTGTCGACATCTTCCGGTTGAACTTCTCGCATGGCACCCGCGAACAACACGCCGAGAGCGCGGCCAGGGTGCGCCGTGCCGCCGCCGCCGTGTCGCGCCAGCTGGCCGTGCTCCAGGATCTCAGCGGCCCGAAGATCCGCACGGGACGCCTGCCCGACGGGCTGCCGATGCTGCTGCGGCGCGGGGGCCGCCTGACGATTGCCACCGGTGACGCCGTCGGCTCGGCGGGCGTCGTCTACACGACGTTTCCCGGGCTGGCTGCGGCAGTCGAGCCCGGCATGCGCCTGCTGCTCGACGATGGGAAGCTCGAACTGCGGGTGCTGCGGACCGACGGTGAGCGGCTCGAGTCGGAGGTGGTCGTGGGTGGCGACCTCGGCGAGCACAAGGGCATCAACGCGCCGGACGTCGCGCTGCCGGCCGCGGCCATGACCGAGAAGGACGAGGCCGATCTCCAGTTCGGCCTGTCGATGGGCGTCGACCTGGTCGCGCTGAGCTTCGTGCAGCGTGCGCAGGACCTGCGCGACGTGCGCGTGATGTTGGGCAAAGTGCATGCGTCGGTCGCGCTCATCGCCAAGATCGAACGGCCGCAGGCACTCACGAATCTGGACGCGATTCTCGCCGAGTCTGACGGTGTCATGGTGGCGCGCGGTGACCTCGGCAACGAGGTGCCGCTCGAGAGCGTGCCGCGTATCCAGAAGGACATCACGCGCCGGGCTCAGGCGCTCGGGCTGCCCGTCATCGTCGCGACGCAGGTGCTCGAGTCGATGCGCACGGCGCCCCGGCCGACGCGCGCCGAGGTCAGCGACGCCGCGAATGCCGTGGACGACTCGGTGGACGCCATCATGCTGTCGGGCGAGACGGCATCGGGCGACTATCCGGTCGAGGCGGTGCGCATGCTCGACGCGGTGATTCGCGACGTCGAGAGCCTGCACAACACGCCTCGTCCCGCCGTCGAGGCCGGCGTGCTCGACGTGCCCCACAACAAGTCCATCTGCGAGGCGGCCATCACGCTCGCGGGCAGCGCGCGCGCCGATGCCATCGTGGCCGTGACGCGCGACGGCAAGACCGCGCGCATGCTGTCGTCGCTGCGCCCGACCGTACCCGTACACGCCATCACGCCCACCGAGAGCACCGCCCGCCGGCTCATGCTGCACCGGGGCCTCGAACCGTTGGCGATTGACCGCGGTCCATGGGCCGACCCCGGCGGGACGGACATCGAGCGGCAACTGCTCGAGCGCGGCGTCCTGCGCAGCGGTGACACGATCGTCTTCGTCAGCGTCAATGCCGACCTCACGCGGCCCGATGCCAACTTCCTGCGCATCCGGCGCGTGGGAGAGCGCGGGCAGTGACTGC
>CAYMAG010000120.1:0-2544 GCA_964388335.1 uncultured Vicinamibacteraceae bacterium | reverse complement strand
GCGCGCGGCTTCAGCTACAAGTATCCCGGCCCGCTCGACCTGCGCATGGATCCGACGCGCGGCGAACCGGCGTGGCGCCTGGTGGAGAGGCTCGACGAGGACGCGCTCGACGATCTGCTGCGCAGGAACGCGGACGAACCGCGCGCCCGGCTCATCGCCCGGCTGCTGACGCGCCAGCCGGTGACGACCACGCACGCGCTCGAGCGCAACGTCCGGCTCGGACTGACGAAAGCCCTGCCGACGCTGAGCAAGGCGGACGTGAAGATGTCGGTGCGCCGGACGTTCCAGGCCCTGCGCATCGCGGTGAACGACGAGTTCACGGCGCTCGAAAAACTGCTCGAGTCGCTGCCGGCCTGCCTCGCGCCCGGCGGCCGTGTGGCGGTGCTGACGTTCCACTCCGGTGAGGACCGGCGCGTGAAGAAGGCGTTCCAGGCGGGCCGTCGCGCGGGCGTGTATGCTGCCGTCGCGGATAGCGTGATTCGCTCGACGAAGGACGAGACGTTCGCGAACCGCCGGGCATCGTCGGCGAAGTTGCGGTGGGCGGTGCGCGCGCTTCGGTCGCCCGTGCGGTGATGCTGTGGTTGCACGCCAGTGGGGTGGAGATGGCCAGTCCGGATGCCCCGCGCTGACCCGGACGCTCGTTCCGGAACGACTGGTATCCCTTTCGACGGAGAGTGACGGATGCGGCCAGGCGTCCTGGCAGTAGCGACGACGGTGATCGCGTGTGGCCTGACGCTGTCGGCGCAGCAGGCGCCCGACCGCGACTTCCGGCCCGCGGTCCAGAGTCCCGCGTACGCGGCCGGCCAGGGGCCCGTCGTTTGTCTCGTCCTTGATGGCGCCCGCCGGTCGTGCTAGCGTGCCGCCATCGCTGAACTGACGGACCTACGAGTACGCCCGACTGGAGGCCTCGTGACCGATCCGACGCCCGCATCGAAAGCCGGCACTCCCTGGCACCTGTGGCTGGTCGGAGTCCTCGCCCTGCTGTGGAACAGCGTGGGCGCGTTCGACTACCTCATGACCCAGACCCGCAACGAGTCGTACATGAGCCAGTTCACGCCAGAGCAGCTGACGTACTTCTACGCCTTCCCGGCGTGGGTGGTCTCGATGTGGGCGCTGAGCGTCTGGGGCGGCGTGCTCGGATCGGTGCTGCTCCTGCTGCGCAATCGGTGGGCGGTGCCGGTCTTCGGTGTCTCGCTGGCCACGATGGTGATCACCACGATCTACAACTTCGGGCTCACCAACGGCGCCGAGATCATGGGCACGTTCGGTCTCGTGTTCAGCGGCGTGATCTTCGCGATTGCCGTCGCGCTGTTTCTGTACGCCCGGCGCCTCGCACGCGCCGGCGTGCTGCGGTAACAATCTGTCGTGGCCGTTGGCTCGCGGACGGCGCCGCTGGCTTGGACGTACGGTTTCTGCAGACCCAGGCCAATCGACGGTTGCGATTTCTGCGTACCGATCCGGTAGCGGGCGCCCGCCAACGCCGTCTTGCGCCGATGTCACACTGGCACGAATCTCTCAGACCCATGCCAGCATGGGACCTGCGCACGACACTCCGCAACCGCCGAAGCTGCTCGACCGCGTTCGGGAGGCGACGCGGCTTCGTCACTACAGCCGGCGCACAGGGGACGCCTACGTCGCCTGGATCCGCCGGTTCATCGTGTTCCATGGCCGGCGTCACCCGCGCGAACTCGGCGCACGTGAGGTCACGGCGTTTCTGTCCAGCCTCGCCCACCGCGGGCTGAGCGCGTCCACGCAGAACCAGGCGCTCAGTGCGCTCCTGTTCCTGTTCGAGGTCGTCCTCGAGCAGCGACTGCCGTGGATGGACCAGATCGTCCGCGCCCAGCGTCCGGCACGCCTGCCGGTGGTGCTGAGCCGGGACGAAGTGTCGGCGCTCCTCTCTCGTCTCGACGGCCCTGTCTGGTTGATGGCGTCGCTGATGTATGGGGCGGGATTGCGTCTGCTCGAGTGCGCGACGCTTCGCGTGAAAGACCTTCACTTCGTGCGCGGCGAGGTGACCGTTCGCGACGGCAAAGGTGGCAAGGATCGCGTCACCATGCTGCCGGCGGCGCTCGCCGGGCCCTTGCGCGCCCATCTTGCGCGCGTCAAGGCGCAGCACGACGCCGACCTCTTGGCTGGCCACGGCGCGGTGGCGCTTCCCGGCGGTCTGGCCACCAAGTACCCGGGGGCACCTCGGGAATGGGGGTGGCAGTGGGTGTTCCCGGCAACGCGGCACTATCTGGAGGCCACCACCGGGGAGCACCGCCGCCATCACCTGCACGAGTCCGTGGTCAGCGCGCCGTGAGGGCCGCCGCTCGTGCTGCTGACATTGCACGTCCCGCCACCTGCCATTCGTTGCGGCATTCCTTCGCCACTCATCTGCTCGAGGCCGGCTACGACATCCGCACGATTCAGGAGCTATTGGGCCACCGGGACGTCAGCACGACGATGATCTACACGCACGTCTTGAACCAGGGTGGGCGCGGTGTGCTGAGCCCGCTGGATCGTCTGGGCCGGGATCGCCGTTGAGCTGGATATGCTGCAAGT